>NZ_JAEBEP010000018.1:0-135467 GCF_046548915.1 Streptomyces sp. cmx-18-6 | reverse complement strand
GGGCATTACGGTGGACCACGAGGGCCTCCTGATCTCGGTGGAGATGTCGCAATCCACACCGAACCCGGAGGCCCTCACCCATTTCAAGAACCCAGCACGCGTGTCACCAACGTCCCGGGACAACACATCTAGGTCCGCGGCCAGCAGTCCGCAGAACGGGGGGCCGTCATGCACGGTTCGAACACGGCCGCGGGCCAGGGCCCGGCCATCAGCCTGACCAAGGTCCAGGAGAGGGCCCCGGGTCTCGTCAGCCTCTACAAGAGCGCCGGCGTCTCCCTGGAGAAGCACGGACTGAATGGGCGGCGGGCCGCCGTCTACCTGGTGCTCGACTACTCCGGCTCCATGCGGGACTACTACAAGGACGGCGCCGTCCAAGCGCTGGCCGACCGGGTGCTGGGCCTGTCGGCCCACCTCGACGACGACGGACGCGTCCCCGTGGTGTTCTTCCCCACGGACGTCGACGGGTTCGGGGAGGCCGGGCTGAGCGACCACCACGGGATCATCGACAAGATCGTGGCGAACCTCGGGCACATGGGCCGGACGAACTATCACATCGCCATGGACGCCGTCATCGACCACTACCTCGACAGCGGCTCCACCGAACCCGCCCTGGTGGTCTTCCAGACGGACGGCGGGCCCACCAGTAAACTCGCCGCCGAGCGCTACCTCTGCAAGGCCGCGAAGCTGCCGCTGTTCTGGCAGTTCGTCGGCTTCGGCGACACCCGCAGCACCCAGTTCGACTTCCTGCGCAAGCTCGACGAACTGGCCGTCCCCGCCAAGCGGGCCGTCGACAACGCCGGGTACTTCCACGCGGGCCCCGACCCCCGGAAGGTCCCGGACGCCGAACTGTACGACCGGCTGGTCGCGGAGTTCCCGCACTGGCTCGCCGCCGCCGAGGCAGAGGGAATCGTCCGATGACCGCACAGGTGCTCCGCGCCGCCGACCGCACGCCCGTCCCCTGGAAGAACGGCGGCGGGCTCACCCGCGAGGTCGCCACGGGGCCCGGGGGAGCCGAGACGTTCGACTGGCGGGTGAGCCTCGCGGACGTCGCCGAGGACGGCCCGTTCTCCCTCTTCCCCGGCGTGGACCGCACCCTGACCGTGGTCGAGGGCGCGGGCATGGACCTCGTCGTCGGCGGCGAGCACCACATCGTCGACGAACCGCTGTGGCCGCACGACTTCCCCGGCGACCGGACCACCCGGGGCTTTCTGCTGGCCGGACCCGTCGTCAACCTCAACGTCATGTACCGCAGGGGGCGTACGCGGGCGGAGACGGCCGTGGTCTGCGGCGCCGTACGCCTTCTCCCGCCCCCGGGCGGCACGGTGCTGGCCCTCTCCCTGGACGACGGGGCCGTGCTCGACGGCACGGACATCCGGCTCGACCGCTACGACGCGGTGCTGGCCGCCGACGCCTCGCCGGGGGTGCTGCGGACGATGGGCCAGGCGGTCGTGATCACGTTCTCGGACGTGTGAGCGGGCGAGGACAGCGGGCGCAACCGGACGGAGGATGTCGGGTATCGCGTGTTCGATGGCGCTCATGACGTCTCCTTCACCCCTCTCATGGAGTGGCTTCGCCGCCGCCGAACCCGTGTTCGCCGACACCGTGCGCCGGCGCTTCCAGCTCTACAAGCACCACGTCCTCGCCACCCTGCGGAAGGACGGCTCGCCCCGCGTCACCGGCCTGGAGGCCGACTTCCGCTTCGGCGAGCTGCTCCTCGGCATGATGCCGAACTCCCGCAAGGCCCTGGACCTGCGCCGCGACCCGCGCTTCGCGCTCCACGCCAACCCGGGGCCCGACGCCGAGATGGGCGACGGCGACGTCCGCGTCGGCGGCCGGGCCGTGGAGATCACCGACCCGGCCCTCATCGCCCGCTTCATCGAGGAGGCGAGCCCTCCCGAGCCCTTCCACCTCTTCCGTACGGAGCTGACGGAGGTGGTCCGCACGGGACTGGACGGCGAAGCCCTCGTCGTCCAGTCCTGGCGGCCCGGCCGGCCGCTGCGCACGGTGCGCCGGACCGGCGACGACACCCCGCCGACCGAGGTGGGCTGACGCCGGACGGGAGGGCGGGCGGGCGGCGTGCTCAAGGCAGGCCGAGCACCCGCGCCCGGCAGGCCGCCGGCGTCCCCCACGCGTCCCGCAGCGGCCGGGCCCGGCGCAGCCACCACGCCAGGTCCAGCTCCTGGGTGTAGCCCACCGCGCCGTGCAGTTGCAGCGCGGTACGGGCCGCCGCGTACCCCGCCTCGCCCGCCGTCACCTTCGCCGCCGCGACCGCCGCCCCGGCCCCGGGCGACCCCTCGGCCAGCTCCACCGCCGCCCCGTACAGCAGCGGGCGCGCGAACTCCAGCCCGAGCAGGGTGTCCGCCAGGCGGTGCTTGACGGCCTGGAAGGACCCGATGGGCGCCCCGAACTGGGTGCGCTGCCTCCCGTACGCCACCGTCGCCCGCAGCAGCTCCTCCCCGCAGCCCAGCGCCTGGGCCGCCGTCGCGAACGCCGCCCAGTCGCCCGCCGCCCGCGCCGCCCCGCGCACCCCCGGCCCGGCGGCCGCCGCCTCGCCGCCCGCCTCCGGCCGAAACAGCCGCCGCGCCGGATCCGCCGAGACCCTCGGCGCACCCGGGCCCGGCGCGAGCCGCAGCTCGTCCCCGGCCACCGTGAAGACCGCGTCCGCCACATCCGCGTCCAGCGCGTACGGCCCGTACCCCTCCAGGACCAGCGACACCACCGCCGTACCGGACGCGATCCTCGGCAGCCACTCCTCAGCCACCGCCCCGCCCACCCCGGCGAGCAGCACTCCCGCCGCCACGCTCTCCACCACCGGCCCCGGCACCCCGTGACGGCCCAGCTCCAGATACGCCACGGCCGTCTCCACCGGGAGCGGGCCGACACCCCCGTACGCCTCCGGGACCGCCAGCGCGAACACCCCCGCGTCCGCCAGCCGCCGCCACAGGGCCAGCCCCGGGCCGTGGTCCCCGGCGGCCCACCCCCGTACGGCCGACGACGTGTCGGCCGCCGTCAGCAGCGCGTGCAGCGAGCGGGCGAACTCCCGCTGCTCGTCGTCCAGGAGGAAACGCATCAGCGCCGCCCTTTCGGCAGGCCGAGCAGCCGCTCGGCGATGATGTCGCGCTGGATCTCGTTCGTCCCCGCGTAGATGGGCCCGGCCAGCGCGAAGACGTACCCCTCCGCCCAGGGGCCGTCCGCCGCCTCCGCGTCCGGGCCGAGCAGGTCGAGGGCGGTCTCGTGCAGGGCGATGTCGTAGGTCGACCAGAACACCTTGTTCAGGCTGGACTCCGCCCCGAGCGCCGCCCCCGCCGCGGACCGGGACGCGGAGGCGGCCGTGAACAGCCGGTACGCCCGAGCCCCGATCACCGCGTCCGCCACCCGGTCGCGGATCGCCGTGTCCGCCGGGTCGCCCGCCTCCCGCCACAGGGCCCTCAGCCGGTCGGCGGCGGCCAGGAAGCGGCCGGGGGAGCGGAGGGTGAGGCCGCGCTCGTCGCCGGTGGCCGACATGGCGATGCGCCAGCCCTGCCCGGGCTCCCCGATGACGTCCTCGTCCGGTACGAAGACCTCGTCGAGGAAGACCTCGGCGAACGCGGGCTTCCCGTCCAGCCGGCCGATGGGGCGCACCGTGACCCCGGGCTCCCGCAGCCCGAACATCAGATACGTCAGCCCCTGGTGCGGCTTCGCGACCCCCGGGTCCGTACGGAAGATCCCGAACGCCCGGTCCGCGAACGCCGCCCGCGAGGACCACGTCTTCTGCCCCGACAGCAGCCAGCCGCCCTCCGTGCGCACCGCCCGCGACTTCAGCGCCGCCAGGTCCGACCCGGCCTCCGGCTCCGACCACGCCTGCGCCCAGATCACCTCGCCGCTCGCCATCGGGGGCAGCACCCGGGCCCGTTGCCCGGCGGTGCCGTGGTCGAAGAGGGTCGGGGCGAGCAGGCCGACCCCGTTCTGCGAGACCCGGCCCGGCGCGCCCGCCGCCCAGTACTCCTCCTCGAACGCCAGCCACCCGAAGAGGTCCGCGCCCCGGCCCCCGTACTCCTTCGGCCAGGAGGGAGCCGACCACCCGCCCGCGTACAGCTCCGCCTCCCACTCCCGGTGTGCGGCGAAGCCCGCCGCCGTCTCCAGGGAGGGGAGCGGCCGGGCGGGCACATGGTCCCGGAGCCAGGACCGGGCCTCGGCCCGCAGCGCCTCGGTCTGTGCTGTCTGGGCCAGATCCATGGGGCCGCCTTCCGTGAGGCCGTTCCCTAACAAGTGTTTGGTAGGTTAACGTACGGGGACATGCACCGTCGAGGAGTCGCCGAGTCGCGGGGGACGGGCCGATGAACGCACCGCACTACCTGCCGGGGCACGGTCTGCTGACCGGCCGCACCGCCGTCGTCACCGCCGCCGCCGGAGCCGGGATCGGCGGCGCGACCGCCCGCCGCTTCCTGGAGGAGGGCGCCCGGGTCGTCATCGGCGACGCCCACGCCCGCCGCCTGAAGGAGAGCGCGCACACCCTCGCCGAGGAGTTCGGGGCCGACCGCGTCACCGGCCTGACCTGCGACGTCACCGACGAGGACCAGGTGCGGGCCCTCTTCGCCCACGCCGAGGACACCCACGGCGGCCTCGACATCGTCGTCAACAACGCGGGGCTCGGCGGCACCGCCGAACTCGCCGAGATGACCGACGACCAGTGGACGAGGATCCTCGACGTCACCCTGAACGGCACCTTCCGCTGCACCCGCGCCGCCCTGCGCTCCCTCAAGGCCGCCGGCGCCGGGGGAGTCATCGTCAACAACGCCTCCGTCGTCGGCTGGCGCGCCCAGCGCGGCCAGGCCCACTACGCCGCCGCCAAGGCGGGCGTCATGGCCCTCACCCGCTGCGCCGCCGTCGAGGCCGCCGACTACGGCGTACGCGTCAACGCCGTCGCCCCCAGCCTCGCCATGCACCCCCACCTGGCCAAGGTCACCTCCGCCGAACTCCTCGCCGAACTCACCGGGAAGGAAGCCTTCGGCCGGTACGCCGAACCCTGGGAGATCGCCAACGTGATCGTCTTCCTCGCCAGCGGCTACTCCTCGTACATGACCGGCGAGGTCGTCCCCGTCAGCAGCCAGCATGCGTGAACACACGGGCCGCGGGCGGACAATGGACGGGTGCCTACCAAGAAGAAGCCCCAGGTGACCCCCACCCCCGAACGCCGCCGTGAACTCCTCGCCACCGCCGCCGAGGTCTTCGCCGCCCAGGGGTACAACGCCACCACCGTCCGCCGCATCGCGGACGAGGCGGGGATGCTCGCCGGCAGCCTCTACTACCACTTCGATTCCAAGGAATCGATGATCGACGAGATCCTCTCCACCTTCCTCGACGAGCTCTGGCAGGGCTACGACACCGTCCTGGCGGCCGGACTCGGCCCCCGCGAGACCATCGAGGCGCTGGTCACCGAGTCCTTCCGGGAGATCGACCGGCACCGCCCCGCCGTCGCGATCTACCAGAAGGAGTCCAGGCACCTGGCCACCCAGCCGCGCTTCGCCTACCTCGCCGACTCGCAGACCAGGTTCGAGAAGGCATGGCTGGGCACGCTGGAACGCGGCGTCGCGGAAGGGGTCTTCCGCGACGACCTGGACCTCCGCCTCGCCTACCGGTTCGTCCGCGACACCGTCTGGGTCGCGGCCTCCTGGTACCGCCCCGGCGGACACCACAGCCCCGAGGAGATCGCCCGCCAGTACCTCTCGATGGTGCTCGACGGGATCGCCCCGCGTAGTTGAGACCTCTTCGTCCACCCCGAGCGCACCGAGGAGCGGCAGCCATGGCCGAGGCATACATCGTCGAAGCGGTACGGACACCGGTCGGACGGCGCAAGGGGGGCCTCGGGGCCGTCCACCCCGCCGACCTCGGCGCGCACGTGCTGAAGGAACTCGTCGCCCGCGCGGGCGTCGACCCGGCGGCTGTGGAGGACGTCGTCTTCGGCTGCCTGGACACCGTGGGACCGCAGGCCGGGGACATCGCCCGTACGTCATGGCTGGCGGCCGGGCTGCCCGAGGAGGTGCCCGGGGTCACCGTCGACCGCCAGTGCGGCTCCTCCCAGCAGGCCCTGCACTTCGCGGCCCAGGGCGTGCTGTCCGGCGCCCAGGACCTCGTCGTCGCGGGCGGCGTCCAGAACATGACCCAGATCCCGATCGCCTTCGCCTCCCGCCAGGCCGCCGAGTCCCTCGGCCTCACCGAGGGCCCGTACGCGGGCAGCGAGGGCTGGCGCGCCCGGTACGGCGACGCGCCCGTCAACCAGTTCCACGGGGCCCAGCTCATCGCGGAGAAGTGGGGGATCAGCCGCCGGGACATGGAGGAGTTCGCCCTCACCTCCCACCGCCGGGCCGTCCGCGCCATCGACGAGGGCCGCTTCGCCCGCGAGACCGTCGCGTACGGGGACGTCACCGTCGACGAGGGGCCCCGCCGCGACACCACCCTGGAGAAGATGGCCGCGCTCGGCCCCGTCCTGCCCGGCGGCACCATCACCGCCGCCTGCTCCTCGCAGGTCTCGGACGGGGCCGCCGCCCTGCTCATCGCCTCCGAGCGGGCCGTCGCCGAACACGGCCTCACCCCGCGCGCCCGCGTCCACCATCTCTCCGTGCGCGGCGAGGACCCGATCCGGATGCTCTCGGCCCCGATCCCCGCCACCGCGTACGCGCTCGAGAAGACCGGCCTGACCATCGACGCCATCGACCTCGTCGAGATCAACGAGGCGTTCGCGCCGGTCGTGCTCGCCTGGCTGAAGGAGACCGGCGCGGACCCCGGGCGCGTCAACGTCAACGGCGGGGCGATCGCGCTCGGCCACCCCCTGGGCGCGACCGGGGCCAAGCTGATGACGACGCTCCTGCACGAACTGGAACGCACCGGGGGCCGCTACGGGCTCCAGACCATGTGCGAGGGCGGCGGACAGGCCAACGTCACCATCGTGGAGCGCCTCTGAAGATCCTGCGCGTCACCGGCCGTACCCCTTCTGGTCAGCCAAGTTTTCCCTCCCGCGGTGTGGTGCGTCATGCCGAGGGAGGAGGGGACGTGCTACGGTGTTCCCGTTGCAGTTTTGGTACCCATGAACTTTATGTGCGCCTGACGGGAATGCTTCCTCAGGCGCTTTATTGTTTTCCGGCTTTCTCCGGGTGGGGCTCAATGCGGCGACTTGGAATCCGTGAAGTGCGGATTCTCGGCACTGCACCTGTTTTAGGAGAATGACATGGCTACTGGAACCGTGAAGTGGTTCAACTCGGAAAAGGGCTTCGGCTTCATCGAGCAGGACGGCGGCGGCGCCGACGTCTTCGCCCACTACTCCAACATCGCCACCCAGGGCTTCCGTGAGCTCCAGGAGGGCCAGAAGGTCTCCTTCGACGTCACGCAGGGCCAGAAGGGCCCGCAGGCGGAGAACATCGTCCCGGCCTAGTCTGCCGCGACGCGTACCTCTCTGACCGGGGCCCGCACCGTGAAGGTGCGGGCCCCGGTTTGTGCTGTCCGAGCTTTGAGCTGTCCGAACAACAACCCGCTTTGTGCGCGCATCCTGGGGGCGCACGACAGGCGGTCGGACAAGCACATCGGCAGTCATCCGAATCCGCAGTTGCCCAGGAATCCCCCAGGAGGGCAATTCCCCATGACTCGTTTCGAACGCCAGGACCGCACCCCCCGCTCCCGCCCGGCCCGTGGCCGGGGACAGGGCGCGACCGCGCAGGCCGCGTCCAACCCCCGTGGCGGCGCCGCCCGCGGCAAGGCCCCGGCCCGCCGCCGCGCCACCCCGCCGCAGGGAGAGTTCGCCCTGCCGGAGACGGTCACCCCCGCGCTGCCCGCCGTCGACGCCTTCGCGGACCTGGACATGCCGGCCGCGCTGCTGAAGACCCTCGCCGCCCAGGGCGTCACCGAGCCGTTCCCGATCCAGGGCGCGACCCTGCCGAACTCGCTGGCCGGCCGGGACATCCTCGGCCGCGGCCGCACCGGCTCCGGCAAGACCCTCGCCTTCGGCCTGGCCCTGCTCGCCCGCACCGCCGGCCGCCGCAGCGAGCCGCGCGCCCCGCTCGCCATGGTCCTCGTCCCCACCCGTGAGCTCGCCCAGCAGGTCACCGACGCGCTCACCCCGTACGCCACCGCCGTGAACCTGCGGCTCGCCACCGTCGTCGGCGGCATGTCGATCACCAAGCAGTCCGCCACCCTGCGGCGCGGCGCCGAAGTGCTCGTCGCCACCCCGGGCCGGCTCAAGGACCTCATCGAGCGCGGCGACTGCCGGCTGGACCAGGTCGCCATCACCGTCCTCGACGAGGCCGACCAGATGGCCGACATGGGCTTCATGCCGCAGGTCGTCGCCCTGCTCAAGCAGGTCGAGGCGGACGGGCAGCGGATGCTGTTCTCCGCGACCCTCGACAAGAACATCGACCGCCTCGTCAAGATGTTCCTCACCGACCCGGTCGTCCACTCCGTCGACCCCTCCGCCGGTGCGGTCACCACGATGGAGCACCACGTGCTCCACGTCCTGGACGAGACGGACAAGAAGGCCGTCGCCACGAAGATCGCCGCCCGTGAGGGCCGGGTGATCATGTTCGTCGACACCAAGCGCGCCGCCGACCGCTTCGCCAAGCGGCTCCTCGCCAGCGGTGTGCGGGCGGCCGCCCTGCACGGCGGGCGCTCCCAGCCGCAGCGCAACCGGACCCTGGACCAGTTCAAGAACGGCCAGGTCACCGCGCTCGTCGCGACGAACGTCGCGGCCCGCGGCATCCACGTCGACGACCTCGACCTCGTCGTCAACGTGGACCCGCCCACCGACCACAAGGACTACCTCCACCGTGGCGGGCGCACGGCGCGCGCCGGGGAGTCCGGCAGCGTCGTCACGCTGGTGCTGCCCGAGGAGAAGCGGGAGATGACCCGGCTGATGCAGGACGCGGGCATCGCGCCGCGCACCACGCGGGTCACCTCCAGCGACGAGGAGCTGTCCCGGATCACGGGAGCCCGTGAGCCCTCCGGGATCGCGATCGTCGTCGAGGTCCCGCAGCCGACGCCGCCGAAGCAGCGGACCCGGTCCGGCGGTTCTGCGGGCTCCGGCTCCGGCGGGGGCGCGGTGCGCTCCGGGAGCCGGGGGCGGGGACGGCGTGGGGCCGGTTCGGGCTCCGGTGCGGGTGCGGGTGGCGCGTCCGGCGGTGGTGCGGGGCGCTCCGGGGGCGTCGCACGTTCCGGTGGCGGACGCTCCGGTGCGCCTACGCGGGGGCGTCGCGCCGCCTAGTGGCATTCCAGCCGTCCGGCGCCGCTTGGGGACCGGGACCACTTCCAGCCGTCCGGTGATTGAGGACCGGGGTCCGGGGCAGAGCCCCGAAGGCCCCGGCCTCGGTCACGGGCCTCCGTGGGTGTCCTCAAGCGCCGGACGGGCTCGATGCGTCGGGTCCGTCCTCAATCGCCGGACGGGCTCGAGTTGGCGGACGGGCTGAATCCGGCGTCCAGAGCCGCGAGGGTCCGCTCCGCCTCGGCCATGATCCGGCCCACCAGCTCCGCCACGCTCGGCAGGTCCTCGATCAGGGCCGCCACCTGGCCCGAGGCCATGACGCCCACGTCCGTGCGGCCCTCCACCATGGACGCCTTCAGCAGCATCGGCGCGTTGGCCGCCAGCAGCACCTGGCTCCAGCTCAGGTCCCTGCCGTGCCGCATCGCCAGACCGTCCCGCACCATGCCGGGCCAGCTCAGGCCGGAGACCCGGCGGAAGCGGGCCGCCTGCCGCACCGCCCCGTACAGCGACCGCGCGCGCCCCGCCCCCTCCAGCGCCGCCACCATCTCCGTACGGAGCATCCGGTGCGGGAGCCCGTCCACGGCGGTCGTCAGCGTGATGTCCTCGGCCGTGGCCGCCAGATACCGGGCCTTCACCGCGTCCGGGGCCGTCGAGTCCGAGGTCAGCAGGAACCTGGTCCCCATCGCCACGCCCGCCGCCCCGTACGCCAGCCCCGCGACCAGCCCCCGCCCGTCGTGGAAACCGCCCGCCGCGATCACCGGGATGTCCACCGCGTCGACCACCTGGGGCAGCAGCACCGTCGTCGCCACGCTCCCCGTGTGGCCGCCGCCCTCGCCGCCCTGCACGATCACCGCGTCCGCGCCCCACGCCGCGACCTTCTCCGCGTGCCGCCGGGCCCCCACCGAGGGGACGACCACCACGCCCGCGTCCTTCAGCTCCGCGATGAGCTCCCTCGACGGGGCGAGCGCGAACGAGGCGACCCGGACGCCCTCCTCGACGATGATCCGCACCCGCTCCCGCGCGTCCCCCGCGTCCGCGCGCAGGTTCACCCCGAACGGGGCGTCCGTCCGCGACCTCACCTCCCGTACGGCGCAACGCAGTTGGTCCGGCGTCATCGTGGCCGAGGCCAGGATGCCGAGCGCGCCCGCCCGCGCGGTCGCGGTGACCAGGCGGGGGCCGGAGACCCAGCCCATCCCGGTCTGGACGATCGGGTGCCGGACGCCGGCGAGGTCGGTGAGGGCCGTGCGCATCAGGGCCGCACCTCGCGGTTCCGGGCGCCCGACGGGTCGATGACCTCGCGGATCAGGCGGAGTTCGGAGGGGGTCGGTTCGCGGGTGCAGGGGACGTCGGCGGCGACGGCGAGGGGAAAACCCGTCGCTTCGCGGACCTGGTCCGCCGTGACGCCCGGGTGGACCGAGACCAGCCGCATCGAACGGTCCGGGGTCCCGAAGTCGAAGACCCCGAGGTCGCTGACGACCCGGGGGATGCGGTGGAAGCGGGTGGCGGAGGGGCCCGCCGCCTCGGCGCGGTCGTAGCCGACTCCGCAGACCATGTCGACCCGCTCGACGAAGACCCGGGGGGAGTGCCGGGGGATCCAGTAACTCACCGGGTTGTTCAGGGTGTTGACGGGTGCGCCGCGCACGCCGAGGAGTTGGCGGGCGGGCTGCTCCCAGTCGCCGATGCAGGAGATGTTCTGGTTGCCGAACCGGTCGATCTGGCTCGCGCCCATCATCACGTGCCGCCGTCCGCCGGTGACCAGCGTGAGGTGCTTGCGGTAGGGGAGCCAGCCCTCCGCCTCGCCGTCCGGGCCGACGAGCGTCGCCTCGCCGTCCGTCAGCAGCAGTTCGGGGGAGAACGTCAGCCGGGCCAGCCGCGCGCCGATGGACGGGATCGCGCCCATCGGGCTGGCCAGCAGCTCGCCGTCGCCGCGCCAGGTCTCCGCGCAGGCGATCACGCAGTACTCGGCACGGGTCGCGGCGACGGCGGCGGGTGTGGTCATCTCTGCTCCTCGTGCCAGGTGCGGACCGCCTGCTGGTAGCCCTTCTCGTCGCCGTCCGGAGGCAGGAAGCGGGCCGCGAACTCCGCCCAGGCCGCGGGGTCGCCCGCCGCGGCCGCGTACGCCTTCTGGAACGGCTCGTCGCGCGGATGATCGGGAACGCACGAGGTGAAGTGCGCCCCGCCCGGCGTCTCGACGACCCCGGTGACGGAGTGCCGCTGGACGAGCAGCGTCTGCGGGGCCGGGCCGGTGCCGCCGCCCGTCAACTCCGATGTCTCCACCAGGCGTTCGCACGAGACGTACGCCGCGTCCGCCGCCTCGACGAACAGGTCGTCGAAGTATGGGTCGGGGCCCAGGTACTGGCCGTTGCCCAGCCGGTCCGCCCGGTTCAGGTGGACCAGCGCCGCGTCCATCCGCAGGGCCGGCATCGCGACGAACTCCTCGCCGTCCTCGTACGGTGAAGTCACCGTGCGCAGCCCGGGGTTGACCCGCATGACATCCGAGCCGAGCCCCGCCCGCACCGGCAGGAACGGCAGCCGGTTGGCGGCCGCGTGCAGCCCCCACATGAACATCGCCTCGTCGATCTCCGTCAGCGCGAACGCCCCGCGCTGCCTGGCCGCCCGGTAGTGCGGCTCCAGCGGGATGGAGTCGAGGGTGACGAACGCCGTCACCAGGCGGGCGATCCGGCCCGCCGCGGCGAGCAGGCCGACGTCCGGGCCGCCGTAGGAGACCACCGTCAGATCGGTGACGGGCGACCGGAGCAACGCCCTTACCAGAGCCATGGGTTTGCGGCGCGAGCCCCAGCCGCCGATGCCGATCGTCATGCCGCTGTGCAGCCGGGCGACGACCTCCTCGGGCGTCATCGTCTTGTCGCGCAGGGGAGGCGGAGCGGTCATCGGTTCAGGTCTCCTTGCCGAAGGTGTCACGGACCCGGTCGGCGGTCCCCGCCAGGCTCGCCTCAAAGGTGAAGCCCTGCTCGAAGCGGTAGCTGCGCCGTACGTCGACGGGGTCGATGCCGTTGAGCGCGGCCTTGGCCAGCCGCAGCAGGTGCCCGTCCTTACGGGCGATCTCGGCCGCCAACTCGACTGCCGCGCCCAGTAGTTCGCTCTGCGGTACGACTCGCCAGACCGAGCCGTGGGCGAGCAGTTCGGCGGCGGTGACGGTGCGCGCGGTGTAGTACAGCGTCCGCATCAGGTGCTGCGGGACCAGCCGGGCCAGGTGCGTCGCCGCCCCCAGCGCGCCCCGGTCCAGCTCCGGCAGGCCGAAGACCGCGTCCTCGCTCGCCACGATCGCGTCGGCGTTCCCGGCGAGCCCGACGCCGCCGCCGAGGCAGAACCCCTGGACCGCCGCGACGACCGGCACCTCGCACGCGTACACGGCCTCGAACGCCTCCGCGCAGCCCCGGTTGACGCCGATCAGGGCGGTGTTCCCCGCATCGCGCCGCAACTCCTTGATGTCGACACCCGCGTTGAAGCCGCGTCCGGCGGCGGCCAGGACGACGCAGCGCGCCTCGGGGTCGCGGCCCGCCGCCCGTACGGCGTCGGCCAGGTCGTACCACCCCCGCACGGGAAGCGCGTTGACGGGCGGGTGGTCGACGGTGACGACGCGGACGCCGCTGGTGGGAGACGCGGTGGAGACAGTCATCGGAGGATCAGCTACCTTTCCACCAAACATTTGTTAGGTGGACGGTAGCAGGCACACCCCTGCCCGCCAACCAGGCCCACGCGAAAGGGAGATGCGATGACCACACCCACCTCCGGAGGACTCTGCGCGGGCCGGGTCGTCGCCGTCACCGGAGCCGGGCGCGGACTCGGCCGCGCCCACGCGCTCGCCTTCGCCGCCGAAGGGGCCCGGGTCGTCGTCAACGACCTGGGCGTCGGACCGGGTGGCGACGGCGGCTCGGCCGCACCGGCCCGGCGGGTCGTCGACGAGATCGAGGCGGCGGGCGGCGAAGCGGTGCTCCACGACGGCGACATCGCCGCCACCGAGGGCGCGGCCTCCCTGGTCGCCACCGCCCTGGACGCCTTCGGCCGCCTCGACACCCTCGTCAACAACGCCGGCTTCCTGCGCGACCGGATGCTGGTCAACCTCGACGAGGACGACTGGGACGCCGTGACGCGCGTCCACCTCAAGGGCCACTTCCTCCCCCTGAAGCACGCCGCCGCCCACTGGCGCGCCGAGGCCAAGGCGGGGCGGACGCCCGTCGCCCGGGTGATCAACACCAGTTCGGGGGCCGGCCTCCTCGGCAGCGTCGGCCAGGTCAACTACGCCGCCGCCAAGGCCGGCATCGTGGCCCTCACCCTGGTCGCGGCGGCCGAACTGGGCCGGTACGGAGTCCACGTCAACGCCCTCGCCCCGGCCGCCCGGACCCGGATGACCGAGCAGACCTTCGCCGCGACGATGGCGGCCCCGGGCGAGGGGGAGTTCGACGCGATGGCCCCCGAGAACGTCTCGCCCCTCGTCGTCTGGCTCGGCTCCGCCGCGAGCGCCGGAGTGACCGGCCGCGTCTTCGAGGCCGAGGCGGGCCGCATCACCGTCATGGAGGGCTGGCGGCCCGGCCCCGCCGACGACCGGGGCGCCCGCAGGTCCCCGGCCGAGGCGGGGGAGACGGTGCGCCGGCTGCTGGCGGACGCGGAGGCCCCGCAGCCGGTGTACGGGGCGTCATAGCGGGCGCACGGGCGGCGTAGCGGTCACGTGCACCCGGTGTCCGCCATGGCGCCCGGGGAGATATTCGCTTGCGAGGGGGGCCGGGGCCACGGTATCCAGCACAGGACACCTGAGGAGCGCACGATGACACGGCACGGCCCCCTGAACGAGTTCTGCTGGATGGACCTCAAGACCCACGACCCGTCCGGCACCGCCGCCTTCTTCTCCTCGGTGCTGGGCTGGGACTTCGCCGTGGACGAGGACGACTGGCGCAAGGCCGTCAAGTTCTCCGCCGGCGGCCACCGGATCGGCGGGGTGAGCGACCTCGCGCAGCCGGTCTACCCGCCCGGGACGCCCGCCCATGTCTCCTACTACCTGGCGGTCGACGACGTGGACCACCGTACGGCCGTGGCGGCCGAGAACGGGGCGCAGGTCGTCGTACCGCCCTTCGACGCGGGGGACCAGGGCCGGATCGCCACCCTGATCGACCCGATGGGCGCGGTCTTCTCCTTCTGGCGGCCGCAGGGGTACGCGGGGTGGCCGCTATCGGCCTCGGACGGGGCCGTTCCCCACCACATGGTCCTGGCCTGCGAAGACCCCGAGCGGGCCCGGCACTTCTACCGCGAGGCGACAGGGGCCCTTCCAGCCCGCGCCCGATTCGTCCGAGCCCTTCCCGGGGCCTCCTCCGCACCGCAGTGGGAGCGGGCCTTCGCCGTGGACGACCTGGACGGTGTCGCCGCCCGCGCCCGTGCCCTCGGCGGCGAACTGGCCACCGGCTCCGAGGGCTTGACGCGGCTGCGGAGCCCGGAGGGGCTGACCTTCATCATCCAGACACCGGAGAGGTCCGAGGTCTCCCGAGCTCAGGTCTTCCTGGAGACCGACCGGCTCGTGCTGCGCCCCTTCACCGACGCCGACGCCCCCCACCTGCTCGCCCTCGACAACGACCCCGAGGTCATGCGGTACATCAACGGTGGCCGGCCCACCACCGCCGACGCCATCCGGGAGCGCACCCTGCCGAGGCTCCTCCACGACCACCCCTGCACCGGCGCCCGAGGGTTCTGGGCCGCGGAGGAGAAGGACACCGGCGTCTTCCTCGGCTGGTTCGAACTCCGGCCCCTCGCCGACGACGACCCCACCGTCGTCGAACTCGGCTACCGGCTCAACAGGGCTTCCTGGGGGCGGGGTTACGCCACCGAGGGCGCACGGGCCCTGGTGCGCGAAGGGTTCACCCACCTCGGGGCGGAACGCGTGACCGCCAACACCATGGCCGTCAACGCCGGCTCCCGGCGGGTGATGGAGAAGGCGGGCCTGACCTTCCTCCGCGCCTACGCCGAGGACTGGCCCGACGCCATCGAGGGCTCCGAGCACGGCGAGGTGGAGTACGTGCTCACCCGGGCGGAATGGGAGGAGCGCCGCCCGTAGCCTCCTGGAGCAGCGCCGCGATCTCCGCGTGCCCCGTGTGCCGGTCCGCCCCCGCCATCGGCTCCCCGTCGCGCAGCAGCTCCACGGCCACCGTCTCCTCGCCGTCGACCAGCTCCCGCCGGACCACCGCGTCGAGCCCGGGCCCGTACGCCTCCTCCAACTGCCCCAACAGCTCCTGCTCCAGGTCGAGTTCGGCCAACCGCCGCGCCTCGGCCAGCGCTGTGCTCACCGCGCCGCCCTGCCCCTTCGCCCCCGCCCCGTGGTCCAGCAGCGCCCGCACCACCCGCGACGAGCCGCGCTGCGCCGCCAGGACCAGCATCGGCTCCCCCTCCGGGCCCGGCAGCAACGGGTCCGCGCCCCGGGCCAGCAGCAGCTCCACCGTCGAGGCGTGGCCGAGACCCACCGCCCAGCGCAGCGCCGTGAACCCGAACTCCTCGCGCAGATCCGGCCGCGCCCCGGCGGACAGCAGCGCCTCCACCACCTCGGTGTGCCCGCCGCACGCCGCCCCGCACAGCGGCAGGTCGACCGATCCGTCGCCGCTCGCCCGGTCGGGATCGGCACCCGCCGCGAGCAGCAGCCGCACCGCCGCCGGCCGGTTCTGGACGGCCGCCAGATAGAGCGCCGTCGTGCCCTCCTCGTCGCTCGACTCGGCCCGCGCGCCCGCGCGCAGTGCCCGTACGACAGCGTCATCGTCCTCGTACAGCGCCTCGAACAGGCTTGGTTCGTCCCTGATCGGATTGATCGTCATGCTTCGACCCTACGGTGGCCGGAACAACGCCGGGCACGTCCTAGGTGTCGCACTCCAGTCGCGTACGACACAGCCCGCACCGCGCCACGGTCCGGCCCCGGACGGGGAGCCGGATGCGCTGGTGGCAGGTGGGGCAGGGGAAGGAGACCCGCAGGCCCTCGCCGCCGGACTCGAAGGCGTACGGAACACCCGGGTCCGGGCTCGTGCCGGGGTGGTCCTGGGCGTACCGCCGGTCCTTGGCGTAGCGCCGCCGTCCCGCCCACCCCGCTGCCGTCAGCGGGGGCCGGCGCAGATCGTGCAGCGCCCGGGCCCGCCCCTTGGTGTACGCCGTGTACGCCTGCGGGCTGGTGAACCAGGGGGAGGGGTCCTCGTCGAAGACCAGCGCCCGCTTGGCCAGGACGTACCCGAACTCCTCCGGCGTCAGATAGCCCAGCTTCTGCCGGGACGTGGCGTCCTCCCGGAACGCGTCCAGCAGCAGCCAGCCCGCGCCGAGATAGGCGGTCACCGTGTCGGTGAGGATCTCGTTCGCGCGCGTGCCGGGGAACTCCAGGTCCAGCCGGTGCAGCAGGACATGGGTGATCTCGTGGGCGAGCGCCGCGCCGATGTCCCTGCGGTGGGTGCGGAACCGGTCGTTCAGCTCGATGAAGTACTCGGGGCCCGCGGTCAGTTCCACGCTCGCCGCGTGTTCCATCGTGCGGAAGCCGACGATCATGCGGGCGTCGGGCAGACGCAGGTGCTGGACCAGGGCGCGGGCCACCCGCTGCGCGCCGAGATGGAGATCGTCGTCGTCGCAGAAGGCGGCGTCGGCGGGGACCAGGCTGGCGCCGTAGGTGTGGACGCCGTCCGGGGAGAGCCTCCGGTACAGGGCGGTGATCGCGGACCGGACCGTGTCCAGATGCGGAAAGCCGTGGACGACCGGTGCGCCCGGACTGCCGTTGCTCACGCCCGTACCCCCATCCGCTCCGGCCGAGGACCGCGCCCCGGCCGATCTCCACTGTAGGCCGGGCGTCGCGAGGGCGGTGCTCACCCGGGCGGGTGGGGCTGTCAGCAGTTCGCCGCGTCGGTTTCGTCGGGGGTGACGGCTTCGCGCTGGGCGGTTTGCGCGACCCGGGAGAGCAGGGCGCGCAGCTGCGCCGACTCCGGTCCGTCGAGGTCGGTGAGCAGGCGTGCCTCCGCGGCGGCGAGGCTGTGCCGGACCTGGTCGAGGCGGG
Organism: Streptomyces sp. cmx-18-6; assembly: GCF_046548915.1. NCBI lineage: Bacteria > Bacillati > Actinomycetota > Actinomycetes > Kitasatosporales > Streptomycetaceae > Streptomyces > Streptomyces sp. cmx-18-6. The sequence continues at coordinate 118,221 of NZ_JAEBEP010000018.1, read as the reverse complement.
CGCGCCCGGTGTCGGTGATCAGGACCTGGCGTGCGCGGCGGTCGCGCGGGTCGGGCCTGCGGGTGACCAGCTCGTGTGCTTCGAGGTCGTCCAGCAGATAGGTCATCACGGTGCGGTCGAGGCTGACCTCTCTGGCCAGGGCCAGTTGCGTCGGCGGCTCGCCGCCGGCGAGGGCGACCAGGACGAGGTAGCCGCGGGCGCCGCCGGGCAGATCGGCGACGGATTCGGTGGCGACGCGGCGGAACGCGGCGGAGACCATGCGGATCGCCCAGCCCAGGTCGGTGTCCAGAGCCGGATCCGCGCTCTCGCCGCTCGGCTTCTTCCCGGACATGGATGCGCTCACCCGCGCAGGCTACCACGATGCGCTTGGAGCAAGATGTTCTTGTGAGCAGAACATCTGTGGGGCATAGTGAATGAGCGAGCCCGCCACGGACGCGATTCCGCCCGGCGCGGGATCGCCACCCACAGCAGGACCGGCACCCACAGCAGGGAAGACGACGATGACCACCACCACCACCAGCAACACCGGCACCGCTCTGCGGGGCCGTACCGCTCTCGTGACCGGGGCGACCTCCGGGATCGGCAAGGCCGTCGCGCGGAACCTCGCCGGTCAGGGCGCAGAGGTCGTGCTGCACGGGCGGGACCGGGCCCGGGGCGAGGCCCTCGTGAAGGAGATCGCGGCCGAGGGCGGCGCCGCACGCTTCATCGCCGCCGACCTCACCGACGCCGAGGACACCCTCCGCCTGGCCGCCGAGGCGGGCCCCGTGGACATCCTGGTCAGCAACGCGGGCCTGTACGAGTTCGCCCCGACCGCCGCGACCGACGCGGCGAGCTTCGACCGGCACATCGCGGTCAACACCCGCGCCCCGTTCCTCCTGGTCGGCGCACTGGCCCCGGGCATGGCCGGGCGCGGACACGGGTCCATCGTGCTGGTCGGCTCCAGCGCCGCCCGCCTGCCCGCCCCCATCGGCGCCGCCTACGGCGCCTCCAAGGCCGGCGCGGAGGTCCTCACCCGCTACTGGGCCACCGAGTTCGGCCCCGCCGGCGTACGCGTCAACACCGTCTCCCCGGGCCCCGTGCACACCGAGGGCACCCGGGCCATGCTCGGCGAGCACATCGGGGCCCTGGACGCCACCAACGCCCGCGGCCGCGCCGGGGACCCCGCCGAGATCGCGGAGATCGTCTCCTTCCTGGCCGGCCCGGCCAGCTCGTACGTCAACGGCGCCGTCCTGTACGCGGACGGCGGCGAGCGCAGCACCCTGCCCGGCTGACCACCCGAGGAGCCACGCCATGGACGTCTTCGTCATCGGCGCCACCGGCTTCGTCGGCGGCCACCTCGCCCGACACCTCGTGGCCGAAGGCCATACGGTCACCGGCCTGGCCCGCACCGGCGTCGCCGCCACCGCTCTCCGGGCGCGGGGCGTCGCTCCCCTCGCCGCCGACCTGGACGCCCGCCGCCCCGCCGCCGTGGCGGCGGCCCTGCGGGCGGACGCGGTCGTCTACGCCGCCCAGGCCGCCCCGGACCAGGAGACCGCCACCGCCCAGGACCTGACCCGCGCGCTCGCCGGAACGGGCAAGACCCTCGTCTTCCTGTCCGGCAGCGGCGTCCTGATGCAGCGCACCGCGGGCGCCTGGAGCCCCGACGTCTTCGCCGAGCACGACCCCTTCACCACGGAGCCGCTGGCCGAGTTCCGCAAGGCGGCCGAGGACACCGTCCTGGCCGCCGCCGAGAACGGCGTACGGTCGATGGTCGTCCGCCCCGGCCTGATCTGGGGCCCCGGCGACCACGGCCATGTCCCGATGGTCCACCGGTCCGTCGCCACGACCGGAGCGGCCGCCTATGTCGGGCCGGGGCTCAACACCTACAGCCACGTCCACATCGACGACGTGACCCGCCTGTTCGGGCTCGCCCTGGACGGCGGACGCGCCGGTGGGCTCTACCACGCGGCGGCCGGCGAGACCCCCAACCGCTGGATCGCGGAACGCGTCGCCGCCGACCTCGGGGTACGGGCGCGGAGCGTCACTCCCGAGGAAGCCGCCGGGGTGTGGGGGGAGTTCGGGGCCCTCATCATGGCCGCGTCCAGTCGCATCCGCGCCGTCAGCTCCCGGCGGGAGCTGGGCTGGCGTCCCGAGCACACCGACATGCTCACCATGATCGGTGAGGCGCGGCTGCGCGCGCTCGCCGTGCCCGGAGCGCTCGCCAGGCCGAGCGCTTGAGCGTTCCCGGAGCGGCCCGCCAGGCCGAGCGCTCGAGTGCGTCCGGAGGGCTCGCCAGGCCCAGCGCTTGAGTGCGTCCGGAGCGCCCGCCACGCCCAGCGCTTGAGTGTGCCCGGCAGGTGAGTGCGCCCAGCGCTTGAGTACGGCCGGTGCTTGAGCGCGGCCTGCGCCGCCCGACCCCGACCGGTCGCGGCGGCGTCGTCCGTCGTCCGCACCTCACCCGCCCCACCTGCCCACCCACCCGCCCCCCTCGCGGATGTGGCCGAAAAGTATGCCTTGTGGCAGCGGTGAACGGCTCCCGATAATCGGATGGCCTTGACGGGTTCATGACCAAGTCACCCTGTCGGGGTCCCCACCGCAACCCCCCACGAAAGAAGGCAGTCCGTGAAGCAGCTCATGCGTGCGCTGAAGAGATGTTCCGTCGTCGTCGCCACGCTCGCCATAGCGGTCGTCGGCCTCCAGCCCCTCACCGCCTCGGCCGCCCCCGCCCCCGTCGTCGGCGGAACCCGCGCCGCCCAGGGCGAGTTCCCGTTCATGGTCCGGCTCTCCATGGGCTGCGGCGGCGCCCTCTACGCCAAGGACATCGTCCTCACCGCCGCCCACTGCGTGGGCGCGTCGGGCAACAACACCTCGATCACCGCCACCGGCGGCGTCGTCGACCTCCAGTCGCCGAGCGCCGTCAAGGTCCGCTCCACCAAGGTCCTGCGGGCCCCCGGCTACAACGGCACCGGCAAGGACTGGGCGCTCATCAAGCTCGCCCAGCCCATCAACCAGCCCACCCTCAAGATCGCCACCACCACCGCGTACAACCAGGGCACGTTCACCGTCGCCGGCTGGGGCGCCAACCGCGAGGGCGGCAGCCAGCAGCGCTACCTGCTCAAGGCCAACGTCCCGTTCGTCTCCGACGCCGCCTGCCGCGCCGCGTACGGCAACGAGCTCGTCGCGTCCGAGGAGATCTGCGCCGGATACCCCGACACCGGCGGCACCGACACCTGCCAGGGCGACTCCGGCGGCCCCATGTTCCGCAGGGACAACGCCAACGAGTGGGTCCAGGTCGGCATCGTCAGCTGGGGCTACGGCTGCGCCCGGCCCGGCTACCCCGGCGTCTACGCCGAGGTCTCGACCTTCGCCTCCGCCATCGCCTCCGCGGCCGCCACGCTCTGACGCCGGTGACCGATCACGGCTGAACCACCCCGGGGACGCCCGTCCGCACGGGCGTCCCCGGGCCCAGCTCCACACACGGCTCGCCCGCGCCCTCCAGCTCCAGCACCCACACCGCGTTGACGCCCTCACGGAGCACGGGACCCGGCACGTACAGCGTCTCCTGCGGGCCCGCCGACCAGTACCGGCCCAGGCAGAAACCGTTCACCCAGACGAAGCCCCGCGTCCAGCCGGGGAGTCGCAGCCCCGCGTGGTCGACCCGGGAAGGTCCGCCGATCTCGAACGTCCCCCGGAACAGCCCCGTTCCCCCCGAGGTCTCCGGCACCGGCCCGAACGGCACCCCCGCCACCGCCCCCGCCTCCGCGAAGGCGTCCAGCCGCAGCCCCCGGGACCGTACCCCGTGCAGGTACTGCCGCTCGTGCAGCACCCCACCCGTGATCCCCTTCGGCTCACCCAGGCGCGGCCCGTAGTTGACCCGCCCCAGCGACTCCACCCACAGCTCCACCTCCGCCGGACCCGCGACCGGCTCCGGCAGGCTGGGGTCCTCCTCGGTCAGCACCCCCGCCCGGACCCCGTCCACGTACACCACCGCCCGGTCCCGCAAACCCGCGGCGGTCAGCGGATACGGGACGCGCGGCCCCGGCACCGCGACCCGGTAGCGCACCAGGCCCCGGTCCACCCCCAGCTCCTCGAACGTCGGCGGCGCCCCCGACTCCGGCTCCTCCGGATCGCCCAGCGCCTCCAGTACGTCCCCGAGCCCGGCCCACTCGTCCAGCTCCGCCCGCACCGTGACGGCCAGGCCCCTCGGCTCCGGCGGCAGCGCGGGCAGCGGGCCTTCGGCGTACTTCTCCAGCACCTCGCGGAACGCCCAGAACTTCTCCGTGGCCCGCCCGTACTCGTCGACCGGCGCGTCATAGTCGTACGACGTCACCGTCGGCTGGAACGCCCCGTCCTGCACCGGACCGCCCCGGTTGGCCCCCGCCCAGCCCGCAAAGTTCGTCCCGCCGTGCGCCATGTAGACGTTCACCGACGCCCCGTACTGCAGGATCTCCCGCAGCGCCTCGGCCGCCTGCCCCGGATCACGTACGACCGGTTCGGCCCCCCAGTGATCGAACCAGCCGCACCAGAACTCCATGCACATCAGCGGCCCCTCCGGCTGATGGCGGCGCAACACCTCGAAGGCCGCCCGCGCCCCCGAACCGAAGTTCGCCGTCGCCAGCAGCCCCGGCACGGAACCGCCCGTCAGCATGTGGTCCTCCGGCCCGTCCGACGTGAACAGCGGAACGCTCACCCCGCACCGCCGCAACAGCCCCGCCAGCCACTCCAGATACACCGCGTCGGAGCCGTAACTCCCGTACTCGTTCTCCGCCTGCACCAGGACCACCGGACCGCCCCGGTCCACCTGCCGCTCCACCACCTGCGGCAACAGCTCCACGAACCACCGCTCCACCGCCGCCCGGTACCCCGCGTCCCGCGTCCGCACCCGCCGCCCGAACCGGCCCGTCACCCACACCGGAAACCCGCCGTTCTCCCACTCGGCGCAGATGTACGGCCCCGGGCGCACGATCGCCCACAGCCCCGCCTCCCGCACCGCGTCCAGGAACCGGCCGAGCGCCCCCACATCCCGGTACGCGCCCTCGCGCGGCTCATGCAGATTCCACGGCACATACGTCTCCACGCAGTTCAGCCCCATCGCCGCCAGCATCGACAACCGGTGCGCCCACTGCTCCTCGTGCACCCGGAAGTAGTGCAGGGCCCCCGACAGCAGCCGAACGGGCTTCCCGTCGATCCGGAAGCAGTCGTCCCCCACGGTGAAGTCGGTCATCGTGCCCGTACGCTCCTGTGCCCTGCCCTGCCCGGCGACCCCGGGGGTGAATTGGTCCGACCACCCTCACCTCTGGCGCGCACCGGGTCCATGGACAAAGATCGCTGCTGATTGGACGCAACGCGCCGGAACACCGGTCAGCCGGGAGGAGAAGCGGAATGCCGACCTACCACACCTGGATGCGCTTCTTCACCCCCAGCCCGCTCCACCACCGCCTGGGCCTCGTCTGCCTCGGCGTCGGCCTCCAGCACGGCGCACTGCCCACCGTGGGCCCCCGCACCCTGGACCACCACGTCGCCGTGATCGTCAACTCCGGCACCGGCTGGTTCACCGGCCCGGACGGCCGCCGCACCCCCGTCACCGGCCCCAGCCTCATCTGGCTGACCCCCGGCACCCCGCACCACTACGGCGCCGACCCCGCAACCGGCTGGGACGAGAGCTTCGTCGACTTCACCGGACCCGCCACCACCACCTACACCGAACTCGGCCTCATCGAGCCGGACCGCCCCCTCGTCCCGCTCTCCGACACCGCCGGCCCCCGCGCCGCCATCGGCCGCATCGTCCGCGCCGCCCGCCGGGGCAACCCCCTCCTGGAGGTGGAGACCGGGGCCGCCGTCCACGAACTCCTCGTCGCCCTGCGCCGCGCCCGCGCCGACCTCGGTCCGGACGGCGACCCGGTCCTCCAGGCGCTGGCCCGCGACGCCTACCAGCCGCTCACCGTCGCCGAGCACGCCGCGAAGCACGGCATGACCCCCGCCGAACTGCGCACCGCCGTACGGCGCGGAGCCGGGTGCAGCCCCAAGGACTACCTGCTCGCCATCCGCCTCGGCCGGGCCAAGGAACTCCTCGCCGCCACCGACCTCCCGGTCGCCGCCGTCGCCCGCCGCGTCGGCTACGACGACCCCGCCTACTTCTCCCGCCTCTTCGCCCGCCGCGTCGGCGCCGCCCCCGTCCGCTTCCGCGAACAGCAGGGGCGCACCGTGCCCGGCGGCTGGAGCGACCAGGTGCCCGACCCGGACGACCCGCCGATGATCGGACCGTGACAGCGGGTGTTCGGCCGCCGATGATCGGAGCGTGACGGTGGGCGTTCGGCCGTCGATGATCGGAGCGTGACGGCGGGCGTCTAAGCTCGCTGACCATGAGTACGAGCGAAACCGGCGCGTCCGGACAGAACGAGGCGTCCCGGCGGATCGACGCGTCCGTCCGGGCGGAGCTGAACCGGCTGCGCGAGAGCATCGACAACATCGACGCCGCCGTCGTCCACATGCTCGCCGAGCGCTTCAAGGCCACCCAGCAGGTCGGCCGCCTCAAGGCCGACCACCAGCTGCCGCCCGCCGACCCGGCCCGCGAGACCCGCCAGATCACCCGGCTGCGGCAGCTCGCGCAGAGCGCCAACCTGGACCCGGCGTTCGCGGAGAAGCTCCTGAACTTCATCATCGCGGAAGTCATCAGGCACCACGAGCGCATCGCGGAGGAGGCGGGCAACGGGGGCGCGTCCGCTACCGCCACCGACGTCTGACGAGCCCGGCGAGCCCCGCCCCGACCACCGCCCCCAGCACCGGCCCGCCCCCGTACACCCACAGCCGCCCGACCTCCCCCGACAGCAGCGCCGGGCCGAACTGCCGGGCCGGGTTGGCCGATCCGCCGCTCAGCGGACCGAGCACCGCGATGACCAGGGCGGTGACCACCCCCACGGCGTACGGGAGAAGCCTCCGCCCCACCGGACGCGCCAGGAGCCCCGCGAGCAGCAGCGCCGACCCGGCGAGCACCCCCGCCTCCGCCGCCGCCACGGCCCCCTCGCCCCAGCCCGCACCGGGCCGCACCACCGCGTGGGAGACCGGCGGCCGGGCGACCACGGGCCCCCACACCAGCCCCGCCAGCCACGTCCCCACCACCGAGCCGCCCAACTGCGCGACGGCGTACGCCGCCACCTCCCGCCCCGGGAACACCCCCAGCCGCCACAGGGCGACGGTGACCGCCGGATTCAGATGCCCGCCCGAGCACCGGCCCGGCACGGAGAGCATGAGCACGGCCAGCAGCGCGCCGACCCCCGCCCCGAGCACGGCGAACGCCGTCCCGCCGCCCCCGTACCCGTCCGGCGCGAAGAGCCACCGCACCCCGCTCACGACGGCCAGGAGCAACAGGGCCGTCAGCCCGAACTCACAGCTGACACGGCGCAGGAGGCCGGGGGAGGAGGCGGGAGGGAGAGGCGGAGCGGGAGCCGGATGGAGAGTGCGCGCAGGCGTGAGCGTCATGAGGACGTCCTCGGTACTCGGTGTGCCGCGCCGAGGAGATGGTAACGGCAAGCCTCACAACTCGCCCACGCCGCAAGGCCCTTCCCCCGTCACGGGCCGGCCGCGATCACCGCCGCTCGCGAGACCCCTACGGCCGCGTCGGCCAGACCAGCGCCTGGGCGACGATGACGCTCTCCCCGTTGAAGGTGACGGCGGGGCCTCCGTGCAGCTCATAACCGAGGCTGATCATCTCGCTCACACGGTGGCAGAAGGCGGAGTCGTCCGGCCCCGTCAAGACCCGGTAGAGGGGCAATCCATCAGGCGGTGTGCTCATGGGCGAAGGATCTCACGCAAGCCCCGGGTGCCCGCACCCCAGGCCCGCCACCTCCCGTCCGCACCCCGACCTCCGTGCCACCTCCCGTCCGCACCCCGGCCCCCGCCACCTCCCCGGACCGCCCCTCCCGGTACGTACGCCCAGCGAGAATCCCCCTGCACCCCCGCCACCCCGTACGGCAGCATGGGCCCATGTCCGTACTGACGCGCGAAGAAGCGCAGACCCGAGCCCAGATCATCGACGTGGAGCGGTACACGATCGCCCTCGACCTCGCCACCGGCGAGGAGACCTTCGCCTCCCGCACCGCCATCCGGTTCACCGCCCGCGCGGCCACAGACACCTTCGTCGAGATCAAACCCGCCACCCTGCACTCGATCGCGCTGGACGGACAGCCCCTGGACCCCGCCCTCCTCGACGGGAACCGCTACCCCCTCACCGGCCTCACCCCCGGCCCCCACGAACTGCGCGTGGACGCCGCCATGAACTACTCGCGCACCGGCGAGGGCATGCACCGCTTCACCGACCCCGCAGACGGCGAGACCTACCTCTACACCCAGCTGTTCATGGAGGACGTCCAGCGGGTCTTCGCCGCCTTCGACCAGCCCGACCTCAAGTCCGTCTTCGCCATCGACGTCACCGCCCCCGAAGGGTGGACCGTCCTCGGCAACGGCATCGCCGAACACACCGGGGACGGCCGCTGGACCATCGCGCCCACCCCCCTCATCTCCACCTACCTCGTCGCCGTCGCCGCCGGCCCCTGGCACTCGGTCACCACCGAGCACGCCGGACTGCCCTTCGGCCTCCACTGCCGGCGCTCCCTCGCGCCCTACCTCGACGCCGACGCGGACGAGATCCTCGACATCACCCGCGCCTGCTTCGACCGCTACCACGAGAAGTTCGACGAGCCCTACCCGTTCGACTCCTACGACCAGGCATTCGTCCCCGAGTTCAACGCCGGCGCCATGGAGAACCCCGGACTCGTCACCTTCCGCGACGACTTCGTCTACCGCTCCGCCGTCACCGACACCGAACGCCAGACCCGCGCCATGGTCGTCGCCCACGAGATGGCCCACATGTGGTTCGGCGACCTCGTCACCCTGAGCTGGTGGGACGACATCTGGCTGAACGAGTCCTTCGCCGAGTACATGGGCTACCAGACCCTCACCGAAGCCACCCTTCCCCGAGCCCTCAACTCCCCGCAGGCGGGGGAGCCCCTGTTCCCCGACACCTGGGTCGAGTTCGGCGTCTCCCGCAAGAGCTGGGGCTACGACGCCGACCAGCGCCCCTCCACCCACCCGGTCGCCCCCGACCCCGACGCCGTGCCCGACACCGCCTCCGCCCTCCTCAACTTCGACGGCATCAGCTACGCCAAGGGCGCCTCCGCCCTCCGCCAACTCGTCGCCTGGCTCGGCGAGAAGGACTTCCTGGCCGGCATCAACACCCACTTCGCCCGGCACAAGTTCGCCAACGCCACCCTGGCCGACTTCATCGACAACCTCGCCTCCGCCACCGACCGCGACGTCCACGCCTGGGCCGAACAGTGGCTGCGCACCACCGGCGTCGACACCCTCACCGCCGACGTCCACGAACCCACCGCCCCCACCGAGGCCGGCCAGTCCTGGGCCCTGGCCGTCGAACGCGAAGGCAGCCGCCCCCACCGCATCGCCGTCGCCACCTTCGACCACGCCCTCAACACCCAGGCGGGCCCCGGCCACCTCGCCCCCCGCGACCGCTTCGAGATCGACGTACCCGGACCCGGCGACGGCGCCCCCACCATCCGCCCCGGCCGCCGCCCCGCCCTCGTCGTCCTCAACGACGGCGACCTCACCTACGCCAAGATCCGCCTCGACACCGCCTCCTGGGACACCGCGCTCACCCACCTCTCCGCGATCCCCGACGCCCTGACCCGGGCCGTCGTCTGGAACGCCGCCCGCGACCTCGTCCGCGACGGCGAACTGGACCCCGCGCGCTACCTCACCGCCGCCCGCACCCACCTCCCGTACGAGAGCGACCTCGCCCTCGTCCAGGGCGTCCTGACCTTCGCGGACGGGCAGATCGCCGCCCGATACGTCACCCCCGAGGCACGCCCGGCCGCACTGGCCACCCTCACCGACCTCTGCCGCGACCTGATCCGCCGCACCGAGGACGGCTCCCGCCCGGGCCTGCGCCTCACCGCCGTACGCCACTTCATCGACGCCGCGACCCAGCCCGACACCCTCCAGAGCTGGCTCACCGAAGGCACCGTCCACGGCGGCCCCGAACTCGACCCCGAGCTGCGCTGGCGCATCCTCACCCGCCTCGCCGCCCTCGGCGCCGCCGACGAGAAGGCCATCGCCGCCGAACTCGCCGCCGACCCCAGCGCCACCGGCCGCGAAGGCGCCGCCCGCTGCCGCGCCGCCCTCCCCGCCGCCGAGGCCAAGGCCGCCGCCTGGCAGGCGATGTTCAGCGACGACACCCTGTCCAACTACCTGTTCACCGCCACCGCCCAGGGCTTCTGGCAGCCCGGACAGGAGGAACTCGTCCGCGCGTACGTGCCCCGCTTCTACCCCGAGGCCACCGCACTCGCCGCACGCCGGGGCCCGGCCATCGCGGAGGCCGCCGGACGCCACGCCTTCCCCTCGTACGCCATCGACGCCGAGGCCCTCGCCACCGGCACCGCGGCCCTGGACGACCCGGCGCTCATCCCCGCCCTGCGCCGCAAGCTCGTCGACCAGCTCGACGACCTGCGCCGGGCCCTGACCGTACGGACGACGGCGCACTGAGCCGGTAAGCCGACACGGGGCCGGCCGGTGCGCGGCGACAGCCGTCACGCACCGGCCGGCCCCACCTCACCCGGTTTCGGCCCCCGGCCCCTCCGCCCCCGACCCCTCCGCCCCCGGATCGGCCGCCCGCAGGTCGGCCAGCAACTCCGCCTGACCCGTCAGCACCTCGGTCAGGATCGTCCGGGCCACCCTCAGCAGCTCCGCCACCTCAGGGGCGGCCAGCGTGTAGTACACGGCCGACCCCTCCCGCCGCGCGACGACCAGACCCGCGCGGCGCAACACCGCCAACTGCTGCGAGAGGTGGGCGGCTTCCACCGCCACCTCGCCCAGCATCTCCGAGACCGCGTGCTCACGCTCACTGAGCAGTTCGAGCACCCGGATCCTGACCGGATGCCCCAGCGTCTTGAAGAACTCGGCCTTCAGCCGGTACAGCGGCGTACTCACCGACGCGGCCCCGTTCCGCACCCCGAAAACCCACCGCACCGCAGCCCATCGCGGCCCGACTCGCCGCGCCCCGACCCACCCCATCGCAGTCCACCGCGTCCCGGTGCACCAGATCTCTTCTCCATGGGTTCATCCTCGCGCCTTCTCACCGCGACGATGAACCGGGGGACCGTGAGGACCGGGGAACCGGGGAACCGGGGGACCGGGGGGTCGGGGGACTGGGAGACCGGGGGATCGGGGGGACCGGCCGAGGTCTCAGCGCTGGAGAGGCGCGCCGGCCCGCTGGAGCGGAAGAGTGACCCAGATGCTCTTGCCGCCCTGGTCCGCGTCCCCCCGCACCACCGCGCTGCCGCCCAGCTCCAGGGTCAGTTCCACCACGGTGGCCAGACCCCGACCGGATCCGGCCACGGCGGACGTGTAGAGAGCGGGCCGGTAGGGATGCCGGTCATGGACGCCGAACGCGAACGCGTCCGGGCCGCCCGCGAAGACGACCGTCACGTTCGGGGAGAGCACGGCCGCGTGCCGCACACTGTTGGCCACCAGCTCGCTCAGGATCAGCAGCGCCGGACCGAGACACGGCTCGCGCGGACCCACCCCCCACTCCGCCAGCACCTGCTCCGTCGTCTCCCGCGCGATACGCACCGCCGAACCCATCGCGGGCAGCGTCAGCACATGGCGGAACGGCAACGCGTCATGAGGTCTGATCACCGGTCAGCCTCCTCGGCAGTACGCCACCACCGCGGGCGGAAAGGCCGAGCGGGGCCGTGTGCCGCGGGCGACGGCGGCACGGCCCACACAGCATGAAGTCAATTGCAGAATTTCGCAATTCATTGATCAACTAACTTCCGTCGAGGCTCCGCCCCAGCCCAGGGCGCTCATCCACTCGCCCCCGAATACCCGCACACCCGTTCCGCAACCGCACACCCTTACCACCTGAACCCCCGGCAAACAGCCCACACCGGCCACCAGTACCCCTTTCGAGTTCAGATCGTTGGGCTCTTCGGCCGCGCCACCCGAAACCCGGGACAAGCTGGCATGTCCACCCCCGCGCTCCCGAAGGACCACCCCACCCATGCCCACCCCACCCCTCGCCGGAGGCACCGCAGGGCCCGCCGCACTGCGCCCCCTCATCGACACCGTGCTCACCGCACTCCACGACGGCGCGACCCGCCGAGGCGGCCCCCTCCCCGCCGGCGGACCCGACACCGTCACCCCCCGCACCCGCAGCGCGACCCACCCCCTCATCCCCGACCACGGCACCGGCCCCCACCACGCCCTGCGCGCCCTCGTCACCGCCCTCACCGAAGGCGCCGCCGACCCCGCCCACCCCCACTGCGCCGCCCACCTCCACACCCCGCCCCTCGCCCTCGCCGCGGCGGCCGACCTCGCCGCCAGCGCCCTCAACCCCTCCATGGACTCCTGGGACCAGGCCCCCGCCGCCTCCGCCCTCGAAGCCGACCTCACCACCGCACTCGCCGCCGAGATCTACCCCCACGCCCCCTCACCCGACGCCGTCATCACCACCGGCGGCACCGAAGCCAACCAACTCGCCCTCCTCCTCGCCCGCGAACGCCACGGCCCCGTACAGACCGTCTGCGCCGCCAACACCCACCACAGCATCGCCCGCGCCGCCTGGCTCCTCGGCCTCCCCGAACCCGTCACCATCCCCGCCCCCCACGGCGCCATGGACCTCGCCGCCCTCGACGAAGCCCTCACCGCCCTCCACCGCCCCCTCCTCGTCGTCGCCACCGCCGGCACCACCGACACCGGCCGCATCGACCCCCTCGACGCCATCGCCGACCTCTGCACCACCCACGGCGCCGAACTCCACATCGACGCCGCCTACGGCGGACCCCTCCTCTTCAGCCCCACCCACCGCACCCTCCTCCACGGCCTCGACCGCGCCCACAGCATCACCCTCGACCTGCACAAACTCGGCTGGCAACCCGCATCCGCCGGCCTCTTCGCCGTCCCCGAACGCCACCACCTCACCCCCCTCCACCACCACGCCCCCTACCTCAACGCCGACGACGACACCGAAGCCGGCCTCCCCGACCTCCTCGGCCGCTCCCTGCGCACCACCCGCCGCCCCGACGCACTCAAAATCGCCGTCACCCTCCAAGCACTCGGCCGCACCGGACTCGCCGACCTCATCGACCGCACCATCGCCACCGCCCACCACCTCGCCGACCTCATCACCCGCACCCCCGCCCTCGACCTCTACGACCGCCCCACCATCAGCACCGTCCTCTTCCGCCCCACCGGCACCGACGACCACACCGTCGCCGCCCTCCGCCGCACCCTCCTCAACCGAGGCCACGCCGTCCTCGGCCGCGCCCACGCCGAAGGCCGCCTCTGGCTCAAGGCCACCCTCCTCAACCCCCACACCACCCCCGCCGACCTCCAAGCCCTCATCGACCTCGTCACCGCCACCGCCAACGACCCCACCGCCACCGCCACCGACCTCACCGCCACCGACCTGGCGCCCACCACCCCCCGCACAGAAGGCGACACCCCCCGATGACCGACCGGCCCGCCCCCGCACCCGACCAGCCCCACGACCTCGTCGGCATCGGCATCGGCCCCTTCAACCTCTCCCTGGCCGCCCTCGCCCACAACATCCCCGCCGCCCCCGACGACCCCCGCCCCCTCGCCGCGACCTTCTACGAACAACGCCCCGCCTTCCACTGGCACCCCGGCCTCCTCCTCGACGGCGCCAGCCTCCAAGTCCCCTTCCTCGCCGACCTCGTCACCCTCGCCGACCCCGCGAACCCCTGGAGCTTCCTCAACTACCTCCGCACCCGCGACCGCCTCTTCCCCTTCTACTTCGCCGAGCGCTTCCACATCCAACGAGCCGAATACGACGCCTACTGCCGCTGGGTCAGCCAGCAACTCCCCGGACTCCACTTCGGCCACCAGGTCGACGCCGTCCGCTGGAACACCGAACGCGCCCTGTTCGAAGTCGACTTCACCCAACTCGACCCCGACGGCGAAGCCGAAGCACTCGGCCGCGCCTACGCCCGCCACATCGCCCTCGGCATCGGCACCGAACCGTTCGTCCCCGAACCCCTGCGCCCCCTCGCCGAAGCCGAATCCGTCCCCGTACTCCACTCCGCCGACTACCTCCGCCACCGCGAACGGCTCCTGGCCGCCGACCACATCACCGTCATCGGCTCCGGCCAGTCCGGCGCCGAGATCTTCCTCGACCTCCTGCGCGCCCGCCCCGAAGGCGCCGAGAAGATCCACTGGCTCGCCCGCACCCAGGCATTCGCCCCCATGGAATATTCCAAGCTCGGCCTGGAGCACTTCACCCCCGACTACAGCCGCTACTTCCACGCCCTCCCCGAAACCGCCCGCGACGAACTCGTCCCCCGCCAATGGCAGCTCCACAAAGGCATCGACGCCGACACCATCGCCGCCATCCACGACGAGCTCTACCGCCGCACCCTCCACGGCGGCTGGCCCGACGCCACCCTCACCCCCGGCGTCCACGTCCGCACCGCGGGACGCCTCGCCAACACCCGCGTCGAACTCCACCTCGAACACACCCAGCAAGGCACCCGCACCCGCCTCACCACCGACGCCGTCATCCTCGCCACCGGCTACCGCGAACGCCCCCTCGACGCCATCCTCGGCGGCCTCGACCCCTACCTCAGCCGCGACACCTCCCACCGCCCCCGCATCGACGACCACTACCGCCTGGTCCTCGACCGCGCGGTCACCGGACACGTCTACGTCCAGAACGCCGAACGCCACACCCACGGAGTCGGCGCCCCCGACCTCGGCCTCGCCGCCTGGCGCAGCGCCACCATCCTCAACGACCTCACCGGCGCCACCCCCTACCCCCTCCCCGAACGCACCGCCTTCACCACCTTCGGCCTCACCCCCAGCCCCCCGAGAATCCCCGCCCAGGCCCCCGCCCTCATCCCCCTCAGCCAATCCATCTGACCCCCCGGGACGCGAAACGGCCCGGGACCCATGGAATTCACCCCACGGAGCCCCGGGCCACAGACACCACCCCACAACCGACAGGGTTACGGGAACACCGGCGTCCCCTCACGCGTCAGCCGCCACCCCACCGAAGCGAACACCGCCGGATCCACCGACCCCTTCGCCCGCACCCACGAGATGATCGTGTTCCGGATCTCGTCCGAATCCGCCCACACCTGCTTCGCCCCCGGCACATGCGGGAAATCACCCCCACCACTCGCCCGGTAGTTATTCACCGCGAACACGAACCGAGCCGCCGGATCCACCGCCTTCCCCCCGAAGGAAAGCTCCACGATCCGCGACCCCACCGGCTGCGCGATATCGATGTCGTACGTCACCCCCGACACCGCGTCATAGTTGTAATCCGGAATACCCTCCGCATTCGTCAACTTCGCCGTATCCACCGGACCACCCGCCGGCGTCCGCACGTAATACCGGGCCGAATACTCCAGATAATCCTTCAACTGCGCACCCGTGAGCAGCCGCGCCTCCAACGTGTTCTCGAACGGATACAGCCCCGCAGCATCCCGGATCGTCACATCACCCGCCGGAATCCCCGCCGTACGCGAGAAACACGAAGCCTGCGACAACACCGGCAACGCCCCGTACTCCCCACCCGCCAGCGCCGCCGCCACCGTCTCCGTCTGCACCTGGTTGATCAGATCGATGATCGGCTCGTCCCGCCACGGCGCGGCCGCCGTCGACATCGCCGCCACCGACGTGCCGATCACCTGATTGACGTACGCCACGACCTTCCGGTGCTCGCTCCGCAACAGCGACACCACCTTCCGGTCCTCCGCCACCGTATTCGAGTTCAGCACCTGCGAACCGGCCCTCTCGACCACCCAGCGCCCCTTCTCCCACACCAGATCGAAATCGAACAACGTCAGCCGCTGCCCCCACTTCGCCGGCTCCGAAAGAACGACCCGCTTCCCCGTCGCCCTGTTCACCACGAAATGCTCGGCGATCTCCACATGAGCGTGCCCCACCAGAATCGCGTCGATCCCCGGCACCTGCTCCGCCACCAGACCCGCCGCATTCTCCACATACGGCAACTGATCCCCGTACGACGACGTCCCCGACGAACCCGAATGCGCCGACACGATCACCACATCAGCACCCATCGAACGCAGCTTCGGCACCCACTTCGCCGCCTGCTCCTCCAACCCCGGGAACACCATCTTCCCGCCCACATTCGCCTTGTCCCAGATCGCGATCCCCGGATTCGTCAACCCCAGAACCGCCACCCGCACATCACGCCCGAACGGCGTCCGCAACCGCTTGATCACATACGGGGCGAACGCCGGCCGCAACGTCCTCGCATCCAGCGCGTTCGCCCCCAGCAGCGGAAAATCACACTGCTCCTCGAACTTCCGCAGCACCGGAATCCCGTAATTGAACTCGTGATTCCCCAGAGCCGCCGCGTCATAACCGATCGCGTTCATCGCCTTCGCCATCGGATGCACCGGACCACGACGCGCCGTGATCGGATCGACCTTCGCGTAGTAGTACGACAACTGCGTGCCCTGGATCGTGTCACCCGCGTCGATCAACAGCGTGTTCCGCCGCCCCTTCTCCCGCCGCACCCGGTCCACCAACGTCGAGATCTTCGCCAGCCCGATGTCGTTGCGGGCCGCGTCGTCGTACTCCCTGTCGGTGAAGTAGTCCCAGTTGAAGACGTTCCCGTGCAGATCCGTCGTGCCCATCACCGTGAACGAATACCGCTTGCCCGGCCGCCCATGACCCAGCCCGGAGCCATGCCCGTGACCATGCGCCCGAGCCCCACCGGCCGCCCCCACCACCGCACCGCCCGCCATCGCCACACCCGCACCGGCAGCAGCCGAACGGCCCAGAAACGTCCTACGGTCCAAGGGGTTCAACGACATCGCTCACTCACTCCTCGTTCAGTACGGGCAACGCGCGTAGATTCTGGCCCAGTCCACATTCCACGCGACACCCCACGCAGGTTTCGATCCGATGACCACCCGACACACCCCCTCCACAACCACCCGCCATGCCACAGTGAACGCATGACCGAAACCCCCACACCCGCGCCCACCACCACCCACCACCCCTACGGAACCCCCGACACCCCCCACGTCACCGTCCGCGGCGAAGCCCACCTCGAAGTCGACCCCGAAATCGCCCACATCACCATCACCCTCACCGCCCGAGGCACCGACCGCCGCACCACCCTCGACAGCCTCACCCACCGCAACACCACCACCCTCGACCTCATCAAGAGCTACGGCGACACCATCGAAAAACTCGAAACCGGCACCCTCTCCCTCAGCCCCGAACTCACCCGCCACGGCCGCGGCGAACGCATCCGCACCTACCACGGCCACATCCAACTCACCGTCACCCTCAACGACTTCACCACCCTCGGCGAACTCACCGCCCGCCTCGCCGACCACGACCTCGCCCGCGTCGACGGCCCCTGGTGGTCCCTGCGCCCCACCTCCCCCCACCACGCCGCCGCCAGGCGCCAAGCCGTCCGCGAAGCCCTCCAACGCGCCCGCGAATACGCCGAAGCCCTCGACACCCGCCTCGGCGCCCTCCTCGAACTCAGCGACACCGGCACCCACCACGGCCCCCTCGGCCGCGCCGCCTTCGCCCAGGCCATGCCCTACGGAGCGGCAGGCGCGGAAGCAGCCGCCGACGCCGCCCCCATCGACCTCGAACCCGTACGCCAGAACGTCGACGCCCAGGTCGAAGCCTCCTTCACCCTCATCCCCCCGAACCTCGGATAAACGCTCATCAGAGCGCACCACCGCACAATTCAACACTTGTCAATAACCCTTCACCCAAAGGTTGTTGAGGTGTCATGCCGAGCCAAATACCTACCCGTAGGTAAGGTTTAGGCTCGAACCATGCGCCGAGCGAAAATCGTTTGCACCCTGGGACCCGCCACCGACACATACGACCAGATCAAAGCCTTGGTCGAAGCGGGAATGGACATCGCCCGCTTCAACCTCAGCCACGGCTCCTACACCGAACACGAGCAGCGATACCACCACGTACGCAAAGCATCCGAAGAAACCGGCCGCAGCGTCGGCATCCTCGCCGACCTTCAAGGCCCGAAGATCCGCCTGGGACGCTTCCGCGAAGGCCCCGTACTCCTTGAACGCGGCGACACCTTCACCATCACCGTCGAACCCCTCGAGAACGAAGGCGACGGCGACATCTGCGGCACCACCTACGACGGCCTCGCCGCCGACGTCACCACCGGCGAACGCATCCTCGTCGACGACGGCCGCGTCACCCTCGAAGTCACCGACGTCGACGGCCCCCGCGTCCACACCACCGTCATCGAAGGCGGCATGGTCTCCGACAACAAGGGCCTCAACCTCCCCGGCGTCGCCGTCTCCGTCCCCGCCCTCTCCGAAAAGGACATCGACGACCTCCGCTGGGCCCTGCGCACCGGCGCCGACCTCATCGCCCTCTCCTTCGTCCGCACCGGCCGCGACATCGACGACGTCCACCGCATCATGGACGAAGAAGGCCGCCGCCTCCCCGTCATCGCCAAAGTCGAAAAACCCCAGGCCGTCGACAACATCGACGACATCGTCGCCGCCTTCGACGGCATCATGGTCGCCCGCGGCGACCTCGGCGTCGAAATGCCCCTGGAACAGGTCCCCATCGTCCAGAAGCGCGCCATCAAGCTCGCCAAGCGCAACGCCAAACCCGTCATCGTCGCCACCCAGATGCTCGACTCGATGATCGACAACTCCCGCCCCACCCGCGCCGAAGCCTCCGACGTCGCCAACGCGATCATCGACGGCACCGACGCCGTCATGCTCTCCGGCGAGACCAGCGTCGGCAAATACCCCATCGAGACCGTGCGCACCATGTCCCGCATCGTCGAAGCCGCAGAAGAGGACATCCTCGCCAAGGGCCTCCCGCCCCTCACCGAACGCAACAAACCCCGCACCCAGGGCGGCGCGGTCGCCAGGGCCGCCGCCGAGATGGGCGACTTCCTCGGCGCCAAGTTCCTCGTCGCCTTCACCCAGAGCGGCGACACGGTGAAACGCCTCTCCCGCTACCGCTCACCCATCCCGCTTCTCGCCTTCACCCCCGACGAAGCGACCCGCGCCCAGCTCAACCTCACCTGGGGCGTGGAGACCTTCCTCGGCCCGAAGGTCGACTCCACGGACGCGATGGTCGCCCAGGTCGACGAGGAACTCCTCCGCATCGGCCGCTGCGCGAAGGGCGACATCGTGGTGATCACCGCCGGCTCCCCGCCCGGCGTGGCAGGCTCGACGAACCTGGTCCGCGTCCACCACATCGGCGAGGACGACAGCCCGAAGTAGGGCGGCTCAGGCTCGGCTCAGTATTTCGGCCCGACGTGCGCATCCATGAGGGCTACGGATGCACGTCGGGCTACGGAGATGTTCAGCGGCTTGCTGCCGCGTGCGAGGGTGGTCCACTCCACGCCTACGGCGGTGAGGGTGTCGCTGAAGAGCTTGCGGATGTCGTCGGACTTGTTGGTGAAGAAATACCGGGGGTATTCGTAGCGCTTGCTTTCGCCGCGAACCATGCGTGTGGCCCAGTTGGTGATGCGGCACCCGTCGGAGTGGATGAGGCCGCGGATGAATTCCCAGGGGTGGGCGTCCACGATCTGCTGCTGCCACGGCTCCAGGATGATCCTGCGGTCGTGCTTCTTGCCGGGGCCGTGCTGGGGGAAGAGGCAGGGCCAGTGTTTGCTGAAGGAAGTGACGTACTGGCAACCCACACTTGCCACCCGGCAGACCTTGTTGTGCGGCCGTGCGATCTGAATGGCTTCGGCACAGGCATCGATCAGCCCCGGCCACGCGTCAGCACACGCGATGCGCAGGGAGTACACCCCCCGCTTGGCGGCGCTGATGCAGCCGTCTCCGAGATAGAGACCCAGTAAGTAGGCGTACGAGGACGGGTTCTCGATCGCCGCGGGCGCGTCGGCGCACCTTGGGCACGGCTTGCCCCGATTCGGGTCGAGCGGTTCGAGGCGGGTTTGCCAGGAGCGAATCGCGGCGCGCGATATGCCGGTCTGCTTGCTCACGGAATTGAGGCTGCGGCCCTGCGCGACCAGAGCCAGTGCCCGCTCGCGGGTTCCCATGTCGTACATGCCGCCGATTTTCGTCGCGCACCCGGCGAACTCGGCGTGGAATGGGGCACGCGTACTCAGATCAAGTGAAGTTCGCCGAACCGCCTTGCGCCTTGGAATCCAAGGATAAGTGCCCCAGGTGGGATTCGAACCCACACTGTCCGCTGTTTGAGAGCGGCCTCTCTAACCAGTTGGAGTACTGGGGCCTTAGAAAGGAAGGGTCATTGCTGCCCTGCGCGTCACTACCTTACAGGAGCTAGGTAGGCTCGTGGCAGCAGTATCTGCCCCATCTCAAGGAGCCCCGTGACCACCCCCGAGTCGCCCCAGCCCGTAGACGCCGTCGACGACGACAAGTCGCACGTCCCGCCGCTGACGACCCGCGTCGTCATCGCCGAGGACGAGGCCCTCATCCGCCTCGACCTCAAGGAGATGCTGGAGGAGGAGGGCTACTCCGTCGTCGGTGAGGCGGGCGACGGGCAGCGGGCCGTGGAGCTGGCCCGGGAGCACAAGCCGGATCTGGTGATCCTCGATGTGAAGATGCCGGTCCTAGACGGGATCTCCGCCGCCGAGAAGATCGCCGAGGAGTCCATCGCGCCCGTCCTCATGCTCACCGCCTTCTCGCAGCGCGACCTGGTCGAGCGGGCCCGGGACGCCGGGGCGATGGCGTATCTGGTGAAGCCGTTCAGCAAGAGCGACGTGGTGCCGGCCATCGAGATGGCGGTGTCGCGGTTCGCGGAGCTGAAGGCGCTGGAGAGCGAGATCGCGGACCTGTCGCAGCGGCTGGAGACGCGGAAGCTGGTGGACCGGGCGAAGAGCATCCTGCAGACGGATTACGGGCTCTCCGAGCCGGCCGCGTTCCGGTGGATCCAGAAGACGTCGATGGATCGCCGGATGTCGATGCAGCAGTTGGCGGAGGCGCTGATCGCGGACGCCGAGGAGAAGAAGAAGGCGGCCGAGTAGCCGCGTACGTACGGAGAAGCGTACGAAAGCGAGAGGCCCGCAACCGGGGTGAACCGGGTGCGGGCCTCTCGCGTACGTGCCGGAGGGTCAGTCCTCGCCGAGGTACGCCTTGCGGACGGACTCGTCGTGGAGCAGGTCCGAGCCGGGGCCCGAGAGGACGATCTTGCCGACCTCCATGACGTGGCCCTGGTCCGCGAGGGACAGGGCGGCCTGGGCGTTCTGTTCGACGAGCAGGATCGTGGTGCCCGACGCCTTGAGTTCGACGATGGTCTCCATGATCTTCTGCATCATGATCGGGGAGAGGCCCATGGAGGGCTCGTCGAGCATGAGCAGCTTGGGCTGGGACATCAGGGCGCGTCCCATGGCGAGCATCTGCTGTTCGCCGCCGGAGAGGGTGCCGGACGCCTGCTTCCGTCGTTCCCCGAGGATGGGGAAGAGGTCGTAGGCGCGCTGGATGTCCTTCTCGATGCCTGCCTTGTCGGTGCGGAGGAACGCTCCGAGCTGGAGGTTCTCCGCAATGCTGAGGCGGGGGAAGATGTGGCGGCCTTCGGGGGAGTGGGCGAGTCCGAGTGCCACGATCTTGTGGGCGGGGACGTTGCCGAGGGGTTTCCCGTCGAAGGTGATGCGGCCGCCGGAGGGCTTGAGGAGCCCGGAGAGGGTGCGCAGGGTGGTGGTCTTGCCGGCGCCGTTGGTGCCGATGAGGGTGACGACCTGGCCGGCTTCGACGCTGAAGGAGATGCCCTTGACGGCTTCGATCTTGCCGTAGGCGACGCGGAGGTCTTCGACCTCGAGCAGGGCGGTCACTGGGTTTCCCCTTCCGTGCGGGTGTTGCTGTGCGCTTCGGCGGCTTCGACCTCGGCGACTTCTTCCTGCCCGGGTGCGCCTTCGAAGGGCGTGCCGAGGTAGGCGGCGACGACGCGTTCGTCGGCCTGGACGACGTTGGGGGTGCCTTCGACGAGTTTCTCGCCCTGGACGAGGCAGGCGACGCGGTCGCAGAGGTTGAAGATGAAGCGCATGTCGTGCTCGATGACGAGTACGGCGATGCCTTGGTCCCGGATGGCGAAGATGAGTTCTTCGGTGACGCGGGTTTCCTGGGGGTTCATGCCTGCGGTGGGCTCGTCGAGGAGGAGGAGTCCGGGGTCGCTGGCGAGGGCGCGGGCGATTTCCAGTTTGCGCTGGTCTCCGTAGGGGAGGTTGCGCGCGAGGTGGTCGGCCTTGTCCTGGAGTCCGATGAATTCGAGGAGTTCCATGGCGCGGGCGTGGGAGGCGGCTTCGGCCTTCTTGAAGCCGGGGCCGCGCAGGAGGGCGGACCAGAGACCTTCTTTGGTGCGGGTGTGGCGTCCGACGAGGACGTTTTCCAGGACGGTCATGTTGGCGAAGAGCCGGATGTTCTGGAAGGTGCGGGCGATGCCTGCCTGGGTGACGAGGTGGGGCTTGGGGGGCAGGACGGTGCCTTTGTAGCTGACCTTGCCCTCGGTGGGGACGTAGAGGCCGGTGAGGCAGTTGAAGAAGGTGGTCTTGCCTGCGCCGTTGGGGCCGATGAGGCCGACGATCTCGCCTGCGTTGACGGTGAGGTCGACGTTGCGTACGGCGGTGAGTCCGCCGAATCGCATGGTGACCCCGCTGGCGTCGAGGACGGTGGTGGCGGTGTTGGTCGTGGTGGTGGTCATGGTGGTCACGCCCCCGCCTTCGTGGTGCCGGAGGTGGTGCCGGCCAGGGTTTCGTCGGGTACGTCGAGTTGGCCGGTCTCGTGGTATTCCAGCTTGGCGCGCCGGTTGGCGATGAGCCCTTCGGGGCGGTAGCGCATGAGCAGGATGAGTGCGAGGCCGAATCCGAGGAGCTGGTAGTCCTGGAGGAACTGGAGCTTCGCGGGGATCATGTAGAGGAGCGTGGCGCCGATGAGGGGTCCGCTGATGGTTCCCATGCCGCCGAGGATGACGGCGGCGAGGAGGAAGGCGGAGTTGGGCGGCACGGGTCCGGCGAAGACGTACATCTCGGGGACGACGGTGCTTTGGACGTGGGCCTGGACGGTGCCGGCGATGCCGGCGAGGGTGGCGCCGAGGGCGAAGGCGATGAGTTTGGTGCGGAAGCCGTTGATGCCCATGGCGGTGGCGGCGGTCTCGTCTTCGCGGATGGCGACCCAGGCGCGGCCGATGCGGCTGCTGCCGGCTCGGCTGAAGACGACGACCACGAGGATCATCGCGAGCAGCATGAGCAGGTAGTAGTTGGCGTAGGAGCCGAGTTCGAAGCCCAGGATGGTGTGGGATTCGCCGAAGTTGTACCCGAAGAAGTTGAGGTCGGGGATGTTCGGTACGCCGTTGGGGCCGTTGGTGATGCGGGGGCCTGAGACTCCGTCGAGGTTGCCGACGGCGATGCGGAAGATTTCTCCGAAGCCGAGGGTGACGATGGCGAGGTAGTCGCCGCGGAGGCGGAGGGTGGGTGCTCCGATGATGACGCCGAAGATGAGGGAGACGAAGGCGCCGGTGAGGACGGAGGCCCAGAAGGGGAACTGGACGCCGAAGGCGGATGCGGTGGTGCCTGAGACGAGGGCGGCTGTGTAGGCGCCGACGCCGAGGAAGGCGACGTATCCGAGGTCGAGGAGTCCGGCGAGGCCGACGACGATGTTCAGTCCGAGTGCGACGGTCGCGAAGATGAGGATGTTGACCGCGATGAGGGTGAACTGGTCGGTGTTCTGGGTGAAGGGGAAGGCTGCCGCGGCGACGAAGGCCGCGGATACGGCGATGGAGCGGTATTTGGTGGTGAGTGCGGAGAGGCGTGCGGTGAGGCCGGCTTTGAAGAGCGCGGTGACGGCGAACGCGGTGATGATCATGTAGCCGGTGAAGAGTTCGGCGTATTCGGTGTCGATGCCGTAGGTGACGACGTAGAGACCGATGCCGAAGGCGGCGACGATGATGAGGATTTCGGCCCAGGAGGGGAGCTCGATGGGTCGTTTGGCCTTGCGGGTGTTGGGGCCGAGGCGGATGGTGCGCCAGAGGGTGTAGCCGATGACGAGGGTGGGGGCGGCTACGGCCCAGTTCCACTCGGGCAGGGATTCCTTGGTGTGCCGGTCGAGGGGGAGTCCCAGGGCGGCGATCACGGTGAGGAGGGAGGCTGCCATGGCGGCGAAGCCGCCGGGTTCGAGGTTGGCGAGTCCGCCGAGTTCGATGGCGATGGCGAGGGTGGCGAACCAGGTGGTGGCGAAGGTGCCCAGGGCGAGGAGGAAGGTCGCGTTGTTGCTCTGGGCGGGGTTGAGCCAGCGCAGGCCGCGGGTGCCGTAGCCGGCTGCGGCGAAGAGCAGGGTGAGTGCTGCTCCGACGAGGGTGAGGACTTGGAGGCCGCCGGGGTAGCCGGTGACGGTGAGGTCGCCGGGGAAGGCGGAGGTCCAGGTCCAGGCGAGGAAGGTGGTGCCGATGGTGAGTGCGGCGCTCGCGGTGGTGGCTGTGCGGGCCGCGGGCGCGGGGATGGCGAGGACGGGCGTCGTCTCGTTGGTGTTGGTGGTCATCGGTATCACGCCCGATCCGTGACGCGCTCGCCGAGCAGGCCCTGTGGCCTGACGAGGAGGACGACGATGAGGAGTACGAAGGCCCAGACGTTGGCCCAGGCGCCGCCGCCGAGCTGCTGCATGCCGGGGATTTCTTCGATGTAGGCGATGGAGAGGGCTTCGGCGAGGCCGAGGACGACGCCGCCGACCATGGCTCCGTAGATGTTGCCGATGCCGCCGAGGACTGCGGCGGTGAATGCCTTGAGTCCGAGGACGAAGCCCATCTCGAAGTTGATCTGGCCCTTGTCGAGGCCGTAGGCGACGGAGGCGACGGCGGCGAACGCGGCGCCGATGGCGAAGGCCATGACGATGATGCGGTCGGTGTTGATGCCCATGAGCTTGGCCGTGTCGGGGTCCTGGGCGGTGGCTTGCATGGCGCGGCCGCTGCGGCTCTTGGCGACGAAGAGGCCGAGGGCGAGCATGCAGAGCGGGGCGAGGACGAGGACGAAGGCGTCGGCGCGCTGGAGGTAGAGGTTGTCGAGCAGTTTGAACGACTCGCCCTGGAATTCGGGGAAGCTGCGGGGCTTTTTGGCGTCGGGGTAGAAGCCCCAGATGAGCTGCTGGAGCACGATCGAGAGGCCGATCGCGGTGATGAGCGGGGCGAGGCGGGGGGCGCCGCGCAGGGGCCGGTAGGCGAACCGTTCCGCGGCGGTGGCCACGGCGACGGAGGCGATGGCACCACCGATGATCATGAGCGGGATGGCGACGAGGAGGGTCGTTCCGCTGGGGAGCATGATGTAGGTGGTGAGGGCGCCGAAGCCCCCGATCATGAAGATCTCGCCGTGGGCGAAGTTGATGAGCTGGACGATGCCGTACACCATGGTGTACCCGATGGCTATGAGGCCATAGAGGGCGCCGAGGGCAAGGCCGTTGGCCAGCTGTTGCGGCAGTTCGTGCACCGCAGGGCCTCCGATGAGCTTGTCGGATATGACTCCGCGCGAGGGCGCTGTTTGCGCCCTCGCGCGGTGTGGGTCAGGTGGGGCGGGGTGGTGCTGGTGGGTCAGTCTTCGAACGTGGCGCTCTTGACGTCCTTCCAGGCGCCCTTCTGGACCTCGTAGACGGTGAGCTGCTTGTTGGTGGTGTCGCCGTTCTCGTCGAAGGCGACGGAGCCGGTCACGCCGTCGAAGGAGACCTTGCCGAGGGCTTCGACGACCTTGGCGCGGGCGTCGTCGGGGAGCTTGCCGTCGTTGTCGGCGACGACGGTCTTGACGGCCTGGATGATGGCCCAGCCGGCGTCGTAGGAGTAGCCGCCGTATGCGGCGTAGGCGTCCTTGTAGCCGGCTGCCTTGTAGTCCGCGATGAACTTCTTGGCGGTCGGGAGGGCCTCGACGGGGTAGCCGATGGAGGTGGCGAGGTCGCTGTCGTTCGCGACGCCGGAGGCGCTGATGAACGCGGGGTCGAAGATGCCGTCGCCGCCCATGGTGGGGATCTTGGCGCCGGTCTTCTTGATCTGGTCGGAGAGGAGGCCGCCCTCGGGGTACTGGCCGCCGAAGTAGACGGAGTCGGCGCCGGAGGACTTGACCTTGTCGGCGGTGCTGGAGAAGTCGGTCTCCTTGACGGTGACGTGGTCGGTGCCGACGACCTTGCCGCCGAGGCGCTTGAATTCCGCGGAGAAGATGGCGGCGAGGCCGGCGCCGTAGGTCTGCTTGTCGTCGACGACGTAGACCTTCTTCTTCTTGGCGTCGTTGTAGAGGTACTGGGCGGCGAACTTGCCCTGGACGACGTCGGTGGCGCAGGTGCGGAAGTAGGTCTTGAAGGGGCGCTTGATTTCGCCCTTGCCCCAGTTGTCGCCCTGGCTGAGGGCGGGGTTGGTGTTGGCGGGGGAGACGAGGGCGACGCCGCTCTTCTCGAAGACGCCCTGCATGGACTGGGCGACGCCGGAGTTCAGGGGGCCGACTGCGCCGATGACGTCCGTGTTGCCGACGAGCTTGGTGGCGTTGGCCTGTCCGGAGGCGGGGACGGCCTGGTCGTCGAGGGCTTCGATCTTGAACTCGATGCCGGGGACCTCGTTGTTCTTGTTCGCGGTCTTGGCCGCGAGGTCCACGGAGTTCTTGATGCCCTGGCCGAGCGCGGAGAGGGAGCCGGTGAGGGGTGCGTCGACACCGATGACGACGGTGGTCTTGCCACCGCTGTCGCCGCTGCCCTTGCTGCTGTCGTCGCGCGACCCGCAGGCGGTGAGCGTCAGTGCTCCGGTGGTGAGCACTGCGGTGAGTATGAGCAAAGAACGGTGTCGCACGAGAGGGTCCTTTCCCTGGCGCGGCGCTCCTCTGGCGTGAGGTGCGGTGTAGTTCGCCGGGGCCGTACTGGGGTGGTGCTGGGGCTGTGCAGCAGAGGCGCCCGGCGGCGCGGTGACTGGCGGTGACTCTAAGCGCAGCCGAGGGGGTGCGGGATGGGTCCGCTGATGATGTGACTGTCTTGTTATGCCGTGGGGAAGGCTTGTTGACCGCACTGTGGAGGTGTACGGCTTTTGCCCGAGCGGTGAAGTGCCCACATAGTGAGAACCCGCAGCTCTGCTAAGGGGCTTGGGGTGATCTTGGTGCTGTCGCACGAATCGGGGCGCAAGGGGTGCGGGGGGATGCCTGCCCGGGGGTGCGGGGGTGGGGGTGTGGTGTTTTTCGTGTATTGCACACATGTTACGCAGTGTTACATGTGTGGGATATGTGGAATGCGTCGCGAGGCTGGTTTCTGCTGTTGCAGCAGGTCATGGAACGGGTGCGGCGGTCAAGGGTGTTGACCGTGCGTTCCCGTCAACTTCCCGTATCGCGTTACGGATATGGGTCCGCCCGGTCCGGAATGCGGTGCGGCCCGGGCGGTGGCCGGCCGTGCGGACGCCGCGTTGTAGCCCGGCTGTATGGGTCGTTCTACGGCGTGTCCGTAGCGTGCGGATCTCCCGGCGCGGGGCTCGCCGAGCGGAGCGCCGGGGGTCTCTGTTCGCGGCCTGTGGGAGGAATGGCTCATGAATTCTGTGATCAACCGTGTGGGTGACCGGGTGCTCGCACGTCTGGTTCCGAAGGCGAACGCCTCGGCGGATACGAGTTTCTGGGAGTACTGCTTCTGCACGGCCGACTGGCGGAAGATCTACCGGCTCTGTCACGTGGTCGGTGGCCGGACGTCGTGCGGCAAGTGCACCAGCGTCCGTTACATCGGTTGCTGAGGCTGCTGGTGAGTGCCGCCGTGCGTCCCGCCTGGCGCACGACGGCGTCCGCGCCGGCGGTTCTGCCGGATCCGGGGAGCCCGGGGGGTTGATCACATGACGTATCTCGTGCTGTTCTGCCGGATTCTGCTGGCGGGGGTATTCCTGGCGGCGTTCGCCGGGAAGATCCGCAGTGCGGCCGCCTATCGCGAATTCGCTGGCTCGGTGGTGCGGCTGGGGCTTTTCTCCCGGCGCGTGTCGCGGGTGTGCGCGGCCGTGGTGGTCGGTGTCGAGTTCCTGGTCCTGGCGCTGCTGGTTCCGGCGGGCACGGTTCCCGCCGGGTTCCTGGCGGCGGTACTCCTGCTCTGCGCCTTCGCGGCGGGGATCGTGCTGGCGCTGCGTGCCGGCGGTTCCGCTCCCTGCCGGTGTTTCGGGGCGTCGTCCGCTCCGCTGGGGCGGGTCCATGTCGTGCGCAACCTGATCCTCGCGGTGGCGGGCGCCGGAGGGCTGGCGTCCGCCGCCCTGGGCGCCGGGGCGGCGTGGCCGGCGCATGCCGGTGGTGTGGCCGTCGCCGGGGTGGCGGCCGTGCTCGGGGTGTTCCTGGTGGTGCGCCTCGACGATCTGATGTCCCTTTTCTCGTCTCGACCTGTGATGCCGGCCGTGGGTGAGTGAGCCGGTGCGACTGAGGTGGTTCTCATGACGTTCGTTGTTGCGGCCGTGGTGCTGGTCGGGGTGCTGTGCGTGTTCGACCTGGTGTTGACGTTCGCGGTGCTGCGCAGGCTGCGGGAGCACACGGCCGAGCTGGAACGGCTCGCGGTCGGGCCGTCGTTCACGCCGTACGACCACGGTGTCCTGGTGGGCCGCGCGCTGCCCGAGGCGGCGGCCGCGCACAAGCCCGCTCTGGTCGCCTTCTTCGACGCGCGGTGCGGGACCTGCCACGAGCACGCGCCGCGGTTCGCGGCACGGGCGCGCGGACGGGGGGCGCTGGCGGTGGTTTCCGGCGAGGGGCCCCGGGCGGACGAGCTGGCGGCGCATGTGGCCCACGACGCGGTGGTGATACGGGACGCGGCGGCCGCCGAGGTGGTGAGCGCCCTGGAGATCGGGGCGTTCCCGACGTTCCTGGTGGTCGGCCCGGACGGTGTCGTGGTGCGGGCGGAGGCGGATCTGGAGGCGCTGGGCGAGCCGGCGGCGGCGGTGTGACCGCGGTGCGGCCGATCGCCGGGGCCGCCGGTGAGCGCAGGGGCTCGCGGTGGCTGCTGAGGTACCTCGTGGCGGCCTGGCTGCTGTGCTGGCGGGCCGGGCGGCTGCCGGCGGCGGTGTATCTCCTGATCATGGTGGTTTCGGGTCTTCTTCCGACCGCGACCGCGTGGTTCACCAAGTTCATCGTCGACGACCTCGCCGCCGGCCGTGCGGACGAGGTGGTCCGGTGGACGGTGATGCTGGCGGCGGTGGGGCTCGCGGCGGGTGTGCTGCCGCATCTGTCGACGTATCTCCAGAACGAACTGGCCCGCAGGCTCGACCGTTTGATGCAGGACCGGCTCTACAGTTCGATCAACGGTTTCCGTGGTCTGTCGAGGTTCGAGAACCCGGAGTTCCGCAATGACCTGAGCATGGCGTTGCAGGCGTCGGGCGGTGCGATGGGGCCGGTCACCACGGGGCTGTTCGACACCGTGCGCAATGTGATCACGCTGGTCAGCCTGCTGGGGACGCTGACTCTGCTGAGCCCGGTGATGGCCGGTCTGGTGTCGGCGGCCGCGGTGCCGGCGTTGATCGCGCGGCTGGTGCTGTCGAGGCAGCGGGTGACGATGCTGGCGGGTGTGTCGGCGTCGGCCCGGCGCGAGATCTTCTATTCGCTGCTGATCACCGATGTCCGGGGCGCCAAGGAGACGAGGCTGTTCGGGCTGGGGGATTTCCTGCGGGAGCGGATGCTCGGTGAGCTGGCGGTCCGGCAGTCGGGGGAGCGGGCGCTGGACCGGCGCGAGGCGCGTACGCAGTCGCTGCTGGCGCTGCTGTCCACTCTGGTGGCGGCCGTGGGGCTGCTGTGGGCCGTGCACGCGGCCGCGCGGGGTTCGCTGAGCGTCGGCGACGTCACGGCGTTCGTCGCGGCGGTGGCCGGCACCCAGGCGGCGCTGGCCGGTCTGGTCGACAACGTGGCTCTCGCGCACCAGGCGCTTTTGGTGTTCGGCTATCACGACAAGGTGACCTCCCTTCCCGACGACCTGCCCGTCCGGCCCTCGGCGGTGGTCCGGGACCTGCCCGAGCTGAGAGCCCGGATCGAGCTGCGGGACGTCTGGTTCCGTTACGACGAGGACCACCCGTGGATCCTCCGGGGGGTCGACCTGACGCTGGCCAAGGGGAGTTCGGTCGCGCTGGTGGGGCTCAACGGGGCGGGCAAGAGCACGCTGATCAAGCTGCTGTGCCGGTTCTACGATCCGACCAGGGGGGACATCCTCTGGGACGGGGTGGACATCCGCGACGTGCCTCCGGAGGAGCTGCGGCGTCGTATGAGCGTCCTTTTCCAGGACTACATGTGCTACGACCTGACCGCCGCCGAGAACATCGGCGTGGGCGACCTGGAGGCCCTGCCGGACCGGGGGCGGCTTCAGGAGGCGGCCCGGCGGGCGGGGGCGGACGGTGCGGTCGCGGCGCTGCCCCGTGGCTACGACACGTTGCTGAGCCGGATCTTTACCGATCAGGCGGATGACGAGGAGGGCGGGCAGGCGGGTGTGGCCCTGTCGGGCGGGCAGTGGCAGCGGCTCGCGTTGGCCCGCACGCTGCTGCGCGACCGGCGGGATCTGCTGATCCTGGACGAGCCGAGCGCGGGGCTGGACGCGGAGGCCGAGTACGAGATCCACCGGGGGCTGCGCGAACAGCGTGCCGGGCGCACCAGTCTGCTGGTGTCCCACCGGCTCGGCGCGGTCCGGGAGGCGGGGACGATCGTGGTGCTGGAGGAGGGGCGGATCGTGGAACGGGGCAGCCACGACGAGCTGATGGCGCGGGCGGGGACGTACGCGAAGCTGTTCTCCATCCAGGCGGACGGCTACCGCGACACGGACGGTGCGCGGGCCGTGGTCTCCTGACCGGGGCTGAAGCGACTGCCGTCCGGGGTTTCGCCCCGATCGGCTGCCGGCTCAAGACGTCCGGAGGATCCGCTCCCGCTGACGCGGCCGCCTGAGCACCGTTCCGCCGGACCGTCCGGGCGCGGGAGGCTCACGGGGGCACGTCCTCACGGGCCGCCAGTTCCCGGGCGAAGAGCCGGGTGAGGACGGGCATGTCGAACTGCTCCCGGCCCACGGGCCGCAGGAGGCCCGCGGCGAGCAGCTCTTCCAGGAGGAGTTCGGTGTCCGGCAGGGTGGCGCCGATCGTCTTCGCGGCGAGCTGCCCGTCGAAGGGCCGGTCCAGCAGGCCGAGGCGTCTGAAGGCGAACGCGGCGGAGTGCCGGCGGCCGGTGCGCGGCAGGGCGGCGTAGCTGAGCGTGTATCCGGAGCGCATGGTGAGGCCGGCTACCTGGAGCTGGTCGAGGCGTTGCTCCGGGTCGCGGAGCCGGTCGGCGACGTCCGCGAGCAGCCGGTCGGGGCGGTTCGTGCAGCGCGCGCCGACGATGCTGAGGGCCAGCGGGTTTCCCTGGCACAGGCGGGCGATCTCCACGGCCGGGCCGGGTTCGGCGGTGACCCGGGCCCGGCCTATCAGCTCGGCGAGCAGGCTGACGGAGTGCTCCGCGGTCAGGGGGTGCACGGGGATCCGGACGGCGTCCAGGGTGGGCATGGCGCCGATGCCGGTGATGAGCACGGCGCAGTGCGGGCCGGCGGGCAGGAGGGAGTTCACCCCGTCGCCCGGGGGCACGTTGTCGAGGACGATCAGGACGCGTCTGTCCGCCAGTACGGACTGGTAGGCGGCCGCCGCCTCGTCCTCGGAGTCGGGTACGTCGTGGCCCGGCACGTCCAGCGCCTTGAGGAATCGGCGCAGTACCTCGGTCGGTCCGAGCGGCCGGGCGCCCGGGCCGCCGCCCCGCAGGTCGGCGTAGAGCCTGCCGTCGGGGTAGGCGCTGCTCACCGAGTGGGCGACGCGCAGGGCCAGAGCGGACTTCCCCGTGCCCGAGGGGCCGTGGAAGAGGACCACCGGCGCTCCGACGGTCTCGCCGGCCTGGGCGCGCAGGGCCTTGTGCGCCTGTTCGCGTTCCGTGCCCCGGCCGACGAACACCGCTGATTCGCGGGGGAGTTGGCGGGGTCCGGTGGTTTTCCCGGTGGTGTCCCCGGTCACCCGGGCGGCGGTGCGCAGGGGTGACAGCGAGGGGTCGCGGCGCAGGACGGCCTGGTGGGTTTCCAGGAGCTCCGGTCCCGGGTCCATGCCGAGTTCGTGGCGCAGCACGCCCCGGGCGTCGGCGAACGCGGTCAGCGCGGCGGCGGCGTCGCCGCTGCGGTAGAGGGAGACCATCAGCTGGCTCCTCAGCCGTTCGCGCAGCGGATGTCTCCGGATGATCCTGCGCAGGGGTTCGATCAGCGATGCGCCTTCGCCGAGGGTGAGTTCGGCGGTGATGCGGTTCTCGAAGGCGTTGACGCAGTTCTCGCCGAGCTCCTCGGCGATGCCCCGCAGGACGGGGCCCTGGGGTACGTCTGCCAGGGGCTCCGCCTGCCAGAGGGCGAGGGCGCTGCGGTAGGCCCGGGACGCCTCGGCCATGTCCTGGCGTGCCGCCGCCCGCCGGCCCTGCTCGGTGAGGGCTTCGAAGCGGGCGGAGTCGAGTTCGTGGTCGGCGATGCTGAGGGTGTATCCGAAGCGCGCTGTGGCCAGCCGGATGTGCTCCGGGCGGTCCAGCGGTCGCAGCAGCCGCCGGAGTTGCATGATGTAGGTCCGCAGATTGGCCACGGCCGAGCGGGGAGGTGCGCTGCCCCAGATCTCTTCGGTCAGCGTGCGCACCGGCACGACGCTTCCCCTGTGGGCGATGAGCATCGCGAGGATGGTTCGCTGCTTGTCGGCGGGGACGTGGATCGGGTGGCCGTCCTGCGTGATCCTCAGAGGCCCCAGGAGTCCGAAGCGGACCGCGGGGGTCTGCGGACGTCGCCCCAGGTCGTCGCTCACAGTGCGGGGCCGCCCAGTCTGCGGGTCGCCACGCCCAGCATCCGGTCGGCGGGGAAGAGGCCCCGGTGCCGGGAGTCGATGCTGTCGGGGTTGTCGCCGAACACCACGAGGGAGCCGGCGGGTACCTCGGTCAGACCGTCCGCGCCCGGTATTCCGGCCGGGACGGGATCACCGGGGACGGCGGCGGCGCGTTTGATGTTCCAGGCGGATCCGTCAAGGGATTCGTAGCTGTTGTGCGTCGGGGGAGGGGGCAGGACGACAATGTCGCCCGATTCGATCCGGTCTATTGCGCGGCGTTTCACCACGACGCGGTCCCCGGGCGAGAGGGTGGGTTCCATGCTGGTTCCCTCGACTGTCACCACGGTGAACCGTTTGCGCAAATTAAGTGCAATCGAAAAACACGCCACGATCACCGATGCGATTCCGCCAGCCACCCAGAAAGTCTGCATCTGCCCACCCTGTCAGCGGTTCGGATCGCATGATCGTGCATCCGGCCCGGGGGGTTGTCAATCGCAATGCAGGAGGCAGTTGGCAAGGCGTCGTATCCGGAATCCCGTTCTCCGTCCGGGATGTGGTGGTGCGGGCGCGGGCGGCGTTGTCCGCGGGTATACCCAGAATGTGCGGGATGGGATATTCGATGCTGCCGGTGTCTGTCTCATTCGTCGCATATGCATTTCCGCCGAGAAGGAGACGCTGCGATCGGAGTGGTGAGTTCCGTCGGCGAGGGGATTCGGGCGGGCTCGCGCGCCCCGAACGGTGGCCGAGGCGGACGCCGCACTCCGCGAATTCTGCTATTGCGGGAAAAGCCGGGGTTTCTTCCACCGGCAGATCTGTCATGCGGTCGGCGGCCGCGTCGCATGACAGGGACGTGCCGCCGCAGCCCCCGTGCCTCCGCTCCCGCGTCACCGCCTGTGCTCCGAACGGCCTGCCGGTCTCGGGCGGCAGGCCGTTCCACGAGCTGCGGGGGTCAGCCGGCTTCGGGGCGGGGGGTGTCGCGCAGGAGGCAGGTGAGGCGGGCGGTGCAGACGCGCTTGTCCTGGTCGTCGGTGATGACGATCTCGTACGTCGCCGTCGAGCGGCCCCGGTGCACGGGGGTGGCGACGCCGGTCACGAGGCCGTTGCGGACGCCGCGGTGGTGGGTGCAGTTCAGGTCGACGCCGACCGCGAGCTTGCCCGCGCCGCCGTGGAGCATGGAGCCGATGGAACCGAGGGTCTCGGCGAGGACGGCGGACGCGCCGCCGTGGAGGAGGCCGTAGGGCTGGGTGTTGCCCTCGACGGGCATGGTGCCGACGACGCGGTCGGCGGCGGCCTCGACGATGGTCACGCCCATGCGTTCGCCGAGGTGGCCGGCGGAGAAGAGGGCGGGGAGGTCGACGCCGAGGGCCGCGTACTCGTCGATGACTTCCTGCGGGAAGAGGGGTGCTGTGTGCTCGCCCATGGGTCCGGCTCCGATCGTCTGCGCTGGTTCATCGCTGTCTGCACTGTTCATATCAGACGACTGAGCGGACGCTTAGGGGGTGGCGGTTCTCAGCCGTCGAGGGGGTTCTCGAAGCGGACGACGACGGACTTGCTGGCGGGGGTGTTGCTGGTGTCGGCGGTGGAGCCGAGCGGGACCAGGACGTTGGTCTCCGGGTAGTACGCGGCGGCGCAGCCCCTGGCGGTGGGGTAGTGGACGACGCGGAAGCCTTCGGCCCGCCGCTCCACGCCGTCCTTCCACTCGCTGACGAGGTCGGTGTAGGAGCCGTCCGGGAGGCCGAGGGCGGCGGCGTCGTCGGGGTTGACCATGACGATGCGGCGACCGCCCTTGATGCCCCGGTAGCGGTCGTCGAGGCCGTAGATCGTGGTGTTGTACTGGTCGTGGGAGCGCAGGGTCTGCAACAGGAGCCTGCCGGCGGGGAGCCGGGGGAACTCGACGGGCGCCGCCGTGAAGTTGGCGCGGCCGGTGGCGGTGGGGAAGCGGCGTTCGTCGCGGGGGGCGTGGGGGAGGGTGAAGCCGCCGGGGCGGGCGATGCGGGCGTTGAAGTCCTCGAAGCCGGCGACGACGCGGGAGATGCGGTCGCGGATGGCGGCGTAGTCCCGCTCGAAGGACTCCCAGTCCGTACGGGAGTTGGCGCCGAGGACCGCGCGGGCGAGGCGGGCGATGATCGCCGGCTCGGACAGGAGGTGGGGGCTCGCGGGGGTGAGGTTGCCGCGTGAGGCGTGGACCATGCCCATGGAGTCCTCGACGGTGACGAACTGTTTGCCGCTCGCCTGGACGTCCTTGTCGGTGCGGCCGAGCGTCGGCAGGATCAGGGCGCGGGTGCCGGTGACGGCGTGCGAGCGGTTGAGCTTGGTCGACACGTGGACGGTGAGGCGGGCGCGGCGCATCGCGGCCTCGGTGACGGCGGTGTCGGGGGTGGCGGCGACGAAGTTGCCGCCCATGGCGAAGAAGACCTTGGCCTCGCCGTCGCGCAGGGCCTGGATGGAGCGCACCACGTCCAGGCCGTGGTGGCGTGGCGAGGTGATGCCGAACTCCTTGTCGAGGGCGTCGAGGAAGGCCGGTGCGGGCCGTTCGAAGATGCCCATGGTGCGGTCGCCCTGGACGTTGGAGTGGCCGCGCACGGGGCAGACTCCCGCGCCGGGGCGGCCGATGTTTCCGCGCAGCAGCAGGAAGTTGACGACCTCGCGGATGGTGGGCACGGAGTGCTTGTGCTGGGTGAGGCCCATGGCCCAGCAGACGATGGTGCGCCGCGAGGCGAGGACGAGGGCGAGGGCCTGCTCGATCTCAGTGCGGGTGAGGCCGGTGGCGGTGAGGGTCTCGTCCCAGTCGGCCGCTTCGGCGGCCCGGGCGAACTCCTCGTAACCGTGGGTGTGCTCGGCGACGAAGGCGGTGTCCACAGCGCCCTCGGCGGCCAGGATCAGCTTGTTCAGGAGGCGGAAGAGGGCCTGGTCGCCGCCGATGCGGATCTGGAGGAAGAGGTCGTTGAGCGCTGTGCCCTTGAGCATGCCGCGCGGCGTCTGGGGGTTCTTGAACCGCTCCATGCCGGCTTCGGGCAGCGGGTTCACCGAGATGATCTTCGCTCCGGCGGCCTTGGCCTTCTCCAGGGCGGAGAGCATCCGGGGGTGGTTGGTGCCCGGGTTCTGTCCGGCGACGATGATCAGGTCGGCCTGGTGGACGTCCTCCAGGGAGACGCTGCCCTTGCCGATGCCGATGGTCTCGTTGAGCGCCGAACCGGACGACTCGTGGCACATGTTGGAGCAGTCCGGCAGGTTGTTGGTGCCGAACTCGCGGGCGAAGAGCTGAAGGAGGAACGCGGCCTCGTTGCTGGTGCGGCCCGAGGTGTAGAAGAGGGCCTCGTCGGGGGAGGCGAGCGCGGTCAGCTCCTCCGCGATGATCGCGAAGGCGCGCTCCCAGGTCACCGCCTCGTACCGGTCACCGCCTTCGGGGAGGTACACCGGCTGGGTGATCCGGCCCTGCTGGCCCAGCCAGTAACCGCTGCGCTCCGCGAGGTCGGCGACCGGATGGGCGGCGAAGAAGTCGGGGGTCACGCGGCGCAGCGTCGCCTCTTCGGCGACGGCCTTCGCCCCGTTCTCGCAGAACTCGGCGGTGTGCCGCCTCTCGCCCTCGGGCCAGGCGCAGCCGGGGCAGTCGAAGCCGTCCTTCTGGTTGACCTTGAGGAGGGTCCGCGCGGTGCGGCGCACGCCCATCTGCTGCTGGGCGATGCGCAGGGAGTGGGCGACGGCGGGCAGCCCGGCGGCGGCGTGCGGGGCCGCTTCGACCTGCGGGGCGTCCTGGACCGGGTCACCGGTCGGAGGCTTGGTGGCCATGATGCTGCTCCCCTTCGAGCGCGTCTTCCGCTGGTTCCACTGTCTGCGCCGGGATCCGCTGCCGATTCCCCGGTATTCCTCGTTCTCCTCTGTACCGATCCTGTCATGTGCCACCGACACCGCACCCGGCCGGGCGCGGGTTCAGCCGCGCGCGAGCGCCGCACGAGCTGTACCGGTCCGGAATGTCAGTGGGCCGTGGCAGGATCGGGGGCGTGGCTGAGACGGCATCGAAGAAGACGGCAGACAACCGACCGCGCCTGCTCCTCATGGACGGGCACTCCCTGGCGTACCGGGCGTTCTTCGCCCTGCCCGCGGAGAATTTCACGACCGGCGCGGGCCAGCCGACGAATGCCGTGTACGGCTTCATGTCGATGCTGGCGAACACGCTGCGCGACGAGGCGCCCACGCATTTCGCGGTCGCGTTCGACGTGTCCCGCAAGACCTGGCGGGCCCAGGAGTTCCCGGAGTACAAGGCGAACCGCTCCAAGACCCCCGACGAGTTCAAGGGGCAGGTCGAGCTGATCGGCGAGCTGCTGGACGCGATGCACGCGGACCGGTTCGCGGTGGACGGGTTCGAGGCGGACGACGTCATCGCGACGCTGGCGACCCAGGCCGAGGCGGCCGGGTTCGAGGTGCTGATCGTCACCGGCGACCGGGACTCCTTCCAGCTGATCACGGAGAACGTGACCGTGCTCTACCCGACCAAGGGGGTCTCCGAGCTGACCCGGTTCACCCCGGAGAAGGTCGAGGAGAAATACGGGCTGACCCCGCAGCAGTATCCGGACTTCGCGGCGCTGCGCGGCGACCCCTCGGACAATCTGCCGGGCATCCCGGGGGTGGGCGAGAAGACGGCCGCGAAGTGGATCAACCAGTTCGGTTCGTTCGCGGAGCTGGTCGAGCGGGCCGACGAGGTCAAGGGCAAGGCCGGGCAGAATTTCCGGGACCACCTGGACGCGGTGAAGATGAACCGCGTGCTGACGGAGATGGTCCGGGATGTGGAGCTGCCGAAGGCCCCGGCCGACCTGGAGCGCGCTCCGTACGACCGCACGGCGGTCACCGGCGTCCTGGACGTCCTGGAGATCCGCAACCCGAGCCTGCGGGAGCGCCTGCTCGCCGTCGACCCGGGTGCGGCCGAGGCCCAGCCGCCCGCGCCCGCGGCCGGTATCGCGCTGGACGGTGCGGTGCTCGGGTCCGGCGAGGTCGCGCCGTGGCTGGAGGCCCATGCGGCGCAGCCGCTCGGCATGACGACGGTCGACACCTGGTCGCTGGGCAGCGGCACGGTCACCGAGGTCGCGCTCGCCGCCGCGGACGGGGCCGCCGCCTGGCTGGACCCGGCGCAGCTGGAGGAGGCCGACGAGCGGGCGTTCGCCGCCTGGGTCGCGGACCCCGAGCGGCCGAAGGTCGTGCACAACGCGAAGAACGTGCTGCGGGTCTTCCCCGAGCACGGCTGGCAGCTCGAAGGCGTCACCATGGACACCGCGCTCGCCGCGTATCTGGTGAAGCCGGGCCGCCGCTCCTTCGCCCTGGACGCGCTGGCGGTGGAGTATCTGGGCCGTGAGCTGGCCCCGGCCGCCTCCTCGGACGGGCAGCTCGCCTTCGGCGCGGACGACCGGGCCGAGGCGGACGCCCTGATGGCGCAGGCCCGGGCCGTGCTCGACCTGGGCGACGCGTTCACGACCCGGCTGAAGGAGGTGGGCGCGGCCGAGCTGCTGCACGACATGGAGCTGCCGACCTCGATCCTCCTGGCCCGTCTGGAGCGACACGGGATCGCCGCCGACCGGCCGCATCTGGAGGGCATGGAGCAGCAGTTCGCCGGGACCGTGCAGCAGGCGGTGAAGGAGGCGCACGCGGCGGTGGGCCGCGAGTTCAACCTCGGTTCGCCCAAGCAGCTCCAGGAGATCCTGTTCGGTGAGCTGGGCCTGCCGAAGACGAAGAAGACCAAGACCGGATACACCACGGACGCGGACGCGCTGGCCTGGCTGGCCGCGCAGACCGAGCACGAGCTGCCGGTCCTGATGCTGCGCCACCGCGAGCAGGCGAAGCTGCGGGTCACCGTCGAGGGCCTGATCAAGTCGATCGCCCCCGACGGCCGCATCCACACCACGTTCACCCAGACCGTGGCGGCGACCGGCCGGCTCTCCTCCACGGACCCCAACCTGCAGAACATCCCCGTCCGCACCGACGAGGGCCGGGCGATCCGCCGGGGCTTCGTCGTCGGCGAGGGCTACGAGTCGCTGATGACGGCGGACTACAGCCAGATCGAGCTGCGGGTGATGGCGCACCTCTCCGAGGACGCCGGTCTCATCGAGGCGTTCACCTCCGGCGAGGACCTGCACACCACGGTCGCCTCCCAGGTCTTCGGCGTGGAGAAGACCGCTGTCGACGCGGAGATGCGCCGCAAGATCAAGGCCATGTCCTACGGCCTGGCCTACGGCCTGTCCGCGTTCGGCCTGTCCCAGCAGCTCAACATCGAGCCCGCCGAGGCCCGGGTGCTGATGGACACCTACTTCGAGCGCTTCGGCGGTGTACGGGACTATCTCCACCGGGTCGTCGAGGAGGCGCGGGCCACCGGGTACACGGAGACGATCCTGGGCCGCCGCCGCTATCTCCCCGACCTGAACAGCGACAACCGCCAGCGCCGCGAGGCCGCCGAGCGGATGGCGCTCAACGCCCCGATCCAGGGCACGGCCGCGGACATCGTGAAGGTGGCGATGCTGCGGGTGGACCGGGCGCTGCGGGAGGCGAAGCTGACCTCGCGGATGCTGCTCCAGGTCCACGACGAAATCGTCCTGGAGATCTCGAAGGGCGAGCGCGGCCGGGTGGAGGAGATCCTGCGCCACGAGATGGCGCACGCGGTCGAGCTCCGCGCCCCGCTGGACGTCTCGGTCGGCGTGGGCCGGGACTGGGAGTCGGCGGCGCACTGAGCCGAGCCGCCGGCGCGCTGCCGGTGTGCGGGTGCGGGCCCGGAACCACCAGGTGGTTCCGGGCCCGCACCCGTGCGCCTCACGTGCGGCCGGCCGGCGCTTCCGTGCGGTGCTCGTCCGCTACGGGGGCCGGCCCCGGGCCCTTGGCGAGCCGCCGCCTCAGGAGCAGCCGCACCCACACCCCGTACAGCAGCAGCCCGGCCGCCAGGCCCGCGCCCGCGCCGAAACAGGCGGTCGGGATGATGTCGAGCGGGCTCTCCACCCGCCCGAAGTGGAGGTACCAGCGCACGCACCGGTGCACGACGCCGAGCAGCACGCACAGCGCCAGCAGGCCCAGCGCCCCCCACCGCTCCCGGCGTCCGAGCTCGGGGACTGCCTGTGGCGCCGGGGCCGCGGGAGTGCGCCGCAGGCCGGTGACGACGAAGTGGGCGAGCACGGCGAGGGCGAGCGCCGAACTGCCGTACTGCGCGATCTGATAGCCGGGGAAACCGCCGAAGCTCCGGTTGAGGAAGGGCAGCAACTCCGTTCCCCACCGGCTGTGATGGGTGAACGCGTCCCAGATCACATGGGTGGCCGCGCCGAGCGCGGCGGAGGACCCGAACCACAGCCAGGCGACGGGCCCGAACGACGCCCGGGTCCACCGCCGCCCCCGTACGAAGGCGTGGACGCGGCCCCGTACGCGTACCGGCAGCAGAGCCGTCAACGGCTCCCGCAGCAGCACCCAGACCGCCACCAGCGCCGCCGCGATCAGCACGTTCACGGTGACCACGCCGAGGGCGGTGTGCGTGAAGAAGCCGAACTTCATGGCGCCGGGGATCAGCGTGTCCGCGAAGTAGGTGACGTCGGGCGCGAACGAACCGGCGACCAGCGCCGAGGGGACCAGCGGCCAACGGGCGGTCCCGTCCCGGCGGATGGCCGGGAGCACGGCGGCGGCATGACTGAGCGTGAACGGCATGGCGGCAAGTATGCGGGACCGGCGGAATCGCGGCAGCGGCAGGAGTGCGCCAACGGCAGGAGGGAGGGAGGGGCCGGCGGGCGGGAGCGCGGGAGTACGGGAACGACGAACACGCCGGAACGGCAAGCGGACGGGAACGGGAGGGCACCCTGTGTTGCCCTCCCGGACAACGTGCGTACGAGAACGTGAAAATACCGTAAGAAGCGGTCAGGGTCCGGTGCTGGAACGCCACAAGGTGCCGTAGTGTCGCCTGAGTCCTCGCGCTGGGGAGCGCGAACAGCCGTCGAGGGGGAGGGACCGGAACGTATGGCAGCGCACATGCGCCGACGTCTGCGCAAGGGAGCCACGACCACCGCGGTGGCAGCGGCCGCCGTGGCGGCGCTCGCGGCCTCCCAGGCCCCCGCCGCGCCCCTGGCCGAGACGTCGTCGGGCGGCGGCGACCAGCAGGCGGCCGGCGAGGAGTCGGACGGCTCGCAGGACGGCGCCGCCACGGGCAACTCGCCGTACTACACCGACCTTCCGCCCCTCGTCACGCCCGACAGGCCCGGTTCGTCCAGCAACCTCCCGGTCGTCACCGGCACTGCGGAAGCGGGCATTCCGGCGTCGGTCCTGGCCGCGTACAAGCAGGCCGAGCGGACCGTCGCCGGAACCGACCCGGCCTGCCGGCTGCCCTGGCAGCTCCTCGCGGCGATCGGCAAGGTCGAGTCCGGCCAGGCTCGCGGCGGCCAGGTCAACGCCAACGGCACGACCCTCTCCCCGATCCTCGGCCCGGCCCTCAACGGCCAGGGCTTCGCCCTGATCAAGGACAGCGACGGCGGGGCGTACGACGGCGACGCCGTCCACGACCGCGCGGTCGGCCCGATGCAGTTCATCCCGACGACCTGGGCGGTCTGGGGCCAGGACGCGAACGGCGACGGCCGCAAGGACCCCAACAACATCTACGACGCCGCGCTCGCCGCCGGCCGCTACCTCTGCGCGGGCGACCGCGACCTCGCCGTCGCCGCCGACCTCGACCGGGCCGTGCTGAGCTACAACCGGTCGACGGAGTACCTGCGTACGGTCCGGTCCTGGTTCGCGTACTACCAGCGCGGCACGCACGAGGTCCCGGACGGCAGCGGAGTCCTGCCCACCGCCCCCAGCACCGGCAGCCCGTCGCCCGGCCCCAGCCCCAGCCCCCGGCCGGACGGGACGCCGAGCACGAAGCCCTCCCCGCCGCCCTCCTCCAAGCCGGGCGGTACGAAGCCGGGCCCCGGCCCCTCCAAGCCCGGCGACGGCTCCACCAGCCCCAGCCCGAAGCCCACGCCGCCCACCACCCCGAAGCCGACCCCGCCCCAGTCCGAGACCCTCGGCTCCCTGGAGAACGCGGGCACCGGCCCCCTCAGCGCCACCGCGGGCGGGACGTTCGGCGAGCGCGTCTCCGTACGCACCAGGAACGCGCTCGGCGCGCCCATGGCCAAGGTGCCGGTCACCTTCACCGTCACCGGGAACACCGGCGCGCTCTTCGAGGGCGGCCGGAAGACCGCCATCGTGATCAGCCGGGCGGACGGCACGGCCACCGCCCCCGCGCTCAAGGCGGGCGAGAAGACCGGTGAGTTCACCGTGACCGCCACCGCGGGCGTCTCCAGGCCGCGCGTCCTGACCTTCGCGGCGAGCGTCACCGCCCGCCGGGCCGACGCGATCGTCCGGACCGACGACAAGGCGCTCGTCGCCGCGCCGGGCACGCGGTTCGCGGACCCCGTCACCGTCAGGGCCACGCACCAGGGCGCCCCGGCGGCCGGCGTGGCCGTCACCGCCGCCC
Organism: Streptomyces sp. cmx-18-6; assembly: GCF_046548915.1. Classification (NCBI taxonomy): domain Bacteria; kingdom Bacillati; phylum Actinomycetota; class Actinomycetes; order Kitasatosporales; family Streptomycetaceae; genus Streptomyces; species Streptomyces sp. cmx-18-6. The sequence continues at coordinate 75,974 of NZ_JAEBEP010000018.1, read as the reverse complement.
TGGTCAAGGACAGCCTGGGGCTCCTGGACGAAGACAAGGGCCCGTACTTCAAGGACGCGGCCGGAAAGCCGCTGCGGACCCTGGACCTCACGACGGACGCCGAGGGCCTGCTCCGGCTGCCGGCGCTCTTCGCCGACGAGAACCCGGGCACGTACAAGCTGCTCCTCACCGCCGAGGGCGGCGCCACCGTCGTCATCGAGCTGACCGTCCAGGCCCCGGAAGCGACGCCGACGCCCGAAGCCTGACCCACCGCCCCGCCGACGACCCCCGCGCCCAACCGGCGCGGGGGTCGTCGGCGCTGTTCTCATCTCGCGCCCCGGTTGCTACGGTGCCCCATCCCTGACGCCCTGTCAGTTCACCGTCCCGGGAGGTCGAGCATGCGTGCCCTCGTCGCCGCCGCCATCGGACTGGCCGCCGCCCTCGCGCTCGTGTTCACGATCTCCGCGCTCGGCGCCCCGGCCGGAGAGATCTCGCCCGAACCCCTGCTCACCACGGTCCCGGGCCCCAAGGGGTAGCGGACGGAGAACGCCCGGGACGGCAGGCAGAACCCCAAGCAGCAGCACCGCAGAGGGAGAGAGGTCCACCACCATGCGCCGCCGAGCCGGTCTCGTACTCCTGGCCTTCGCCGTGTTCTTCGCCGCCCTGTCACCGCTGCTGCGCTGGTACGCCTTCCCCCGGCTGGCCAAGGTCCCGCCGGACCAGTACCAGGCGGTCGTCCTGGAAGCGGCCCCCGCCACCCTCCTCGACTACACCACCCTCAAGGCGAAGGAGGTCGAGAAGGTCACCATCGTCCAGACGCTCAAGGGCAACGTGGAGGAGTCCGAGAGGATCGAACGCAGCGCCGGGCGGGATGTCGTCGTCTGGGACGCGCTCTCCTACATCGAGGGCCCGGACGGCAAGATGGTCTCCGAGATCCCCGAGCGCTACATCTTCGACGCCCACACCCAGGCCCCCGTCAACGCCACCGGCGAGATGGTCGACGGCGACCCGGTCCGCCGCGAGGGCATCGAGTTCAAGTGGCCCTTCCTCACCGAGAAACGGGACTACGCGTACTTCGACGCCCAGAGCCGCACCACCGCCCCCATCCACTACAAGGGGACGCAGACCTTCCGCGGCCTGGAGGTCTACTACTTCGAGCAGACCATCCCGTGGACCAAGGTCCCGATGCCGAAGAAGATGCCCATCGAGGGCGTCACCGCCGAGCAGATCGCGCAGACCGGCATGACCCGCTGGTACACCACCAAGCGCATGTTCTGGGTCGAGCCCGTCACCGGGGCCCCGGTCAACGGCGAGGAGATCCATGAGGAGGAGCTGCGCGACGCGAAGAAGATGGGGATGTCCAAGGACACCGTCACCGCGTTCTCCGGCCATGTGAAGATGCGCGAGGACTACATCGCCGACACCGTCGAACTGGTCGGCTCCCAGCGCCTCCTGGTCCTCCTCCTCACCTCCTACCTGCCCTGGGGCTTTTCGGGCCTGGGCCTCGGGCTGCTCGCGCTCGCGCTGTGGCTGGAGGCGCGGTCCCGGCGGCCGGCGGGTGCGCGGCCGGGGAGCGGCCCGAGCGCCCCGAGCGCTCCGGAGGGTGCTACGACCGCTTGAGCCGCGCCGAGGTGTGCCGCGTCGCCTGTACGGTCGCGGGGTCCTCCGGCCACGGATGCTTCGGGTAGCGGCCGCGCAGCTCCGCCCGTACGGCCTTGTAGCCCTCCCGCCAGAACGACGCCAGGTCCGCCGTGACAGCGGCGGGCCGGCCAGCGGGGGAGAGCAGGTGCACCAGGACCGGCTCCCCGGCCACCCGGGGCGTCTCGGCCAGCCCGAACAACTCCTGGAGTTTCACGGCCAGTACGGGTTGCTCGCCGCCGTACTCCACCCGGATACGGGAGCCGCTCGGCACCTCGATCCGCTCCGGCGCCAGCTCGTCCAGCCGGACCGCCTCGCCCGTCGCCCACGGCAGCAGCCGGCGCAGCGCCTGCCCCGCGTCGATCCGGCCCAGGTCGGAGCGCCGCCGCGCCCGCGACAGCTCCGGCTCCAGCCACGCCCCGGTCTCCGCGAGCAGCGCCCCGTCCGACACATCGGGCCACGGCGGGCCCACCACCCGGTGCAGAAACGCCAGCCGCAGCCGGAACTGCTCGCTGTCCCGGGTCCACCGCAGCAACCCGAGCCCCTCCCGCCGCAGCCCCTCCACCAGGGCCCCGCGCACCAGCTCCGGGTCCGGCCGCCTCAGCGGCCGCACCGCCAGCTCCACCGCCCCCACCCGGTCCACCGACCGGGCCACCACCTCGCCGTCCACCCAGCGGACCTCCTCGCCCCGCACCCGCAGACGCCCGGCGGCCGACAGCGCCGTGGACTCGTCGACCACCGCCGCCAGCCGCACCCGGGCCGAGGCCGCGTGGGAGGGCCGGTCCGCGACGGCGACGGCCAGCCAGGGCGCGCTGCGCAGCCGCGATCCGTCCCGCAGCTCCGCGCCCGTCCCCGACACCATCAGGAACGCCCCGTCGCCCCGGGCCCGCGCCACCCGCTCCGGGAAGGCCAGGGCGGCGACGAGCCCGACGACGGCGTCGTCGGAGCGGTGTTCGCCGGTGGAGACGCCGTCCACCTGGGCCGACAGCCGCCGCACCTCCTGCCGCCAGCGCCCCGCGTACCCGTCCTGCCCCCGGCGGGCGGTCCGCAGCGCCGCCGCGAGATCGTCCCCGTACTCCCTCGGCGGCTCCTCGCTCAGCAGCGCCACCACCTCCGCGGCCCGCCGCGCCCCGGCCTCCCGGGCCCCGTCCAGCAGGGCGCGGGCCAGCCGGGGGTGCAGCCCGAGCCGGGACATCCGTACGCCCCGGTCGGTGACCCGGCCCCGCGCGTCCACCGCCCCGATCGCCTCCAGCACCTCGCGGGCCGCGCCCATCGCCCCGGCGGGCGGCGGGTCCAGCAGGGCGAGCGAGGAGGCGTCCGGGTCGCCCCAGCACGCCGCCTGGAGCGCGAACGCCGCGAGGTCGGCCACCTTGATCTCCGGGGCCGGGAAGCGCGCGAGCCGCCCGTCCTCGGCCTGCTCCCAGCACCGGTACACCGCCCCCGGAGCCTCCCGCCCGGCCCTTCCCGCACGCTGCCGGCCGGCCGCCTGGGAGGCCCGTACGGTGGTCAGGGCGCTCAGGCCCCGGGCATGGTCGGTACGGGGCTCCCGGGCCAGGCCCGAGTCGACGACGACCCGCACGCCCGGCACCGTCAGGGACGACTCCGCCACCGAGGTCGCCAGGACCACCCGCCGCCCCTGGGACGACCCGGCGAGCACCGCGTCCTGCACGGCGGCCGGGGCGCGGCCGTGGACCTGGAGCACCTCGGCGTCCACCCCGGTGAGCTGCCCGGCCACCCGCGCGATCTCCCCGACGCCGGGCAGGAAGCAGAGCACGTCCCCCTCCCGCTCCGCGAGGGCCCGCCGCACGGTGGCCGCCACATGCGTGAGCAGCGCGGGATCGACGAGCATCCCGTGCGGCGGTCTCACGGGCCGCGCGGGCGGCGCCCACACCACCTCCACCGGATGCGAGACGCCCCGCGCCTCGACCACCGGGGCATCGCCCAGGAGCCGGGCCCACCCCTGCGCGTCCGTCGTCGCGGAGGCCGCCACCAGCCGCAGATCGGGCCGGATCGCCTCCCGTACGTCCAGGAGGAAGGCGGCCACCGTGTCCGCGTCCAGGTGGCGTTCGTGGCACTCGTCGATGATCACCACGTCGACCCCGGCCAGCTCCTGGTCCCGCTGGAGCCGCTGGAGCAGTACGCCGGTGGTCACGACCTCCACCACCGTGTCCCGCCCCACCACGCGCTCCCCGCGCACGGTGAAGCCGACCCGGCCGCCCGGCTGCTCGCCCAGCAGCCAGGCCATCCGCCGCGCGGCGGCCCGGGCGGCGATGCGGCGCGGCTCGGCGACGACGACCCGCCGCACGGGCCCCTGGCCGGTGAGCCCGGCCAGGACGAGCGGGACGAGGGTGGTCTTGCCGGTGCCGGGCGGGGCGCACAGGACGGCGACGCCCCGGTCGTCGAGCGCGCGCCGAAGGGCGGGCACGGCGGTGCGGACGGGGAGACGGTCCAGGGCTTCGGTGCGGATCACGCCTCCCAGTGTCGTACGCGGGCTCCCTCAGGAAGACGTCGGTCCCGCTCGTCCACGAGGACGTCGGTCCCGCCCGCACATGAGGACGTTCAGTCCCGCTCGCACACGAAGATCGCCGTCCCCGGGATGAGGTTGCCGCGCAGCGGGGACCAGCCGCCCCACTCCTGGTCGTTCCACTCGGGCCATTCCGGCTCGACCAGGTCGACCAGCCGGAAGCCGCCCGCCACCACGTCCCGCACCCGGTCGCCGAGCGTGCGGTGGTGTTCCACATAGACGGCCTCGCCCCGCTCGTCCTGCTCGACGTAGGGGACGCGGTCGAAGTAGGAGGCGGCGACGGAGAGCCCCTCGGGCCCCGGCTCGTCCGGGAACGCCCAGCGGATCGGGTGCGTCACGGAGAAGACCCAGCGCCCGCCGGGCCGCAGCACCCGGCGCACCTCGCGGAAGACCTGTACGGGGTCCGCGACGAAGGGCACCGCCCCGTACGCGGAACAGGCCAGGTCGAAGGAGCCGTCCCGGAACGGAAGCCGGCCCGCGTCCGCCTCGACGAGCGGGATGCCCTCCCCGATCCGCAGGGCGTGCTGGAGCTGGCGGTGGGAGAGGTCCAGCGCCACCGGGCGGGCGCCCTGCCCGGCCAGCCAGCGCGAGCACTGCGCGGCCCCGGCGCCGATCTCCAGGACGTCGAGGCCCTTGAGGGAGGAGGAGGGCCCCAGCAGGGCGGCATCCGCCTCGTCGAGTCCTTCCGGGCCCCAGACGAAGCGGTCGTCCCCCAGGAAGCCGCCGTGATCGTGCTGGTACTCGTCGGCGTTGCGGTCCCACCATCCGCGGCTGGCCCGGCTGCTCTCGGCCTCGTCCGCCGCGCGGCGGGTGGCTTCGGGTTCCGCGGGTTCGTCGGAGTGGGTTCCGTGGATCTCTTGGCTCATCGTGCCCGTCGTTGTAGTTTGCCTTCACTCGCCGCACGCGGTACGTACCAGGGTCGCCCGTGGGTACCGGGACAGGGACGCGTGTGCGCGACGTCTTGCCGCACTGCCGTATCGTGTTCGGGTCGATCGGCCCGAACACGCCTCGGAGAACAGGAGTTGCTCCGGTACAGGGCCGGCACGGGGCCGTGGCGCCCCCGGTCCGCGCCTGCGCGCATTGACCCTGTCCGGCTGCCCCCGTATGCTACAAGTTGCGCTGCGAGCCTGCGCGCCTCAGACCTAGCAGGCCGCGCTCGCGTCTGTTGCATGTCCCCTCGGTTGTCGAGGCGCCTCCCCGGAAACGGGTAGGGCGCTTTGCGGGCTGTCCGGCTTCTGCAGAGGCGATACGGGCTTTCGGCGTAGCAGTACCTACGACTCTCTGTCCGTACCGGAGCCCTTTCCCACATGACGAGCAGCACCGAGACCACCGCCACCACTCCGCAGGTTGCGGTCAACGACATCGGCGACGCGGACGCGTTCCTCGCGGCGATCGACGAGACGATCAAGTACTTCAACGACGGCGACATCGTTGACGGTGTCATCGTCAAGGTTGACCGGGACGAAGTTCTCCTCGACATCGGTTACAAGACCGAAGGCGTCATCCCGAGCCGCGAGCTCTCGATCAAGCACGACGTCGACCCGAACGAGGTCGTCAAGGTCGGCGACGAGATCGAGGCCCTGGTTCTCCAGAAGGAGGACAAGGAAGGCCGCCTGATCCTCTCGAAGAAGCGCGCTCAGTACGAGCGTGCCTGGGGCACCATCGAGAAGATCAAGGAAGAAGACGGCATCGTCACCGGTACCGTCATCGAGGTCGTCAAGGGTGGTCTCATCCTCGACATCGGCCTCCGCGGCTTCCTCCCGGCGTCGCTCGTCGAGATGCGTCGTGTCCGCGACCTCCAGCCCTACGTGGGCAAGGAGCTCGAGGCGAAGATCATCGAGCTGGACAAGAACCGCAACAACGTGGTCCTGTCCCGCCGCGCCTGGCTCGAGCAGACCCAGTCCGAGGTGCGCCAGACGTTCCTCACCACCCTTCAGAAGGGTCAGGTCCGCTCCGGCGTCGTCTCCTCGATCGTCAACTTCGGCGCCTTCGTGGACCTGGGCGGCGTCGACGGTCTCGTGCACGTCTCCGAGCTCTCCTGGAAGCACATCGACCACCCCTCCGAGGTTGTCGAGGTCGGCCAGGAAGTCACCGTCGAGGTCCTCGACGTCGACATGGACCGCGAGCGCGTCTCCCTGTCGCTCAAGGCGACGCAGGAAGACCCGTGGCAGCAGTTCGCCCGGACGCACCAGATCGGTCAGGTCGTCCCGGGTAAGGTCACCAAGCTCGTTCCGTTCGGTGCGTTCGTCCGCGTCGACGAGGGCATCGAGGGTCTGGTCCACATCTCCGAGCTGGCCGAGCGCCACGTGGAGATCCCGGAGCAGGTCGTCCAGGTCAACGACGAGATCTTCGTCAAGGTCATCGACATCGACCTCGAGCGCCGTCGCATCAGCCTCTCGCTGAAGCAGGCCAACGAGTCCTTCGGCGGCGACCCGGCCTCGGTCGAGTTCGACCCGACGCTGTACGGCATGGCCGCGTCGTACGACGACCAGGGCAACTACATCTACCCCGAGGGCTTCGACCCCGAGACCAACGACTGGCTCGAGGGCTTCGAGGCGCAGCGCGAGGTCTGGGAGACCCAGTACGCCGAGGCGCAGCAGCGCTTCGAGCAGCACCAGGCCCAGGTCATCAAGTCCCGCGAGGCCGACGAGGCTGCCGCTGCCGAGGGCGCTGCCGCCCCGGCCGGCGCCGCTCCGGCCGCCTCCGGCGGCAGCGGTGGCGGCGGCTCGTACTCCTCGGAGTCGGCGGACAACTCCGGCGCCCTGGCGTCGGACGAGGCCCTGGCCGCGCTGCGCGAGAAGCTGGCGGGCGGCCAGAGCTGACGCTCCGGACCCCGACGGCTCCATCGGCTGCGGTAGAGCTGTAGAGCAGTAGGTGAGTGAGGCCCGTTCCCTTCGGGGGGCGGGCCTCACTCGCGTAGTCGGGGCACGTGTCGAGGTCGAGACCGGTAACCGACAGACGTCGAGGGCGGGACCGGGGACTGACGGGCCTCAGGGGCCGGACCGGTGGCTGACGCGCCGTGAAGCTCCCCTGCCGGAAAGTGCGGTCGCGGGGAATGACCGTGCGGCCGGGGGCGTTCTTCCTTAGGAACACGAGGAGGAGCGGTAACGGTGCCTGATCCGCAGAGTTTGTACGAATGGGAGCCGAAGGGCCTGGCCGTCGTCGACATGGCGCTGGCCCAGGAGTCGGCCGGTCTGGTCATGCTCTACCACTTCGACGGATACATCGACGCGGGCGAGACCGGCGAGCAGATCGTCGACGGCCTGCTCGAAACGCTGACCCACCAGGTCGTGGCCCGCTTCGACCACGACCGGCTCGTCGACTACCGCGCGCGGCGTCCGCTGCTGACCTTCCGGCGTGACCGCTGGACGTCGTTCGACGCCCCGACCCTGGAGGTCCGGGTCGTCCAGGACGCCACCGGAGCGCCCTTCCTGCTGCTGTCCGGCCCGGAGCCCGACGTGGAGTGGGAGCGGTTCGCCGCCGCCGTGGAGGAGATCGTCGAGCGTCTCGGCGTACGCCTCACGGTGAACTTCCACGGCATCCCCATGGGCGTCCCGCACACCCGTCCCGTGGGCATCACCCCGCACGGCAACCGCACCGACCTGATGCCCGGACACCGCAGCCCCTTCGACGAGGCCCAGGTGCCCGGTTCGGCGGAGGCGCTCATCGAGTACCGGCTCATGGAGTCCGGCCACGACGTCCTCGGGGTCGCCACCCACGTCCCGCACTACGTCGCCCGGTCCTCCTACCCGGACGCGGCGCTCACCGCGCTGGAGGCCATCACGGCCGCGACCGGACTGGTCCTGCCGACCCTGGCGCACTCCCTGCGCACCGAGGCCCACCGGACCCAGACCGAGATCGACCGGCAGATCGGCCAGGGCGACGAGGAGCTCGTCTCCCTCGTCGAGGGCCTTGAGCACCAGTACGACGCGGTCGCCGGCTCCGAGACGCGCGGCAACCTCGTCGCCGAGCCCGTCGACCTGCCGTCCGCCGACGAGATCGGCCGCGACTTCGAACGCTTCCTCGCCGAACGGGAGGGCGACGGCTGAGCGGCCCGGCGGCCCCCGTAGGCTGCCGCCCATGCTGAAAGTGGGCCTGACCGGCGGCATCGGCGCCGGCAAGAGCGAAGTGTCGCGGCGACTCGTCGATTACGGGGCCGTGCTGATCGACTCCGACCGGATCGCGCGCGAGGTCGTCGAGCCCGGGACGCCGGGACTCGCGGCCGTGGTCGAGGAGTTCGGGCCGGACATCCTGACCGCCGAGGGCGCGTTGGACCGCCCGGCGCTCGGGGCGATCGTCTTCGCCGACCCGGACCGCCTCGCCGCGCTGAACGCGATCGTCCACCCCTTGGTCGGGGCCCGCTCCGCCGAGCTGGAAGGGGCCGCCGGTCCCGACTCCGTCGTCATCCACGACGTACCGCTGCTGGCGGAGAACGGCCTCGCCCCGCACTACGACCTGGTCGTGGTCGTGGACGCGTCCCCCGAGACCCAGCTCGACCGACTGGTCACCGTACGCGGAATGACCGAGTCCGACGCCCGCGCCAGGATGGCCGCCCAGGCGTCCCGCGAGCAGCGCCTCGCGGTGGCCGACCTGGTCGTCGACAACGACGGGCCGCTGGACGCCCTGGAGCCGCAGGTCCGCATGGTCTGGGAAGAACTGCTCCGCAGAGCCGCCGCCACCGGTTGATCCGGCTGCGGACCGCACCGCCGCCCGCCCCGGCACCCGCCCCCCGCCGTCCGCGCCGCCGGAATACCCGGGCCGGGGCGGACGTTGGAAACGCGCGAGCGAAGGGAAGGATGCGACCGTGCCCGAGAACAACCCGGAAACCCATGTCATCGACTTCCGTGCGGCCGAGCAACTGCTCGACGCCCGGGACCCCCAGGGCGCGGTCAAGCTGCTCGATTCGGTGATCGCCGCCCACCCGGAGAACACCGCCGCCCGGCTGCTCCGGGCGCGCGCCTTCTTCGCCGCCGCCCAACTGCGTCCGGCCGAGCTGGAATTCGAGCTGGTGCTGGAGCGCGAACCGGACAACGCGTTCGCCCACTTCGCCCTGGCCCGCACCTTCGAGCGGGCGGGCCGCCCGGCCCAGGCCACCCGGCACTTCCGGCTCGCGGCGGCGCTCGATCCGAAGCCGGAGTACCTGAAGGCGGCCAGGTTCGAGGCGGGGGACTGAGCGCCGGAGGATTGAGGGACAAGAGACCGAGCGCCGGGGACTGAGCGCCCGGGCACCGGGGGTCGGGGGGCCGATCGCCGGGGGACCGAGCGCCGATCGCCGAGGGACCGAGCGCCGGGACACACCGAGGACCGGGTGGCCGAGCGTCGGGGAGTCCGGGCCGTCACGGCGGTTTCGTGCGGTCCCGCGGGTCCGGCCTGCGCCACCTGGGGCGTCCGCCCCGGTCGGGTTCGTACGGCGGGACGTCCCGGCCCGGCTGGTAGTGCGCTCCCTGGCGAATGCGGTACGTGACCACGCAGAGGTCCAGGAGCGTCAGGGCCAGGAGCACCGCGCAGGCCACCGCCCAGCCCGGCCGCCCGTTCAGGGAGAAGGCCACCAGGCCGAAGAGGGCCCACGCCGTCCCCCACAGACTCAGCCAGAGCCGCATCCGCAGCGGACTGCGGGCGGTCGCGGGCTCACTGCCGGTACGCCGCATGCCGATCACCTCACTCTCCAGCATGGACCCCCGACGCCCTCGGCGGGAACCGGGGCCGGGTGAGGGCTCGTTGGTCCTTCATGGATGAATCACTGGTACGCGAGGGATATGCGGGGACGGGTCCGGGAGCCATCACTCCGGACGGGTGCGCGGTCGAGCTCTACCGGAGACTGTCCGTCGGCGAGGAGCCGGACGTGATCGCGTCGGTGGCCCCCGCCGGCGCGAGCATCCTGGAACTGGGCTGCGGGGCGGGCCGGGTGACGCATCCGCTGGTGCGGCGTGGGTTCGCCGTGACAGCGGTGGACGAGTCGGCGGAGATGCTGGAGCGGATCGTCGGAGCGCGTACGGTGCGCAGCCCCATCGAGACGCTGGATCTCGGCGCGGAGCGCTTCGACGTCGTGCTGCTCGGCTCGTTCCTGGTCCACGCGGGCGAGCACCGGGTCCGGGACGGCATGCTGCGCGTCTGCCGTGCGCAGGTGAAGGACGACGGGATCGTCCTCATCCAGCGCGAGGGCGCGGCGCACCGCTCCGAGCTGCCGTGGGAGCGGGTCGACCCGTCCGGCGGCGTCATCCGGGTCGTCTCCGCCGAGCCGGTGGGGGACGGGGTGCGCTCGGTGCGCGCGGAGTACGACTTCGGCGACGCCCGGTGGACCCAGACGTTCCTGTCGCGGGAGCTGTCCGACGAGCAGCTCGCCGGGCACCTGGGGGCGGCGGGGCTGACGGTGGACCGCACCCTCACCGACGACGGCACCTGGCTGCTCGCCCGCCCCGCGCGCTGACCGGCGGTCCCCCGCTCGCGGGGTGCCGCGGTCTCCGCGTACAGGCTCCGGTTACGGGCTCCGCTCCGGCAGCATCCGCGTACGGGCGGTCGCGCCGGCCCTCCGCGTACGGGCGGTCGCGCCGGCCCTCCGCGTACGGGCGGTCGCGCCGGCCCTCCGCGTACGGTCGGCTGCGCCCGCTCTCCGCGTACGGGCCGCCGCGCCTGCCCTCGGCGTACGGTCCGCTGCGCCTGCCCTCCCCGTGCGGGCCGCTGCGCCCGCCCTCCCCGTGCGGTCGGCTGCGCCTGCCCTCCCCGTACGGTTCGCTCAGTGCACGAAGGTGTAGCTGCGCCACGGCGGGCCGCTCTCGGCCGCCACATCGCTGAACCGGGTGGCCACATAGCTCGTCCCGCCGCCGGTGCAGTCACGGCTGGGGTAGAGGACGATGTCGACGAGCGTGCCGTTCTCGACCTCGCGGGCCCCGGCGGGGTCGAGGCGGTGGCAGCCGCGTACCGAAGGGCTGTTCACCTGCACCACCGCCTCGCGGTCGGTGTGGTAGGTCACCGGGCCGACCGCAGTGCGGCCGAGGCCGGAGCAGCCCGACACGGTGAGGGCCAGGAGCGAGGCGGCTGCGGCGACGCCGAGACTGCGTCGGCGGCGGAGATCGGGCGCGGTCACGGACATGGGCGGGTCCTCGTCTGCTCGTCCGGCGCTCGTCCGGCTCTCATCGGTACGCCTCCGGCTCTCATCGGCGCGCCGGGAAGACGTGCTGGCGCTGGCCACCCTGCCCGCTCCCCACCGCCCCGGCATCCGGTGCGCGGCCGACCGGGCGAGGCGGGGGTGTCAGGGGTGCGCCGCGCGCCTGGACGGGGCGCCGTTCGCCCCATCACGGAGCGTGACCGGCGCCGAGGTGGTTCCGCGTGCCCCGCGTACCGCTCTGAGCTGCGGTGACGCGGCTGAGGCACGTGTTGTCAGACCCCCCGCCTAGACTCGCAGAGTCAGCATGAAAGGTGCTGGCCGAGGCAGCCGATCAGGTGGGAGGGGGTGGCCGACATGGCGGCACAGGATGCCCGGGACACGCGGGGCCATCCGGCCCGCGACGGTGCCGCACGGCACGCCGCCGGCGACGACGTGCGCGGGGGCGAGCAGCGGATCGCGGACATCGGCCGCCTGCTGCGCTGTGCTGCGGTCTTCCTGCCCGGCCCGGTCCCGAGGGAGGGGCGGATCGCCTTCTGGGACCCGCACGCGACCCACGACGACGACCGGACCGCGAGGGGCGGCAGGTCCTCCTTCGCCTACGCGGACGACCAGGCTCCGGTGGACGCCGTGCCGTACAGCGCCGCCGCGATCACGGTGGTACGGCGGTCCGGAGACGGGTCGGGGAGTGCGGGTCCGGGGGAAGCCTCTGTCCGGAGCGCCGAGACGCCCGCCGCGCTGCTCTCCCTGGCCGACGCGCTGCCCGTGCTGGTCCGCGCCCGGCACCAGGCGTCCGCCCACCCCGCCACCCGCTGCTGGGGCGCGGCCGCGCTGCACGCCCTTCACCTGGTCGCACGCGGCAGGCTCCTGCCCGGTCTCACGGCGGGCGGCCACGACGCCTGGCGGGCGGGGCCGAGGGACGCCGAGGACATCGCGCACCTGCGGGCCACGGCCGCCGCCCTGCCGCCCGAGGGGTACGCGACGCCGCTCCCGGGTCTCGACCCGCCCCGGCTCCCCGATCCGGAGGCGCTGATCGGGGCCTTCCTGGACGCCGTCGCCGACACGCTCCCGCGCAGCCCCGCCGCCGCCTTCGCGATGGGCGCCCCCTTCGCCGCCCGCGAGCCCCAGCACCTGCCCCACGCGGCGGCCTGGGCCGTCGAGGTGGCGTCCGGCCTGGACGCGGGCGTGCGGGTCTCGCTCCGGCTCGACCTCTCGGCCTTCGAGCTGTTCGACACCGCCGACACCTACGCCGTATCGGCCTCCGCCGAAAAGCCGGAGCCGGGCGTCCCGGACCGCCCGGACGGGCTGGACCACCAGAGTGCTCCGGAGCACCCGGACGACCCGGCGGTCCGCCACGCCGCCGCGGCCGTGGTGCAGGTCCACAGCCTCGCCGACCCGACGTATGTCGTCGACGCGGCCGCCCTGTGGGCCGGCGAGGCCGGTGAGCCCTTCGGGCCGCGCGCCCGGGTCGACGCGGTGCTGGCGCTGCGCCGGGCCGCCCGGGTCTGGGTCCCGCTGGAACGGCTGCTGGAGCAGCCCGTCCCCGACGTGCTCGCGATCACCGAGGACGAGCTGTACGAGCTGCTGAGCGACGCGGGGGCCCGGCTGGCGGCGGCGGGGGTCGGCGTCCACTGGCCGCGTGAGCTGGCCCGTTCGCTCACCGCGGCCGCCGTCGTGCGGCCGGCTCCCGGATCGGCCACCGACGGCACCTCGTTCTTCGACGCCGAGCAGCTCTTCGCCTTCGACTGGCAGCTGTCCCTGGGCGACCAGCGGCTGACCGAGGCCGAGATGGACGCCCTGGCCGAGGCCCACCGCCCGGTGGTGCGGCTGCGCGACCAGTGGGTGGTCGTCGACCCCGCGCTCGTCCGCAAGGCGCGCAAGCGGGAGCTGGGGCTGCTGGACCCGGTGGACGCGCTGGCCGTCGCCCTCACCGGGAGCGCCGAGGTGGACGGGGAGCAGGTCGAGGCCGTCCCGGCCGGAGCCCTCGCCGCGCTGCGTACGCGCATCCTCGACGACCGCACGACGATCGCACCGCCGCCCGGGCTCGACGCGACCCTGCGCGACTACCAACTGCGCGGCCTGGCCTGGCTGGACCGGATGACCTCGCTCGGGCTCGGCGGCTGCCTCGCCGACGACATGGGCCTCGGCAAGACGATCACCCTCATCGCCCTCCACCTGCACCGCGCACAGCAGGCCCCCACGCTCGTCGTCTGCCCCGCCTCCCTCCTCGGCAACTGGCACCGGGAGATCAACCGCTTCGCCCCCGGCGTCCCGGTCCGCCGCTTCCACGGCACGGACCGGACCCTGGGCGAGCCGGACGGCGGCTTCGTCCTCACCACATACGGCACCATGCGCTCCAGCGCGCCCCGACTCGCCGCGCACACCTGGGGCCTGGTCGTCGCCGACGAGGCGCAGCACGTCAAGAACCCGCACTCCTCCACCGCGAAGGCCCTGCGCACCATCCCCGCCCCGGCCCGCGTCGCCCTCACCGGCACCCCCGTGGAGAACAACCTCTCCGAGCTCTGGGCCCTGCTCGACTGGACGACCCCCGGACTGCTCGGCCCGCTCAAGGCGTTCCGGGCCCGGCACGCCCGGATCGTGGAGAACACGGGGACGGCGGCGGGGCTGGGCAACGAGGAGGCCGTCGAGCGGCTGTCCCGGCTGGTCCGCCCCTTCCTGCTCCGCCGCAAGAAGTCCGACCCCGGCATCGCGCCCGAGCTGCCGCCGAAGACCGAGACCGACCACCCCGTCTCCCTCACCCGCGAGCAGGCCACGCTGTACGAGGCGGCGGTGCGCGAGACGATGGCGCGGATCGAGGCGGCGGAGGGCATCGCCCGCCGGGGTCTGGTCATGAAGCTGCTGGCCTCGCTCAAGCAGGTCTGCAACCACCCGGCGCAGTATCTGAAGGAGGAGCCCACCCGGCTCACCGGCCGCTCCGGAAAGCTCGCCCTGCTGGACGAGCTCCTCGACACGATCCTCTCCGAGGACAGCTCGGTTCTGATCTTCACCCAGTACGTGACGATGGCCAAGCTCCTCTCCGCACACCTCGCCTCCCGGGCCATCCCCTCGCAACTCCTCCACGGCGGTACGCCGGTGGCCGAGCGGGAACGGATGGTGGACCGCTTCCAGTCGGCCGAGGTCCCCGTCTTCCTGCTCTCCCTCAAGGCCGCCGGGACCGGGCTGAACCTGACCCGCGCCGCCCATGTCATCCACTACGACCGCTGGTGGAACCCGGCCGTGGAGGAGCAGGCCACCGACCGGGCGTACCGCATCGGGCAGACCCAGCCCGTGCAGGTCCACCGCCTCATCGCGGAGGGCACGGTGGAGGACCGGATCGGTGAACTGCTGGAGTCCAAGCGGGCCTTGGCGGACGCGGTCCTCTCCAGCGGCGAGAGCGCCCTCACCGAGCTGAGCGACCGCGATCTCGCCGACCTCGTCTCGCTGCGGAGGCCCGCATGAGCCCCCGCCCCACGCCCCGTACGACGCCCGGACCCACGCCCCGGCCCGCGTCGCCCGGTTCGCCATCACGCACGACGCCCCCTGCGGGCTCCCGTTCCGGGGCCCGGTCCCGGCCCGGCCCCGACGACCTGCGGCGCACCTTCGAGGCCGTGCCCGCCCGCACCCCCGCGGACGGCGAGCCCTTCGCGGACAGCTGGTGGGGCCGCGCCTGGGCAGTCGCGCTGGAGACGCTGTCGATGGACGGGGCCCGGCTCGCCCGCGGCCGCGCGTACGCGGACGCGGGCAAGGTCGCCGCGATCACCGTCACCCCCGGCCGCATCGTCGCCTACGTCCACGGCAGCCGCGTCCGCCCCTACCGCGCGGAGCTGCGCCTGCGCACCTTCACCGACACCGGCTGGGACACTCTGCTCGACGCGGTCGCCGCCCACCCCGGCCATCTGTCCGCGCTGCTGGCCAAGGAGATGCCGCACTCCCTGGCCGACACCGCGCGGGAGGCCGGGGTCCGGTTGCTGCCGGCCGCGGACGACCTGGACCCGAGCTGTACGTGCCCCGACCACGGCCGGCCGTGCAAGCATGTCGCCGCCCTCTGCTTCCAGACCGCCCGGCTCCTGGACAGCGACCCGTTCGTCCTGCTGCTGATGCGGGGCCGGGGGGAGCGCGAACTGCTGGACGAGCTCGGCCGCCGCAACGCCGAGCACTCCGCCCGCGAGCGCCCCACCGCCCCCGTCCCGTCGTCGGTCCCGGCGGCGGACGCCCTGGTGGACCGCTTCCTGCCGCCGCTCCCGGCCCCCCTCCCCGTACCCCCGTATCCGGGCCGGCCGCCGTCCTACCCGGACCTGCCGGGCGCGCGCGACCCGCTGGGCCTGGACCACCTCGCCACCGACGCCGCCGCCCGCGCCCACACCCTGCTGACCACGGGCCGGGATCCGCTCGCCGGGCTCACCCCCTGGCAGGACGCCGTCCGGATCGCCGCCTCACGCCCCACCGCCGGGCTCACCGCCACCACCCGCGCGCTCTACCGGGAGCTCGCCCACGCCACCGGCCGCAACACCACCGACCTCGCCCGCGCGGTGGCCGCCTGGCGGCAGGGCGGGGCCGAGGGGCTCACGGTCCTGGAGAGCCCCTGGGACCCTCCGGCCGGCCCCTTCGACCGGGCCAGGCCCCTGCTGGCGGCCGCCGGGTTGCCGCGTCTGACGCCCCGGCGCAACCACCTCACCGACCAGGCCGGCGCGCTCCAGCTCCGCTTCGGCCACGACGCCCGCTGGTACGGCTACGAGTCCGACCCCGGCGCGGACGACTGGTGGCCCCGCGCCACCCCGGGCCCCGACCCGGTGACCGCCCTCGAAGCCCTGCTCGCCGGTGACACGGACACGGCGGCCCCCGACGACACGTACGTACGGTAGAACCCGACGACACGTGCGTGCGGTCGGGCCGACGACACGTACGTACGGCAAAACCCTTGGCCACAGCGCAGTTGACGCTGTTACCGTCCTCGGCGTGGCGAAACTCAATCAGATCATCGCAGTGGAGAAGGGCGTCAAGTCCAAGGCGCACCAGGACCTGACGGCAGCACACCACGGCCTCCAGAAGGCCGGACTGCTCGCCGGGATCTCCCGGACCTACCAGCCCAAGGACGAGGAGGGCGAGCAGCTTCCGCCCGAGTCGACGCTGGTCCAGGTCAAGGCCGAGGACGTGCTGCGGGACACCGCCGTCACGCTCACCCGGCTCTTCGATGTGACCGCCACGAAGGACTGGGCGAACTGCTCGGCCCGGGCGGACGTGAAGGTCGACGGCCGGGTGCTGGTGGCCGAGGTGCCGGTGTCGTATCTGCTCTTCCTGGAGAAGCAGTTGACCGACCTCAACACCTTCATCCGCAAGCTGCCGGTGCTGGACGCCGCCGAGGCATGGGTGCAGGACCCGTCGACGGACTCCTGGAAGACCGAGCCGGTCCGGACGCTCCGTACGAAGAAGGTGCCCCGCAACCACGTGAAGGCGGAGGCCACCGAGAAGCACCCGGCGCAGGTCGAGGTGTACTACGAGGACATCCCGATCGGGTACTGGACGACCGTCAAGTTCTCCGGGGCGCTGCCCGCGCGGCGCGTCAACGAGCTGCTGGACCGGGTCGAGAAGCTCCAGCAGGCCGTGAAGTTCGCCCGCGAGGAGGCCAACGGCGTCGAGATCACCGACCAGCGGGTGGGTGACGCGGTATTCGGTTACCTCTTCGGGTGACCGACCATGGATTCCCCGGCAGCCGATCAAGGCCACCGGGGTGCGCGAGGAGCGCAAGCTGAAACTGAGGCTTGTCGTGAAGGCGCGGTTCCAGTGGAGGTTCGACTCCTCCCTCCGGCACGGGCCGGAGTAGCCCAAGCAGGCAGAGGCAGACCGCCGTCAATCTCAGACTATTGCTCCAGACTCAGCATTCGCCGCCGATCGCCGGATCGAACGGGCCCGGGCCCGCGCGCGTCGAGATGCCGGTTCAAGTCCGGCCCGCAGAGCTCCGATCTGCGGTGGTCCAAAGGCAGGACGCGACGACATCATGACTGACCCGGACCCTTAAACGCGCCGGCGTGCCAGATGGGCGGCACACTCAGGGCCCGGAGGCCGGCTACGCCTCCGGGCCCGCTCCCGTTTCCGGGGCCCAGACCTCGCGTCCGATACCACCGGCGGCAGCCGCCCATCACCCGAAGCCTGGTCACTGCCGGTACCCGTTCAGGAAGCGGCCGATGCGGCTGATCGCCGCGTCGAGGTCGTCGGCGTACGGGAGGGTCAGGATGCGGAAGTGGTCCGGGCGCGGCCAGCTGAAGCCCGTGCCCTGCACCACCTGGATCTTCTCCCGCAGCAGCAGGTCCAGCACGAACTTCTCGTCGTCGGCGATCGGGTGCACCTTCGGATCGATGCGCGGGAACGCGTACAGCGCGCCCTTCGGCTTCACGCACGAGACGCCCGGGATCTCGTTCAGCCGCTCCCACGCCCGGTCCCGCTGCTCGTGCAGCCTGCCGCCCGGCGCGACCAGCTCGCGGATGGACTGCCGCCCGCCGAGCGCGGCCTGGATGGCGTACTGGGCGGGGGCGTTGGGGCACAGCCGCATGGAGGCCAGCATGGTGAGGCCCTCCAGATAGCTGCGGGCGTGCTGCCGCGGACCGGACACCACCATCCAGCCGGAGCGGAACCCGGCCACCCGGTACGTCTTCGAGAGCCCGCTGAAGGTCAGGCAGACCAGATCCGGGGCGAGGACGGCAGCGCTGTGGTGCTCGGCCCCGTCGTACAGGATCTGGTCGTAGATCTCGTCGGCGAAGACCATCAGGTGGTGCCGGCGGGCCAGATCGAGCATGCCCTCCAGGATCTCGCGCGGATAGACCGCCCCGGTCGGGTTGTTCGGGTTGATGATCACGAGGGCCTTGGTGCGGTCGGTGATCTTGGAGGCCAGGTCGGCGAGATCCGGGTTCCAGTCGGACTCCTCGTCGCACATGTAGTGCACGGCCCTGCCGCCCGCGAGCGTCGTCACCGCCGTCCACAGCGGGAAGTCCGGGGCCGGGATCAGCACTTCGTCGCCGTCCTCCAGCAGCGCCTGCACGGCCATCGAGATCAGCTCGGACACGCCGTTGCCGAGGAAGACGTCGTCCACGCCGACCTCGGTCATGCCCATGGCCTGGTAGCGCTGCGCCACCGCCCGCCGCGCGGAGAGGACGCCGCGCGAATCGGTGTAGCCGTGGGCCTGGGGCAGCATCCGGATCATGTCCTGGACGATCTCCTCCGGCGCCTCGAAGCCGAAGAGCGCCGGGTTGCCCGTGTTGAGCCTCAGCACGCTGTGGCCCGCCTCCTCCAGGGCGTTGGCGTGTTCGATGACCGGGCCCCGGATCTCGTAACAGACCTCGTTGAGCTTGCTGGACTGCCGGAACTCCATGCGGTGCCTCCCCGAGCCGAACTGCGATACTTGGTTTTACCAAGCTGGAGCTTGGAAAGTCCAACAACATGTCTAGACTGCGTCGCATGCCACGTCAGCAGCCCGCCGCCCAGCGCCCCGTCAGACGCCGGAGCTACGACCAGTTCTGCGCCACCGCACGCGCCCTCGACTCCGTGGGCGACCGGTGGACGCTGCTGATCGTCCGCGAACTGCTCGCCGGACCCCGCCGCTACACCGATCTCCACGCCGACCTGCCGGGCGTCTCCACCGACGTCCTGGCCTCCCGCCTCAAGGACCTGGAGCAGGGCGGCCTGGCCGTGCGCCGCAGACTCCCGCCCCCCGCCGCCGCATCGGTCTACGAGCTCACCGAGCGCGGCCACGGCCTGCTCCCCGTCCTCGCCGCTCTCGCCGACTGGGGCGCTCCCGCCCTCACCGAACGCCGCCCCACCGACGCCGTACGCGCCCACTGGTTCGCCCTGCCGCTGCTGCGCGCGCTGGCTGGAATCGCCCAGGAGGGCGTCCTCGAAGTCCGGCTGGACGAGGGCGAGTTCCACGTCCGTACGGGAGGGGGAGCGGCGGTGGAGTTCGAGGGCGAGCCGTACGGGTTCGGCCCGGCGCACCGGCCCGACGCCCGCATCACCCTCGACGCCGCACTGTGCCTGGAGCTCGGGCGCGGCGGCGTCACCCTCGCGCAGGCGGTCGAGGACGGCCGGATCGAGGTGGCGGGGGAGGGGCCGCTCGCCGCCGAACTGCGCGGCGGGTGACGGGGACACGGCCGCCCGGGACGGATGATGGAGGCGTGCGACTCGAAGCGATCACCTGGGAACGGCTGGCCGGCGAGCTGGCCCGGCACGGCGACGGCCTCTCCGCCGCCGACGGCGCCCCGTGGCTGACCCTCGGCATCGACGGCGCTCCGGCCGCCCGCACCGATGACCTGGCCGAACGCGTGGCCGAGGAGCTGAGATCGCGCGGCCGGTCGGTGCTCGTCGTCTCCACCGGCGGCTTCCTGCGCCCGGCCAGCCTGCGCTTCGAGTACGGCAAGGAGGACCCGGACTCGTACGCCGAGAGCTGGTTCGACACGGCGGCGCTCCGGCGCGAGGTGTTCGGGCCGCTGGAGGCGGGCGGCTCCGGGCGGGTGCTGCCCGACCTGTGGGACCCGGTCACGGACCGCGCCACCCGCACGCCGTACCACCCGTTGCCGGAGGGCGGGGTGGTGATCGTGCACGGGCCGCTGCTGCTCGGCCACTGGTTCCCGTTCGCGCTGAGCGTCCATGTGCGGCTCTCGCCGGGGGCGTTGCGGCGGCGCACGGCGGAGGCGGAGCGGTGGACGCTGCCTGCTTTCGCCCGGTACGAGGAGGAGGTCGCGCCCTCCGACGCGGCGGACGTGGTCGTGCGCGCGGACGACCCCCGGCACCCGGCGTGGTCGGGGCTGCCCGGCAGCGACTGACGACGGCGGCGTCCTGCCGGAGGGATCCTTCTGCCCGCCGAGACGGATCCCCACGCGGATGTGCGGGCGGGCTCGCCCTCGCTGCCGGGCGCGCGGGCGAGGTCGCCCGGGCCGTACATGCCTGGCGCACCCCGCCGTTATGCCCGGCGCACCCCGCCGTTGCGCCGGTGCGCACGCTGTTAGGCCGGTGGGCTTCGCCGTTGCGCGGACGCACCCCGCCGTTGCGCCCGGCGCACCTCGCCATTGCGCGGGTGCGCCCGCCGTCACGCCGGTGGGCTTAGCCGTTGCGCGGACGCACCCCGCCGTTACGCCCGGCGCACCCCGCCGCAAGCCGGTGCACCCGCCGTCACGCCGGTGGGCGTCCGCCCACCGTGGCCACCGCCTCGGCCCCGGCCCGGCAGCCCTCCGCCGCGGCGGCCCGGTCGTCCGCCCCGGCCAGCAGGGCCGCGAGGAACCCGCCGGTGAACGCGTCGCCCGCGCCCGTCGAGTCGACCGGGTCGCGGACCGGGCGGGCGTGGACCCGCCCCGTCACCGCGCCCCCGGCGGCGAGCACCGCACCCCGGTCGCCCAGGGTGGCGACGACCCTCGGGAACGTACGGCTCAACTCGGCCGCCGCGTCGCCCGGTTCGGGGAGGCCGGTCAGGAGTCGCGCCTCGTCCGCGTTCGGGAGCAGCAGCTCGGCCCCCTCGGCGAACTCCAGGAACCGCTTCGGGCCCAGCTCCGCCAGGAACCCCGCCGACGCCGGATCGACGCTCACCGGAACACCCCGCTCCCGGGCGGTGCGCAGGGCCAGCAGCGCCGTGGCGCGGCTCGTCGCGGCGAACAGGAGGTAGCCGGAGATGTGCAGCCACCCCGCACCGTCGAGCATCGATGGCGCGAAGTCGTCGGTCGCGAGCCGCGTCACGGCCCCGCTGTCGGTGAGGAACGTCCGCTCGGCGGCGGCGTCCACCAGCGCGATGACGGTCGCGGTCGCCACCTCCGCGTCCACCGCCAGCAGCGCCCGCACCCCCGCCCGCTCCAGGGCGTCCCGGTGCCAGCCGGCGGACCCCGCCCCCGCCCGGGCCAGCAGCGCCACCTCCGTACACCCCGAACGCACCGCCCAGCACGCGACGTTGGCCCCCGCCCCGCCCGGCAGGGAGCGGATGCGGGCCGCGTTGTCCGTGCCGTGGACGAGCCCGGAGCCGTGGAGCGCCACCACGTCGGTGACCACGTCTCCCACCACCAGGAGCCCCCGGGCCGGCCCCGAAAGGCTCACCGGACGGCCGCTGCGGCGATCCGCGCCGCGAGCCGCACGTTTCCGCGTACCGCCGCCAGGTTCGCCTCCAGCGACGCGCCCTCGGTCCGCCGCATCAGCTGGTCCAGCAGGAACGGGGTGACGCCCTGCCCGCTGATCCCGCGCTCCCGGCACGCGTCGAGCGCCTCCGCGAGCACCCGGTCGTGCAGGGCGGGGTCCAACTGGTCCGCTTCCGGGACGGGGTTGGCGACGATCAGCGCGGCCCGCGGGCCGCCCAGCGCCTCCTTCGCCCGCATCACCTCCACCACCTGCTCGGGGCTGTGCACGGTCCAGTCGACCGGTCGGCCGGAGCTGCTGAGGTAGAAGCCCGGGAAGTGCCCGGTGCCGTAACCGACGATGCCGACCCCCAGGGTCTCCAGCCGCTGGAGCGTCGCCGGGACGTCGAGGATCGATTTCACGCCCGCGCAGACCACGGTGATCCCGGTGCGGGCGAGCAGCCGCAGATCAGCCGACTCGTCCTGACTCTCGGCCCACTCCCGGTGTACGCCCCCGAGCCCGCCGGTCGCGAAGACCCGCAGGCCCGCCCGCGCCGCCAGGAACGCCGTCGCGGACACCGTCGTCGCTCCGCTCGCCCCGAGCGCGAGGGCGGGGGCGAGGTCGCGGTGGCCCAGCTTCCGGACCGCCGGCTCCCCGGCCACCCGCTCCAACTGGTCCTTCTCCAGCCCCACATGGGCCTGCCCGTCCAGCACGGCGACGGTGGCCGGGACCGCACCGGCGGACCGGACGATGCCTTCCAGCTCGGTCGCCACCCGAAGGTTGCGGGGACGCGGCAGCCCGTGCGCGATGATCGTCGACTCCAGGGCCACGACGGGCAGCCCGCCGGCCAGCGCCGCGCGCACCTCGGTCGAGAGAACCGGCTCGTAGGCGGTGTCGGTGTTCTGTGGCATGCCCCCATCCCTGTCGCGGGTGGAAGGGCCGCAAACCACGGGGAGACGAGTTCCGGCCGGTCCTGGTGACGGGTCGGCCGGAAGTGGTCGCTAAGGTGACCGGCCATGACGACAAACGACCAGGCCCCCGCCTCTTTCGCCGTGCACATCCCGGACGCCGAGCTGGAACCGGAGCCCCTCGATCCGGCACAGATCGTCTCGGGCGACCCCGTGGTGACGGGCAAGGTGCTGTGGGAGTCCGCGGACGGCGAGCAGGTGCGCGGGATCTGGCAGATCACGCCGGGAGTGGTCACCGACACCGAGGCGAACGAGCTGTTCGTGGTGGTCAGCGGGCGGGCCACCGTGGCGGTCGAGGGCGGCGCGACGCTGGAGATCGGGCCGGGGGACGCCTGCGTACTGCGCGAGGGCGACCGGACGACCTGGACGGTGCACGAGACGCTCCGCAAGGCGTACCACATCAGCCTCTGAGGCCCGAGAGGTTCCGGCGGTGGAGGGCTTCATGCTCCGGCGGACGGCCTCATGCTCAAGCGCCGGACGGCTTCATGCTCCGGCGCAGCGCGAGCGCGGCCACCGGCAGGAGCAGCGCGGCGCCGATCGCGTTCAGCGGGCCGTACCCCCACTGGGCGACGATCACCCCGGCCGTGGCGCCGCCGACGCCCGCCGCCGTGTTCATGGTGAGGTCCGACAGCCCCTGCACGGCGGCGCGGGCGGCCTGCGGCACGGAGTCGGTGAGCAGCGCCGAACCGGCGATCATCCCCGCCGACCAGCCGAGGCCGAGGACGAACAGGCCCACGGCCGTCTGGCCGTGCCGGGGCCCGGCGGTGCCCGCGAGCAGTGCGGCGCAGCTCAGCAGTCCGACCGCCAGGCCGATCACGGCGAGCCGGCCGAAGCGGTCCGCCAGCCACCCCATCACCGGCGAGAACGCGTACATGCCCGCGATGTGCCCGCTGATGACGAGCCCGATCAGCTGGAGGTCCGCGCCGTGGTGGCCCAGGTCGACCGGGGTCATGACCATGATCGACACCATGGCGGTGTGCGACACGGTGATGGTCGCCAGGGCCAGCTTGGCCATCGGCGACTCCCGGACGGCCGCGACCCCGGCGCGCAGGGACCGCTTCTGCTCGCCCCCGGAGCTCTGCGGGGCCAGGGCGCGCGCCGTGAGCAGCGGGTCCGGGCGCAGCAGGAGCGCCACGACCACGCCGGCGAGCAGGAAGGCGACGGCGGACCAGAGGTAGGGGCCCGCGGTCTCGGGCACCGGCGTCCCGCGGAACAGCCGGCCGGCCGGAGCCGCGATGTTGGGGCCCAGCACCGAGCCGATCGTGGTGGCCCAGACGACGGTGGAGATCGCCCGCCCCCGCCGCTCCGGCCCGACCAGGTCGGCCGCCGCGAACCGGGCCTGGAGGTTGGCGGAGGACCCGGCTCCGAACGCGGCCATCCCCAGCAGCAGCAACGGGAAGCTGCGCACCACCGTGCCGAGGACCACCAGCGCCCCGCCCAGCGCGCCGATCAGGTAGGCGAGCACCAGACCGGGGCGACGGCCGCGCGAGGTCATCAGGGCGGCCAGCGGCAGCGACAGCAGCGCCGTGCCGGCGACGGACGCGGTCGGGGCCAGCCCGGACAGCGCCTCGGAGCCGGTCACCTCGGTGGCCAGCATCGGGGCCAGGGCGATGCCGATGGCCACACCGAGGCCGCCGAGTATCTGGCTGACGATGAGCACGGCCGACGTCCGGCGCTGGAGGGCGGGCAGCCCGGCGGCCGTGACCGGGGAGAGCGCGGAGCGGGGCAGGGATGGCGTCACCGGCGCAGTGTGCCATCAGACGTACCCGAAGACGCACCCGTACGAGTGAACCGGCCACCGCGGCCTCCGCGAGCGCACCCCGAGGGGGGTGACAGGCCCTAGAACAGCGGCTGCGGGAGCACCCCCTCCAGCGCCAGCAGCTGCCGCTTGGTCTCCAGCCCGCCCCCGAACCCGCCGAGGCCCCCGTCGCTCTCCACCACCCGATGGCAGGGCACCACCACCGGCAGCGGGTTGGATCCCATGGCGACCCCCACCGCCTGCGCGGCTTCCGGCCGGCCGACCCGCGCGGCCAGCTCCCCGTAGCCGACGACCGTGCCGTAGGGCACGCCCGAGGCCAGCTCGCGGAGCACCTCGCGGTGGAAGCCCGCCGTCAGCGACCAGTCCAGCTCCAGGCCGAGATCCTGCCGCTCGCCCGCGAAGTACGCGGCGAGCCGGCGTATCGGCTCGGCGAGCCGCGTCGATCCGGGCGCTTCCACCGGCTCCGCGCCGAGCCGGGTCCGCAACCGCGCCAGCGTCGCGTCCCGCACGGCGGGGTCGGCGTGAAAGGCCACACTCACCAGTCCGGCGGAGGTCGCGGCGAGCAGCAGCGGCCCGATGCCGCTCTCCACGACGGACCACTCGACGGTCGGCTCCTCGCTGAGCCCGTAGCTGTTCATGCCGACCACCGTACGACCGGCCACTGACAACGGCGGGCCCACCGGAGAATCGCTTGACAACGGTGGGCCCGCCGGAGGAACGGGTGACAACGGCGGGCCCGCCGGAGAGACGCGTCCGGCTACGGGCCCACCGCGAAGCCACCACGTGCCCGGGGTGTGCGTCAGCCGGTGGCGTCGCGCACCACGTCGGGGTAGTTGGTGATGATGCCGTCGACGCCGAAGGCGTTGACCTTCGCCGCGTTCGCCGCGTCGTTGACCGTCCAGGTGTGCACCTGGAGCCGCTTGCCGTGCGGGCCCTTGAGCCGCTGCACGGCCGCCACGTAGTCGGCGCCGATCGTCGTGTACGAGGGGTTGATCTGGTCGGTGAAGGCCGCGTACGCGGGGAGGTCGGCCACCGGCGGGGTGCCCAGGAAGCCGGTGGTGACGTCGGGGCGCAGGGTGTGCACCTTCTTCACGCTGTCGGCGCCGAAGCTCTGGATGACCAGCCGGTCCCGCACGTGCGAGCGGTCCAGCCACCCCGCCTGGCGCAGCACCCGCAGGATGTCCCGCTCGATGCCCGGGTAGGTCTGGGGACTCTTGATCTCCAGGAGCAGCTTCTGGCGGTTGCGCTCCAGGCGGTGCAGGAACTGGGCGAGCGTCGGCACCCGGGTCCCGGCGAACCGTTCGCCGAACCAGCTGCCCGCGTCCAGCCGTGCCAGCTCCGCGGCGGTGAAGTCCTTGACCGCCCACGGCGCGCGGTCGGGGAAGACCTCCTCGACGTTCGTGGTGCGCTTCAGGCCGGTGTCGTGCAGCACGACCAGCACGCCGTCCCTGGTGCGCTGGACATCGTTCTCCACCCAGTCGACGCCGAGCCGCGCGGCGGCGTCGACGGCGGCGAGCGTGTTCTCCGGTGCGTAGCCCGACGCGCCCCGGTGGGCCACGACGACGGGGGCGGCCTGCCGGTCGGCAGCCTGCGGGGCCGTGGCCTGCGTCTGGGAGCCGGGCAGCAGCAGGGCGCCGGCGCCGAACACGGCCGCGGCGGCGGTGGAGGCGGTTGCAGTGCGTACGAACACGTGAACTCCTCGTGACGGAGTGCGGGGACACGTCGAGGTTGACAGTGGCGCGTCAACGCCGGGCGGGGGCGCGGTGGACGACGCGTTGCGCGACGGTGACGAGCTCTCCCGCCGAAGGAGGCGCCGATCTCCCACGGAAGGCCCTGCGGCGGCCCCACGGAGGGCTCTGCGGAGGCCCCTGCGGAGGACCCTGCGACGGGCCCATCGCCTCGCCCGCCGCCGGAGCCTCATTGTCGGGCAGCGGGGAGCGACCCGCACGGCGTTGATCGTCGATCACGGGGCCCGCCGGATCCCGGCGATCCCCCGGATGCGAGGCCGTTGTCAGTGGGGAGCCGTACGGTGGTTGCATGCGGCCCGTTTCCAAGATCGAACGTTCGGTGGCGCCCTTCGAGGTCGTCAGTCCCTACCAGCCCAGCGGCGACCAGCCGGCGGCCATCGCCGAGCTGGAGCGGCGCATCCGCGCAGGTGAGAAGGACGTCGTCCTGCTCGGCGCGACCGGCACCGGCAAGTCGGCGACCACCGCCTGGATGATCGAGAAGCTGCAGCGCCCCACCCTGGTGATGGCGCCGAACAAGACCCTCGCCGCCCAGCTGGCCAACGAGTTCCGCGAGCTCCTGCCGAACAACGCGGTGGAGTATTTCGTCTCGTACTACGACTACTACCAGCCCGAGGCGTACGTCCCGCAGTCGGACACCTACATCGAGAAGGACTCCTCCATCAACGAGGAGGTCGAGCGGCTGCGCCATTCGGCGACGAACTCGCTGCTCACCCGCCGCGACGTCGTCGTGGTCGCCTCCGTCTCCTGCATCTACGGCCTCGGCACGCCCCAGGAGTACGTGGACCGGATGGTCCAGCTCAAGGTCGGCGAGGAGGTCGACCGCGACCAGCTGCTGCGCAGGTTCGTCGAGATGCAGTACACGCGCAACGACCTCGCGTTCACCCGCGGCACCTTCCGGGTGCGCGGCGACACCATCGAGATCTTCCCGGTCTACGAGGAGCTCGCCGTCCGCATCGAGATGTTCGGCGACGAGATCGAGGCCCTCTCCACCCTGCACCCGCTGACCGGCGAGGTCATCAGCGAGGACCGGTCCCTGCACGTCTTCCCCGCCAGCCATTACGTGGCCGGGCCCGAGCGGCTCCAGAAGGCCGTCCGGGGCATCGAGGAGGAGCTCCAGGAACGCCTGGCCGAGCTGGAGAAGCAGGGCAAGATGCTGGAGGCCCAGCGCCTGCGCATGCGCACCACGTACGACATCGAGATGCTCCACCAGATCGGCAGCTGCTCCGGCGTCGAGAACTACTCGATGCACTTCGACGAGCGGGCCCCCGGCACCGCCCCCAACACCCTCCTCGACTACTTCCCCGAGGACTTCCTCCTCGTCCTCGACGAGTCGCACGTCACCGTGCCGCAGATCGGCGCGATGTACGAGGGCGACGCCTCCCGCAAGCGCACGCTCGTCGACCACGGCTTCCGGCTGCCGTCCGCCATGGACAACCGCCCGCTGAAGTGGGAGGAGTTCCTCAAGCGGATCGACCAGACGGTGTACCTCTCCGCCACCCCGGGCAAGTACGAGCTCTCGCGCGGCGACGGCTTCGTCGAGCAGATCATCCGCCCCACCGGCCTCGTCGACCCCGAGATCGTCGTCAAGCCCACCGAGGGGCAGATCGACGACCTGGTGCACGAGATCCGCAAGCGCACCGAGCGCGACGAGCGGGTCCTCGTCACCACCCTCACCAAGAAGATGTCGGAGGACCTCACCGACTACTTCCTGGAGCTGGGCATCCAGGTCAGGTATCTGCACAGCGACGTCGACACCCTGCGCCGCATCGAGCTGCTGCGCGAACTGCGCTCCGGCGAGTACGACGTCCTGGTCGGCATCAACCTGCTGCGTGAGGGCCTCGACCTGCCCGAGGTGTCCCTCGTGGCCATCCTCGACGCCGACAAGCAGGGCTTCCTGCGCTCGGGCACCTCGCTCATCCAGACCATCGGACGCGCCGCCCGCAACGTGTCGGGCCAGGTCCATATGTACGCGGACAAGGTCACCCCCGCGATGGCGCAGGCCATCGACGAGACGAACCGCCGCCGCGAGAAGCAGATCGCCTACAACACCGAGCGCGGCATCGACCCGCAGCCGCTGCGCAAGAAGATCAACGACATCGTCGCGACCATCCACCGCGAGGAGATCGACACCGAGCAGCTCCTCGGCACCGGCTACCGCCAGGGCAAGGACGCCAAGACCCCGGTGCCCGCGCTCGGAGCCAAGGCGGCCAAGGGCGGCGCGAGGACGAAGGGGGCTTCCCCCGGCGCGGTGGTCAGCGACCGCCCCGCGACCGAACTCGCCGGGATCATCGAGGAGATGACGGACCGGATGCGGGCCGCCGCCGCCGACCTCCAGTTCGAGGTGGCCGCCCGGCTGCGTGACGAGGTGGGCGAGTTGAAGAAGGAGCTGCGCCAGATGAAGGAGGCGGGCCTCGCCTGATTCCGCCGAGGGCGGCGTCGCCGGGGCCGCGACGAGGAGCGCACCGGGGTTCCGGCCATCCCGGTGTGTTGCAAGACCGACACGAAAACGGACGGAACCTGCTGCCGCCCTGGGGGGAATGCGTAGGGTGCGGGGAAACCGCACAGGACGGTTGCGGGGCAATGCCGAGAGGGGACAGCGCGTGACGGTCAATATGACCAAGGGTCAGGCCATCAGCCTGCAGAAGAGCGACGGGGGGACCCTGACCGCGGTACGGATGGGGCTCGGCTGGCAGGCGGCTCCGCGCCGCGGACTGTTCGGCTCGCGCACCCGGGAGATCGACCTGGACGCCTCAGCGGTGCTCTTCGCCGACAAGCAGCCGGTCGACGTCGTGTTCTTCCGCCACCTCGTCAGCGACGACGGCTCGGTCAAGCACACCGGCGACAACCTGGTCGGCGGCGCCGGTTCGGGCGGGGACGACGAGGCCATCCTCGTCGACCTCCAGCGCGTCCCGGTCCACATCGACCAGATCGTCTTCACGGTGAACTCCTTCACCGGGCAGACGTTCCAAGAGGTGCAAAACGCCTTCTGCCGCATCGTCGACGAGACCAACGGCCAGGAGCTCGCCCGGTACACGCTGGACGGCGGCGGCCAGTACACCGCCCAGATCATGGCGAAGGTGCACCGTGCGGGCGCCGGATGGCAGATGACGGCTCTGGGGAACCCGGCCAACGGCCGTACCTTCCAGGACCTGATGCCGTCCATCCTGCCGCACCTGTAGGCGGACCGGGCCGGACCGGATCAGGCCGGCGCCGGCCCGTGCGGCTCCCGGAGGCGTTCGCTGCCGGGAGCCGCATCCCGCGGCGGGGACACGACCGCGCCGAGCCCTCCGCCACGCACAGGAGAGCACAGGGGAACCGAGCGCCAAGAAGCAGGAACCAAGCACCGAGAAGCAAGCGCGGCCCCGCACCAGCGGCGGCGCGGAGCACGTACAGCACACACGGCACGACCGGCACCGCACCCCGCAGGCGCGGTCCATCGTCGAGGGGGACAGGGCAATGACGGCCGAACTGGTCCGGGGGCAGAACCACACCTTGCCCCAGACCCGTCTGGAGATCCGGATATCGGCGGGCTCCCCCGTCCTGGCCGGCGCCACCCTCGGCGACGAACACGGCACCGTGCACGGCGCCGAACGGATCGCCCACCCCGGATCGCCCCGGCTCCCCGGGCTCGAGGTCTCCCGGCAGGCCGCGGCCGACCACCGCCTCGCCGTCGACCTGGAGGCCCTGCCCGAGGCGGTGCACCGCGTCACCGTGCTGCTCGCCCTCCCGACCGGCGTCGGCGGCCCCACCAGGTTCGGCGCCACCGCCGCCCCCTTCGTCGCCGTCACCGGCCTCGACGGCGTCGAGATCGCCACCTTCACGCTCACCGGCCTGGACGCCGAGTCGGCGGTCAGCGCCCTGGAGCTCTACCGCCGCCAGGGCGCCTGGAAGGTCCGGGCCGTCGGACAGGGTTACGCGGCCGGGCTCGCCGAGATGCTCGCCGACCAGGGCGTGGACCGGGCCGCGGAGCTGGCCGTGTCCATCCAGGAGGCGGTCACCCGGTCCCTGGCCCGCTCGGTGGCCCCGCCGCCGCCCCGGACCCCGGAGGGCGACCGCGTACGGCAGGCCACCGGCTCGTCGGACCGCCGCCCGTCCGTCACGCCTCCGCCCGCCCGCCCCGCCGAGCCGCTGACCGACCCCGCCGCCGGGCCTCCGGAACCGCCGGCCGCCCCCGCCGGACCCGCGCCGAGCGGCCCGGCGAACGCGGGCGCGGGATCCACCGCCGACAGCCCGATCAACTACGCGCACCCCCGCAGGCAGCACGCCGCCCCACCGCCGCCCCCGCCGGTCGCGCCCCCCGCCCAGCCCGGTCAGGCCGCGCAGCCGGTCGCCGGGGACGCCACCGGCTGGTCGATGGACGAGCGCCTCTACAACCAGATCTGGGGCATGTTCGAGGACCTGGCACGGGCCGCCGCGGCCTACCGCTCCGCCGTGGACTTCGCCGAGTCCCGGATGGACCAGGAGCTCGACCGCGCCCTGTCCGACCCGCGCAACCGGATCGGCGGCGCGGGCGACCGCGCCCGCGAGCAGGCCCGCGCCAAGCGCGACGAGCTGACCACCCGGGCCCGCGAGGTCCTCGACCGCGACCTCGCCCAGCTGGCCGCCGAAGCGGCCGTCGTGGAGCCCGCGCTCCCCGCCGCGTACGCGGGCTGGGACAACCCCGTCTGGCACGCCCACCGCGTCCCGATGGAGCTGCCGATGGCCCTGCGCATCGGTGACCTCCATCTGCCCGAGCGCACCGACCTGCGCATCCCGCTGCTCGTCCGGTTGCCGCTGGAGCGGGGGATGTGGGTGGACAGCAGGCGTACGGCCTCCGAGGCCGCCGCCCTCATGGACAGCGACCGGCTCCGCCGCCTCGCGATGGAGACCGCCGTCCTGCACGCGGCCCGGCTGCTCGCCGTCTACCCGCCCGGCGAGTTCTCGGTGCACGTCATCGACCCGGCGGGCTCGGCGGCGGGGCCGCTCGCGCCGCTCGTCGACGCGGGCGTCCTCGCCGGACCGCCTGCCGCCGGACCCGGGGGAGTGGCCTCGGTCCTCGCCCACCTCACCCGGCGCGTGGACCTGGTGCAGATGGCGGTCCGGGCCGGGGCGGCCGACTCGCTCCCGCCGGACCTGGACACCGGTGAGCAGCTCCTGGTGGTCAACGACTTCCCGCACGGTTTCGACGACCGGGCCGTCACCCAGCTCCGCTACCTCGCCGACGAGGGCCCCTCGGTCGGGGTGCATCTGCTGATGGTCGCGGACCGGGAGGAGGCGAGCGCGTACGGGCCGGTGCTCGACCCGCTGTGGCGTTCGCTGCTGCGGATCACCCCGGTCGCCGACAGTCACCTCGCCGACCCCTGGGTCGGTCACGCCTGGACGTACGAACCGCTGACGACACCGCCGGGCAGTCACGTACTGGAGCGGGTCCTGGCATCGGTGGCTGCCGCCCGCCGGACCGGCGGACGTTGAGCCGGCGCCCCTTCCGGGCTGCGGTGCGGACTCGGCGAAAGATGCCCTGAGCAGCGGGTTCGGCGACCTCTTTAGCCTCGCCTTTACCTTTTCTTGGTGATCCCTGTACTGTTCGGGGCACGGAGGGGAGTACTCCTTACGCGACGTTCCCGTCAGTACGGACCGTGACCGGTCCCGGGGCGTCGGCCCGGCACGCATCCCGTGTGCCAGGGCGGAAGAGACCTCCGGCAGCGACGACGCTGATCAGTAGCCGTAGCGAACTGCCGGAGGCGCAGTGGACGTTTCATGGACCCTTTGGGCCCTCACCATCTTCGGGCTGTCAGCCCTGATCGCCGTCGACTTCTTCATCGGGCGCAAGCCCCATGACGTGTCGACCAAGGAAGCCGGGATCTGGACGATCGTCTGGATCGCGCTGGCCGTCGTCTTCGGACTCGGCCTGCTGGTGTTCGGCAACAGCCAGGCATCCGGCGAGTTCTTCGCGGGCTTCATCACCGAGAAGTCGCTCAGCGTCGACAACCTCTTCGTCTTCGTCCTCATCATGGCGAAGTTCTCGGTCCCCTCGCACCTCCAGCAGCGGGTGCTGCTCATCGGCGTGCTCATCGCGCTGGTGCTCCGGGCGATCTTCATCGCCGCCGGCGCCGCCGTGATCGCGAACTTCTCGTGGGTGTTCTACATCTTCGGCGCGTTCCTGATCTACACCGCCTGGAAGCTCATCCAGGAGGCGCGGGCCGGCGAGGAGGAAGAGGAGTTCGAGGAGAACCGTCTCCTCAAGTCGATCGAGCAGCGCTTCGGCGTCGCCGACCAGTACCACGGCACGAAGCTCTTCATCCAGCGCAACGGCAAGCGCATCCTGACCCCGCTCATGGTGGTCATGCTCGCCATCGGCACCACCGACGTGCTGTTCGCGCTGGACTCGATCCCGGCGATCTTCGGCCTGACCCAGGACCCGTACATCGTCTTCACCGCCAACGCCTTCGCGCTGATGGGCCTGCGGCAGCTGTACTTCCTCATCGGCGGTCTGCTGAAGAAGCTGGTCCACCTCAGCTACGGCCTGTCGGTGATCCTCGGCTTCATCGGCGTCAAGCTGGTGCTGCACGCCCTGCACGAGTCCGGGGTGCACGTGCCGGAGATCTCCATCCCGTTCTCGCTCACCGTCATCTGCGGCGTGCTGGTCATCACGACGATCACCAGCCTGATGGCCAACAAGAAGCAGGCCGCGGCGGACGCGAAGAGCGTCGACGCGGCCGACGAGGAAACCGAGAGCGTCAACAGCTGACGCCCGGCCGCCCAGAGCCTGTCCGGTCCTGATCCGCCGGACAGGCCCCCGGGGCGGTGCGGGGACTCACTCACCGGCAGCGGCCGGGGTGGCACGGTGCGAGCCGTCCACCCCGGCCGCTGCCGTGCGTATGCCCGGGTCGAGGCCGGTGAGGAATGCGCGGACAGCGGCGGCGAAGCCCTCGCTGAAGGACAGGCGACGCCCGTCGAGGCCCAGGTCCACACGTGCCGCTTCCGGGGCGACGGAGGGGGTGGAATGCCCGGTCGAGGTCATACCGGGATCCTGCGACCCGGGTCTGACAGTCGCCCGGACCGGACCTCACCCCCGCCGGCCCCCGGTCGGCTACCAGCCCCGCGCCCGCCACTCGGGCAGGTGCGGCCGCTCGTCGCCGAGTGTCGTGTCGTCGCCGTGCCCCGGGTAGACCCAGGTCTCGTCGGGCAGCCGGTCGAAGAGCTTCGTCTCGACGTCGTGCAGCAGGCTTGCGAACGCCTCCGGGTCCTGGTGCGTGTTGCCGACCCCGCCGGGGAAGAGGCAGTCCCCGGTGAACAGGTGCGGGGCCCCGTGGGGGTCGTCGTAGACCAGGGCGATCGAGCCGGGCGTGTGGCCGGTCAGGTGGCGGGCGGTCAGCTCGACCCGGCCGACCGTGATCGTGTCGCCGTCCTCCACGGGCACGTCCGTGGCGACCGGGATGCCCTCGGCGTCGTACCGGCCCGCGTACGTCCGGGCGCCGGTGGCCGCCACCACCTCGGCCAGCGCCTGCCAGTGGTCGCCGTGCCGGTGGGTGGTGACGACGGAGGCGATGGAGTCGTCACCGATCAGCGCCAGGAGGGTCGCGGGCTCGGCCGCCGCGTCGATGAGGAGCTGCTCGCCGGTGGCCCGGCAGCGCAGCAGATAGGCGTTGTTGTTCATCCCGCCGACGGCGACCTTGGAGATCATCAGACCCGTCAGTTCGTGCACGCTCGCCGGTCCGCCGACCTTCACCGCTCCGCTGTACGTCATGCGGCTCAGCCTAATCCGTCCCCGCCAGGCCCGGCCGCTCCCGAGGAGAGTCCCGGCCCGGCCCCGGCAGGCCCCGCCCCTACAGCGGCGGCAGGGCGGGCAGTGCGCCCCCGGTCACGGTCAGCGTGGAGCCGTCGCGGCGGCCGGCCAGCCAGCCCAGCAGATCGGCGGCCGTGCCCCGTACCGCCACCGGAGCGTCCGCCGCCCCGCCGCCCGTCGTCCAGGTCCGGCCGCGGTCGTCGGCGAGGGTGGTGGCGGGGACGTCCGAGTGGCCGGTGAAGCGGTCGGCGAGGAAGGCGATCTCCCGCTCGGTGAACGCATCCGGCAGGTCCTCCAGCTCGTAGCCGACGTCCAGGTCGACGTGGTGGAGTTCCAGCTCGATCAGGCGGCGGAAGGGGACCCGGGACGCGGTGTCCGTCACTCCGTTGCGCAGGGTGACCGTACGGGACCAGTCGGCCGGTTCGGCGGCCGCCGCGTCGAAGCGTTCGGCGCTCTCCTTGAGGTCGGCCAGTTGTTCGGCCAGCGGGCGAGGCGCGCCGGCGGCGATGTCGGCGTCCCGGGTTTCGCTGCTCGCGTACATCGGGAGCCCCCGGAGAACATTTCCGATCGCGTCGGCGTTACGTGACAGGTGGGCCAGTACATGGCCCCGACTCCATCCGGGCAGCCGTGACGGCTCGGCGACAGCGGCGTTGTCCCACGTGCCCGCTTCGCTGAGCAGCCGATCGGTCGCCTCGCGTACAGCTCCCAGGTCGTGCGCATGATCAATCATGCGGCCGAGCCTAGCTCCGCCACTCGTTCGGGTGAAGGAGTCCAACGGCGACCATAAATCGAATGTGCGTGCTATACGCTCGGTAGGGAAACTTCCTACATCGCTGTGGCGCCCCCCATACCCTGGAACGGGGGCTCAGTTCCCCCCGTTTCTCTCTAGAAAGGTGCGGACCGGCGTGGCCGACCGTCTCATCGTCCGTGGCGCGCGCGAGCACAACCTCAAGAACGTCTCGCTCGATCTCCCCCGTGACTCCCTCATCGTCTTCACCGGGCTCTCCGGGTCGGGCAAGTCGTCCCTCGCGTTCGACACGATCTTCGCCGAGGGCCAGCGGCGCTATGTGGAGTCCCTCTCCTCGTACGCCCGGCAGTTCCTCGGCCAGATGGACAAGCCGGACGTCGATTTCATCGAGGGCCTGTCCCCTGCCGTCTCCATCGACCAGAAGTCGACCTCGCGCAACCCGCGCTCGACGGTCGGCACCATCACCGAGGTCTACGACTACCTCCGGCTGCTCTTCGCCCGGATCGGCAAGCCGCACTGCCCCGAGTGCGGCCGCCCCATCGCCCGCCAGTCGCCGCAGGCCATCGTGGACAAGGTCCTCGGCCTGCCCGAGGGCAGCCGCTTCCAGGTGCTCTCCCCGCTGGTGCGCGAGCGCAAGGGCGAGTTCGTCGACCTCTTCGCCGACCTCCAGACCAAGGGGTACAGCCGGGCCAGGGTCGACGGCGCCACCATCCAGCTCTCCGAGCCGCCCACGCTCAAGAAGCAGGAGAAGCACACCATCGAGGTGGTCGTCGACCGCCTCACCGTCAAGGACAGCGCCAAGCGCCGGCTCACCGACTCGGTCGAGACCGCCCTCGGCCTCTCCGGCGGCATGGTCGTGCTCGACTTCGTCGACCTCCCCGAGGACGACCCCGAGCGCGAGCGGATGTATTCCGAGCACCTCTACTGCGCGTACGACGACCTCTCCTTCGAGGAGCTGGAGCCGCGCTCCTTCTCCTTCAACTCGCCCTTCGGCGCCTGCCCCGACTGCACCGGCATCGGCACGCGTATGGAGGTCGACCCGGAGCTGATCGTTCCGGACGAGGAGAAGTCGCTCGACGAGGGCGCCATCCACCCCTGGTCCCACGGGCACACCAAGGAGTACTTCGGCCGGCTGATCGGCGCGCTCTCCAAGGCCCTCGGCTTCCGCACGGACATCCCCTGGGCCGGACTGCCGCAGCGGGCCAAGAAGGCCCTGCTGTACGGCCACAAGATCCAGACCGAGGTCCGCTACCGCAACCGGTACGGGCGCGAGCGCGCCTACACCACCCCCGCCTTCGAGGGCGCGGTGCAGTTCGTCAAGCGGCGTCACACCGAGGCCGAGAGCGACTCCAGCCGGGAGCGCTTCGAGGGCTATATGCGCGAGGTGCCCTGTCCCACCTGTGAGGGCACCCGGCTCAAGCCGATCGTGCTCGCGGTGACGGTGATGGAGAAGTCCATCGCCGAGGTCGCCGCGATGTCGATCAGCGAGTGCGCCGAGTTCCTCGGGCGGCTGAAGCTGAACGCCCGCGACAAGAAGATCGCCGAGCGGGTCCTCAAGGAGGTCAACGAGCGGCTGAAGTTCCTGGTCGACGTCGGCCTCGACTACCTCTCGCTGAACCGCGCGGCCGGCACCCTCTCCGGCGGCGAGGCCCAGCGCATCCGGCTGGCCACCCAGATCGGCTCCGGCCTGGTCGGCGTGCTGTACGTCCTGGACGAGCCGTCCATCGGCCTGCACCAGCGCGACAACCACCGCCTGATCGAGACCCTGGTACGGCTCCGCGACATGGGCAACACGCTCATCGTCGTCGAGCACGACGAGGACACCATCAAGGTGGCGGACTGGGTCGTCGACATCGGTCCCGGCGCGGGTGAGCACGGCGGCAAGGTCGTCCACTCCGGCTCGCTCAAGGAGCTGCTGGCCAACAAGGAGTCGATCACCGGCCAGTATCTCTCCGGAAAGCGGGCCATCCCGACGCCGGACGTCCGCCGCCCGGTCGACCCCTCCCGCAGCCTCACCGTGCACGGGGCCCGCGAGAACAACCTCCACGACATCGACGTCTCCTTCCCGCTCGGCGTGCTCACCGCCGTCACCGGCGTCTCCGGCTCCGGGAAGTCGACCCTGGTCAACGACATCCTCTACACCCACCTGGCCCGCGAGCTCAACGGCGCCAAGTCGGTCCCCGGCCGCCACACCCGGGTCGACGGCGACGACCTCGTCGACAAGGTGGTCCACGTCGACCAGTCGCCGATCGGCCGGACCCCCCGGTCCAACCCGGCGACGTACACCGGAGTCTTCGACCACGTCCGCAGGCTGTTCGCCGAGACGATGGAGGCGAAGGTGCGCGGCTATCTGCCGGGCCGCTTCTCCTTCAACGTCAAGGGCGGCCGCTGCGAGAACTGCTCCGGCGACGGCACGATCAAGATCGAGATGAACTTCCTGCCCGATGTGTACGTCCCGTGCGAGGTCTGCCACGGCGCGCGCTACAACCGGGAGACCCTGGAGGTCCACTACAAGGGCAAGTCCATCGCCGAGGTGCTGGACATGCCGATCGAGGAGGGCCTTGACTTCTTCGAGGCCGTCCCGGCGATCGCCCGCCACCTCCGTACGCTCAACGACGTGGGCCTGGGATACGTGCGGCTCGGGCAGTCCGCGCCGACCCTCTCCGGCGGTGAGGCGCAGCGCGTCAAGCTGGCGAGCGAGCTCCAGAAGCGCTCCACCGGCCGCACGGTCTACGTCCTGGACGAGCCGACCACCGGTCTGCACTTCGAGGACATCAGCAAGCTGATCACGGTGCTCTCCGGCCTGGTCGACAAGGGCAACTCGGTGATCGTCATCGAGCACAACCTCGATGTCATCAAGACCGCCGACTGGGTCATCGACATGGGCCCCGAGGGCGGCAACGGCGGCGGTCTGGTCGTCGCCGAGGGAACCCCGGAGCAGGTCGCCTCGGTCCCCGCCAGCCACACCGGGAAGTTCCTCCAGGGCATCCTGGACGCGGACCGGATCAGCGAGGCCGCGGTGCCCTCGGGCCGGGGGACGGCTCGTAAGACCGCCGCCCGCAAGACCGCCGCTGCCAAGAAGACCGCGGCGGCCACGAAGACGGCGGCCACCAAGGTCACGGCGGCCAAGAAGGCGACGGCCACGAAGGCCGCCGCCACCAAGGCCACCGCGAAGAAGGCGACGCGCGCCCGCAAGGCGTGAGCCGACGACCGCGGCCCCCTCCCGTCCAGGAGGGGGCCGCGGTCGCGTGGCGGGCAGGCGGGATACCGGCCCGGCCGCAGGCCGCCCGTTCCCCGCCGGTATCGTCGCTTCCGTCACCGGCGGCAACGGCCCTCGCCGCTTCCCGGCCCGCTCGGCGACGCCCGCCCCACCCCGCACAACGACCCGTGGAGTCCGCATGCCCGGCCTGCCCGCCGCCCGCCGTACCGTGCTGAAGGGCGCCGCGCTCGCCGGCGCCGCCGGGCTGGGAGCGGCCGCCTGCTCGACCGAGTCCAAGCTCGGCCACGCCAAGTCGCCCCTCCCCACCGCCCCCGTCGACCTCGGCGAAGCCTCCGAGGTGCCCGTGGGCGGCGCGAAACTCTACCGCGAGCAGCGCCTCGTCGTCAGCTGCCCGGCCAAGGGCGAGTACAAGGCGTTCAGCGCCCAGTGCACCCACGGCGGCTGCGTCCTGACCAAGGTCGAGGGCACCGAGGGCCACTGCGCCTGCCACGGCAGCCGCTTCGACACGACCACCGGCAAGGTCGTCCAGGGCCCGGCCACCGTGCCGCTGCCCGCCGTCCCGGTCACGGCCGACGGCGGAAAGCTCGTCGCGGGCCCCGGAGCCTGACACCACCGCGTACGGACGGCTCAGCCGCGCGCAGACGCCTCAGCCGCGCCCGGGGACGCCTCAACTCAACGGCGTACACGGACTCCTCGACCGCGCCCGGACGCCCCACCCGCGTACGGAAGCACGCCCCACGCGACGCCGGGGTCAGTCCCAGTCCCAGTCGATGCCGACGAGGCCCGGCCCCGCCCCCTCCTCCACCACGTGCACCGTCCGGTGCCTGCCGGTCAGCGTGAGGTCCCGCCGGGCCGCGCGCGCCGCCCCCGCCGACGACTGCTCGAACCGGCGGCACCGCACCGGCAGCGCGGCCTCGTCGAAGCCGACCTGGAGCACGTACTGCCCGCCGCCGAAGGTGAAGCCGCGGACGTACTCGTCGCTCGCCCCGCCCGTACCGTCCTCGAAGCCGTAGCCGAAGAGGTACGTCTCGCCGCGGCGCAGCCGGGTGTCGAACAGCAGCTCCGCCACCAGCACCCCCGCGTCCCCGTCCCAGCGCACCCGCCCGGTCCGGCAGTTCTCCCCGGCCCGCACGGCGATCCGCGACGGGTCGCACCCGGCGTCGCCCCGGTGGACCGCCAGGTAGCGGTCGACGCCGTCCCGGTGCGCCCGTACGACATGGAGCGAGGAGCGGCCCGCCAGCTCGCGCCGCGCCCCGATCCGCACCCGCTCCTGGTGGCCCACCGTGTGCAGCCCGCCGTCCACGGGCGACTCCATCGCCGCCAGCAGCCGTTCCACCGCGCCCGACGACTCCAGCAGCGAGCGGTACGAGCGGGCCGCCGGGCGCTCCCCGTCCGCACCGGGACCGTCGCCCCGCAGCAGCCGCAGCAGCGAGTCGTCCGGCAGCGCGAGCACGTCCTCCAGCGCCCGGACGGCCCGCAGCGACTCGGGCCGGCGGGGACGGCGTACGCCCTGCTGCCAGTAACTCAGGCTGGTCACCCCGAGCTTGACGCCCCGGTGCGCCAGATGGTGCTGCACCCGGTGGAGCGGCAGCCCGCGCACCGAGAGGGCCGTGCGCAGGGCCAGATGGAAGGGGCCGGTGTCCAGGGCCTGGGCGAGTTCTCTCTCGGTGTGCCGCACGGCGGGC
The DNA here is from genome assembly GCF_046548915.1 of Streptomyces sp. cmx-18-6. NCBI lineage: Bacteria > Bacillati > Actinomycetota > Actinomycetes > Kitasatosporales > Streptomycetaceae > Streptomyces > Streptomyces sp. cmx-18-6. The sequence continues at coordinate 36,758 of NZ_JAEBEP010000018.1, read as the reverse complement.
CTCCGGTGAACGTTCACGTGGGGGAGAGGGGACACCGCCCCCGGGGGATGCGGGGGAGCAGGTGACCGGGCTGCGCCGTTCACACGGGCGTCGCGCCGTTCACACCGTGATGTCACTCCGCATTGAAGCGTGTTGACCTGCTCCGGACAACGGTCGATGCTCCTCATCAGCGTCCGGACGCGCTCCTCCGATCCCCGCCCCCCGCCTTGGGAGGAACGCCATGCGCAACCGAAGAATCCTGCCTCGAAGGCCCGGCAGGTTCCCGTTCACGGCCCTTCTGGCCGCCGCCCTCCTCGCCGTCCCCGCGGCCACCGCCACCGCGGCCCAGTCCCCGGCCCAGCCTCCGGTCCAGTCCTCGGCCCAGCCCCAGGCCCAGGACGGCGGTGTCTCCATCGCCGCCGCCCAGCGGCTCAACATCACCATGCAGGCCCAGCAGAAGACCAACTGGTGCTGGGCGGCCGGCGGCAACACCATCGCCGCCTGGTTCGGCCGCGGTTACTCGCAGAACCAGTTCTGCAACGCCTCCTTCAACCGCTCCCAGAACACCGAGTGCCCCAACTCGCAGGCCACCCTGGGCAACGTCCAGACCGGACTCTCCTGGGCCGGGGTGAGGCCCGGCAGTTACGTCACCGGCTGGCTGCGCTACCCGACCGTGCAGAGCGAGATAGCGGCCCAGCGCCCCATCGAGACCCGCATCCAGTGGTCGTCCGGCGGCGGGCACATGCACGTCATCTACGGCTACGACGACGCTGGCAGCTGGGTCTACTGGGGCGACCCATGGCCCTCCAGCGACCGCTACAACTGGGCCTCGCACTCCTGGTACGTGAACAACAACCAGTTCTCCTGGACCCACTCGCTCTACCGGATCGGGGCGTGAGGACATGACCGCGACCACCCGGCGCCTCGCCGTCGCCACCGCCCTCACCGCCACCGCCCTGCTCGCCGCCACACCCTCGGCCACCGCCGACGAGGGCCCCGCCGCGCCCCCGAAGCTGACCGCCGCCACCCTGGAAGCGGCCCACGACGCCGCCTCCGCACCGGCGACCCTGGAGACCCTGTCCCGGTTCTTCGCCCGGGAGGGCGCGGTGGCGCGTACGGCGGCCGCCCCGCGCATCGAGGCGAAGACCGTCCCCGTACGCACGCTCTCGGCGGAGTTCGTCGCCGGGAAGCCGGGCGCGGCCCCCAGCACCCTGGACTACCTCGCCGCCACCGCCGTCTCGTCGGACGGCCGGAAGGCATCCCTGTGGACCGTCCCCGGGGCCGCCGGGAGCGGGAAGTGGCAGGTGGTGAACATCGCCACCGGCGACGACGAGGCCCGCTACACCGCGCAAGGGGCCCGCGCGCTCCCCGGCGGCACCGTGTTCCGGGAACCGCAGATCGACGCCTGGTACGTCCACGACGCCTCCCGGGTGCTCCCGCTGGACGAGGACGCCAAGGCCGCCGTGGGCGCGAAGGGCACGACCCTGAACGCCTACCGGGCCCGGGTCACGGAGGCGTACGGCGACAAGCTGCCCGGCTCCGGATACGCCAGGTCCGGCAAGGCGGGAGGCTACGGCCCCGGGGCCGTGACGGACACCGGAGCGGCCCCGGAGGCCGCACCGGGCCCGGTCTCGGGCCCGGCCGCCGGACAGGCCGCGTCCGGCCCCGTCCTCGCGGATGCGGCGGGCGCACCCGGCACCGGCCTCGCCGCCGTCACCACGGTGGCCGGAGCCGGGGCCCTGCTCGCGCTGGCCCTCTGCGGCGCAGCCGCCGTACGCCACCGCGTCCGCACCCGGAACAGCCCCGCGCCGGACGCCTGAGCGGGAGCGCTCCGGGGCCCGCGCACCCCGGAGCGCCCACCCGCCGCGAACCCGCGCTCCGGGGCTGCCGCCGGCCTCCCGCGCCCCGGAGCGCACCACCCCCCGAGGACGACGCACTGTCACTGCCCGCAAGTAGGGTGTGAGACATGGCAGACCCCTCCAGCTACCGCCCCAGCCCGGGGCAGATCCCCGACTCCCCGGGGGTCTACAAGTTCCGCGACGAGCACCGCCGGGTGATCTACGTCGGGAAGGCCAAGAACCTCCGCCAGCGCGTGGCCAACTACTTCCAGGACCTGGCCGGACTCCACCCGCGTACGCGCACGATGGTCACGACCGCCGCCTCCGTCGAGTGGACGGTCGTCTCCACCGAGGTCGAGGCGCTCCAGCTGGAGTACACCTGGATCAAGGAGTTCGACCCCCGGTTCAACGTCAAGTACCGGGACGACAAGAGCTATCCCTATCTCGCCGTCACGCTGAACGAGGAGTTCCCCCGCGTCCAGGTGATGCGCGGCGCCAAGAAGAAGGGCGTGCGCTACTTCGGCCCGTACGGGCACGCCTGGGCGATCCGCGAGACGGTCGACCTGATGCTCCGCGTCTTCCCCGTGCGCACCTGCTCCGCCGGGGTCTTCAAGAACGCCGCCCGCACCGGCCGCCCCTGCCTGCTGGGCTACATCGACAAGTGCTCGGCCCCCTGCGTCGCCCGGGTCACCCCCGAGGAACACCGGGAGCTGGCCGAGGACTTCTGCGACTTCATGGCCGGGCGCACCGGCACCTACATCCGCCGCCTGGAGAAGGACATGACGCAGGCGGCCGAGGAGATGGAGTACGAGCGCGCCGCCCGCCTCCGGGACGACGCCGAGGCCCTCAAGCGGGCCATGGAGAAGAGCGCCGTCGTCCTCGCCGACGCCACCGACGCCGACCTGATCGCCGTCGCCGAGGACGAGCTGGAGGCCGCCCTCCAGATCTTCCACGTGCGCGGCGGCCGGGTCCGCGGCCAGCGCGGCTGGGTCACCGACAAGGTCGAGGCGGTCGACACCGCCGGCCTCGTCGAACACGCCCTCCAGCAGTTGTACGGGGAGGAGCGCGGCGACGCCGTCCCCAAGGAGGTGCTGGTCCCCGCCCTGCCCGAGGACGCCGACGCGGTCTCCCAGTGGCTCGCCGAGCGCCGGGGCTCCCAGGTCAGCCTGCGCATCCCGCAGCGCGGCGACAAGAAGGACCTGATGGCGACGGTCCAGCGCAACGCCCAGCAGGCGCTCGGGCTCCACAAGACCAAGCGCGCCTCCGACCTGACCACCCGCTCCCGCGCACTGGAGGAGATCACCGAGGCGCTCGGCCTGGACGCGGTCCCGCTGCGCATCGAGTGCTACGACATCTCCCACCTCCAGGGCGACGACGTGGTGGCCTCCATGGTGGTCTTCGAGGACGGCCTCGCCCGCAAGAGCGAGTACCGTCGCTTCCAGATCAAGGGCTTCGAGGGCCAGGACGACGTCCGCTCGATGCACGAGGTCATCGGCCGCCGCTTCAGGCGCTACCTCCAGGACAAGGAGCGCACGGGGGAGTGGGAGCAGACGCCGGGGGCGGCGTCCGGGGCTCCCGCCGCCACCGGCCCCGTCCCGGCCCCCGCCCTCCCCCCCGCCTCTCCGGCCGACGACGAACCCCGGGACGAACCCCGGGAGGACGACGGCCGGCCCAAGCGGTTCGCCTACCCGCCGCAGCTCGTCGTGGTCGACGGCGGACAGCCCCAGGTCGCCGCCGCCCGGCGCGCGCTGGACGAGCTGGGGATCAACGACATCGCCGTCTGCGGTCTGGCCAAGCGCCTGGAGGAGGTCTGGCTGCCCGATGACGACGACCCCGTCGTCCTGCCCCGCTCCAGCGAGGGCCTCTACCTCCTCCAGCGCGTCCGGGACGAGGCCCACCGCTTCGCCCTCGCCTACCAGCGCGCCAAGCGGGCCAAGCGCATCCGCTCCAGCCCCCTGGACGATGTGGCGGGCCTCGGCGAGACCCGCAAGCAGGCCCTCGTCAAGCACTTCGGCTCCGTGAAGAAGCTCCGGCAGGCGACAATCGACGAGATCTGCGAGGTCCCCGGGATAGGGCGCAGGACGGCGGAATCGGTGGCCGCCGCCCTCGCCTCGACCGCTCCCGCGGCCCCTGCCGTGAACACGGCCACAGGAGAGATCATGGAAGACGACGACGGGGGCGCGTCATGACCGAGCCCACCCGTGGGAGCGCCCACGGCGCCGAGCAGCGGACCGATCAGCCGCACGACCGTAACGACCGAGCAGACGGAGCAGCAGACGTGAGTACGAACACCACGAACGAGACGGGCGAGGCGGCGGTGCCGGCCATCCCCGAGCTGGTGATCATCTCGGGCATGTCCGGCGCCGGGCGCAGCACCGCCGCCAAGTGTCTGGAGGACCTCGGCTGGTTCGTCGTCGACAACCTGCCGCCCGCGCTGATCCCCACCATGGTGGAGCTCGGCGCGCGCTCGCAGGGCAACGTGGCCCGGATCGCCGTCGTCGTCGACGTGCGCGGCCGGCGGTTCTTCGACAACCTCCGCGAGTCCCTCGCGGACCTGGAGGCCAAGCACGTCACCCGGCGCATCGTCTTCCTGGAGTCCTCCGACGACGCCCTGGTCCGCCGCTTCGAGTCCGTCCGCCGCCCCCACCCCCTCCAGGGCGACGGCCGCATCGTCGACGGCATCGCGGCCGAGCGCGACCTGCTGCGCGAGCTGCGCGGCGACGCCGACCTGGTCATCGACACCTCCAGCCTCAACGTGCACGAGCTGCGGGCCAAGATGGACGCCCAGTTCGCCGGCGACAACGAGCCGGAGCTCCGCGCCACGGTGATGTCCTTCGGCTACAAGTACGGCCTGCCCGTCGACGCCGACCTGGTCGTGGACTGCCGCTTCCTGCCCAACCCGCACTGGGTCCCGGAGCTGCGCCCCTTCACCGGCCTGAACGAGGAGGTGTCCGGTTACGTCTTCGACCAGCCCGGCGCCAAGGAGTTCCTCAACCAGTACACGGAGCTGCTCCAGCTGATCGCCGCCGGCTACCGCCGCGAGGGCAAGCGGTACGTGACCATCGCCGTGGGCTGCACCGGCGGCAAGCACCGCTCGGTCGCCATGTCGGAGAAGCTCTCGGCCCGGCTGGCCTCCGAGGGGATCGAGACCGTCCTCGTCCACCGGGACATGGGGCGAGAGTGACCGGTCGCAATCTGCGGATGCGGCGGCTGAGCCGCGCCGGCGCGCCGCTCTCCGGCCGCAAGCGCGGCGGACAGCCCAAGGTCGTCGCGCTCGGCGGCGGCATGGGCCTCTCGGCCTCCCTGACGGCGCTGCGCCGGATCACCGGCGACCTCACGGCCGTGGTCACCGTCGCCGACGACGGCGGCTCCAGCGGCCGGCTGCGCGAGGAGCTGGGCGTCCTGCCGCCGGGCGACCTGCGCAAGGCGCTGGCCGCGCTCTGCGGCGACGACGACTGGGGCCGCACCTGGTCCCGGGTCATCCAGCACCGCTTCGAGTCCAAGGGCGACCTCCACGAGCACGCCGTCGGCAATCTGCTGATCGTGGCGCTCTGGGAGCAGCTCGGCGACCACGTCCAGGCCCTCGACCTGGTCGGCAGGCTGCTCGGCGCGCAGGGCCGGGTGCTGCCCATGTCCGCCGTGCCGCTGGAGCTCCAGGCGCTGGTGAAGGGGCACGACCCCGAGCTGCCCGACGCGATCGTCACCGTGCGCGGCCAGGCCACCGTCGCGCTCACCCCCGGCGAGGTGCAGTCCGTGCACGTCGTCCCGCCCGACCCGCCGGCCGTCCCGGAAGCCGTCGAAGCGGTCCTCGACGCGGACTGGGTGGTGCTCGGCCCCGGCTCCTGGTTCTCCTCGGTGATCCCCCACCTGCTGGTGCCGGAACTGCTCGACGCACTGGTCACCACGAAGGCCCGCAAGGTCCTGTCGTTGAATCTCGCACCACAGCCCGGTGAAACCGAGGGCTTCTCACCGCAGCGTCATTTGGAGGTTTTGGGACGACACGCCCCTAAACTCGCCTTGGACGTGGTGCTGGCCGACGAGGCAGCCGTGCCCGACCGCGCATCGCTCGACGACGCCGCCAGGCGGCTCGGCGCCGCGGTCGAGCTGGCGCCGGTGGCATCGCCCGACGGCGTTCCGGTCCATGATCAGGAGCTGTTGGCCGCCGCGTACGACCGTATTTTTCGGATGCATGGAAGGATCGGCCCATGGCGATGACGCCAGCGGTGAAGGACGAAATCTCTCGGCTTCCCGTCACCCGGACCTGCTGCAGGAAGGCAGAGGTCTCGGCGATTCTTCGGTTCGCGGGCGGGCTGCACCTGGTGAGCGGCCGGATTGTGATCGAGGCGGAGCTGGACACCGCGATGGCGGCGCGCCGGCTCAAGCGCGACATCCTCGAGATCTTCGGGCACAGCTCGGAGCTGATCGTGATGGCCCCCGGCGGGCTGCGGCGCGGCTCGCGCTATGTCGTACGCGTGGTGGCGGGCGGCGACCAGCTGGCCCGCCAGACCGGTCTGGTGGACGGCCGCGGCCGGCCCATCCGCGGCCTGCCCCCGCAGGTGGTCTCGGGGGCCACCTGCGACGCCGAGGCCGCCTGGCGCGGGGCGTTCCTCGCGCACGGCTCCCTCACCGAGCCCGGCCGCTCCTCCTCGCTGGAGGTCACCTGCCCCGGCCCGGAGGCGGCCCTCGCCCTGGTCGGCGCGGCCCGCCGGCTCTCCATCGCGGCCAAGGCCCGCGAGGTGCGCGGCGTGGACCGGGTCGTCGTCCGCGACGGCGACGCCATCGGCGCGCTGCTCACCCGGCTCGGCGCGCATGAGTCGGTGCTGGCCTGGGAGGAGCGCCGGATGCGGCGCGAGGTCCGCGCCACGGCCAACCGGCTCGCCAACTTCGACGACGCGAACCTGCGCCGCTCGGCCCGCGCGGCGGTCGCCGCCGGGGCCCGGGTGGGGCGCGCGCTGGAGATCCTCGGCGAGGAGGTCCCCGAGCACCTCGCGGCAGCCGGCCGGCTGCGCATGGAGCACAAGCAGGCGTCGCTGGAGGAGCTGGGAGCGCTCGCCGACCCGCCGCTGACCAAGGACGCGGTCGCCGGCCGGATCCGCCGTCTGCTGGCCATGGCCGACAAGCGGGCCCAGGATCTCGGCATCCCGGGGACCGAGGCGACCCTCAGCGAGGAGCTCGCGGACGGCCTCGTCGGCTGACTCGGTGGCGGCCGGGGGACGTTGGTCCCCGGCCATCGGGACCAAGGTCCTGAAGCGCGAACGGAGGCCCGTGACCCTACTGGGGAGTACGGGCCTCCCGGCGTCTCACGGTGGCGCGTACGGCCCCTGTCGATGTCACCCCGGGGCACTTGGAGAGGTAGGGTCGGAGGCGGTCGGGGACATCCCTATACAACTCGCCGGCGTCGAAAACCGGCGTACCTAACGAGGAGATCGGTTCGTGACGATCCGCGTAGGCATCAACGGCTTTGGCCGCATCGGTCGTAACTACTTCCGCGCGCTGCTGGAGCAGGGTGCGGACATCGAGATCGTGGCTGTCAACGACCTGGGTGACACTGCGACCACGGCCCACCTGCTGAAGTACGACACCATTCTGGGTCGTCTCAAGGCAGAGGTCAGCCACACCGCCGACACCATCACGGTCGACGGTCACACCATCAAGGTGCTCTCCGAGCGCAACCCGGCCGACATCCCCTGGGGTGAGCTGGGCGTCGACATCGTCATCGAGTCGACCGGCATCTTCACCAAGAAGGCCGACGCGGAGAAGCACATCACCGGTGGCGCCAAGAAGGTCCTCATCTCGGCTCCGGCCAAGGACGAGGACATCACCATCGTCATGGGCGTCAACCAGGACAAGTACGACGCGGCCAGCCACCACGTCATCTCCAACGCCTCCTGCACCACCAACTGTGTGGCGCCGATGGCCAAGGTCCTCGACGAGAACTTCGGCATCGTCAAGGGCCTGATGACGACGGTCCACGCGTACACCAACGACCAGCGCATCCTGGACTTCCCGCACTCGGACCTGCGCCGCGCCCGCGCCGCCGCCGAGAACATCATCCCGACCACGACCGGTGCCGCCAAGGCCACCGCTCTGGTCCTCCCGAAGCTCAAGGGCAAGCTCGACGGCATCGCGATGCGCGTCCCGGTCCCGACCGGTTCCGCCACCGACCTCGTCGTCACCCTGGAGCGCGAGGTCACCAAGGACGAGGTCAACGCCGCGTTCAAGAAGGCGTCCGACGACGGCGACCTCAAGGGCTTCCTGACGTACACCGAGGACCCGATCGTCTCCTCGGACATCGTCGGCGACCCGTCGTCCTGCACCTTCGACTCCTCCCTGACCATGGTCCAGGAGGGGAACACGGTGAAGATCCTCGGCTGGTACGACAACGAGTGGGGCTACTCCAACCGCCTCGTCGACCTCACGGTCTTCGTCGGCGAGCAGCTCTGATCCTCGGGTCGGCAGGCACATCGATGTGAGCTGAGGGGCTCGACCGGCGCAATGAGGCGCAGGTCGAGCCCCTAGGCCGTGTCGACGAACTTCCGTCTGCCGCGCGACGCCCGGCAAGCACGCCCGCAGCCTTGCCGGAATGGCCAAGTAGCTCCGCTACGAGGCCATTCCGGCGCCTTGCGGTCGCACGCACCGGACGCCGCGCGGCCCGGCCTCCGGCCGGACGACGGCAGTTCGTCGACACGGCCTAGCATGCTCATCGGTCCTTCCAAGGAGTAACGGAACAGATGAAGACGATCGACGAACTTCTCACCGAAGGGGTCGCCGGCAGGCGGGTATTCGTCCGCGCCGACCTCAACGTGCCGCTGGACGGCACCACCATCACCGACGACGGCCGCATCCGCGCGGTCCTGCCGACGATCGCGGGGCTCGCCGAGGCCGGCGCGCGCGTCGTCGTCGCCTCGCACCTCGGCCGCCCCAAGGGCGCCCCGGACCCGGTGTTCTCGCTGGCGCCCGCCGCCGCGCGCCTCGGTGAACTCCTCGGCGCCGACGTCGCCTTCGCGGCCGACACCGTGGGCGACTCCGCCCGCGCCACCGTCGCGGGCCTCCAGGACGGCCAGGTCGCCGTCCTGGAGAACCTCCGCTTCAACGCCGGCGAGACGTCCAAGGACGACGCCGAGCGCGGCGCGTTCGCCGACCGGCTCGCCGAGCTCGCTGACGTGTACGTGGGCGACGGCTTCGGAGCCGTACACCGCAAGCACGCCTCGGTCGTCGACCTCCCGGCCCGGCTGCCGCACTACGCGGGCCACCTCATCGCCACCGAGGTCGGCGTGCTGAAGAAGCTCACCACCGACGTCAAGCGGCCGTACGCCGTGGTCCTCGGCGGCGCCAAGGTCTCCGACAAGCTCGGCGTCATCGACCACCTGCTGGAGAAGGCCGACCGCATTCTGATCGGCGGCGGCATGGTGTTCACCTTCCTCGCGGCCCAGGGCCACGAGGTCGGCGCCTCGCTGCTCCAGGAGGACCAGATCCCGGTCGTCAAGGAGTACCTCGAGCGGGCCGAGAAGCGCGGCGTGGAGTTCGTGCTCCCCGTCGACGTGCTGGTCGCGGAGACCTTCCCCGACGTGAAGACCAAGGCCCCGGCCCACCCGGACACGGTCGCCGCCGACGCCATCCCGGCCGGCCGGATGGGCCTGGACATCGGCCCGGAGTCCGGCCGGCTCTACGCCTCGAAGCTCGCCGACGCGGCCACCGTCTTCTGGAACGGCCCGATGGGCGTCTTCGAACACCCCGACTACGCCGAGGGCACCCGCGCGGTCGCCCAGGCGCTCCTCGACTCCCCGGCGTTCACCGTCGTCGGCGGCGGCGACTCCGCCGCGGCCGTACGCATCCTGGGCTTCGACGAGAATGCTTTCGGACATATTTCGACCGGTGGCGGCGCCAGCCTCGAATACCTCGAGGGCAAGACGCTTCCCGGCCTCGCCGCACTGGAGGACTGACCCCTGATGAGCACCCGTACCCCGCTGATGGCGGGCAACTGGAAGATGAACCTCAACCACCTCGAGGCCATCGCCCACGTCCAGAAGCTCGCCTTCGCCCTGGCCGACAAGGACTACGACGCCGTCGAGGTCGCCGTCCTGCCGCCCTTCACCGACCTGCGCTCCGTGCAGACCCTGGTGGACGGCGACAAGCTGAAGATCAAGTACGGCGCCCAGGACATCTCGGCGCACGACTCCGGTGCGTACACCGGTGAGATCTCCGGCGCGATGCTCGCCAAGCTGCGCTGTACGTATGTGGCGGTCGGCCACAGCGAGCGCCGCCAGTACCACGGCGAGAGCGACGAGATCTGCAACGCCAAGGTGAAGGCCGCCTACCAGCACGGCCTGACCCCGATCCTCTGCGTCGGGGAGGGCCTGGACGTCCGCAAGGCCGGCGACCAGGTCCCCCACACGCTCGCGCAGCTCGACGGCGCGCTGAAGGACCTCCCGGCCGAGCAGGCCGAGTCCATCGTCATCGCCTACGAGCCGGTCTGGGCGATCGGGACCGGCGAGGTCGCCACCCCCGAGGACGCCCAGGAGGTCTGCGGTGCGATCCGCCGCCGGCTGGCCGAGCTGTACTCCCCGGAGCTGGCCGACGCCGTCCGCATCCAGTACGGCGGCTCGGTGAAGTCCGGCAACGTGGCGGCCATCATGGCCCAGCCCGATGTGGACGGGGCCCTGATCGGCGGCGCGGCGCTGGACGCCGACGAGTTCGTCAAGATCGTCCGCTTCCGCGACCAGTGAGTATGCGGTAGCGCGGATCCGTCGTACCCTTGCGGGGGCCGAGAGGGCAGTCACCCTCCGGCCCCCGCGGTACGTACAGGCAGTAGTCGAGAATTCCGGAAAGTAGGGACCAGCCGTGGTTATGGCGTTCCAGATCGCTCTGATCGTCTTCAGCCTGCTGCTGATGCTGCTGGTGCTCATGCACAAGGGCAAGGGCGGCGGCCTCTCCGACATGTTCGGCGGCGGAATGCAGTCCTCCGTCGGCGGCTCCTCGGTAGCCGAGCGCAACCTCGACCGGATCACCGTGGTGGTCGGTCTGATCTGGTTCGCGTGCGTCGTCGTCCTCGGCCTGCTGGTCAAGCTGGACGGCTGACCCGCCGTCCGCGATTCCCGGTGACGGTGTAACTCCTTTCACTGGACGCGCGTTGGGCCTTACGTAGACTGGGGCATCCTCGAGCACCATCACGCAGGGAGTTACGACCGTGGCAAGTGGCAACGCGATCCGGGGAAGCCGGGTCGGAGCGGGGCCGATGGGTGAGGCCGAGCGGGGCGAGTCCGCGCCGCGCCTGCGCATCTCCTTCTGGTGCTCGAACGGGCACGAGACGCAGCCGAGCTTCGCCCATGACGCGCAGGTGCCGGACACCTGGGACTGCCCGCGCTGCGGCTTCCCGGCCGGCCAGGACCGGGACAGCCCGCCGGACCCGCCCCGCACCGAGCCGTACAAGACGCACCTCGCGTACGTACGCGAGCGGCGCAGCGACGAGGACGGCGAGGCCATCCTCGCGGAAGCGCTCGCCAAGCTCCGCGGCGAGATCTAGCGATCCCCGCACAGCTCCACGGACCCCCCAGTCGTTCACCGGCCGGACGCCCAAGAGGCGTCCGGCCGGACCGCTTTCCCGTGCCGCGCCCCGCGTCCGCGCCACCCGCCTCCTCGATCAATTAGGTTGGAGGGGCAGCGGGGAAGCGTAGTGACGAGAAGAAGCGGGCTGATATCCGGGATGAACGCAGCAATCCGAACCAGGCTCAACCAGACCCCCGAGTGGACGGCTCTCGCCAAGCACCGTGAGGAGTTCGGCGCCACCCGGCTGCGCGAGCTGTTCGCGCGGACGCCGGACCGGGGCTCCGCCTACACCCTCAGGGTCGGCGACCTCCACCTCGACTATTCCAAGCACCTGGTCACCGACGAGACGCTGCGCCTGCTGCGCGAGCTCGCCGCCGCCACCGGGGTCGCGGAGCTGCGGGACGCGATGTTCCGCGGCGAGAAGATCAACACCACCGAGGACCGGGCCGTCCTGCACACCGCGCTCCGCGCCCCGCGCGACGCCGTGATCGAGGTCGACGGCGAGAACGTCGTGCCCGCCGTGCACGCCGTCCTGGACAGGATGGCCGCCTTCGCCGAGAAGGTCAGGGCGGGCGAGTGGACCGGCCACACCGGCCGCCCCGTCAAGAACATCGTCAACATCGGCATCGGCGGCTCCGACCTCGGCCCCGCCATGGCGTACGAGGTGCTGCGCTCCTTCACGGACCGCTCGCTCACCGTCCGGTTCGTCTCCAACGTCGACGGCGCGGACCTCCACGAGGCCGTCCGCGACCTGGACCCGGCCGAGACGCTGTTCATCGTCGCCTCCAAGACGTTCACCACGATCGAGACGATCACCAACGCCACCTCCGCCCGGGACTGGCTGCTCACCGAGCTGAGGGCCGGTCAGGACGCCGTCGCCCGGCACTTCGTGGCGCTGTCGACCAACGCGGAGAAGGTCGAGGAGTTCGGCATCGACACGGCCAACATGTTCGAATTCTGGGACTGGGTCGGCGGCCGCTACTCCTACGACTCCGCCATCGGCCTCTCGCTGATGATCGCCATCGGCCCGGACCGGTTCCGCGAGATGCTGGACGGCTTCCACCTCGTCGACGAGCACTTCCGCACCGCTCCCGCCGAGGAGAACGCCCCGCTCCTGCTGGGCCTGCTCGGCGTCTGGTACGGCAACTTCTTCGACGCCCAGGCGCACGCGGTGCTGCCCTACAGCCACTACCTGTCCAGGTTCACCGCCTACCTCCAGCAGCTCGACATGGAGTCCAACGGCAAGTCCGTCGACCGCGAGGGCGACCCGGTGGACTGGCAGACCGGACCGGTCGTGTGGGGCACGCCCGGCACCAACGGGCAGCACGCCTACTACCAGTTGATCCACCAGGGCACCAAGCTGATCCCGGCGGACTTCATCGGGTTCGCCGCCCCCGTCCACGACCTGCTGCCCGGACTGATCGCCCAGCACGACCTGCTGATGGCCAACTTCTTCGCCCAGACCCAGGCCCTCGCCTTCGGCAAGACGCCCGACGAGGTCCGCGCGGAGGGCGTGCCCGAGGAGCTGGTCCCGCACAAGACGTTCCGGGGCAACCACCCGACGACCACGATCCTCGCCGACCGGCTGACGCCCTCGGTCCTCGGCCAGCTCATCGCGCTCTACGAGCACAAGGTCTTCGTCCAGGGCGCGATCTGGAACATCGACTCCTTCGACCAGTGGGGCGTCGAACTCGGCAAGGTCCTCGCCAAGAAGATCGAGCCCGTCCTCACCGGGGAGGCCGGCGCCGGGGAGCTCGACAGCTCCACCGCCGCCCTGGTCGCCGCGTACCGCACGCTGCGGGGGCGCTGAGCCCATGCCATCGGGGGAGGGGGCGGCGGAGATACGGCTGCGGCCGCCGCGCAACACGCTGAACGAGCGGGTCGTGGGCTGGTGGCGGGTCCAGTGGCTGCTGATGACCGCCGTGCCCGTCGTGCCACTGGCCGTGCTGGGCGCGCTGATCGAGCCCGCCCGCTTCTGGCTGCTGCTGCCCGCCGCGGTCATCGCCGCGGCGGGCGTGGCGTCCGCCCTCCTCCTCCCGCTGTGGTGGTTCCGCACCCACCGCTGGGAGGTCACCGAGGACGCGGTGTACGTGCGCACCGGGTTCTTCTGGCAGGAGTGGCGGATCGCGCCGATGTCCCGCATCCAGACCGTGGACACCGTGCGCGGCCCGCTGGAACAGCTCTACCGGCTCGCCACCGTCACGGTCACCACCGCCTCTTCCAAGGGCGCGGTACGGATCGAGGGCCTGGACCACGAGGTCGCCGCCGAGCTCGCGGAACGGCTGACCCGCATCACCCGCGACACCCCCGGCGACGCGACATGAGCACCGAGCGCCCGCCGTATGCCCCCGAGGACGACTGGCGCCGCCTGGACCCCCGTACGGTAGTGGTCTCCGCCCTCGTCGTGGCGGGCGTCGTCGCGGGCGCGGCCCTGCCGGCCACCCTCGGGCTCGCCCGCTGGCTGGGGCTCCCGGGCGCGGTGCTCTGGGTGCTCGCCGCGGCCGTCGTGGTCATCGGGGCCGCGGCCGGCGTCGACCGGGTCCGCTGGCACCGCACCCGCTACCGCATCGGCGAGGAACGCGTCGAGCTCCACACCGGCCTGCTCCTCGTCAAGCGCCGCTCCCTGGCCCGGCGCCGCATCCGCACGGTCGACCTCACCGCCAACCCGCTGCTCCGCCTCCTCGGCCTGGTCACCGTCAGGATCGGCACCGGCGAACAGGGCTCCGAGTCCACCCTCGAACTGGACCCGGTCACCCGCACCGAGGGCGAACGGCTGCGCCGCCTCCTGCTGGAGCGCGCCGTCACCGCCCCCGAGGGGGCCGTCCACCGCGACGGCGAACTGGCCGCCCTCGACCCGCGCTGGATCCGCTACGCACCGGTCTCGTTCGTCGCCCCCATGCTCGGCGGCGCGGCGGCCGGAGCCGTGATGCAGATCAGCGACTGGGTCGGAGCGCAGGGCGAGGTCATCGCCTGGGTCGGCGACCGCTTCCGGGAGACCCCGCTCCTCTGGATGATCGTCGCCCTCGTCGCGGCCGCGCTGGTCGCGGGTGTCGTCGGAGCGCTCGGCCTCTGGATCGAGATGTGGTGGAACTACCGCCTGGAGCGCGAGCCCGGAGGCACCCTCAGGGTCCGGCGCGGGCTGCTCACCTCCCGCTCGATCTCCGTCGAGGAGGCCCGGCTGCGCGGCGTCGACCTGGTCGAACCCCTCGGCGTACGGCTGGTCGGCGCGGCCCGGCTGGACGCCATCACCACCGGGCTCGCCAAGGACAACGCCTCCAGGAACGCCGACCACGACACGGTGCTCCCGGCCGTGCCGCGCGGGACGGCCGATGCCGTCGCCGCCGACGTCCTGCGCGAGGCGGTCACCCCGACCGGCGCGGCGCTGACCCGCCACCCGCGCGCCGCCCGGGGCCGCAGACTGCGCTGGGCGCTCGCCGCGGCCCTCGCCCCCATCCTGCTCCTCGCCGTCCTCGGGGCGCTGCTCACCCCCGTACTGCTGTGGATCGCGCTCGGCTGCGCGGCGGTGTTCCCGCCGCTCGCGGCGGCGCTGGCGGTGGACGCGTACCGGAACCTCGGCCACGCGCTGTCCGGCCGCTACCTGGTGACCCGCTCCGGCACGTTCCGCCGCTCCACCGCCGCCCTGGAGCGGGCCGGGGTGATCGGCTGGACCGTCAAGCAGTCGTACTTCCAGCGGCGGGCCGGGCTGCTCACCCTCACCGCCACCACGGCCGCCGGAGGAGGCGCGTACAGCGCGTACGACACCGGCGCGGCCGAGGGCCTGGCCTTCGCCGCCGAGGCCGTGCCGGGGCTGCTGGAACCCTTCCTGGAGCGGGCCCCCGAGGGCGGCTGAGGCCGCTGGGCCCGGGGAGCGTCCGGCGGCTCGGGGCCGGACGGGCCCTCAGCCGCCGTGCGTCGTGTCGATGACGCAGAAGCGGTTGCCCTCGGGGTCCGCGAGCACCACGAAGTCCGGGTCCGGCGGGTACAGCTCCCACGCCACCCGCCGCGCGCCCAGCCCGATCAGCCGCTCCACCTCGGCCTCCTGGGTGTCGGAGTAGAGGTCCAGGTGGACGCGGGGGACCTCCTGGACGGGGGAGACGGAGCGGCCCAGCGACAGTCCCACGCCGGGTCCGCTCACCGGGACCAGCACCACCCAGTCGTCCGTTCCCGGCTCGCGCTCGGTGTACTCCAGCGCGGCCTTCCAGAAGGCGGCGGCCCGTTGCACGTCGCTCGCGCCCATCACCACGGTTCCGATATGCACCATGGGGCGAGCCTTACACGCGACAGGCCCGGTCCGCTCGGAGAAAGCGGGCCGGGCCTGGTGGCCGGAGGCCGGAAAAGCTCAGGCGGACGCCGGCGGATACAGTGCGCGCGGCAGCCGCGAGGCCGCCGCCGCGTCCAGCAGCCACAGCGTCCGGCTGCGGCCGTACGCGCCCGCCGCCGGGGCCTGGATCTCCCCGGCCCCGGACAGCGCGATGGCCGCCGCCTCCGCCTTGTCCTCGCCCGCCGCCAGCAGCCACACCTCACGCGCCGCGCGGATCGCGGGCAGGGTGAGCGAGACGCGGACCGGGGGCGGCTTGGGGGCCCCGTGCACACCGACGACGGTGCGCTCGGTCTCCCGGACGGCGGGCAGCTCCGGGAAGAGGGAGGCGACATGGGTGTCCGGGCCGACGCCGAGCATCAGCACGTCGAACGACGGCACCGGGCCGTGGTCCTCCGGCCCTGCGGCGGCGGCCAGTTCGGCCGCGTACGCCGCCGCCGCGTCGTCCACGTCCTCGCCGTACGGGCCGTTCGAGGCGGGCATCGCGTGCACCCGGGCCGGGTCCAGCGGCACCGAGTCGAGCAGCGCCTCGCGGGCCTGGGTGACGTTCCGCTCGGGGTCGCCATCGGGCAGGAACCGCTCGTCGCCCCACCACAGGTCCAGGCGCGCCCAGTCGACCGCGTCCCGGGCGGGCGCGGCGGCGAGCGCGGCCAGCAGGCCGTTGCCGTTGCGTCCGCCGGTCAGCACCACCGAGGCGTGGCCCCGGGCGGCCTGGGCGTCCACGATCTTCGTGATCAGCCGGGCCGCCGCGGCCTGCGCCATCAGCTCCTTGTCGCGGTGCACGACCAGCTGAGGAGGCGTCACTTGGCAGCCGCCTTCTTTGCCGGGGCCTTCTTCGCCGCCGGGGCCTTCTGCGCGCCCTCCGCGGCCTTCTCCTCGGCCGAGGCGGCCGGAGTCGCCCTGACCTCGCCGCCCGCGTGGAGCTTCTCCACCCCGAACTTCACCGCGGACTCATAGGTGTTGTCCGGGTCCAGCCGACGCAGCTCCTCCGCCAGCAGCTCGGCGGTGTCACGGCGCTTGAGCGCCACCGCGCGGTCCGGCTGGCCCTGCATGGAGAGAGTCGCCAGGGAGCCGTCCGCCCGGTCCAGGACGATGACGCCGTTCTTCGTCTCCATCCGTACGGCGGTCAGCCCCGGGCCGCCGGAGAGCGTGCGCTCCACCGGGACGCCGAGCCGGTCCGCGAGCCACATCGCGAGCAGTTCGCAGCTCGGGTTGTCGCTCTCGCCCTCGACGGTCGCGCCGATCACCGTCGCCGGCTGCTGGTCCAGGGCCGCGGCCAGCATCGAGCGCCACGGCGTGATCCGGGTCCACGACAGGTCGGTGTCGCCGGGGCTGTACGTCGCCGCCCGCACCGCCAGCTCGTCGAGCGGGCGCTCGGCGGAGTAGGTGTCGGTGATCCGGCGCTGGGCGAGCGCGCCCAGGGGGTCCTTCGCCGGGTCGGCGGGGGCGCCCTCTGGCCACCACACCACGACCGGGGCGTCCGGCAGGAGCAGCGGGAGCACCACCGACTGGGCGTGGTTGGCCAGTTCGCCGTGCAGCCGCAGTACCACGGTCTCGCCGGTGCCCGCGTCGGAGCCCACCCGGACCTCGGCGTCGAGGCGGGCGTCGCGCCGGGCGCGCGGCGAGCGGCTGACCCGCTTGATCACCGCGATGATCCGCGAGGGGTGCTCGCGCGAGGCGTCGCCGGCCGACTTGAGCGCGTCGTAGGCGTTCTCCTCGTCGGTGACGATGACCAGCGTGAGCACCATGCCGATGGCGGGGGTGCCGATGGCCCGGCGGGCCGAGACCAGCGCCTGGTTGATCTTGCTGGACGTGGTTTCCGTGAGATCGATTTTCATGGCCGCCTCCAGCTCCGTCCGTCGCGTGCGAGCATCTCGTCCGCCTCGACGGGACCCCAGGTGCCCGCCTGGTACTTCGCGGGCTTGCCGTGCTTGTCCCAGTACTCCTCGATCGGGTCGAGGATGTTCCAGGAGAGCTCGACTTCCTGGTGGCGCGGGAAGAGGTTGGCGTCGCCGAGCAGCACATCGAGGATGAGCCGTTCGTACGCCTCCGGGCTGGACTCCGTGAAGGACTCGCCGTACGCGAAGTCCATCGTGACGTCCCGGACCTCCATCGAGGTGCCGGGCACCTTGGAGCCGAAGCGCACGGTGACGCCCTCGTCCGGCTGGACCCGGATGACCAGGGCGTTGCCGCCCAGCTCCTCCGTCGCGCCGGACTCGAAGGGGAGGTAGGGCGCGCGCTTGAAGACGACCGCGATCTCCGTGACCCGGCGGCCGAGCCGCTTCCCGGTCCGGAGGTAGAACGGCACGCCCGCCCAGCGGCGGTTGTTGATCGTCAGCTTGATCGCGGCGAAGGTGTCGGTCGTCGACTTGGGGTCGATGCCGTCCTCCTCGCAGTAGCCGAGGACCTCCTGGCCGCCCTGCCAGGCGTGCTCGTACTGGGCGCGCACGGTGTGCAGACCCAGGTCCTCGGGCAGCTCGACGGCGGTGAGCACCTTGAGCTTCTCGGCGACCAGGGCCTTGGGGTGGAAGGAGCCGGGCTCCTCCATCGCGGTCAGCGCCAGCAGCTGGAGCAGGTGGTTCTGGATGACGTCACGGGCGGCGCCGATGCCGTCGTAGTAACCGGCCCGGCCGCCGATGCCGATGTCCTCGGCCATCGTGATCTGTACGTGGTCGACGTAGGACCGGTTCCAGATCGGCTCGAACATCGTGTTGGCGAACCGCAGCGCCAGGATGTTCTGGACCGTCTCCTTGCCCAGGTAGTGGTCGATCCGGAAGACCTCGTTGGGCGGGAAGACGTCGTGCACGAGCTGGTTGAGCTCCTGCGCGCTGGCCAGGTCGTGGCCGAACGGCTTCTCGATGACAGCCCGTCGCCAGGAGCCTTCCTTCTGGTCGGCCAGGCCGTGCTTCTTGAGCTGCTGGACGACCTTGGGGAAGAACTTCGGCGGCACGGACAGGTAGAAGGCGAAGTTGCCTCCGGTGCCCTGGGCCTTGTCGAGCTCCTGGATGGTCGCCTTCAGCGTCTCGAACGCCTCGTCGTCGTCGAAGTTGCCCTGGACGAAGCGCATCCCCTGGATGAGCTGCTGCCAGACCTCCTCGCGGAACGGCGTACGGGCGTGCTCCTTGACGGCGTCGTGGACGACCTGGGCGAAGTCCTCGTCCTCCCAGTCGCGGCGTGCGAAGCCGATGAGCGAGAAGCCCGGTGGCAGCAGGCCGCGATTGGCCAGGTCGTAGACGGCGGGCATCAGCTTTTTACGGGACAAATCGCCCGTGACGCCAAAGATGACCAGGCCCGACGGCCCCGCGATACGCGGGAGCCGTCGGTCCTGTGCGTCACGGAGCGGGTTGGCTCCGGGAACAGCAGACAAAGTGGTCAGCCCTCCGAGGGGGCGAGGCGCGAGAGCTCCGCCTCGGTCGACTTGAGCAGGTCGTTCCAGGACGCCTCGAACTTCTCGACGCCCTCGTCCTCCAGCAGCTGCACGACCTCGTCGTACGAGACGCCGAGCTTCTTGATCGCGTCGAGGTCGGCGCGCGCCCGGTCGTAGCCGCCGGCGACGGTGTTGCCGGTGATCTCGCCGTGGTCGGCCACGGCCTCCAGGGTCGCCTCCGGCATGGTGTTGACCGTGTTGGGGGCGACGAGGTCGTCGACGTACAGGGTGTCCTTGAGCGACGGGTCCTTGACGCCGGTGGAGGCCCACAGCGGGCGCTGCTTGTTGGCCCGCGCCTTGTCCAGGGCGTCCCAGCGCTCGCCCGCGAAGACCTCTTCGTACGCCTCGTAGGCCAGGCGCGCGTTGGCCAGGGCCGACTTGCCCTTGGCGGCCTTCGCCGCCTCGGAGCCGATGGCGTCCAGCCGCTTGTCGATCTCGGTGTCCACGCGGGACACGAAGAAGGACGCCACCGAGTGGATCTTGGAGAGGTCCAGGCCCAGGGCCTTCGCCTTCTCCAGGCCCGCCAGGTAGGCGTCCATGACCTCGCGGTAGCGCTCCAGCGAGAAGATCAGCGTCACGTTGACGCTGATGCCCCGGCCGATGGTCTCGGTGATCGCCGGGAGACCGGCCTTGGTCGCCGGGATCTTGATGAGCGTGTTCGGCCGGTCGACCAGCCACGCCAGCTGCTTGGCCTCGGCGACGGTGGCCGTGGTGTTGTGCGCGAGGCGCGGGTCGACCTCGATGGAGACCCGGCCGTCCTGGCCGCCGGTCGCGTCGAAGACCGGGCGCAGGATGTCGGCGGCGTCGCGGACGTCCGCCGTCGTGATCATGCGGACGGCTTCCTCGACGGTGACCTTGCGGGCGGCGAGGTCGGTGAGCTGCTGCTCGTAACCGTCGCCCTGCGAGATCGCCTTCTGGAAGATCGACGGGTTGGTGGTGACGCCGACGACGTGGCTCTGGTCGATCAGCTCGGCCAGGTTGCCGGAGGTGATCCGCTTGCGCGACAGGTCGTCGAGCCAGATCGCCACGCCCTCGTCGGAGAGGCGCTTGAGTGCGTCTGTCATGGGTTGCATCTCCTACTAGTCGTATATCTACGTCGTATATACGGCGTCAGCGCGCTGCGGCTTCGAGGGATTCCCGCGCGACGGCGGCCACGTTCTCGGCGGTGAAGCCGAACTCGCGGAAGAGGACCTTCGCGTCGGCCGAAGCGCCGAAGTGCTCCAGCGAGACGATCCGCCCGGCGTCCCCGACGTACCGGTGCCAGGTCAGGCCGATGCCCGCCTCCACGGCGACCCGCGCCTTGACCGAGGGCGGGAGCACGCTCTCCTTGTACGCCTGGTCCTGCTCCTCGAACCACTCGACTGAGGGCATCGAGACGACCCGGGTCGGCACACCGGCCGCCTGGAGCTGCTCGCGCGCCTCCACGGCCACGTGCACCTCGGAGCCGGTCGCGATGAGCAGCACCTGCGGCTCGCCGCCGTCAGCCTCGAACAGGACGTAACCGCCCTTGGCCGCGTCCTCGTTCGCCTCGTACGTCGGCACGCCCTGCCGGGTCAGCGCCAGGCCGTGCGGGGCGCCCTCGCCGAACACCTTGGTGTAGCGGCGCAGGATCTCGCGCCAGGCGATGGACGTCTCGTTGGCGTCGGCCGGGCGCACGATGTTCAGGCCCGGGATGGCGCGCAGCGCGGCCAGGTGCTCGACCGGCTGGTGGGTCGGGCCGTCCTCGCCGAGGCCGATCGAGTCGTGCGTCCACACGTACGTCACCGGCAGGTGCATCAGCGCGGAGAGCCGCACCGCGTTGCGCATGTAGTCGGAGAACACCAGGAAGGTGCCGCCGTAGATACGCGTGTTGCCGTGCAGCGCGATGCCGTTCATCGCGGCGGCCATCGCGTGCTCGCGGATCCCGAAGTGGATCGTGCGGCCGTACGGGTCGGCCTCCGGCAGCGGGTTGCCCACCGGCAGGAACGACGACGTCTTGTCGATGGTGGTGTTGTTCGAACCGGCGAGGTCGGCGGAGCCGCCCCACAGCTCGGGCACGACCTCGCCCAGCGCCTGGAGCACCTTGCCGGACGCGGCACGGGTGGCCAGGGACTTGCCGGCCTCGAAGACCGGGAGCTTCTCCTCCCAGCCCGCGGGCAGCTCGCCCGCGGCGATCCGGTCGAAGTCGGCGGCGCGCTCGGGGTTGGCGGTGCGCCACGCGGCGAACGCCTTGTCCCACTCGGCACGGGCCTCGCGCCCGCGGTCCAGCGCCTCACGGGTGTGGCCGATGACCGCGTCGGAGACCTCGAAGGTCTGCTCCGGGTCGAAGCCGAGGACCCGCTTGGTCGCCGCGATCTCGTCGTCGCCGAGCGCCGAGCCGTGCGCCGCCTCGGTGTTCTGGGCGTTCGGGGCGGGCCAGGCGATGATCGAGCGGGCCGCGATGAACGAGGGGCGCCCGGTCTCGGCCTTGGCCGCCTGGAGCGCCGCGTACAGACCCGCCGGGTCCAGGTCGCCGCTGGGCAGCTGCTCGACGCGCTGGACGTGCCAGCCGTACGCCTCGTACCGCTTGAGGGTGTCCTCGGAGACCGCGGTCTCCGTGTCGCCCTCGATGGAGATGTGGTTGTCGTCCCAGAGCAGGACCAGGTTGCCCAGCTTCTGGTGCCCGGCCAGCGAGGACGCCTCGGCCGAGATGCCCTCCTGGAGGCAGCCGTCACCGGCGATGACCCAGACGGTGTGGTCGAACGGGGAGGCGCCGGGGGCCGCCTCGGGGTCGAAGAGGCCGCGCTCGTAGCGGGCGGCCATCGCCATGCCCACCGCGTTGGCGACGCCCTGGCCCAGCGGGCCGGTCGTCGTCTCGACCCCGGTGGTGTGCCCGTACTCCGGGTGGCCCGGCGTCTTGGAGCCCCAGGTCCTGAAAGCCTTCAGGTCGTCCAGCTCCAGGCCGTAACCGGCGAGGTAGAGCTGGATGTACAGGGTCAGGCTGGAGTGGCCCGCCGAGAGCACGAACCGGTCGCGGCCGGTCCACTCCGCGTCCGCGGGGTCGTGCCGCATGACTTTCTGGAACAGGGTGTACGCGGCGGGAGCCAGGCTCATGGCCGTGCCAGGGTGGCCGTTTCCGACTTTCTGTACGGCGTCCGCGGCGAGGACGCGGGCGGTGTCCACGGCCCGCTGGTCCAAATCGGTCCACTGGAGGTCTGTGGTGGTCGGCTTGATGCTCACCCTGAGTCAGGGCTCCTCTCCACTGTCGTAAACCGGTGACTGTTACCGCACCGGGCGCTGTCGAGCCTACCCCCGCCACAGGACACACTTTCCGTGCACTTTCCAGGGTGCGGTCGACCTGCGCACTTCGCCTCCCGGCCGCCCGCCCCCGTCCATCGCACAGTCACCCCCAACACGACCCCACCCCCGCGAAGGACGGTGTGTGCCCAACGTTTAGAGTGGTCGGGTTCGCGCAAGTCTTCACCGGGCCTCCTCGCCCGGAGCTTGCTGGGATTTCTCTGTCAGGGGTGTGCGTGACGGCCGTCGAGTCCCGACCCGCAGGGGTCGCCTTGACTCCCAGCCCAGGGGGCCATCGCCCGTACGGGGCCCGTGTCAAGGCATTCGTGGCGCTTACCAAGCCACGGATCATCGAGCTGCTGCTCATCACCACCGTTCCGGTGATGTTCCTCGCCGCGCAGGGCGTACCCGACCTGTGGCTCGTACTCACCACCACCATCGGGGGGTACCTCTCGGCGGGCGGCGCCAACGCGCTGAACATGTACATCGACCGGGACATCGACGCGCTGATGGACCGCACGGCGCAGCGTCCGCTGGTCACCGGCATGGTCAGCCCGCGCGAGTGCCTCGCCTTCGGCATCTCCCTCGCGGTGGTCTCCACCCTGTGGTTCGGACTGCTCGTCAACTGGCTGTCGGCCGCACTCGCCCTCGGGGCGCTGCTCTTCTACGTCGTCGTCTACACGATGCTGTTGAAGCGCCGCACCTCGCAGAACATCATCTGGGGCGGCATCGCCGGCTGCATGCCGGTGCTCATCGGCTGGTCCTCCGTGACGAACTCCCTCTCCTGGGCCGCCGTCATCCTCTTCGCCGTCATCTTCTTCTGGACGCCGCCGCACTACTGGCCGCTCTCCATGAAGGTGAAGGAGGACTACGCCCGGGTCGGCGTCCCGATGCTCCCGGTCGTCGCCTCCAACCGGGTGGTCGCCCAGCAGATCGTCGTCTACAGCTGGGTGATGGTCGCGGTCTCGCTGCTGCTCACCCCGCTGGGCTACACCGGCTGGTTCTACACGGCGGTGGCGCTGCTGGCCGGCGGCTTCTGGCTCTGGGAGGCGCACGGCCTCCAGAACCGGGCCAAGTCCGGGGTGACCGGCGGCAAGCTGAAGGAGATGCGGCTGTTCCACTGGTCCATCACCTATGTCTCGCTGCTCTTCCTGGCCGTCGCGGTGGACCCCTTCCTCCGGTAGGCGCTTCTCTTCGGTTCCTCCCTCCACGGGCGGTTCGCGTGGCCCATGCCACGTGACCCGCCCGTCGCCAGTCTGTCTACTCGTCGGTAGCATCCTGTCCATGGCAGAGACGGCAGCAGACGCAGCAGAGACCGAACAGACCGGCCGGAGCGACGCCCGGCGGGCGGCCCGCGCGGAGCGCAGGGCGGCGAAGCTGGCCCGCGAGATCGGCTCCTTCGCCAAGGAGCACGGCGGCGCCGAGGGGCAGCTCGCCTACATCGGCGAGTCCGGCACCCGCATCGTCCTGGTCGGCGAGGACGGCGCCTGGGGCGACCTGGTGGCCCCGACCTACGCCGTGGCCAAGAACGCGGTCCAGAAGGCCGGGATCACGGTGCACGAGGAGTTCGACGGCGAGTTCGCCCTCAAGGTCCGCACCGGCCCGTACGAGTGGTCGAGGATGGCCGGGATCCAGGTCGGCGGCCCGTCCAACGACAGCTGAGCGGATACGGCGAAGGGGCGGCGGGCACCTGCCCGCCGCCCCTTCGCCGTATCGACTACTGGGCCGCCGGAGCGGACGCCGACTCCCGCCGCTCGGCGGAGGCGGAGGGACCCGGCAGTGTGGCCGGCGCGTCGTCGCCGCGCTCGCGCATGCTCATCATCAGGCGGATCACGGCGATCCACAGGATGGCCGAGCCGAACATATGGACGCCGACCAGGAGCTCGGGAACGCCGGTGAAGTACTGCACGTACCCGATCGCGCCCTGGGCGAGCAGCACGACCAGCAGGTCACGGGCGCGGGCCCGGGCGTCGGCGGGCGCGTCGACCACCCGCAGGGCCAGCCACATCGCGATGGCGAGCGCGCAGACCACCCAGGCGGCGATGGCGTGGATGTGTGCGGCGGCCGACCAGTCCCACGGCATGCGCGGTACGTCGCTGCTGTCGCCCGCGTGCTTGCCGGAACCGGTCACCGAGGTGCCGAGCACGATCAGGACCACGGTGGTCGCCAGGATCGCCCGGGCGAGCCGGCGTACGGGCAGGGGCGCGCGGGGGCGGGCCGGGCCGTCGCCCTCGTCGATCCGGACCCAGGTGATCACGGCGACCGCCAGGAGCACGTTGGCCAGCAGGAAGTGCCCGGCCACCGTCCACGGGTTGAGCCCCGCCCAGACCGTGATCCCGCCGAGGATGGCGTTGCCCAGCACGATCCAGAACTGCAACCAGGCCAGCCGGGTCAGCTTGCGGCGGCGCGGCTTCATCGCACTGACGGCGATGATCGCCCAGCCGACGGCGGCCGACAGGACGTACGCCAGCAGCCGGTTGCCGAACTCGATCGCGCCGTGCAGACCCTGCTCGGGCGTCGCGAAGAGGCTGTCGTCGGTGCACTTGGGCCAGGTGTCGCAGCCGAGGCCCGAACCGGTCAGCCGGACGGCGCCGCCGGTCACGATGATGAAGACGCTCATCATGATGGCGGAGAGCGCGGCGCGCTTCACCACCTTGGTGGACGGCGTCCAGCGCTTGGCGATGGCAGAGATGGGGGTTTCCACGCGGACCATCGTAGGACGCGGCTTGTGCACGTTTTCACGAGGGGTGGGTTCATGGCGGCTTGCCCTGGCTGGTCCCGCTACTCCCAGCGGAAGAACTTCGCCGCCGCGCCCAGCCCCAGCACCGCCCACACCGCCAGGATCCCGGCCTGCGCCCACGGCATCGACGCGCCGTGCTGGAGGACGTCCCGCAGCCCCTCCGAGAGCGCCGAGACGGGCAGCAGCCCCAGCGCCGACTGCACCGCGCCGGGGAACTTCTCCAGCGGCACGATGACCCCGCCGCCGACCAGCAGCAGCAGGAAGACCAGGTTGGCGGCGGCGAGCGTCGCCTCCGCCCTCAGCGTCCCGGCCATCAGCAGCCCGAGCCCGGAGAACGCGGCGGTCCCCAGCACCAGGAGCAGCAGCACCGACAGCGGGTCGCCCTGCGGCGACCAGCCCAGCGCGAAGGCGATCGCCGTCAGCAGCGCGACCTGGAGCACCTCGGTGACCAGCACCGACAGGGTCTTCGCCGTCATCAGCGCCCAGCGCGGCAGCGGGGAGGCCCCGAGCCGCTTGAGGACTCCGTAACGGCGTTCGAAGCCGGTGGCGATGGCCTGGCCGGTGAAGGCGGTCGACATCACGGCGAGGGCCAGGATGCCCGGGGCCAGGAAGTCGACCGACGCGCCCGGGCCGGTGTCGACGACGTCGACCGCGCTGAACAGCACCAGCAGCAGCGTCGGGATGATCACCGTCAGCAGCAGCTGCTCACCGTTGCGCAGCAGCATCCGGGTCTCCAGCGCGGTCTGCGCGGCGATCATCCGGGGGAGCGGGGCCGCGCCGGGGCGCGGGGTGTACGTACCGGCGCTCATGCGCGCAGCTCCTTGCCGGTCAGTTCGAGGAAGACGTCCTCCAGGGTGTGCCGCTCCACCGAGATGCCCTCGGGCATCACGCCGTGCTGGGCGCACCAGGAGGTGACGGTGGCCAGGAGCTGCGGGTCGATGGTCCCGGTGATGCGGTACGTCCCCGGGGCCGGCTCGGCGGCCCCGGAGCCGTCCGGCAGCGCCTTGAGGAGGGAGCCGAGGTCGAGCCCCGTACGGCCGGTGAAGCGCAGGGTGTTCTCCGCGCCGCCCCGGCAGAGCTGTTCCGGGCTGCCCCGGGCGATGACCCGGCCCGCGTCGATGATCGCCACGTCGTCGGCGAGCGCTTCGGCCTCGTCCATGAAGTGGGTGGTCAGCACCACGGAGACCCCGTCCGCGCGCAGTTCGCACACCAGGTCCCAGGTGGAGCGGCGGGCCTGCGGGTCGAGCCCGGCGGTCGGCTCGTCCAGGAAGACCAGCTCGGGCCGGCCGACGACCGCGAGGGCCAGGGCCAGGCGCTGCTGCTGGCCGCCGGAGAGCCGCCGGTACGTGGTGCGGCCGCAGGAGCCGAGGCCGAGGCGTTCGATCAGGGCGTCCACGTCCAGGGGGTGGGCGTGGAGCTTGGCCATGTGGCGGAGCATCTCGTCGGCCCGCGCCCCGGAGTAGACGCCGCCGGACTGGAGCATGACCCCGATCCGGGGGCGCAGCCGCTCCGCGTCGGCGACCGGGTCGAGCCCGAGGACCCGTACCGTGCCGGCGTCGGGGCGGCGGTAGCCCTCGCAGGTCTCGATCGTGGTGGTCTTCCCGGCGCCGTTCGGGCCGAGCACGGCCGTCACCACGCCGGTCGGGACCACCAGATCGAGGCCGTCCACCGCGGTCTTCGTGCCGTACCGCTTCACCAGGCCCTTGACCTGTACGACGGGCTCGTTCTCCATGGCGCGTAAGTCTAGGCAGGGGGTGCGGCCCGCCCTCTGCCGGGGCCAGATTAGGTAACCCTAAGTGACGAACCACACCGTAGATCGTTTCGGACCGTGGTTGTCATGGCCGAATGAATTACGCAACAATGGTGTTGTGAAATACGACGGTGGGACTCCTCAGGAGGAACTCGCGACCGGTGAGCGCTCGACGCGCAACCGGGTCGCGCGCTCCATCCTGGACCACGGTCCGTCCACCGCCGCCGATCTGGCCAAGCGCGTCGGCCTCACCCAGGCCGCCGTCCGCCGCCACCTGGACGCCCTCGTCTCCGACGATGTCGTCGAAGCCCGTGAACAGCGGGTCTACGGGGCGCGGACCCGCGGCAGGCCGGCCAAGGTGTTCGCCCTGACCGACTGCGGGCGGGACGCCTTCGACCAGTCCTACGACAAGCTGGCCGCCGACGCCCTGCGCTTCATCGCCGCATCCGGCGGGGACGAGGCGATCACCGCCTTCGCCCGGGCCCGGATGGCCGCGATGGGCGAGGCGTACCGCGCCGCCGTCGAGGCCGCGGAGCCCGAGCAGCGCACGGAGGCCCTCGCCAGGGCCCTGAGCGCCGACGGGTACGCTGCTACGGCGCGAAGCGCGCCGGGCCCGCAGCAGGGCGAGCAGCTGTGCCAGCACCACTGCCCGGTGGCGCATGTCGCCGAGCAGTTCCCACAGCTGTGCGAGGCGGAGACGGAGTTCTTCTCCAGCCTCCTCGGGACCCATGTGCAGCGTCTGGCCACCCTCGCCCACGGCGACGGCGTGTGCACGACGTACGTGCCGCGCAGCGGCCACGCAGCACCCCCACAGACCACCCATTCAGCATCTGCAAGCACGGCCGGGAGGAACCCCGCATGACGCTCCCCACGGAGACTGCCCACCCTGAGCTCGAGGGTCTGGGTACGTACGAATTCGGCTGGGCCGACTCCGACGCGGCAGGCGCGGCGGCGAAGCGCGGCCTGTCCGAGGCTGTCGTCCGCGACATCTCGGAGAAGAAGAACGAGCCCGAGTGGATGCTGAAGCTGCGGCTGAAGGGCCTCAAGCTCTTCGGCAAGAAGCCTATGCCGAACTGGGGCTCGGACCTGTCGGGCATCGACTTCGACAACATCAAGTACTTCGTGCGCTCCACGGAGAAGCAGGCGGCCTCCTGGGAGGAGCTGCCCGAGGACATCAAGAACACGTACGACAAGCTCGGCATCCCGGAGGCGGAGAAGCAGCGCCTGGTCGCCGGCGTCGCCGCGCAGTACGAGTCCGAGGTCGTCTACCACCAGATCAACGAGGAGCTGGAGGCGCAGGGTGTCATCTTCATGGACACCGACACCGCGCTGAAGGAGCACCCGGAGCTCTTCAAGGAGTACTTCGGCACCGTCATCCCGGTCGGTGACAACAAGTTCGCCTCGCTGAACTCGGCCGTGTGGTCCGGCGGCTCGTTCATCTACGTGCCCAAGGGCGTCCACGTCGAGATCCCGCTCCAGGCGTACTTCCGTATCAACACGGAGAACATGGGCCAGTTCGAGCGGACGCTGATCATCGTCGACGAGGACGCCTACGTCCACTACGTCGAGGGCTGCACCGCCCCGATCTACTCCTCGGACTCGCTGCACAGCGCCGTGGTGGAGATCATCGTGAAGAAGGGCGGCCGCTGCCGCTACACGACCATCCAGAACTGGTCGAACAACGTTTACAACCTGGTCACCAAGCGCGCCGTCGCCTACGAGGGCGCGACCATGGAGTGGGTCGACGGCAACATCGGCTCCAAGGTGACCATGAAGTACCCGGCCATCTACCTGATGGGCGAGCACGCCAAGGGCGAGACCCTGTCCATCGCCTTCGCGGGCGAGGGCCAGCACCAGGACGCCGGCGCGAAGATGGTGCACATGGCGCCGAACACCTCCTCGAACATCGTCTCCAAGTCGGTGGCGCGAGGCGGCGGCCGTACGTCCTACCGCGGACTGATCGAGATCGGCGAGGGCGCGCCGGGCGCGAAGTCCAACGTGCTCTGCGACGCTCTGCTGGTCGACACGATCTCCCGCTCCGACACCTACCCGTACGTCGACGTCCGCGAGGACGACGTGTCGATGGGCCACGAGGCGACCGTCTCCAAGGTCTCCGAGGACCAGCTCTTCTACCTCATGAGCCGCGGACTCACCGAGTTCGAGGCCATGGCGATGATCGTGCGCGGCTTCGTCGAGCCGATCGCGAAGGAGCTGCCCATGGAGTACGCCCTGGAGCTCAACCGGCTGATCGAGCTGCAGATGGAGGGTTCGGTCGGCTAGGTCCTCGTACGAGGGTCCTGTGGGGCGGCCCTCGCGGCCGCCCCCGCCCCCACCGAACCACCCCCCTTCTTGACTGAGAAAGCGAGCACTACGACAGCCATGGCTGAGGCTCAGAACACTCCGGTGGGCTCCACCACCGCCGGCTCCATCGCGGTGGCCGCCGAGTCGACCGTCGCCACGCGCATGAGCGCGCCCCCGTCCTTCGACGTCGCGGACTTCCCCGTCCCGCACGGTCGCGAGGAGGAGTGGCGCTTCACCCCGCTGGAGCGGCTGCGCGGGCTGCACGACGGCACCGCCGTCGTGGACGGCGGCGGCGTGAAGGTCGCGATCGACGCGCCCGAGGGCGTCACCGTCGAGACCGTGGGCCGCGACGACGCACGGCTCGGCAAGGCCGGCACGCCGGTGGACCGGGTCGCCGCGCAGGCGTACAGCGCCTTCGAGCAGGCTTCGGTCGTCACGGTCGCCAAGGAGGCCGTGCTCTCCGAGCCCATCCGGATCGCCGTGCACGGCGAGGGCGGCACCGCCTACGGCCACCAGCTCATCGAGCTGAAGCCGTTCGCCGAGGCCGTCGTCGTCATCGACCACACCGGTGACGCGGTGCTCGCCGCCAACGTCGACTACGTGCTGGGCGACGGCGCCAAGCTGACCGTCGTCTCCGTCCAGGACTGGGACGACACGGCCGTCCACGTCGGCCAGCACAACGCGCTGGTCGGCCGCGACGCCTCCTTCAAGTCGATCGTCGTCACCTTCGGCGGCGACCTCGTCCGGCTGCACCCCCGGGTCGCCTACGCGGCCCCCGGCGGCGAGGCGGAGCTCTTCGGCCTGTACTTCACCGACAAGGGCCAGCACCAGGAGCACCGCCTCCTGGTCGACCACAACACCCCGCACTGCAAGTCCAACGCGGTGTACAAGGGCGCACTCCAGGGCGACGGCGCCCACGCCGTCTGGATCGGGGACGTCCTCATCCAGGCCGCGGCCGAGGGCACCGACACCTACGAGATGAACCGGAACCTCGTCCTCACCGATGGGGCCCGGGTCGACTCCGTACCCAACCTGGAGATCGAGACCGGCGAGATCGTCGGCGCCGGCCACGCCTCGGCGACCGGCCGTTTCGACGACGAGCAGCTGTTCTACCTCCAGTCCCGCGGCATCCCGGCCGAGGAGGCCCGCCGCCTGGTCGTGCGCGGCTTCTTCGCCGAGCTGGTCCAGCAGATCGGCCTGCCGGACGTGGAAGCGCGTCTGCTCGACAAGATCGAGAACGAGCTGAAGGCGTCCGTCTGATGTCCTTCGTCAAGGCGTGCGCGCTGAGTGAGCTGGAGGACGACACCCCCAAGCGGGTCGAGCTCGACGGCACACCGGTCTCCGTCGTCCGCACCGAGGGCGAGGTGTTCGCGATCAACGACATCTGCTCGCACGCCAACGTGTCGCTCTCGGAGGGCGAGGTGGAGGACTGTTCGATCGAGTGCTGGCTGCACGGCTCGTCGTTCGACCTCCGCACCGGCAAGCCGTCCGGTCTGCCCGCGACGCGCCCCGTTCCCGTATACCCCGTAAAGATCGAAGGGGACGATGTGCTCGTCTCCGTCACCCAGGAGTCCTGAGTCACCCATGGCAACGCTTGAAATCCGCGACCTGCACGTCTCCGTCGAGGCCGACAACGCCACT
Organism: Streptomyces sp. cmx-18-6; assembly: GCF_046548915.1. NCBI lineage: Bacteria > Bacillati > Actinomycetota > Actinomycetes > Kitasatosporales > Streptomycetaceae > Streptomyces > Streptomyces sp. cmx-18-6. Next base: position 5,963 of record NZ_JAEBEP010000018.1, on the reverse strand, counting down.
AAGGAGATCCTCAAGGGCGTCGACCTGACCGTGAAGCAGGGCGAGACCCACGCCATCATGGGCCCCAACGGGTCCGGCAAGTCCACCCTCGCGTACTCGCTCGCCGGTCACCCCAAGTACACGATCACGAGCGGCACGGTCACCCTGGACGGCGAGGACGTCCTGGAGATGTCCGTCGACGAGCGCGCCCGCGCCGGCCTGTTCCTCGCCATGCAGTACCCGGTCGAGATCCCCGGCGTCTCGGTCTCCAACTTCCTGCGCACCTCCGCCACCGCCGTCCGCGGCGAGGCCCCCAAGCTGCGCACGTGGGTCAAGGAGGTCAAGGAGACGATGGCCGGGCTCCAGATGGACCCCTCCTTCGCCGAGCGCAACGTCAACGAGGGCTTCTCCGGCGGTGAGAAGAAGCGCCACGAGATCCTCCAGCTGGAGCTCCTCAAGCCGAAGATCGCCGTCCTGGACGAGACCGACTCCGGCCTGGACGTCGACGCGCTCAAGACCGTCTCCGAGGGCGTCAACCGGGTCCGCGCGACCGGCGAGGTCGGCACGCTGCTGATCACGCACTACACCCGCATCCTGAAGTACATCAAGCCCGACTTCGTGCACGTCTTCGCCAACGGCCGGATCGCGGCCTCCGGCGGCGCCGAGCTGGCCGACCAGCTGGAGAACGAGGGCTACGAGGCATACACGAAGGGTGGTCCCGTGAACGGAGGGAACTCAGGAGGTGCAGCCGCGTGACTGACGCCCGACAGGGGCTCACCGGCCTCCTCGACACCGAGGCGATCCGCAAGGACTTCCCGATCCTGGACCGCACGGTCCACGACGGCAAGAAGATCCTCTATCTGGACTCCGCGGCGACCTCGCAGAAGCCGCGCCAGGTCCTCGACGCGCTCAACACGTACTACGAGCGCCACAACGCGAACGTGCACCGAGGCGTCTACACGATCGCCGAGGAGGCCACCGCGCTGTACGAAGGCGCCCGTGACAAGGTCGCGGCCTTCATCAACGCACCCAGCCGCGACGAGGTGATCTTCACCAAGAACGCCTCGGAGTCGCTCAACCTCGTGGCCAACATGCTCGGCTGGGCCGACGAGCCCTACCGGGTGGACCGCGACACCGAGATCGTCACCACGGAGATGGAGCACCACTCCAACATCGTGCCGTGGCAGCTGCTCTCGCAGCGCACCGGCGCGAAGCTGAAGTGGTTCGGCATCACCGACGACGGCCGGCTCGACCTGTCGAACATCGACGAGATCATCACCGAGAAGACGAAGATCGTCTCCTTCACGCTGGTCTCCAACATCCTCGGCACCGTCAACCCGGTCGAGCAGATCATCCGCCGCGCCCAGCAGGTCGGCGCGCTGGTCTGCATCGACGCCTCGCAGGCGGCCCCGCACATGGTGCTCGACGTGCAGGCGCTCCAGGCCGACTTCGTGGCCTTCACCGGTCACAAGATGGTCGGCCCGACCGGCATCGGCGTGCTCTGGGGACGGCAGGAGCTCCTGGAGGACCTGCCGCCGTTCCTCGGCGGCGGCGAGATGATCGAGACCGTGTCGATGCACTCCTCCACCTACGCTCCCGCGCCGCACAAGTTCGAGGCCGGTACGCCCCCGATCGCCCAGGCCGTCGGTCTCGGCGCGGCCGTGGACTACCTCTCCTCGATCGGCATGGAGAACATCCACCGCCACGAGAAGGCGATCACCGAGTACGCGGTGAAGCGCCTCCTGGAGGTCCCCGACCTGCGGATCATCGGTCCGGCGACGGCCGAGGACCGCGGGGCGACGATCTCCTTCACGCTCGGCGACATCCACCCGCACGACGTGGGCCAGGTCCTCGACGAGATGGGCATCTGCGTCCGGGTCGGCCACCACTGCGCCCGCCCGGTCTGCCTGCGGTACGGAATTCCCGCGACGACGCGAGCGTCGTTCTATCTGTACTCCACGCCCGCCGAGGTAGACGCACTGGTGGACGGGCTGGAGCACGTCCGGAACTTCTTCGGCTGAGGGTTGACTGGTGAAGCTTGATTCGATGTACCAGGAAGTGATCCTGGACCACTACAAGCACCCCCACGGGCGCGGCCTGCGGGACGGCGACGCCGAGGTGCACCACGTCAACCCCACGTGCGGCGACGAGATCACGCTCCGGGTGAAGTACGACGGTGAGACCATCGCCGACGTCAGCTACGAGGGCCAGGGCTGCTCGATCAGCCAGGCCAGCGCCTCCGTGCTGAACGAGCTGCTCGTCGGCAAGGAGCTGCCCGAGGCGCAGAAGATCCAGGCGGCCTTCCTGGAGCTGATGCAGTCCAAGGGCCAGCTGGAGCCGGACGACGCGATGGAGGAGGTGCTGGAGGACGCCGTCGCGTTCGCCGGCGTCTCCAAGTACCCCGCCCGGGTCAAGTGCGCGCTGCTGAGCTGGATGGCGTGGAAGGACGCGACGGCCAAGGCGCTGTCCGAAGGGAAGACCGCATGAGCGAGAACGAGACCGCGACCATGAAGCCGGCCTCCGAGGAGGAGGTCCGCGAGGCGCTGTACGACGTCGTCGACCCCGAGCTGGGCATCGACGTCGTCAACCTGGGCCTGATCTACGGCATCCACGTCGACGACGCCAACATCGCCACCCTCGACATGACCCTGACGTCCGCGGCCTGCCCGCTGACCGACGTCATCGAGGACCAGGCGAAGTCCGCCACGGACGGCATCGTCAACGAGCTCCGGATCAACTGGGTCTGGATGCCGCCGTGGGGCCCGGACAAGATCACCGACGACGGGCGCGAGCAACTGCGCGCGCTCGGCTTCAACGTCTGATCCCGCACCTTCCGCACGACGCGAACGGCCGTGCCCGCCACCAGTTCTACTGGCGGCGGGCACGGCCGTTCCCGTGCGCCCCGGTGTGCGGCGGCGCGCCCGCCTGGCACACTGTCCGGCATGGCCGTTCGCCTGTACCACCTCGCCGTCGACGCCCACGACCTGCCGCTCCTGGCCCGCTTCTGGAGTGCGGTGCTGGACTGGCAGGTGCTGTTCGAGGACGAGGGCGAGATCGTCATCGGCGCGCATGAGACCGCGCTGCCCGGCATGTGCTTCCTGCCCGTGCCGGAGGGCAAGACCGTCAAGAACCGGCTGCACATCGATCTCGCCCCCGACGACCAGGACGCCGAGGTCGAGCGGATCATCGCGCTCGGCGCACGGCGGCTGGACGTCGGGCAGGGGCCGGACGCCACCTGGGTGGTGCTGGCCGACCCCAACACTCCTGACTACCAGTTCTGAGGATACGCGCACGTCAGCGCCAACGACAGAGCCCCGCCCGGCACTTGGTCGAACGGGGCGTTTTGCTGTCTGCGTGGGGCTACGCGCCCCGCTCAAGCTCTCCGGGGAACGGTCCGGGGACGAAGTTCCGCCACGTGGTCAGGGCAGGCGTACAGAGCGAATCCGGGGCCGCTCATGCGCTCTATGTACCGGACCTGTATCGCGGCTTCCGTCCACCGGTGGCACCGGCAGCACTGTGCAGCGCTCGGGGCGGGGACGGGCGGGAATCTGTCGCTCATGCCGACACCCCCGCAGCGGCGAACGCGGAGCGCGGGAAGGGGGCCCCGTCGTAGGTGTACGGGTAGTCCACGCCCATCGCTGCGAGGGCTGCCGCGCGGCGACGCTCACGGATGATGCCGAGTTCCATCGTGTCTTCCGCACGCTGCCTCTCCGCCTCCCTTCGGAAGAACTCCCGTGCTTGCTCTTTCGTCGGGCCGGTCCACGGGCGGGACCACGGGTTGACGGGGGCGGGGGTCGGCTCGGCCTGGTCGGCGAGGAATGCGGCGGAGTGGCGTCCTAGCCGGCGAGGGGCGAGGACGGAGAGCACCCAGGAAAGGGCACGCGCATGTTCGTTCAGCTCCCATTAGCTGATCGGCGGTGCCTCGGTGAGCCGCGTAGGACCGGTTCGCCGGGGCTTTTTCGTGTTCGGGGAATCACGCTAAGCCAACCTGTATAGATCCATCTAGCCATGTTCAACCCTGTCTAGTGTGCAAAGGGTGCTTGGCGGGTTGTCTACGCTTCCGCCTATGGCAGCGCGCGAAATCGACCCCCGGGCCCCGGAGCCCCCTTACCGGCAGATCGCTGCCGACTTGATGGCGGAGATTGAGCGGGGCGAGTTGCCCCCGCGTTCGGCGCTTCCGTCCGAGAAGGAACTCACGGAGCGATACGGGGTCGCACGTAACACGGCGCGGTCGGCCCTCGCGGTGCTACGGGAACGTGGGCTCATCTACACCGTGTCCGGTCGTGGCTCGTACGTGGTCGAGCCGGCGAGCGAGGACGAGCACCAGGGCGACTAGGGCCTGTCCGGCGGATCATGGGCGGAGCCATAGGCGGACTGCTGCTGCGGTGACCGTGCCGTGGAAGACGTAGGCCCTCTTGTCATATCGGGTGGCGATCGCGCGGGAGTTCTTGAGTCGGTTGATGGTCCGCTCGACCTCGTTGCGTCGCCGGTAGCGCTCGCGGTCGAAGCTGGCAGGTCTGCCGCCCGCGCTGCCTCTGCGCCGGCGGTTGGCACGCTGGTCCCTCGGCTCGGGGATCGTGTGCTTGATGCGTCGTCTCCGCAGGTAGCGGCGGTTTCGGCGGGAGCTGTAAGCCTTGTCGCCGCTGACATGGTCGGGCCTGGTCCGGGGCCGCCCGACCAGCGGGCGAGGAACCCGGATTTGGTCCAGGACCTCGATCATCTGCGGGGCGTCACCCCACTGACCCGGCGTGATCAGTAGAGCCATGGGGCGGCAACCGCCTTCACCGGCAAGGTGGACCTTGGAGGTCAGACCACCCCGGGACCGCCCGAGTCCCTCGTCGGGGCGGTGGTGCCGGGGCATCGTCCTTTTTTCGGGATCCGCGGCCTGGCCTTGCGGGCGCCCGCGGCGTGCTGGTGGGCCCGGCAGGACGTCGAGTCGACGCCGACCATGCCCCAGTCGATTTGACCGGCAAGGTCTGCGTGGGCCTGGACCGCCTGCAAGAGCCGGTCCCAGGTGCCGTCCGCCGACCAGCGGCGATGCCGCTCGTAGACGGTCTTCCACGAGCCGTAGCGTTCCGGGAGGTCACGCCACGGCACACCGGTGCGGACCCGGAACAGGATCCCGTTGACCACCGTGCGGTGGTCGTTCCACCGGCCGCCCCGGCCACCCGAAGGCGGCAGATGCGGCTCAAGCAGCGACCACTCGCGACTCGTCAGATCCCCCCGACCCATGACCGAACCAACGAGCGACCGGTCGGAAAGTCACATGAGCAGTCGGGCGCACCCTAGTCGGCTGCCGACGCGGCCATTCAACCCTCGCGGTCAATGACGATCCGGCTGCGCTTCGAGGGCTTCGAGGAAGTGACCGGGGTCTGAGTACCTGTGCTCATGTGTGGCGCCCGGCGTAACAACATGCTGAGGGGCATGCGAGCAACAGGCTGTCACCTCAAATCAGATCGGTGGACGTTATGAGGCCCGGGGGCGAACCGTCGATCGGCGAGCAGGTTGGGGTGAGCGTGGCCCTGCTCGTTATCGACCTGATGGTCATCGCCTGGCTAGTGATCATCCAGTACGGAGTGTCCAGCTGGGCGGACAACTACAACGGTGGCAATCCGCCCAGCGCACCCAAGGAAGCACTACGAGGAATGTGGCTCCTGGCCGCCGGTGCTCTCGTCACTGGCGGTGGTCTCCTTGCCTTGGGGTGGCGTGTCCCTGGCCTCGTGCAGCTGGTTGTCCTGGGATTCGGAGCCGGGCTGCTCGCCTACTTCGCCGCCCGTGGATAGCGCACATCCGTCCGAACCCACCCCTCCCCGGCTCTCGGACCGTCCGCCCCGACAGCCAATGATCCGCCGGACACGCCCTAGCTGTATTGACCCGCAGGGTTGTTGACTCGGCTGATCGGGGGCTGGCCTCCGAGTGCGGTGTGGCAGCGGTGGTGGTTGTAGGTGTGGAGGAAGTCTGCCAGGGCTGCCGTGCGCTCGGTG
>NZ_JAEBEP010000017.1:0-142123 GCF_046548915.1 Streptomyces sp. cmx-18-6 | reverse complement strand
GCCGGGCATTACGGTGGGACACGAGGGCCTCCGTCCGGTGAAGATTCGACACCTCCACCACACACGGGGGCCCTCGTCATGATCAAGCCCCACCAGCGTTAACAACGCTCGTGATCAATACACCTAGCGCACCTCGGTGATCTCGGGCCCGCGCTGGAGCTGGCCCATGCCGCCGGAGAACTTCGAGCCCTCCTGCTCATCCTGCTGGACGCCCTCGGGCACCATCTGGGCGTCGTTGGGGAGCTTGAGGACGATCGGGTCGCGGGGGGCCATCGGGCCGTCCCCCCGGACCACCACGGTGTCCCGGAAGATCGTCTCCAGCAGCCCCGCGGTCTGCGGCTGGACGGCGCCCTGGCCGGAGATGACGCCGCGCAGGAACCAGCGCGGTCCGTCGACGCCGACGAAGCGCACCAACTGGACCCCGTTGGTCCCGTCCGGGAGCTGTACGGGGACCTGCGCGCGCAGCTCCCAGCCCAGCGGGCCCTCCACCTCGTCGATGACACCGCCCTGCTGGGTGATGCCCGAGGCGATCTCGTCGCGGACCTCGCCCCAGATGCCCTCCCGCTTGGGTGCGGCGAACGCCTGGAGCTGGACCGCGCTGTCGCGCAGCACGACGGTGGCGGCGACGATCGCGTCCCCGGCCACCTCTACCCGCAACTCCATGCCCTCGACACCGGGCACGAAGATGCCGCCCAGGTCGACCCGGCCCTCGCCGGGCTGGGTGACCTCGGTGCTGTCCCAGGGCCCGTCCGGCCGGGGGGCCGGCGGCAGATTCGTCCGCCGGGCGCTCGGCGCGGCCCCGTCGGCGCTCTCGTCGGCGACCTGCTCGGCCTCGCGCACCTCGTCCGCCTCGTCCTCGGCGGAACCACTCTTCTTGCGACGTCCGAACACGTCACTGTCCTTCCCGGTCGGATACGACCGAAGCGTAGCTGTTCCCACCGTGGGTGATCCCGCCCTCGGCGACGTCCACCGACGCGTGGCCGCCGGTGGACCCGAAGCCCCCTTCGGCCCGCGCCGAGCCGGGAAGTTCCGCCACCTCGTGGAAGCGCACCTTCTCGACCTGCTGGACAACCAATTGGGCAATCCGGTCGAACCGCTCGAACCGCACGCTCTCGCGTGGATCGAGGTTGACCACGATCACCTTGATCTCCCCACGGTACCCGGCATCCACCGTCCCTGGGGCATTCACGAGGGCCACTCCGCAGCGGGCGGCGAGGCCCGAGCGCGGGTGCACGAAGGCGGCGTACCCGTCGGGCAGGGCGATGGAGACCCCGGTGGGCAGCACCGTGCGCTCGCCGGGGGCGAGTTCGGCGGCCTCGGTGGTCACCAGGTCGGCCCCGGCGTCCCCCGGGTGTCCGTACGCCGGAATCGGCACGTCCGGGTCGAGCAGGCGGATCAGTACGTCCACGGGACCGCGCATCAGGGGTTCACCTCGAAGGCTCGGGCGCGCTTGACCTGGTCCGGGTCGGCCATGGCCGCCTGGATCTCGGCGGGCCGGCCGTTCTCGATGAAGTGGTCCACCTTGACCTCGATGAACAGGGCGTCCGCGCGGACCGCGACGGGGCCCTCGGGGCCGCCGATCCGGCCGGTGGCCGTGGAGTAGATCTTCCGGCCGTGCACGGCGGTGATGCGGGCGTCGAGGTGCAGCACGGTGTCCACCGGGACGGGCCGGACGAAGTCGGTCTCCAGCCGTCCGGTCACCGCGATGGTGCGCAGCAGCCAGTTCAGCGAGCCGAGCGTCTCGTCCAGCGCGGTGGCGAGCACGCCGCCGTGGGCGAGGCCGGGGGCCCCCTGGTGGGCGGCCTTGACGGTGAACTCCGCGGTCACGCTCACGCCTTCACCGGCCCGCGCCATCAGGTGCAGGCCGTGTGGCTGTTCGTCGCCGCAGCCGAAGCAGTGCTCGTAGTGCGCGCCGAGGAGCTCCCCGGGGGCCGGGGCGTCAGGGTGCCGGACCGGCGCGACGGCGTCGGCCGGGGGTGTCAGAGCTGCTGATGTTCCACTCACAGGCGCAGACCTTACCCGCGCGGCGGCACGCCGGTCGCGCCGTGCCAAGCTTGACTCCATGCAGCCTTCCGCACCGCCCTTCGATGAACGTCTCACCGCACCCCGTTCCTGGTGGTTCATCGCCTTCGGGGTGGGTATCGCCTGCGCGCTGATGCTTCTGCCGCTGGGCACCCTGCCGCTGCTCGCCGGACTGGTCGGCGGCACGGCCGCGGCGGCCGTCGCCGTGAGCGCCTACGGCTCCGCCCGGATCCGGGTGGTCGCGGGCGCGCTGGTGGCGGGCGACGCCCGGATCCCGCTGTCGGCGCTCGGGGAGCCGGAGGTGCTGGACGTCGAGGAGGCCCGGGCCTGGCGCACGCACAAGGCGGACGCCCGCGCGTTCATGCTGCTGCGCAGCTATGTGGGGACGGCGGTGCGGGTGGAGATCACGGATCCGGACGACCCGACTCCGTATGTCTATCTCTCCACCCGGGATCCGCGGGGCCTGGCGGCGGCGCTGACGGCCGTTCCGGCGGCCTGATCGCCGATGAGGGGCCTGATCGGCGGCTGACCGGCCCCGAGCGGGGGGTCAGCCGCCCTCGATCTCCTTGGGCAGCGGGACCGGCAGGGCGGGCTGTTCCAGCGGGGGCAGTTCGGTGAGGCGGTCCCAGGGGATCCGGCTCTTGCGCAGGTCGTTCCTGACCCGGTCGGCGAGCTTGCGGGTGTCGCGGCGGTTCATCGTCGCGCCGACCGCGGCGCCGACCATGAACGGGATCAGGACGGGCAGGTTGCGGGCCATGCGCTTGGTGATCTGCTGGCGCAGCTCGCGCTTCATCTGTCCGCCGAGGGCCGCGTTGAGGGTGGCGGGCCGGGTGACGTCGATGCCGCGCTCCTCCGTCCACGACGTCAGATACGCGGCGCTGCGCTGGGCGAGATGGCCCGGCGGGCGCTGGCCGTAGACCTCGTGGAGCTCGGCGACGAGCTTCATCTCGATCGCGGCGACGCCGGTGACCTCGGCCGCCAGCTCGGCGAGCATGGCGGGCGGTACGGGCATCATGGCGGCCGCTCCGATGCCTGCGCCCACGGTGGCGCTGGCCCGGCTCGCGCCCGCCACCAACTTGTCGGCGAGCTCCTCGGGCCCGAGCCCGGGGAACTGCTTCCGCAGGGTGTCGAGATCGCGCACCGGGATGCGGGGAGCCGTTTCGATGATCCGGTCGGCCAGCTGGCCGGCCAGGGCACGGGCGCTCTCCCCGCCCTTGCGTACTCCCCGTTTCACTGTGTGAAGGCGGCCGGCCCCGGTCGTGGGCTCCGCCTGTTCCGTCTCTCCGGTCCGGTCCGGCGACGACGTCTTCCCGGCCGCTTCGAGCGAGGCCGAACGGCCGCGCCCGTCGCCGGAAGAACCGGAATCGGACGTACCGGAGTCGGACGTGCCGAAGTCAGAAGCATCGGAGCCGGACGTACCGAAGTCGGAAGCACCCGAGCCGGAACCACCGGACTCCGCGCTACCGGTGTCGGAGACGCCGGAAGCATCCGGCAGGGCGGCCGGATGCTCGGCAGACGGGCTGACGCCTGCTGCCGGGCCTGTGCCGCCCTGATTCACCTCCGGGTCGTGCCGACGCCAGGGGCGTCGCTTCCGGAACGGTGTGTCGCCTGCCACGGCCGACCCGACCTCAGTCGCAGTCGCGGCAGATGGGCTGACCGTTCTTCTCGCGGGCCAGCTGGCTGCGGTGGTGCACCAGGAAGCAGCTCATGCAGGTGAACTCATCGGCCTGCTTGGGCAGGACCCGGACGGCCAGCTCCTCGTTGGAGAGGTCCGCGCCGGGCAGCTCGAGACCTTCGGCCGCGTCGAATTCGTCGACGTCGACGGCGGATGCCGTCTTGTCGCTCCGACGAGCCTTGAGCTCTTCGAGGCTGTCCTGGTCCACGTCGTCGTCGGTCTTGCGTGGGGTGTCGTAATCCGTTGCCATGTCGCTCTCCCCCTCTTGGGTTTCTGCGGGTGTCTCAGCGCTCGTAACGCGTGAGAGGCCGGACTTGTGCCCGACCTGAGGCGGAGATTTTGCCTCACATCAAGGTCTGTTACTCAATCGACACCCAACCGGACGCCTCGGCGAGGCTCGGCTTGGGTGGCGATGGGGACCGTACACGGTCCCCACTGTGCGGTTAACGGGTGCCACCCCGTGTACTTCCCGTGATAACACCCCCCGAAAACCCGGACGATTAGCGGTTTTCCGACCGAGGCGCGATCACGGAGAGTAGACGATCCCCAAACCGCCCCTGTGATCGATCACACACGAATCGCCCGGGAACGGGTCTTGAAAATTCCGCCCAAAGCGAACATGAAGATTCGGTGCAGAGTCACACCGTGCAGCCTCTCAGACCGGCAGGGTGACGCGCATCACGAGACCGCCGCCTTCGCGGGGCTCCGCGATGATACGGCCTCCGTGGGCCCGCGCGACGGACCGCGCGATCGACAGGCCGAGTCCGACCCCCTTGTCGCTGCCCGTGCGCTCCGTGCGCAGCCGCCGGAAGGGCTCGAAGAGGTTGTCGATCTCGTACGCCGGGACCACGGGACCCGTGTTCGAGACGACGAGCAGGGCCTGGCCGGGCTGGAGGGCGGTGGTGACCTCCACCCAGCCGTCCTCGGCCACGTTGTAGCGCACGGCGTTCTGTACGAGGTTCAGCGCGATCCGCTCCAGCAGGACCCCGTTGCCCTGGACGACGGCGCCGGCCCGATCGCCCCGGATCTCGACGTTCCGCTCCACCGCCTCCGCCCGGGCCTGGTCGATGGCGCGGTCGGCGACCTCGGCGAGGTCGACCGGTTTGCGCTCGACGATCTGGTTGTCGCTGCGGGCCAGCAGCAGCAGGCCCTCGACCAGCTGCTCGCTGCGTTCGTTGGTGGCCAGGAGGGTCTTCCCGAGCTGCTGGAGCTCGGGCGGGGCCTGCGGGTCGGAGAGGTGGACCTCCAGCAGCGTGCGGTTGATCGCCAGCGGGGTGCGCAGCTCGTGCGAGGCGTTGCCGACGAACCGCTGCTGCGCGGTGAACGCCCGCTCCAGGCGGTCCAGCATGTCGTCGAAGGTGTCCGCGAGCTCCTTGAGCTCGTCGTCCGGGCCGTCCAGCTCGATCCGCCGGGTGAGGTCCGTGCCCGCCACCCTGCGCGCGGTCCGGGTGATCCGGCCCAGCGGGGACAGGACGCGTCCGGCCATCGCGTAACCGAAGGCGAAGGCGATGATGCTGAGGCCGACCAGGGCGAGCAGCGAGCGGTTCAGCAGGGTGTCCAGAGCCTGCTGGCGCTGCTCTCCGTTGCACGCCTTGAGCGCGGCGTTCGCCTCGTCCGCCGAGAGGCCCGGGGTGAGGGCGGGACAGGCGTTGTTGGTGAGCTGGATCTTGCTGTCGGGCAGCAGCTTGAACGGCAGCTCATTGCCCATGTGCAGCCCCTGCGCGGCCAGCATGTAGATGATCGAGAGCAGCACGATGCCCGCGATCAGGAACATCCCGCCGTAGAGCAGGGTGAGCCGTATCCGGATGGTCGGGCGCAACCACGGGTACGGGGACTCCTGCTGCTTGGGCTCCCAGGTGGGCTTCGGGGGCGCCGCAGGGGGGTCGGAGGTGGTGGCCATGGTCCTCAGATCCGGTATCCCGAGCCCGGCACGGTGACGATGACGGGCGGTTCGCCGAGCTTGCGGCGGAGCGTCATGACCGTGACCCGCACGACGTTGGTGAAGGGGTCGGTGTTCTCGTCCCATGCCTTCTCCAGGAGCTGCTCCGCCGAGACGACGGCGCCCTCGCTGCGCATCAGGACCTCCAGCACCGCGAACTCCTTGGGGGCGAGCTGGATCTCCGCCTCGTCGCGGAAGACCTCGCGGCGGTTGGGGTCGAGCTTGATGCCTGCCCGCTCCAGGACGGGCGGCAGCGCGACCGTCGTACGGCGGCCGAGCGCGCGGACCCGGGCGGTCAGCTCGCTGAAGGCGAAGGGCTTGGGGAGGTAGTCGTCCGCGCCCAGCTCCAGGCCCTCCACCCGGTCGCTGACGTCGCCGGAGGCGGTGAGCATGAGCACCCGGGTGGGCATGCCGAGCTCCACGACCTTCCGGCAGACGTCGTCCCCGTGCACCACCGGAAGGTCCCGGTCCAGCACGACGACGTCGTAGTCGTTGACCCCGATGCGCTCCAGGGCCGCGGCACCGTCGTAGACGACGTCGACGGCCATGGCCTCCCGGCGCAGTCCGGTGGCCACCGCATCGGCGAGCAGCTGCTCGTCCTCGACGACGAGTACGCGCACAGCGCAGTCCTTCCTTAGGTCCTTCTACGGGTTCACCCAGCGAACGGCCCCAGGGGAGGCCGACTGTGTGCGTCCATCCTGCCCGCAACGCGCATAAACCGGCGGTAAGACGGCGCTCGGCCGACCGGGGCCCGGGGAATGCGGCGGAATTACCGGCCAGTTGAGGTTTCTCTGAGGCTACGCGCGGGGAAGAGGGGTTCACACCCGCGATCACGCCCGGCACGTGGCATGCCACGACCCTCTCCTTCCCGGAGAAGCGGCGAGATCACCCGCCCTCCGGCTCCCCTGCCGGAGGAAGACCGGGCACACCCCCGTGCCACCGACCCACGATGAGGGGGCGCATCATGGACGCTTTCACCGCAGGTCTGCTGCAACGCATCAAGACCACCGAGTCCGACCTCACGCGGGCTCGCGAGGACGGCGACGACTTCCTGGCGGACGTCGAGCAGGGCGAGCTGGACGACCTGCACCGCCTCGCGGCCGAGCACGGCGTGGAAATCAGCGCCGCGAGCGTCTGAGCCGTATGACAGAGGGCCCCGGATGCCGTCCTGGCACCCGGGGCCCTCTGCTGCGCCCGGCGGCCCGCACAGCCCTCACCAGGCCCCTTGAGCGGTCGGCAGGGCCCTTGGGGCGGTCAGCGCGTCAGGCCCGCCCGCTCGCCGGGCAAGGTGCGTCGCCGGGCACGGTGCGCAGTCGGGCGCAGCGTGTCAGTCGTGCCAGGCGCCCAGCTCGTCCAGGGCGGCCTGCAACGGCTCGAAGACTCCGGGGGTGGCGGCCACCGTCAGGTCGCCGTCCGCCGGGAGCCCGGGGCGGCCGCCGGTGAGCGCACCCGCCTCCCTGGCGATGAGGTCGCCCGCGGCCAGGTCCCAGGGGTGCAGTCCGCGCTCGTAGTAGCCGTCCAGCCGGCCCGCCGCCACATCGCAGAGGTCGACGGCCGCCGACCCGCTGCGCCGGATGTCCCGGAGCCTCGGGATCAGCTGCTGGGCCACGTCCGCCTGGTGGCCGCGGACGTGGCCGACGTAGTTGAAACCGGTCGAGACGAGGGCCTGGTCCAGCGGCGGGGCGGGCCGGCAGCGCAGGGCGTCGCCGTTCGCGTACGCGCCGCCGCCCAGGACCGCCTGGTACGTCTCCCGGCGCATCGGGGCCTCGACGACGCCCACGACCCGCTCCCCGTCGCGCTCGGCGGCGATGGAGACCGCCCAGGTGGGCAGGCCGTACAGATAGTTCACGGTGCCGTCCAGCGGGTCGATGACCCAGCGGATGCCGGTGCTGCCCGGCGAGCTGGCCCCCTCCTCGCCGAGAAAGCCGTCGTCGGGGCGGAAGTCGGACAGATAGCCGGTGATCAGCTTCTCGGCGGCGATGTCCATCTCGGTGACCACGTCGATGGGGCTGGACTTGGTCGCGGCCACCCCCAGGTCGGCGGGGCGGCCGTCGCGCAGCAGGGCTCCGGCGCGGCGGGCGGCCTCCAGGGCGAGGTCGAGCAGTTCGGACAGGGCGGGGTCGGTCACGGTGCTCCCGGGGGACTCGACGGAACAGGGGCTTGACGCGTGGGCAGGAGCTCGACGCGGACGGCAGAGGCTGTACGCGTACGGCAGGGGCTGTACGCGGAAGGCGAGGGCTCACTCGTACGGCAGCGGCTCTACGCGTACGACGAGGGGCGGCGCGTACGGCAGCGGCTCTACACGTACGGGCTGTCGGCGCCCGCCGCCGCGGGTTTGGGGGCCCTCGCCGGGCAGCAGCCGACCGGGCAGAGGTCGTGGGAGGGGCCGAGGGAGCCCAGCGCACAGGGCTGCACGGCCTGCCCCCGCTCGGTCCCGGCGCGCTCCAGGACCAGGTCCCGTACGGCGGCGGCGAAACGGGGGTCGGCCCCGACCGTCGCGGACCGGCGGACCGGCAGCCCGAGCTCGGCGGCCTTGGCGGTGGCCTCGGTGTCGAGGTCGTACAGGACTTCCATGTGGTCGGAGACGAAGCCGATGGGCGCCATCACGACCGCGCCGACGCCCTCGCCGTGCAGGGTCTCCAGGTGGTCGCAGATGTCGGGCTCCAGCCACGGGATGTGCGGGGCGCCGCTGCGGGACTGGTAGACGAGCTGCCAGGGGTGCTCGACGCCGGTCGCCTCGCGCACCGCGTCCACGATGAGCCGGGCCACGTCCAGGTGCTCCGCGACGTACGCCCCGCCGTCGCCGTGGGCCTCCAGCGGGCCCGAGGCGTCGGCGGCGGAGGTCGGGATGGAGTGGGTGGTGAAGGCGATGTGCGCGCCCGCGCGGACGTCCTCGGGCAGGTCGGCGAGCGAGGCGAGCACCCCGGCGACCATGGGCTCCACGAAGCCCGGGTGGTTGAAGTAGTGGCGCAGCTTGTCCACGCGCGGCACGTCGAGCCCCTCCGCCTCCAGGGCGGCCAACGACTCGGCGAGGTTCTCCCGGTACTGGCGGCAGCCCGAGTACGAGGCGTACGCGCTGGTGGCGAGGACGGCGATCCGGCGACGTCCGTCGGCCGTCATCTCGCGCAGGACGTCGGTCAGATACGGCGCCCAGTTGCGGTTGCCCCAGTAGACCGGCAGGTCCAGGCCGTGGCCGGCGAAGTCCTTGCGCAGGGCGTCCAGCAGCGCGCGGTTCTGCGCGTTGATCGGGCTGACCCCGCCGAACAGGAAGTAGTGCTTGCCGACCTCCTTGAGCCGTTCCTCGGGGATGCCCCGGCCGCGGGTCACGTTCGCCAGGAACGGGACCACGTCGTCCGGGCCCTCGGGACCGCCGAAGGAGAGCAGCAGCAGGGCGTCGTAGGGAGCGGGATCGCGCAGATCGGCCATGACACCGATCCTGCCACCCGCCGCTGACAGTGCGGCAACCGACGTCCGACGCCGCGTCGGAAACCCGCTGAACCGCTCCGGAATCCGCCGTCGACCGCGCCCCGGGACCTCGCCGCGCTCCGCTGCCGGCCGCTCCTCCTGTTTCCCCGGGACCTCGCCGGAAATCCGTGTTCGGCCGCACCCCGGTTCCTGTAGGAACCCCTGTCGGCTCCTCCCCGGGACCGCTCCGGAATCCGCTGTCGGCCACTCCCCCGGCCGCCCCGAAATCCGGTGTCCGCCGCACCCGCCCGGCCGTAAGCTGTATCGGCCCGCTACACACCTGACAGGCACGACCGGAGTACCCCTTGCCCAGCCCCTACCGCGCCATCTTCGCCGCCCCCGGCTCCAAGGGGTTCTCCGCCGCCGGGTTCTTCGGGCGGATGCCGTTGTCCATGATGGGCATCGGGGTCGTGACGATGGTGTCCCAGCTCACCGGCCGCTACGGGCTGGCCGGAGCGCTCACCGCGACGCTGGCCATGGCGGCGGCGTTCTTCGGCCCGCAGGTGTCGCGGCTCGTCGACCGGTACGGACAGCGGCGGGTGCTGCGCCCCGTCACGCTGGTCGCGGTGGCGGCGGTGGCGGGGCTGCTGATCTGCGCCCAGCAGGGGGCGCCGGACTGGACGCTGTTCGTCTTCGCGGCGGGCGCGGGCTGTGTGCCGAGTGTGGGGTCGATGGTCCGGGCCCGCTGGGCGGCGATCTACCGGGGTTCGGGCCGCGAGCTGCACACGGCGTACTCCTGGGAGTCGATCGTCGACGAGGTGTGCTTCATCTTCGGCCCGATCATCTCGATCGGCCTCTCCACCGCCTGGTTCCCGGAGGCCGGTCCCCTGATCGCCGCCGCGTTCCTGCTGGTCGGCGTCTTCTGGCTGACCGCGCAGCGCGCCACCGAGCCGATCCCGCACCCGAAGTCGCAGCACACCGGGGGCTCGGCGCTGCGCTCGCGGGGACTCCAGGTCCTGGTGGTCACGTTCGTGGCGACGGGCGCGATCTTCGGGGCCGTCGACGTGGTGACCGTGGCGTTCGCCGAGGAGCGCGGCCACAAGGCGGCGGCCTCCTTGGTGCTGGCTGTCTACGCGCTCGGTTCCTGCCTGGCGGGAGCCGTCTTCGGGCTGCTGCACCTGAAAGGGAAGCCCGCGACCAGGTGGCTGGTGGGTGTCTGCGCGATGGCCGTGAGTATGATCCCCCTCCAACTGGCCGGGAACCTTACGTTGCTGGCCGTGGCGCTCTTTGTCGCGGGCCTCGCCATCGCACCGACGATGGTCACCACCATGGCCCTCGTCGAAGCGCACGTACCGCGCACCAAGCTGACCGAGGGCATGACCTGGACCAGTACCGGGCTCGCGGTCGGAGTGGCGCTCGGCTCCTCGGCCGCCGGCTGGGTGGTCGACGCCGCCGGGGCGAAGGCGGGGTACGCGGTGCCCGCCGTGGCGGGAGCGCTCGCGGCGGCGGTGGCGTTCCTGGGGTATCGCCGGCTGGCGAAGCCGGTTCCTACGGGAGGGCGCGGGGAAGATGACCGACACCTACGCACGGACGACGACGAGCGCGTGGCGTAACTGGGCGGGCAACGTCACCGCCCGCCCGGCCCGGGCCGAGTCCCCCGCGTCCGTGGACGAGCTCGCGGACGTACTGCGCCGGGCGAGCGCGGACGGCCTGAGGGTGAAGCCGGTCGGCACGGGCCACTCCTTCACGGCGACCGCCGCCACCGACGGGGTGCTGATACGCCCGGACCTGCTCACCGGCATCCGGGACATCGACCGCAAGGCGATGACCGTCACCGTGGAGGCGGGCACTCCGCTCAAGCGCCTCAACACCGCGCTCGCCCGCGAGGGACTGTCGCTCACGAACATGGGCGACATCATGGAGCAGACGATCGCCGGGGCGACCTCCACCGGAACGCACGGCACCGGCCGCGAGTCGGCGTCGCTGTCCGCCCAGATCCGCGCCCTCGAACTGGTCACCGCGGACGGCACGGTGCTGGTCTGCTCGGAGCAGGAGAACCCGGACGTGTTCGCCGCCGCCCGGGTCGGGCTCGGCGCCCTCGGCGTGATCACCGCGATCACCCTCGCGGTGGAGCCGATCTTCCTGCTGACCGCCCGCGAGGAGCCGATGGCCTTCGACCGGGTCACGACGGAGTTCGATCAGCTGGTCGCCGAGAACGAGCACTTCGAGTTCTACTGGTTCCCGCACACGGGCAACTGCAGCACCAAGCGCAACAACCGCAGCGCGGGCCCGGCCGCCCCGCCCGGCAGGGTGAGCAGCTGGGTCGACGACGAGCTGTTGTCCAACGGGGTCTTCCAGGTCGCCTGTTCGGTCGGGCGCGCGGTCCCGGCGACCATCCCCTCGATCGCCAAGCTCTCCAGCCGGGCCCTGGCCGCCCGGACCTACACCGACATCCCGTACAAGGTGTTCACCAGCCCGCGCCGGGTGAAGTTCGTGGAGATGGAGTACGCCGTTCCGCGCGAGCAGGCCGTGGCGGCGCTGCGGGAGCTGAAGGCGATGGTCGAGCGCTCGCCGCTGAAGATCAGCTTCCCGGTCGAGGTGCGCACCGCGCCCGCCGACGACATGGCCCTCTCGACGGCCTCGGGCCGGGAGAGCGCGTACATCGCCGTGCACCTCTACAGGGGCACGCCCCACCGCTCGTACTTCACCGCGGTCGAGCGGATCATGACCGCGCACTCCGGCCGCCCGCACTGGGGCAAGATCCACACGCGGGACGCGGCCTATCTGGCGGGGGTCTACCCGCGCTTCGGCGAGTTCACCGCCGTACGCGACCGACTCGACCCGGAGCGCATGTTCGGCAACGACTACCTGCGGCGCGTGCTGGGCGACTGAACCGGCGCACGCCCGGCGCGTGACGTCCCGGTACGGCATCGGCCCCCTCGCTCTAGCGAGGGGGCCGATGCGCTTCACGCCCTTCAGGTACGCCGATCGCTCCGGTGCGCCGGCCGGCCCCGTCCCGTACGCGAGTGGCTCACTCCGGTACGTACGCGGGTCACTCGGGTACGCCGGTCACTGCTCGGGTACGCCGGTCACTCCTCTGGTACGCCGGTCACTCGACGCCGTTGCCGGTGCCGGGCGGGGCCTGCTCGCCCTGGCCGGGAGCGCCGCCCGCGCCCGTGCCGGTCGGCTCGGGCGCGCCGGTGCCGCCGTCGCCGGGCGTCGACGGGGTGGGCGTGGGGACGACCGGCGTGGTCTGCCCGCCGCCGGAGCGGGAGGGCGTCGGGGTGGGCGTGGGGTCGGCGCTCGGGCTCTCGCCGCCCGTGCCGGTTCCGGGGTCGGGGCTCGGGCTGCCGCTGTCGCCCCGGTCCGTGGCGGGGGCGGAACCGGTGCCGTCGCCGGGCGTCGGCCGCTGCTCGTCCTCTCCCCCGTCCTGGCCGGTGTCCCCGGAGGGCGCGGGATCGGCGGGCCCGGAGTCCCGGTCGCCACCGCCACCGCGTACGACGGAGCTGAGGGTGGTGCCCCCGCCGCCGCCGAGCTTGGTGTCGGAGATCGCCTCGAAGGCGGTGATCCCGGCCATGGCGACGGCGAAGACCGCGGCGGCCGCGAGCGCCGGACGCTTCCAGCCGCGCAGCCGGGTGCCATGGGTGACGCCATCGGAGAACACGTCGTCGCCTGACGCGTCGTCGGGCGCGGCCGGACTCGCGTTGCCGGAAACGGCCGGACTCGCCGTGACCTGCCGGAGCACCCGCGTACGGTCTTCGGCCTGCGGCAGCGACTGCGTACGGTCTCCGTCCCGCGGCAGCAACCGCGTACCGTCTTCGGCCCGCGGCAGCAACTGCGTACGGTCGGCGTCGGACCCGGCATCCGCGCCCCGCCCCGGCCGCGCCCTCAGCATCCGGGTCCGTGCGTCGCCGAGGTCCAGCAGCTGGGTGCGGTCGGCGCCGGGCTTCGGCGCCTGGGTGCTGTCGGCGTCGGGGATCACCTCCGGCACCGCGCCCGGGTCGAGGGTGGGCAGCAGCGTGGTGGCGTCGTCGGCCGGGGCTTGCGCCGGCGTCGGCCGCCTCTCGGCCGCTCGGTGCGCCGAAGGCGTCGTTTCCTTGGTGTGCACCGTCACCTGGCGGCCCTCCGGGTGGGTCACCTGGACCGTCACCTCGCGGATCTGCTCGCCGGTGCGGCGGAAGAAGTGCTGGAAGACGGAGCCGCCGCAGGTGGCGACGACGCTCATCACGCCGGCCCCGGCGATGGTGCCGTACACCCCCAGTTGGGAGGCGGCCACGGCTGCCGCGACGGCCGCCACTGCGCTTCCGGCGACCTGCGGAAGACTCAGATCGATGCGCCTTTCCTTGGGTTCTGTGTCGCTTTCCGGCTTCTGAACCATTACCAGCCCCTGCTTGACATCTCTCCCACCATGCAACAGGAAGGGACAAATGAGCGAAGTGGATAGTTCCGTTTCCGGTGATTGTGTGAAGCACAACACGCATCAGGGGCATTTCGCGGAGATGCGGGTAACCCAACTCCCGTGCCCTCCGAGAAGTTCGGCGGCGCGCCGGTCCACCCCGGTGGCCCGAATGGAGTACTGTGACGAGCCCTGGGGCGGACTCCCACGTGGGAATCCGCAGCTACGGGAGGGGGTCGGCGGCGGCACTCGAACCGGCGGCGCCAAGGCATGGCACGGGTGCTTGCTGCACAGAGCGGCCAAATCGGTCACTTTGGTGCGCAAAGGGCAACCGTGTCATGGTGGCGTTCCAGGGCGAGCGCCCGACACGCCGGGCAACTCGGCAAGGTTGTGGCAGGCTGCACCCGGGCAGGTCACACTCGACTAGCGGAAGCAGCGACGCACGTGACGTCGGCAGGCACCACCCGGGAGGTCCCCATGCCCGAACTGCGTGTCGTGGCCGTCTCCAACGACGGCACACGACTGGTGCTCAAGGCTGCGGACAGCACGGAATACACGCTTCCGATCGATGAGCGGCTGCGCGCCGCCGTGCGCAACGACCGCGCCCGGCTGGGCCAGATCGAGATCGAGGTGGAGAGCCACCTCCGCCCCCGCGACATCCAGGCCCGCATACGGGCCGGCGCCTCCGCGGAGGAGGTCGCTCAGTTCGCCGGCATCCCGGTCGACCGGGTGCGCCGCTTCGAGGGCCCTGTGCTCGCGGAGCGCGCCTTCATGGCCGAGCGGGCCCGGAAGACCCCCGTGCGCCGTCCCGGCGAGAACACCGGCCCCCAGCTCGGCGAGGCGGTGCAGGAGAGGCTCCTGCTGCGCGGCGCCGACAAGGAAACCGTCCAGTGGGACTCCTGGCGCCGTGACGACGGCACCTGGGAGGTCCTGCTCGTCTACCGGGTCGCGGGCGAACCGCACTCGGCGAGCTGGACCTACGACCCGCCGCGCAGGCTGGTGCAGGCCGTCGACGACGAGGCGCGCTCGCTGATCGGCGAGAGCGACGACGCCGCGCCCGAGCCGAGCTTCCCGTTCGTGCCCCGGATCGCCCGGCTGCCGCGCGACCGGCCGCTGGACCGCGCCCTCGACCGGCAGATCGAGCGGCCCGCCCCGGCCGCCGAGCCGGAGGAGTACGTCAGCAGCGCATCGGCCGGCGAGCGCGACTCGCTGACCAGCCTGCTGGAGGCGGTGCCGAGCTTCCGCGGTGACATGGTCGTC
Organism: Streptomyces sp. cmx-18-6; assembly: GCF_046548915.1. Lineage (NCBI taxonomy): Bacteria > Bacillati > Actinomycetota > Actinomycetes > Kitasatosporales > Streptomycetaceae > Streptomyces > Streptomyces sp. cmx-18-6. Next base: position 127,426 of record NZ_JAEBEP010000017.1, on the reverse strand, counting down.
CCGGAGCGGCCCACGCAGCCCGAGCCGCCCGCGCTCGAACCCGCCGCCGAGGAGGAGGCCGAGACCGAGGAGCCGCCCGCCGCGGCCTCCGCCGGGGCCGGTTCGGCGTACGCGGACGTGCTGATGCCCCGCGCGGTGGCCGGTCACCGCGACCGGCTCACCGGGACGACGGACCGCCAGGCCGAGGCGGACGGGGTCCGTCCGGGACGCCGGGCGGCGGTGCCGAGCTGGGACGAGATCGTCTTCGGCACCCGCCGCAAGAAGCAGGACTGACCGGAAGTGACGACCGGCGGCAGAGGGGCCCGTACGCGACTGCGTACGGGCCCCTCTCCGTCGCGTTCCTCCCGCTTACCGGGCCGCCGGGACCGGGCCCTACCGAGGCTCGGGGCCCGTGGCGACCGGGCGGGCGGGGTCGGAGGACCACTCGGACCAGGAGCCCGGATAGAGCGCACCGCGGAATCCGGCGATCTCCAGGGCCAGCACCTCGTGCGCGCCGGAGACCCCCGACCCGCAGTAGACCCCGACGCCCTCGCCGCTCTTCCCCGCCCCGAGCGCGGTGAACCGCTCGGCGAGCTGTTCGGCCGGAAGGTAGCGCCCGTCCCCGGCGACGTTCTGCGTGGTCGGCGCGGAGACGGCCCCGGGGATGTGGCCGCCGACGCGGTCGATCGGCTCCACGTCGCCCCGGTAGCGCTCCGCCGCCCGCGCGTCCAGGAGCAGCCCCGAGCGGGCGAGGGCGGCCGCCGCATCAGCGTCCAGGGTGGGCAGGGCCCCGGGCTTCGGCCGGAAGTCGCCCTCGGCGGGGTGCGGGGTCTCGGTGGAGAGGTCGCCGGTCCACGCGGCGAGGCCGCCGTCCAGGACCCGTACGTCCGTGTGCCCTGTCCAGCGCAGCAGCCACCAGGCACGCGCGGCGGCCCACCCCTGCCCGCCGTCGTACACGACGACCGGGGTGTCCTGGCCGACCCCGGCGCGGCGCATCACGGCGCCGAACGCCTCCGGGTCCGGAAGGGGGTGGCGGCCACCGCCGCCCGCCGGCCCCGCCAGCTCCGTATCGAGGTCGACGAAGACCGCGCCGGGCAGATGGCCGGCGTCGTAGTCGGGGCGGCCGTGCGGGCCGCCCAACTGCCAGCGGACGTCCAGGAGCACCGGCGGCCGCGGCCCCGCCGACTCGCTCGCGTATTCGGATGCGGTGATGATGGGCTTCATGGGTGCCATCCTCGCGCAGAGGCCGTGGCGCCCGTACCCACGTCGGCAAGGACATACCACAACAAAGCGGTCTCCTACCGCCGAGAACCCGGAGATCGCGGCGCGGCCGGAGCGACACCGGGGCCGGGTGGTGCGAGCATCTGCACGGGGTACGCGGACCGCGTCCTGACCCGGGACGGCCCGCCCGCCCCGTTCCCCTGTACGGCCACCACAACGGTCCGAGGAGAGACAAGACGATGACCGAGGCTGCTGCCCGGCGCACGCCCGGAACCCCTTGCTGGGTGAGTCTGATCGTGCACGGCCTGACCGCGACCCAGGAGTTCTACGGAGCCCTGTTCGGCTGGGAGTTCCGGCCGGGGCCCGAACAGCTGGGTCCCTACGTCCGGGGCCTGCTCCACGGCAAGGAGGTCGCGGGCATCGGCCAGCTGCCGCCCGACCGGCACCTCCCGATCGCCTGGACCACCTATCTGGCGACCGACGACGCGGACATGACCGCCGAGGCGATCCGTTCCTGCGGCGGCACGGTCGCCGTGGGCCCGCTCGACGCGGGCGAGGCGGGCCGGCTCGCCATCGCCTCGGACCCCGGCGGGGCGGTCTTCGGCCTCTGGCAGGGCTCGGAGCACATCGGGACCATGACGGCGGGCATCCCCGGCACACCCGTCTGGAACGAGCTGGTGACCCGGGAGACCTCGATGGTGGCGAAGTTCTACCAGACGGTCTTCGGCTACGAGACCGAGGCGGTGGTCTCGGCCGACTTCGACTACCAGACCCTGCACCTGGACGGCAGTCCGGTGGCCGCCCTGCACGGCGTGGGCCACGCCCTGCCGCGCGACCGGGGCCCGCACTGGATGACGTACTTCGAGGTGTCCGACACCGACGAGGCCGCCGCCCGGGTGGTGGAGCTGGGCGGACGCGTCCTGCAACCGCCGCGCGAGGGGGCGAGCGGCCGGCTGGCGACGGTCACGGACCCGGAGGGCGCGGTCTTCACGATCGTACGGACGTCCGGGGGCTGAGGGGCCGGACGGGCGGAAGGGATTGAGCGGCCGGGGGCCGTGGAGGCCCTGGCACCGTGAAGCGCTCGCCCCGACGACCGACTGACGTCCGGTCAGCTCCTGCGGCCTGGCGGTCAGGCGCTGTTGACCGGCAGGACGTCGGCCGACAACGTGCCCGCGCGGGCGGCGACGCTGGTCACTCTGCGCAGGTGGTGGCGGCGGCACAGCACCTCGTAGCCGACCTCGCCCGCAAGCTGGTTCACGTCCCCGACGACCACCTGCTCGCCCTCGACCACCATCTCGCCCCCCACCGTGCGGGCGTTGTGCGTGGCGCGGGCCCCGCACCAGCACAGGGCCTCCACCTGGAGCTGCTCGATCCGGTCCGCCAGTTCGATCAGCCGCTGCGAACCCGGGAACAGCCTGGTCCGGAAGTCCGTGGTGATGCCGAAGGCGAACACGTCCAGGCCGAGGTCGTCCACGATCCGGGCGAGCTGGTCGATCTGTCCGGGCGCGAGGAACTGCGCCTCGTCCACGATCACGTAGTCGGCCTTGCCCCCCTTGGACAACTGGCCCACGAGGTACGCGTAGAGGTCCATGCCCTCCGTGGCCTCGACCGCCTCCGTGACCAGCCCCAGCCGCGAGGACAGCTTTCCCTCCCCGGCCCGGTCGTCGCGGGTGAAGATCACACCCTGGAGGCCGCGGGCCGAGCGGTTGTGGCCGATCTGCAGGGCCAGCGTGCTCTTTCCGCAGTCCATGGTTCCGGAGAAGAACACCAGCTCGGGCATGAGGGGACGGGCACCTTTCACAGGGACGGTCGGCAGGAAGGGGAGAACGCGGTTACGAGCGTACTTCGAGCAGCGGGACGAGCTGCTCGACGGGGGTCAGGGAGCCGTGCATGCCGACCATCGCCGACTCGTGCGGCTCGCCCGCCGAGGCCGTGATGACGACGTCGTCGTGGGCGGCGGCGACCACATCGCCGATCCGGCCGTACACCCGCTCGTCGATGACGGGACCGAACCAGCCCGCCGCGATCGCCTCGTCCCGGCTCGCCACCCAGAACTGCTCGCCCAGCACCTCGCGCCACACGGCCAGGACGTCGCCCTGCGCGCCGGGCACCGCGTAGACATGGCGGGCGCGGCCCTCGCCGCCGAGGAGGGCGACGCCCGCGCGCAGCTCCCAGTCCTCGTCGAAGTCGATCCGGGACTGCTCGTCGAACGGGATGTCGATCATGCCGTGGTCGGCGGTGATGTAGAGCGCCGAGCGCGGCGGAAGCTGCTCCGCGAGGCGCTGGGCGAGCCCGTCGACGTACATCAACTGGCCGCGCCAGGCGTCGGAGTCGATGCCGAAGCGGTGGCCCTTGCCGTCGACCTCGCTGTAGTACGTGTACACGAGCGAGCGGTCGCCGGCGGCGAGGCGCTGGGCGGACACGTCCATCCGGTCCTCGCCGGAGAGCCGGCCGAGGAAGGAACCGCCGCTGAGCGCGACCTTGGTGAGCGGGGTCCGCTCGAAGTCCGGGGACGAGACCTGCGCGGTGTGCACGCCCGCGGCGTCCGCGAGCTGGAACACCGTGGGGTAGGGCTGCCAGACCTTCGGCGCGGTGAACGGCTTCCAGCGGAGCTGGTTCATCAGCGCGCCGGTCTCCGGGTTGCGCACGGTGTAGCCGGGCAGGCCGTGCTCACCGGGCGGCAGCCCCGTACCGACCGAGGCGAGCGAGGTCGCGGTGGTGGAGGGGAAGCCCGCGGTGATCGGCTGCCCCGTGCCGCCGCGGGAGGTGGGGAGCAGGGAGTGCAGGAAGGGCGCCTCGTCGGGGTGGGCCTTGATCTGCTCCCAGCCGAGGCCGTCGATGAGGAAGACGCAGTTGCGGTCGGCGGGCGTCAGCTCGGGGATGGCGGCGGAGAAGCCCTCCACCCCCTGGCCGGCGGCGAGCGTCGGCAGCAGGTCGGCCAGCGAGCCGCCGCCGTACGCGGGGACGGGCGCGGTGTCGAGAGCGAGCGGGACCGGGTCCTGCCAGGCGGGCTGGGCCATCACCGGCCGGTCGCCGCGGTGGCGGCCGTGGCCTCGGAGAGGGACTGCGCGAAGGCGAGGGTCTGGCGGACCGCGTCCGGGCCGTCGCCGGCCTCGCTGACCCGCAGGCTCAGGTCGTCGGCGGTGGAGCTGCCCGTATAGCCGTGGTCGGCCTCGCAGTTGGCGTCGCCGCAGGCTGCGGGCTCCAGGTCGATCCGGGAGACCGCGCCCCAGCCGATGGTGAGGACGACCTCGCGGGGCAGGGTGCCCGGGACGTACTTCTCCGGGTTGGCCACCACCCGGCTGACCACGACGGAGGAGATCCGCTCCAGCTTGACCGACTCGGTGGACGTGGTGGCGTACGGCGTCGGGGAGCTGGTGTCGGCGGCCTGCTCGTCGGTGTGGCTGACGATGAACCGGTGCTCGGTCAGGACGAGGACCGTGACATGGCGGCGGACCTCGTTCGAGTCGAACGTGGTCTCCTGGTGCACCAGGTACGAGGCGACCGGCTCCCCGCCGACGGCGGCCTCGACCGCCTCGGCCACGAGGGCCGGGTAGTAGCCGCTGCGCTCGATCGCCGCGCGCAGCCCCTGGGTCGTCGTACCGGTCTTTGCCATGTGCACCATCCTACGGGGGGCCGGTGACTGCCGGGGACGCCCCGGGGCGTCCCGGGAGGGGGCGGGTTCAGTAGTTCGGGAGGCGGCGGGGGCCGAGGTCGCCGCGCGGGGGCGGCGGGGCGAGCCGGACGCTCGCGCCGAGGACGGTCAGCCCGTGCGGGGCCACGACCACGGGTTCCAGCGCCACGGAGACCACCTCGGGGTGGTCGTCGACGAGCCGGGACAGCCGCAGCAGCAGCTCCTCCAGGGCCGGGGTGTCCACGGGCGCGGAGCCGCGCCAGCCGAACAGCACCGGGGCCGCCTTGATCGACCGGATCAGCTCGGCCGCGTCGCGGTCGGTGGCCGGAACCAGTCGGTGCGCGGTGTCGCCGAGCAGCTCGGAGGGGGCGCCCGCCAGGCCGAAGGAGAGGATGGCTCCGGCGGCGGCGTCGATGGACGCCCGTACGACCGTGTCCACGCCGCGCGGGGCCATGGACTGGACGACCGGGAGCAGTTCGGCGGGCTTGCCGAGGAGTTCGGTGAACTCTCCGTACGCGCGGCGCAGGGCGTCCTCGTCCGCGAGGTCGAGCCGTACGCTGCCGAGGTCGGCGCGGTGGCGCAGGTGGGGTGCGGTGGTCTTCAGCGCCACCGGGTAGCCGAGCCGGCCGGCCGCGGCGACGGCGGCCTCGGGGTCCGGGGCGGGGAGCGTGGGGCGTACGGGAATGCCGTAGCGGCCCAGCAGCTCGCGGGCCTCGTCGTGGGCGAGGGGGCGGCCGCGGGGGTCGGGGGCGGCGCCGAGCAGGGCGTCGATCAGGGTGGCCGCGCCCGGCTCGTCGATGGTCTCGTCCAGGAACTCGGGCACCTTGCCGGGTACGGCCGCCTGGCGCCGCCACTGGGCGTACTTCACGGCCTCGGCCAGTGCCCGTACGGCGCGCTCGGCGGCCGGGTAGGCGGGGATGCGGCCGGGGCGGGTCGGGGGTTCGGCTGCTTCGGTTGCGCTGGTCGCGTCTGCTGCTTCGGTTGCGGCGGCCGCGTCGGTCGCGTCTGTTGCACCGGCCGCGTCGGTTGCGGCGGCCGCCTTGGTTGCTTCGGTTGCGGTCTGGGCGGGGGTGGTTGGGGGTGGTGTGGTGTCCGGGGTCGTCGTGACTGCTGGGGCGTCCGGGGTGGTTGGGGTGGTTGAGGCCGCTGGGGCCGCTGCGGTGACCGTAGCGGTCGGAGCCTCTGTGGACGCCGTGCCCGGGTCGGTGGGCGCTCCCGGTGCGGCGGAGGGCTGGGCGGCGAGCGTCGTGGGCCGGGTGTGCGGTGCGGCCGTGCTGCTCGCGGCGGCCAGGGCCTCCGCGAGGCCGCCGATCTCCACATGGACGACGGCGACGGGCTTGGCCGGTCCGCCGGCCGCCGCGCCGCGCAGGGCGGCGGCCAGCACCTCGCCGTCGCCGGTCTCGGCCTCGCCGTTCTCCCCCACCCACGGGATGGCGGTGACGATCACGGCGTCGCAGGTCCCGTCCGCGAGCGCCGCCGCCAGCGCGTCCCGGAAGTCCTGCGGGGAGGCGGCCGTGGTGAGGTCGCGCGGCGGGCGCGGGCGCAGCCCCTCGGCCAGGCAGGCGTCGTACGTGAGGAGGCCGAGGGACTCGGAGTTGCCGAGGATCGCGACCCGGGGTCCGGCCGGGAGCGGCTGGTCGGCCAGGAGCAGTCCGGCGTCCACCATCTCGGTCACCGTGTCGACCCGGATGACGCCCGCCTGCCGCATCAGCGCGGAGACGGTGGCGTCGGGGATGCGGCTGACCGGGACGGCGTGGCCGGGCGGGTTGGCGCCGCTGTGCCGGGCGCCCTTCACCACGACGACGGGCTTCACGGCGGCGGTGCGGCGGGCGAGGCGGGTGAACTTGCGGGGGTTGCCGAGTGATTCGAGGTAAAGGAGGGCGACGTCGGTGTCCTGGTCCTCGAACGAGTACTGAAGGAAGTCGTTGCCGGAGACGTCGGCCCGGTTGCCCGCCGAGATGAACGAGGAGAGGCCCGCGCCGCGCCGGTGGAGGCCGGAGAGGAGGGCGATGCCGATCGCGCCGGACTGGGTGAACAGGCCGATCCGGCCGCGCGCGGGCGACTCGGGGGCGAGGGAGGCGTTGAGCCGGACGGACTCGGCGGTGTTGATGATACCGAAGGCGTTCGGGCCGATGATCCGCATGCCGTACGAGCGGGCCTGGCGGACCAGTTCGCGCTGGAGCTCGCGGCCGGCGGAGCCCCGCTCGGCGTATCCGGCGGAGAGGACGACCAGGCCCTGGACGCCGTGCTCGCCGCAGTCGGCGACGGCTTCGGGGACCCGGTGGGCGGGGACCGCGATGACGGCCAGGTCGACCTGCTCGTCGATCTCGCCGAGCGAGCGGTGGGCGGGGACGCCGTCCAGGGTGTCGAGGCCCTCGTCGAAGGCGCGGTTCACCGCGTAGGCGCGGCCGGTGTATCCGGCGGCCAGGAGGTTGCGCAGGACGGTGCGGCCCACTCCCCCGGGCGTGCGGCCTGCGCCGATCACCGCGACGGACCCGGGGGCGAGGAGGCGCTGCACCGAGCGGGCCTCGGCGCGCTGTTCGCGGCCGCGCTGCACGGCGAGGGACTTCTCGGTGGGTTCGAGGTCGAGGGTGAGGTGGACGGAGCCGTCCTCGAAGCTGCGCTGCTGGGTGTAGCCCGCGTGCCGGAACACCTTGATCATTTTGTTGTTGGCGGGGAGCACCTCGGCGGCGAAGCGCCGGATGCCGCGCTCGCGGGCGACGGCGGCGATGTGTTCGAGCAGCGCCGAGGCGACTCCCCGGCCCTGGTGGGCGTCCTGGACGAGGAAGGCGACCTCGGCCTCGTCGGCGGGGGCGGAGGCGGGCCTGCCCTGTTCGTTGATGCGGTCGTAGCGGACGGTCCCGATGAACTCGCCGCCGATCGTGACGGCCAGTCCCACCCGGTCGACGTAGTCGTGATGGGTGAAGCGGTGCACGTCCCGGTCGGAAAGGCGGGGGTACGGGGCGAAGAACCGGTAGTACTTCGACTCGTCGGACACCTGCTCGTAGAAGCTGACCAGTCGCTCGGCGTCGTCCGTGGTGATCGGCCTGATGCGGGCGGTGCCGCCGTCACGGAGCACCACGTCCGCTTCCCAGTGGTCGGGGTACGCGTGATGCGGACTTGGCTCGGGCGTCGGCTCCATGGGCAAAGCCTACGGCCGGTGTCCCGGTCGCGGAGGGTTCGGGACCGGGGCAGTCTGAGGACGGTCCGAGCGGGCTTTCCGCACAGATCGGGCCGGAGGGAGGCCGGGCACAGCATTGCGCACCGCATGAGAGACTGGTCTAGACAACCGTTGATATGTGAAGGGCAGAACCATGGCTGAGCGCCGCGTAAACGTCGGTTGGGCCGAGGGCCTGCACGCCCGCCCCGCTTCCATCTTCGTCCGTGCCGCCACGGCTTCCGGCGTCCCCGTGACGATCGCCAAGGCCGACGGCAACCCGGTGAACGCCGCCTCCATGCTCGCGGTGCTCGGTCTGGGCGCGCAGGGTGGCGAGGAGATCGTGCTCGCGACCGAAGCGGACGACGCCGAGGCCGCTCTGGACCGTCTGGCGAAGCTGGTCGCCGAGGGTCTCGACGAGCTCCCCGAGACCGTCTGACCCCCAAAAGCCTTTCTTCGTGAGAGCCGTGGAACCCTTTGGGGGCCACGGCTCTTTCGCTATTCCTGACGTCGACGCACAGGAATTCGGGCAGCACGAACAAGGCCCCGGGCAAGATCCCGGGCAATTACTTCTCTTTGTATACGGCGTCCTTGTTAATGGCGAACGCCCGCAATGTTTACGCCGTGTTGCGAAGAACTCACCCGGGGCGCGGGTGCGGTGCGCCGCCCGGAGCGGTCCGGACGGCGCAGCCGGTGCGCCCCGGCGGCCCGTTCCGCGTGCTGGGCGGTCAGCGCCCTGGCCCGTTCCGCGTCGCCGCGTGCGACGGCGTCCACGATCGCGCCGTGCTCGGCCCAGGAGTCGACCGGGCGTGCGGGCTGCTCGACCGCGTACATCCAGGCGATCTTGTGCCGCAGCTGGGTGAGCAGGGCGATGAGGCCGGGGCTGCCGGATGCCTGGGCGAGCGTCTCGTGGAACCAGCCGCCCAGCGACCGCAGATCCTCCCCCTCGCCCCGGCGGGCCCGCTCCTGGCCCAGTCTGACCAGTCCCCGGAGCACCTTGAGGTGGGCCTCGGTGCGGCGCTGGGCGGCCCGGGCCGCACCGAGCGGCTCCAGGAGCATCCGCACCTCCAGCAGGTCGGCCGCCTCCTGCTCGGTGGGCTCGGCGACGCAGGCTCCGGCGTGTCTGCGGGTGACGACGAAGCCCTCGGACTCCAGGGTGCGCAGCGCCTCGCGGACCGGGACGCGGGAGACCCCGTACCGCCGTGCCAGCAGTTCCTCGGTGAGGCGGCCGCCCCGCTCGTAGACACCGGAGACGATGTCGTCACGGATTGCCGTGCATACCGAATGCGCGGGAATGCGCATGTCCGAACCTCCGCCTTAATCCCCGCGAAACGCGGCCGCCCGACGCCTGTTCCGTGACTCTATTGCAATCCGCCGCAATTTCCGATGGGGGGCCGGAATCCATGGATATCTTCCGGCCAGAAAACCGCCCCGGGCAGGCCCGGGGCGGAGGCGAGGGGCGCATTCGCCGAAGGCCCCGGCGGGAAACCGGGGCCTTCGGGGAGTCGGGGTCGCGCGAGGTGGTCGTGCGGAGGCAGGCCAAGGGAGGACCACGAGGTCGGGAGAGGACCGCGAGGTGAGGTCAGACGCTGAGGCCGTGCGAGCGCAGGTAGGCGACCGGGTCCATGTCCGAGCCGTACTCCGCGGTGGTCCGGGCCTCGAAGTGGAGGTGCGGGCCGGTGGAGTTGCCGGTGGAGCCGGAGAGGCCGATCTGCTGGCCGGAGGTGACGCTCTGGCCCACGGAGACGCCGATCGAGGAGAGGTGCCCGTACTGGGTGTACGTGCCGTCCGTCATCCGGAGCACGACGTTGTTGCCGTACGCGCCGCCCCAGCCGGCCTCGACGACCGTACCGGCGCCGACCGCGACGACGGAGCTGCCGGAGGCGGCGTGGAAGTCCACGCCGGAGTGGCTGCCGGAGGACCAGAGCGAACCGCTCGACTGGTAGCCGGTGGAGACGTACGAGCCGGCGACGGGGAGGTGGAAGGCGTTCAGCCGGGCGCGCTCGGCGGCGCGGGCGGCACGGGCCTTCTCCTCGCGGACCTCCTCGGCCCGGGCCTCGGCCTTGCGGTCGGCCTCCGCCTTCGCCTTGGCCTTCGCGGCCTTGGCCTTGGCTTCGGCGGCCGCCTTGGCCTTCGCCCTGGCCAGTGCCTCGGCCTGCTGGTGCTGCGCCTGCGCCTGCGCGTCGATCTGCTCGGCGAGGGTGGCGTCGAGGGCGATGGCCTGGGTGAGTCCGGTCTCGGCAGCCTTGGGGGCCTCGGAGTCCGCGGCGGCGGCCGGGGAGGCCAGGGAGCCGAGGACTCCGGTGGTGGCCAGTGCCGCGATGCCGGCGGCCTGGGCGCCGCGGCGCGTCAGGCGGCTCGGGGCACGGTGCTTCCCGGTGGCACGGGTGAACGCCATGGAGGGGCTGATCCTTTCCTTCCTTCTCGCCTACCGGGTTAGCTGACGGGTTCGGAGCAGGAAGGTCTCCTACGGATTCCCGCGCCGGGTCGCGGCACGGGCGTCCGATTCACCCCAGGGACTGCGTGGGTCCCCGGCTCCCCAGGCTCGCGCCTGACGGGGACTCGGCGATGGCTGTCCGGCGCCGCGGCTGCGGCGTACGGGTGGCGGACAGCCGATCCGACGCTAGGCGGGGCGACTTCCCATCACCAAACAGACAGGGGGATTTGTCGTACATCCCACAGGGCAAATCGACTCTTCGTGCACAAAGGTGACGAAGCGCCCCAAAGGCCCAAAAGGGAGGACCCCGGCGAACTTCCGTCCGCCGGGGTCCCGTTTGCCTGGTCGTGTCACATCGGCGTCAGCCGCTGACGACGGTCACCTCGCCGATGCCGAGCGCCTTCACCGGCTCCTCGATCTGTGCCGCGTCCCCCACGAGGACCGTCACCAGCCGGTCCACCGGGAAGGCGTTGACCACGGCGGCGGTGGCCTCCACGGTGCCCGTCTCGGCGAGCCGGGCGTAGAGGTGGGCCTGGTAGTCGTCGGGGAGGTGCTGCTCGACCTGGTCGGCCAGCGTGCTCGCGACGGAGGCGGCCGTCTCGAACTTCAGCGGGGCGACCCCCACGAGGTTCTGCACGGCCGTCTCGCGCTCGGCGTCGGTCAGCCCTTCGGCGGCCAGCGTCCGCAGCACCTTCCAGAGGTCCTCCAGCGCCGGACCCGTGGACTCGGTGTCCACCGAACCGCTGATGGCGAGCATCGCCGCGCCGCCCGACTCGGGGCCGGTCGAGCGCAGGACCTGGGCGAAGGCCCGTACACCGTAGGTGTAGCCCTTCTCCTCGCGCAGCACCCGGTCCAGCCGGGAGGTGAGGGTGCCGCCCAGGCAGTAGGCGCCGAGGACCTGGGCGGGCCACACGCTCTCGTGCCGGTCCGCGCCGATGCGGCCGATCAGCAGCTGGGTCTGGACCGCGCCGGGCCGGTCGACGATGACCACACGGCCGGTGTCGTCGGCGGTGATCGGCGCGACGGGCCGGGCCTGGCCCGCGTTGCCCGACCAGTCGCCGAGGGTGTCGGCGAGCAGCGCGTCCAGGTCGATGCCGGTGAAGTCGCCCACGATCACGGCCGTCGCGGTCGACGGGCGGATGTGGGCGTCGAAGAAGGCGCGCACGGCGGCGGCGTCGATCCGCCGCACCGTCTCCTCGGTGCCCAGGCGCGGGCGCGACATCCTGGCGGTGGCCGGAAAGAGCTCCTTGGAGAGCTGCTTGGCGGCGCGCCGGGACGGGTTGGCCTGCTCGTGCGGGATCTCGTCCAGCCGGTTGCCGACGAGCCGCTCGATCTCGCTCTCGGCGAAGGCCGGGGCGCGCAGGGCCTCGGCGACCAGCCCCAGGGCCTTGGCCAGACGGGAGGCCGGGACCTCCAGGGAGACCCGGACGCCGGGGTGGTCGGCGTGCGCGTCCAGGGTGGCGCCGCACCGCTCCAGCTCGGCGGCGAACTCCTCGGCGCTGTGCTTGTCGGTGCCCTCGGAGAGAGCACGCGACATGATCGTGGCCACGCCGTCCAGGCCCTCGGGCTCGGCGTCCAGCGGCGCGTCCAGGAAGATCTCCACGGCCACGACCTGCTGGCCGGGGCGGTGGCAGCGCAGCACGGTCAGCCCGTTGGGCAGCGCGCCGCGCTCGGGGGCGGGGAAGGCCCACGGCCGGGCGGTGCCCGGGGTCGGCTGCGGGTGGTACTCCATGGCTACTCCAGTCACGGCGGCGTCGCTCACTTGTCCGCCCCCTCGGGCGCTTCGGTGCCCGCCGCCGCCTCGTCGGCGTCCTCGGCCGGCTCGATGGGCTCATAGACCAGGACCGCCCGGTTGTCGGGGCGCAGGGCCGCCCGGGCCGCCTCGCGCACCTCCTCCGCGGTGATGTCCAGGACGCGTCCCACCGCGGTCAGGGCGAGCTGCGGGTCGCCGAACAGGACCGCGTAACGGCACAGTTCGTCGGCGCGGCCCGCGACCGTGCCGAGACGGTCCAGCCACTCGCGCTCCAACTGGGCCTGGGCCCGCTCCATTTCCTCCGGGGTGGGCCCTTCCTCGGCGAACCGGGCCAGCTCCTCGTCGACCGCGGTCTCGATCTGCGCCACCTCGACGCCGCCGGAGGTCTTCACGTCCAGCCAGCCCAGCGAGGGCGCCCCGGCGAGCCGCAGCAGCCCGAAGCCCGCCGCAACCGCCGTACGGTCGCGGCGGACCAGGCGGTTGTGCAGCCGGGAGGACTCCCCGCCGCCGAGCACGGTCAGCGCCAGGTCGGCCGCGTCACAGGCGCGGGTGCCGTCGTGCGGGAGGCGGTAGGCGGCCATCAGCGCACGCGCCGGGACCTCCTCGTGGACCACTTCGCGCAGCTGCTCGCCGATGATCTCGGGAAGGGACCCGTCGCGCGGCGGCTGCTTGCCGTCGTGGGACGGGATGGAGCCGAAGTACTTCTCGACCCAGGCGATGGTCTGCTCGGGGTCGATGTCCCCGACGATCGACAGCACCGCGTTGTTGGGCGCGTAGTACGTACGGAAGAACGCGCGGGCGTCCTCCAGGGTGGCCGCGTCCAGGTCGGCCATGGAGCCGATCGGGGTGTGGTGGTACGGGTGGCCCTCGGGGTAGGCGAGGGCGGTGAGCTTCTCGAACGCGGTGCCGTAGGGCACGTTGTCGTAGCGCTGGCGCCGCTCGTTCTTGACGACGTCGCGCTGGTTCTCCATGGACTCCTCGTCGAGGGCGGCGAGGAGGGAGCCCATACGGTCGGCTTCCAGCCAGAGAGCCAACTCCACCTGGTGGGTGGGCATGGTCTCGAAATAGTTGGTCCGCTCGAAGCTGGTCGTCCCGTTGAGCGAGCCGCCGGCTCCCTGGACGAGCTCGAAGTGGCCGTTCCCCTTGACCTGGCCCGAGCCCTGGAACATCAGGTGCTCGAAGAGGTGAGCCAGACCGGTGCGCCCCTTGACCTCGTGGCGCGAACCCACGTCGTACCAGAGGCAGACCGCGGCGACCGGGGTCAGATGATCCTCGGAGAGCACCACACGCAGGCCGTTGGCCAGGCGGTGCTCGGTCGCTGTCAAGCCGCCGGAGCCGGCCTGCGCGGTGGCCGTGTGACCCATGGGCATGTACGTCCCTTCGATCGCGATACTGGACTTCCTGACCGGTACTTCCTGCCAGACCTGCCACTCTAAGCAAGCGCACCGGCACCTGGCGAAGTTCCCGTTCCGCGGAAGTTTCCGTCGATGGTGTCCCGGCCGTGCCGCCCGGGACCGCTTCGGACGGGTCGAGGTCCGCGTTGTCAGTGCGGCGGTCCACAATGGTCCGCATCAGTACCCCAGGTTGTCCGATCAGAATCCGTGAATCCGAGAAGGAGTCGCAGCCGCGATGGCCCGCCGTAGCACGAAGACCCCGCCGCCGGACGACTTCGAGGAGAAGATCCTCGACATCGACGTCGTCGACGAAATGCAGGGCTCCTTCCTCGAGTACGCGTACTCGGTGATCTACTCCAGGGCCCTGCCCGACGCCCGCGACGGCATGAAGCCGGTGCACCGGCGCATCGTGTCCCAGATGAACGAGATGGGACTGCGCCCCGACCGCGGCTATGTGAAGTGCGCGCGCGTCGTCGGCGAGGTCATGGGCAAGCTGCACCCGCACGGCGACGCCTCGATCTACGACGCCCTGGTGCGCATGGCGCAGCCCTTCTCGATGCGGCTGCCCCTGGTCGACGGCCACGGCAACTTCGGCTCCCTCGGCAACGACGACCCGCCGGCCGCGATGCGGTACACCGAGTGCCGCATGGCCGACGCCACGTCACTGATGACGGAGGCGATCGACGAGAACACCGTCGACTTCCAGTCGAACTACGACGGCCAGGAGCGCGAGCCGGTCGTCCTCCCGGCGGCCTACCCCAACCTCCTGGTCAACGGGGTCTCCGGGATCGCGGTCGGCATGGCGACCAACATGCCCCCGCACAATCTGGGCGAGGTCATCGCCGCCGCCCGCCACCTGATCAGGCACCCGGGCGCCGACATCGAGACGCTGATGCGCTTCGTCCCGGGCCCCGACCTGCCCACCGGCGGGCGCATCGTCGGGCTGGGCGGCATCAAGGACGCGTACACGTCGGGCCGGGGCACCTTCAAGATCCGCGCCACCGTCGCCGTCGAGGACGTGACGGCACGCCGCAAGGGCCTCGTCGTCACCGAACTGCCCTTCACCGTCGGCCCGGAGAAGGTGATCGCCAAGATCAAGGACCTGGTCTCGGCGAAGAAGCTCCAGGGCATCGCGGACGTCAAGGACCTCACCGACCGGGCCCACGGCCTGCGTCTGGTCATCGAGGTGAAGAACGGGTTCGTGCCGGAAGCGGTGCTGGAGCAGCTCTACAAGCTGACGCCGATGGAGGAGTCCTTCGGCATCAACAACGTGGCGCTGGTGGACGGCCAGCCCCTCACCCTGGGCCTCAAGGAGCTGCTGGAGGTCTATCTCGACCACCGCTTCGAGGTGGTGCGCCGACGCAGCGAGTTCCGCCGCACCAAGCGCCGCGACCGGCTGCACCTGGTCGAGGGGCTGATCGTCGCCCTGCTCGACATCGACGAGGTCATCCGGATCATCCGGGACAGCGACAACTCCGCGCAGGCGAAGGAGCGTCTGATGGCGCACTTCTCGCTGAGCGAGATCCAGACGCAGTACATCCTGGACACCCCGCTGCGCCGGCTCACCCGCTTCGACCGGATCGAGCTGGAGAGCGAGCGCGACAAGCTCAACGGCGAGATCGAGGCGCTGACGGCGATCCTGGAGTCGGACGCGGAGCTGCGCAAGCTGGTCTCATCGGAACTGGCCGCGGTGGCGAAGAAGTTCGGCACGGACCGGCGCACGGTGCTGCTGGAGTCGGCGGGTTCGCAGATCGCCTCGGTGCCTCTGGAGGTCGCCGACGACCCGTGCCGGGTGCTGCTCTCCTCCACGGGCCTGCTGGCCCGCACGGCCAACGCGGAGCCGGTGGAGATCTCCGAGGACGCCCGGCGGACGAAGCACGACGTGATCGTGTCGGCGGTCGCGGCGACGGCGCGCGGCGACGTGGGGGCGGTGACCTCCACCGGGCGGCTGCTGCGGCTGTCGGTGATCGATCTGCCGCAGTTGCCCGACACCCATGCGGAGCCCAACCTCTCGGGCGGGGCGATGATCTCGGAGTTCCTCAATCTGGAGGCGGACGAGGAGCTGGTCTGCCTCACCACGCTCGACGAAGCCTCGCCGGGCCTGGCGATCGGCACGCTCCAGGGCGTGGTGAAGCGCGTCGTGCCGGACTATCCGGCCAACAAGGACGAGTTGGAGGTCATCGCCCTCAAGGACGGTGACCGCGTGGTGGGCGCGACCGAGCTGCGCACGGGTGAGGAGGACCTGGTCTTCATCACTTCCGACGCCCAGCTCCTGCGCTATCCGGCGGGCTCGGTGCGTCCGCAGGGGCGGGCCGCCGGAGGCATGGCGGGCGTCAAGCTGGCGGCGGGGGCCGCGGTGCTGTCCTTCACGGCGGTCGACCCGGCGGCGGACGCGATCGTGTTCACGGTGGCCGGTTCGCACGGGACGCTGGACGACTCGGCGCTGACGTCGAAGCTCACCGCGTTCGACCAGTTCCCGCGCAAGGGCCGGGCCACCGGCGGGGTGCGCTGCCAGCGGTTCCTGAAGGGTGAGGACGTCCTGGTCTTCGCCTGGGCGGGCCCGACCCCGGCCAGGGCGGCCCAGAAGAACGGCACCCCGGCGAAGCTCCCGGAGCCGGACCCGCGCCGCGACGGTTCGGGCACGCCGCTGCTCCAGCCGGTGGCCGTGATCGCGGGACCGCCGCTGTAGGCGGGGCGGGCGCGACGAGAGGAGCGGCCGGGGGGCGTTACGCCTCTGCGGCCGCTTCTCGTACGCCTGCGGGGCCGGTTTCCCGTACGGGTACGGCGTCGGCCTCCTGTACGTCTTCGGGGCCGGCTCCCTGTACGCGTACGGGATCCGCCTCCCGTACGTCTTCGGGCTCGGCCTCCTGTACGGGATCGGCTTCCCGCCCACGTACGGGCTCCGCCTCCTGTACGTACCGGAGCACGCCCCACATGCCGCGTTCGGCGTCAGGAGTGTCGAGGCCATCGGCCGGGGCCCGCGCCGGCTCCGGGTTCCCGGCACGGCACGCGGCGAGCCCGTCCCGCAGCGCGTCGGCGTCGATGCCCGCCCCGATCATGACGAGCTGGGTGAGCCGCTGTTCGCCCCGCGCCCACGGCTGCGGCACGAAACGCAGGAACCGGCCGACCGCGTGCAGCGCGTACTTGTTGGCCCGGTCCCCCGCGCCGAAGTCCGCGAAGCCCTTGATCCGGTAGAGGCCCTCGGGCCGGGAGTCCAGGAACGCCAGGAAACGGCGCGGGTCCATCGGGGTGTCCGAGGTGAACTCGACGCTCTCGTAGGCGGCGTGGAGGTGGTCGGCGTGGCCGTCATGCCCGGGGCCCGACTCCTCCCGCAGCAGGTCCTCGAAGGTGAGCTGACGGGCCTTCTCCTCGCCGTCCGGCCGCAGCGCGGGATCGAAGAGCAGCTCCGGGTCGATCCGGCCGTGCACGGCGGAGATCACGGCGGCGGGCCCGCTCAGCTCCGCGACCGTCCGGCGCAGCCGCTCCCGCCCGGCCTCCCCCACCCGGTCGGTCTTGTTCAGGACGACGAGGTCCGCGACGGCCAGATGGCGGTCGATCTCCGGGTGGCGCTCCCGGGTCCCGTCGAACTCGGCGGCGTCGACGACCTCGACCAGACCCCCGTACAGGATGTGCGGGTTGTCGCTGGCGAGCAGCATCCGTACGAGCTCCTGGGGTTCGGCCAGGCCGCTCGCCTCGATGACGATCAGGTCCAGCCGGGCGGAGGGCCGGGTGAGGGTCTCCAGGAAGGTGTCGAGTTCGCTCGCGTCGACCGCGCAGCACAGGCAGCCGTTGCCCAGCGAGACCGTCGAGCCGACCTGCCCCGCGACGGTCATGGCGTCGATCTCGATGGCCCCGAAGTCATTGACGATCACACCGATCCGGGTGCCCGCGCGGTTGCGGAGGAGGTGGTTCAGGAGCGTGGTCTTGCCTGATCCGAGAAAGCCCGCCAGGACGACGACCGGGATCTGCTGGGTGCGGGGCGGGGTCAACGGGGGCCTTCCTCACAGGGGCGGTCAGGGTGCGGGGACCGGCTGCGGCGGGGGTGCGCCGACGTAACGGGCCGCGGGGCGGATGATCTTCGAGTCCTCCGCCTGCTCCAGGATATTGGCGCTCCAGCCGATCACCCGCGCCGCACAGAAGGTGGGCGTGAACATCGTGCGCGGCAGCCCGCAGAGCTCCATGACGACCCCGGCGTAGAACTCCACGTTGGTGTGCAGCTCCCGGCCCGGCTTGAGCTCGGCGAGGATGGCCTCCACCTGGGCTTCGACCTCGACGGCGAAGTCGACGAGCGGTCCGCCGAAGCTCCGCGCGATCGACTTGAGCATCCGGGAGCGCGGGTCCTCGGTGCGGTAGACGGGGTGGCCGAAGCCCATGATGCGGCGGCCGGAGAGGACCTGCTCGCGGATCCAGCCGTCGATGCGGTCCGGGGCGCCGATGGCGTCCAGGGTGTCCAGCGCGCGGCTGGGCGCTCCGCCGTGCAGCGGTCCGGAGAGCGCCCCGACCGCGGCGACCAGGCAGGCGGCCAGGTCCGCTCCGGTGGAGGCGACGACCCGGGCGGTGAACGTGGAGGCGTTGAAGCCGTGGTCGACGGTGGAGATCAGATACCGCTCCACGGCCCGGACCCGGTCGGGCTCCGGCTCGCTGCCGGTGAGCATGTACAGGTAGTTGGCCGCGTAGGGCAGATCGGCGCGGGGCTCGACCGGTTCGAGGCCCTGGCCGAGGCGCTGGAGGGCGGTGAGGATCGTGGGCACGGCGGCGCAGGCGGCGAGCGCGTCCTCGCGGCGGCGGCCGGCGTCGATGTCGTAGACCGGGCGGAGTCCGGCGGCGGCCCCGAGCAGCGACAGGGCCGTACGCAGTCCGGCGAGCGGGCCGGAGACGGCGCTCGCACGGGCGATGGCGGGCAGCGCGTCGCGGACCTCGGCGGGGAGCGCGCGCAGGTTCGCCGTACGGGCCGCGAAGTCCGCGCCCGCCGCCCGGTCGGGCAGCTCGCCGTGGAACATCAGATACCAGACGTCCTCGAAGCCACGGGTCTGCGCGAGCTCGATCGCCGAGTACTGCCGGTAGTGGTAGAAGCCCTCGCGCCCACGGACGTCGCCGAGGGCGGTGTCGGTGACGACGACTCCGGCGAGCCCCCGGGGGACGGCGGGGATGACAGGGGTGGTGGTCATGGCCGTTCTCTCTTCCGTGCAAGCAGCATTGATTCGACTGTCCATGCTTGACTGGAAATCTGTCAATGTTGATTGAATCAATATGAATGCGGGACGGATACGGTGTCCCCCATGACGGATCAACCAGAGCCCGGCGCGCAGCGACCGCCCCGCCTGACCACCCGCGAGGCGGCCGAGCTGCTGGGGGTGAAGCCCGAGACGGTGTACGCGTACGTCAGCCGGGGCCAGCTCGGCAGCGTGCGGGCGGCCGGAGGCAGGGGCAGCACGTTCGACGCCGACGAGGTGCGGGCCCTGGCCCGGCGCTCGGGCCGCCGGGAACCGTCACCGGCCGGGGGCGAGCTCGTCTTCCGTACCGGCATCACCCTCATCGAGCAGGACCGGTACTACTTCCGGGGCGTCGACGCGACCGAGCTGGCCCGGCGCCACAGCTACGAGGAGGTCGCGGAGTGGCTGTGGACGGGCGAGCTGCGGGCGGGCGCGCGCTTCGAAGCGCCTCCCGAGACGCTGGCGGCGGCCCGCCGGACGGTCGGCGCGCTGCCCGCGCACAGCGGTTCGACGGACCGGCTGCGGGTGGCGGTGACCGCTGCCGCCGCCATGGACCCGCTGCGGTTCGACCTCAC
The DNA here is from genome assembly GCF_046548915.1 of Streptomyces sp. cmx-18-6. Lineage (NCBI taxonomy): Bacteria > Bacillati > Actinomycetota > Actinomycetes > Kitasatosporales > Streptomycetaceae > Streptomyces > Streptomyces sp. cmx-18-6. The sequence continues at coordinate 108,063 of NZ_JAEBEP010000017.1, read as the reverse complement.
GCCGCCAGCGGTGCTGAGCAGTGCGCGCGGCCTGATCCCGACGCTGGTGGGCGCGTTGCCCGTGCTCGGCACGCCGCTGGAGGCCGAGGGGGGTTCCCTGGCCCGGCGGCTGTGGCCACGGCTGACCGCCCGGCCGGTGGACGCGCCGGCCCTCGCCGCCCTGGACGCGGCCCTGGCCCTGCTCATCGACCACGACCTGGCGGCCTCCACCCTGGCCGCCCGGGTCGCGGCCTCGGCGCACGCCCACCCGTACGCCGTGGTCTCCGCCGGCCTCGGGGTCCTGGAGGGCCCGCTGCACGGCGCGGCGAGCGGACTGGCCCACCGGATGCTCCAGGAGGCCGTGGACCGGGGCAGCGCGGTCCCCGTGGTCGCCGACCACCTGCGGACCGGGCGCGGGGTGCCGGGGCTGGGCCACCGGCTCTACCGGGGCGAGGACCCCCGGGCCAGGACCCTGTTCGCCCTGCTGGAGGACGTGCCGCAGGCGGCCGGGGCGCTGGCGGCGGCCCGGGAGGTGGTCGGCACGACGGCCCGCCACGCGCCGCTGCACGCCAACATCGACCTGGCGCTCGCCGTGCTCTCCGTCTCCTGCGGGATGGCGGCGGAGGCGGGCGAGACGGTGTTCGCGGTCTCCCGCACGGCGGGCTGGATCGCGCACGCGCTGGAGGAGTACGGGGAGCGCCCGCTGCGCATCCGGCCGAGCGGGCAGTACACCGGCCCCCGGCCACCGCAGCCGCTGCCGTCGCCCGCTCCGTAGGTCCCCACCAGCGCAAATTAGCTACGGATCAGAGGGAATTCTCGCGCGGCGGCTGGGCGGTGGACCCGCGCACCACGAGTTCGGGCTCGAAGAGCAGCTCGTCCGAGGGCACGGTCCGCCCGCCGATCTGCACCGAGAGCAGCTCCACGGCCGCCCGCCCCATGGCCTCGATGGGCTGGCGGACGGTGGTGAGCGGCGGCTCGGTGCAGTTCATGAACGCCGAGTCGTCGTAGCCCACGACCGATACGTCGGCGGGCACGGAGAGCCCGCGGCGGCGGGCGGCCCGGACCGCGCCGAGCGCGAGCGGGTCGCTGGCGCAGATGATGCCGGTGACGCCCCGGTCCAGCAGGCGCATGGCGGCGGCCTGCCCGCCCTCCAGGGAGAACATCGCCCGGGCCACCCACTCGTCGGGCACGCTCGTGCCGGCCTCCTTCGCGAGCGTCCGGGCCGCGGCCAGCTTGCGCTGCGAGGGCACGTGGTCGGCCGGGCCGAGGACGAGGCCGATGCGCTCGTGGCCGAGCGAGACGAGGTGCCGCCACGCCTGCTCGACAGCGACGGAGTCGTCGCAGGAGACGCCCGGGAAGCCGAGGCGGTCGATGGCCGCGTTGATCAGGACGACGGGGATCTTGCGGTCGGCGAGCACCTTGTAGTGGTCGTGCGGCGCGTCCTCCTGGTGGTAGAGGCCGCCCGCGAAGACGACCCCGGAGACCTGCTGCTGGAGGAGGAGCTCGACGTAGTCGGCCTCGGAGACGCCGCCCTTGGTCTGCGTGCAGAGCACCGGGGTCAGTCCCTGCTGGGCGAGCGCGCCGCCGACCACCTCGGCGAAGGCGGGGAAGATCGGGTTCTGGAGCTCGGGCAGGACGAGCCCGACCAGCCGGGCCCGCTCGCCCCGCAGCTGCGTGGGCCGCTCGTAGCCGAGGACGTCCAGCGCGGAGAGCACGGCCTGCCTGGTGGCGTCGGAGACGCCCGGCTTACCGTTCAGCACCCGGCTGACCGTCGCCTCGCTGACTCCCACCTTCTGGGCCACTTGAGCAAGTCGTCGCGTCATGAGCGCAAGATTAGCGCAAGAAGTGCAAGCAGATTGCGTTACTGGCGAACTCCCCGCAAGGCTCCCAGAGCGCTCGTACGACATCCACGTCTCGTACGACAACGTCTCGCGCTACGCAACGTCTCGTGCTGCACAACGTCTCGTACGACATGGCGTACAGGACTCTTGTACGGCAGCACGCACGGAACTCTCGTACGAGAACGAACACTCGCACGAGAACGCTCACAGAAGGCGCGCCGCCAGGCAAGGGGTGAACGGTCCGGGATTCCCGGGGGGGGATGGACATCTCCCCCCTACTGATTCCCCTGCGGATTCTCCCGCGGATTTCCGCCGGACCCTCGTGCCCCTTACCGTTCGTACGATGAGCGCCCCACCGATCTCCGACCGCGCACCGCGCCGGTTCGGCTGGCCGCAGCGGGTCTTCTCCCAGGTGCTGCTGATGCAGCTGGCCATCATCACGGGCGTCACCGTCCTGGTCACCGGCCTGTTCCTGGCTCCCCTCAGCGCCCAGCTCGACGACGAGGCGATGCGCCGCGCGCTGGCCATCGCCGGGAGCACGGCCGCCCGGCCGGAGCTGGCCGAGGACCTGCGCACCACGCGGCCGTCCGCGCGGGGCCCCGTACAGTCCGCGGCCGAGCGCGTCAGGCGGGCCACCGGCGCGGAGTACGTCGTCGTCATGGACCGCCGGGGCGTGCGCTGGTCGCACCCGGAGGCCGGCCGGATCGGCGAGGTCGTCTCCACCGACCCCGGGGAGGCGCTGCGCGGCCGGTCGGTCATGGAGATCGACAGCGGGACCCTCGGCCGCTCGGCCCGGGGCAAGGTGCCGCTGTACGGCTCCCCCGGCTCGTCCGAGGTGGTCGGCGCGGTCTCGGTCGGGATCGAGTACGACAGTGTCCGCGCCCGGCTCCTCTCGGCGATCCCCGGGCTCCTCGCCTATGCGGGCGGGGCCCTGGCCGTGGGGGCCCTCGCCGCGTATCTGATCTCCCGGCGGCTGCAACGGCAGACCCACGACCTGGCCTTCTCCGACATCTCGGCGCTGCTGACCGAGCGTGAGGCGATGCTGCACTCCATCCGCGAGGGGGTCGTCGCGCTCGACGGCACGGGCCGGATCCGGCTGCTGAACGACGAGGCGCAGCGGCTGCTGGGGCTCGGCCCGGGGGCGACGGGCCGCCCGGTGGACGAGGTGCTGGACGGCGGCCGGACCGCGGATGTGCTGGCGGGCCGGGTGGTGGGCGACGACCTGCTGACCGTCAGCGGGTCCCGGGTGCTGCTGGCCAACCGGATGCCCACGGACGACGGCGGGGCGGTGGTGACCCTGCGCGACCGGACCGAGCTCGAACACCTCGGCCGCGAGCTCGACTCCACCACCGGGTTGATCGACGCGCTGCGCGCCCAGGACCACGAGCACGCCAACCGGCTGCACACCCTGCTGGGGCTGCTGGAGCTGGAGATGCACGAGGACGCCATGGAGTTCGTGACGGAGGTGGTGGGCGTCCACCGGGCGACGGCGGAGCAGGTCACCGAGAAGGTGCGGGACCCGCTGCTGGCCGCGCTGCTCGTCGGCAAGGCGACGGTCGCCGCTGAGCGCGGCGTCGCGCTGCGGGTGACTCCCGGCACGCTGCTGCCCGACCGGGTGGTGGACCCGCGCGGCCTGGTCACGGTGGTCGGCAACCTGGTCGACAACGCCCTGGACGCGGCGGCCGGATCACCGGACGCGCGGATCGAGGTCGGGCTCCGGGCTCAGGGCCGTACGGTGGTGCTGCGGGTGCGCGACAGCGGCCCCGGGATCCCGCCGGAGCAGTACGCGGCGATCTTCACCGAGGGCTGGTCCACCAAGGACCTGCCGGCGCACGGCAAGCGCGGCCTGGGACTTCCCCTGGTCCGCAGGCTCGCGGAGCGCCAGGGAGGCGGCGTGGGCGTCGACGCGGCGGAGGAAGGCGGTGGCGCGGTGTTCACCGTCGTACTCCCTGAAGCGCTCGTACTCTCCGAGGCTGTCGTGCTCCCTGAGGCTCCCGTGCTTCCAGAGGCGCTCGTCGAACCGGATCCCGACCGCTCGCCGCCGCGTCCGGCCCCGACAGGGGAGACACCGTGATCCAGGTCCTGATCGTGGACGACGACGTCCGGGTGGCGCGGATCAACGCGGCGTACGTCGCCAAGGTCGCCGGGTTCCGCGTGGCCGCGCAGGCCCACTCGGCGGCCGAGGCGCTGGCCGCCGTCGAGGACGTGCCGGTGGACCTGATCCTGCTCGACCACTACCTCCCCGACCGCAACGGCCTCGCCGTCGTACGGGAGTTGCGCCGACTCGGCCGCCAGGTCGACGTGATCATGGTGACCGCCGCCCGCGATGTGGCGACCGTGCAGGACGCGATGCGTCACGGTGCGCTCCAGTATCTGGTGAAGCCGTTCACGTACGCCGGTCTGCGTTCAAAACTGACCGCGTACGCCGCGCTGCGCCACACGCTCGACGGCGGCGGGGAGGCCGAACAGGCCCAAGTGGACCGGCTCTTCGGCGCCCTGTGGGCGACGGGCGAACCGGACCTCCCCAAGGGCCACTCCCCCAGCACCGCCGAACTCGTACGGCAGGCGCTGCGCGACGCGGACGGCCCGCTCTCCGCCCAGGAGGTCGCGGAGAGCGGCGGGATGAGCCGGCAGACCGCGCAGCGCTATCTGAAGCTGCTGGAGCGCACCGGCACGGTCCGGCTGACACTGCGGTACGGGGAGACGGGCCGCCCGGAACACCGCTACACCTGGGCCACGGGCTGACGCCGCACCTGGGCCCTAGGCCCCCCTCACGCCGCCCCCGCCCCCGTGAGCGCCCGGACCTCGCTCTCGGCGTGCCTGGCCTCGTCCGGCTTCTCGCGCGAGGTGACCGTGCCGAGCCAGCCCGCCAGGAAGCCGAGCGGGATGGAGACGAGGCCCGGGTTCTCCAGCGGGAAGAGCTGGAAGTCGACGCCCGGGAAGAGGGACGTGGGGCTGCCCGACACGACGGGTGAGACCAGGACCAGGACGACGGCGGGGACGAGGCCGCCGTACACCGCCCAGACCGCACCCCGGGTGGTGAAGTTGCTCCAGAACAGGGAGTAGAGCAGGGCCGGGAGGTTCGCGGACGCGGCCACGGCGAAGGCGAGGCCGACCAGGAAGGCCACGTTGAGGTTCTGGGCGAGCAGACCGAGCACGATGGCGACCGCCCCGATTCCGGCGGCGGCGACCCGGGCGACGGCGACTTCGCCGTACTGCTTGCGGCCCGGGCGGCGGAGCGAGGCGTAGAGGTCGTGGGCGACGGAGGCCGAGGAGGCGAGGGTGATGCCCGCGACGACGGCCAGGATGGTGGCGAAGGCGATGGCGGCGACGACGGCGAAGAGAACCGTTCCGCCGGTGGAACCCTCGCCTCCGCCGAGCACCAGGGCCAGCAGCGGTACGGCGGTGTTGCCCGCCGCGTTGGAGGCCCGGACCTCCGTGGAGCCGACGAGGGCCGCCGCGCCGAAGCCGAGCACGATCGTCATCAGGTAGAAGCTGCCGATGAGGCCGATGGACCAGACGACGGACCGGCGTGCGGCGCGGGCGGTGGGCACGGTGTAGAAGCGCGACAGGATGTGCGGCAGGCCCGCGGTGCCGAGGACGAGGGCGACGCCGAGGCTGATGAAGTCGAACCGCGAGATCCAGTCGCCGCCGTAGCGCAGGCCGGGGGCGAGGAAGTCCTTGCCGTGGCCGCTGCGTTCGGCGGCGGTGTTGAGCAGGCTGTTGACGTCGCCGCGGAAGTGGACCAGGACGAGCGCGGTGAGGGTGACGGCTCCGGCCATCAGCAGCACGGCCTTGACGATCTGGATCCAGGTGGTGGCCCGCATCCCGCCGAAGGACACGTAGACCACCATCAGCGCCCCGACGCCGACCACGGTCCAGGAGCGGGCCGCGTCGCTCGTCCCGCCGAGCAGCAGGGCCACCAGGCTGCCCGCGCCGACCATCTGGGCGACCAGGTACAGCACGGAGACGGTGACGGACGAGGTGCCGAGCGCGGTGCGCACCGGGCGCTCCGCCATCCGTGCGGCGACGACGTCGGCGAGGGTGAACCGGCCGCAGTTGCGCACGAGTTCCGCGACGAGCAGCAGGACGACCAGCCAGGCGACCAGGAAGCCGACCGAGTAGAGCATGCCGTCGTAGCCGAACAGGGCGATCAGCCCGGAGATGCCGAGGAAGGAGGCCGCCGACATGTAGTCGCCGGCGATGGCGAATCCGTTCTCCATGGGCGAGAAGAGGCGGCCGCCGGCGTAGAACTCCTCGGCGGAGCCCTGCCGGTTGCGGCTGACCCAGGTGGTGATGAAGAGCGTCACCGCGATGAACGCGCAGAACAGCAGCAGGGCGAGCGTCTGGTGGTCGCCTCTCAACGTCCTCCCCCTCCCGCCGGCCGGTCTGCCAGCCCTCGCGTCATCTCCTGGGTGTCCCACCGCAGATCGAGCGCCGCCCGGTCCCTGCGCAGCCGTGCGTGGCGTGCGTACGCCCAGGTCAGCAGGAAGGTGGTGAGGAACTGGCCGAGCCCAGCCGCCATCGCCACGTTGACGGCGCCGGCGACCGGGCGGGCCATCAGCCCGGGCGCTGTCGTAGCGGCGACGACGTAGGCGAGATACCAGAGGAGGAAGGCGAGGGCGGCGGGCGCGACGAAGCGGCGGTAGCGGCGGCGCACCTCGCGGAAGGCCGCGCTGCGGTGCACCTCCAGATAGATTTCGGCCACGCCGGGCCCGGGCCGCGAGCCCTCGGGGGCGGGTGCGCCGTCGGCCGCTTCGGCCCCCGTGCCGTCCGCTTCGCCCCAGCCCACGGCCGATGCCTCGTACCACGGATCGTCGAACCGCACTCCCGCGGTCGCCGGTCCTGCTTCCTTCTCCACCGAGCAACTCCCTTGTCCACGGACCTTTTCGGCCGCGCAGCCAACCATGGGCGCTGAGGGAAGATCCCGGGCGCGTCATTCGCCCGAATTCACCTCTTCAGGTGACAGGAGTCCCGAACGGCGGCGCGAGCCGCGGAACGTACGCGGCCCCCGCTCCGCCGGTGGTACGGGGAGCGGGGGCCGGGCCGAAGCGGGTCAGGCGTCGATGCGCGAGCGGTCCAGGGTCGCCGCCGAGCTGGTGATGAACTCCTTGCGGGGGGCGACCTCGTTGCCCATCAGGAGGTCGAAGACCTGCTCGGAGGATTCCAGGTCCCCGATGTTGATCCGGCGCAGCGTGCGGTGGCGCGGGTCCATCGTGGTCTCGGCCAGCTGGTCGGCGTCCATCTCGCCCAGGCCCTTGTAGCGCTGGATGGACTCCTTGATCCGCACGTTCTTGCGCTGGAACTCCAGCAGCGTCTGGCGCAGTTCGTTGTCCGAGTACGTGTACACGTACTTGTCCTGGCCCTTCTTGGGCTGGACCAGCTCGATCCGGTGCAGCGGCGGCACGGCGGCGAAGACCCGTCCGGCCTCGACCATCGGGCGCATGTAGCGCTGGAAGAGGGTCAGCAGCAGGGTGCGGATGTGGGAGCCGTCCACATCGGCGTCGGTCATCATGATGACCTTGCCGTAACGGGCCGCGTCGATGTCGAAGGTCCGCCCGGACCCGGCTCCTATGACCTGGATGATGGCCCCGCACTCGGCGTTCTTCAGCATGTCCGAGACGGACGACTTCTGGACGTTGAGGATCTTGCCCCGGATCGGCAGGAGCGCCTGGAACTCGCTGTTCCGGGCCAGCTTGGCGGTGCCGAGCGCCGAGTCGCCCTCGACGATGAAGAGCTCGCTGCGCTCGACGTCGTCGCTGCGGCAGTCGGCGAGCTTGGCCGGCAGCGAGGAGGACTCCAGCGCGGTCTTGCGGCGCTGGGCGTCCTTGTGCTGGCGGGCCGCGATCCTCGTACGGGCGGCGGCGACGGCCTTCTCCAGCACGGCCCGGGCCTGGGCCTTGGCGTCGCGCTTGGTGGAGGTCAGGAACGCCTTGAGCTCCTTGGCGACCACGGCCGCGACGATCCGGTTGGCCGCCGAGGTGCCGAGCACCTCCTTGGTCTGCCCCTCGAACTGCGGCTCCGCCAGCCGTACGGTGACGACGGCGGTGAGCCCTTCGAGGGCGTCGTCCTTGACGACGTCGTCCTCGGCGACCCGGAGCATCTTCGCGGAGCGGAGCGCTTCGTTCACCGTCTTGGTGAGGGAGCGCTCGAAGCCGCTGACGTGGGTGCCGCCCTTGGGGGTGGCGATGATGTTGACGAACGACCGGACGGTGGTGTCGTAGCCCGTGCCCCAGCGCAGCGCGATGTCGACGCCGAGCTCCCGGGTGACCTCGGTCGCGGTCATGTGGCCGCGGTCGTCGAGGACCGGGACCGTCTCCTTGAACGTGCCCGTGCCGGTCAGCCGCTGGACGTCGCAGACCGCCTTGTCCTGCGCCAGGTACTCGCAGAACTCGCTGATGCCGCCGTCGAAGCGGAACGTCTCTTCCGTCTTGCCCTCGCCGTCGAGGCCCCGCTCGTCGCGGACGACGATGGTGAGGCCGGGGACGAGGAAGGCCGTCTGGCGGGCCCGCTGGTAGAGCGTCTCCAGGTTGAGCTTGGCGTCCTTGAGGAAGATCTGCCGGTCCGCCCAGTACCTGACCCGGGTACCCGTACGCGTCTTGGGGACGCGCTTGCCCTTGCGCAGGCCGTTGGCCGGGTCGAAGGGGCTGTCGGGGCCCTGCTCGGTGAACATGCCGGGGACGCCGCGCCGGAAGCTGATGGAGTGGGTCGCGCTGTTGCGGTCGACCTCGACGTCCAGGCGGGCGGAGAGGGCGTTCACCACGGAGGCGCCGACACCGTGGAGGCCGCCGGAGGCCGCGTAGGAGCCGCCGCCGAACTTGCCTCCGGCGTGCAGCTTGGTCATGACGACCTCGATGCCGGAGAGCCCGGTCTTGGGCTCCACGTCCACCGGGATGCCGCGGCCGTTGTCCCGGACCTCCACGGAGGCGTCGTCGTGGAGGATGACCTCGATGTGGTCGCAGTGGTCGCCGAGAGCCTCGTCGACGGAGTTGTCGATGATCTCCCAGAGGCAGTGCATGAGCCCGCGGCTGTCGGTGGACCCGATGTACATCCCGGGGCGCTTGCGGACCGCCTCGAGCCCTTCGAGTACGAGAAGGTGCCGCGCGGTGTAGTTGGAGCTGTCCCGGTCGCCGCCTGCTGCGGCCAGCATCGCGGTGGACGGCACGGACGTTTCGGCGGTCACGCGGGTTCGCTCCTCGCTGAATTTCATCTGGGGCCCATGTGGGTATCGCGCTCGGCTTCGGTTGCCGCTGAGAGCCTACAGAGCCCTGGTAGAGCGGTTGTAACGCCACCCTTGGGGGAATCCTTATGCTAGTCGAGCTCCATCCGGGCTCGCATGGATGTTCGATCATTCGTCGGAGTGACGTGCACATCACGTTCCCTTCGAGGCATGAACCATTTAGGCTCCGGGCACGTCCTCATGAACACACCGGCAAGCCGGCCGGCGGGACCGACCCCCAAGACAAGCAATGCGAAACCGTAGCGCTCCGCATACGGCACATTCGCCGCCAACCGGCAACAGACAGCCACACCGAGAAGAAGTTTCGAAGAAAAGCCACGAGCGGGAACGTTTTCGGCCTGGTTGGATGTTGACCCTGGTACGACAGCTCGTCGAGCTAGAGAAGAGGCGACGTGACTACTGTTCTGACCCCCGCGAGCCCGCTGACCGCAGCAGACCGCTGTGACCGTTGCGGCGCCCAGGCATATCTGCGCGTCGTCCTGATCAGCGGCGGTGAACTGCTCTTCTGCGCCCACCACGGGCGCAAGTTCGAGCCGGAACTCAAGAAGATCGCCGCGGAAATACAGGATGAGACGGATCGGCTCAACGCCGCCAAGGCGACTGCTGCCGACGAGGAACAACACTGACACCTCGCATCCACGACGAGCCAGGGGCCGGTCCAGGACCGGCCGACGGGCGGCGCCCCCACCAAGGGGCGCCGCCCGTTCTCGTGGCTCCGTAAGCCTGCGCGGCCGCTCAGATGCGGCCCTCGGCCCACTTCACGGCGGCCGAGACCCGGGTGTACACCCCAGGGCTGCCCGCGCGCCCGCAGCCACTCCCCCAGGACACCAGGCCGACAAGCCGCCCACGGGCCACCAGCGGCCCTCCGCTGTCGCCCTGGCACGCGTCCCGCCCGCCCCTGGGTTCGCCCGCGCAGAGCATCCCTGAGGCGTCGTACGCGCCCTCCCTGCCGCCGGGGTAGGCGCGGGCGCACTCACTGTCCGGCAGGACCTGGACCCGGGCGGAGCGCAGCACGGAGGCGTACGTACCGCTTCCGGTCGTGTCCCCCCACCCGTAGACGGCCGCCGCCGTCCCGGCCCGGTACGCCTCGTCCCCGTCCCGGGCCATCGGGATGGCCGTGCCCCTCGGCAGGGCCCGGGACAGGGTCAGCACCGCGAGGTCGCCGGCGTTGGTGGAGGGGTCGTACGCCGGATTGACCCAGACCTCCCGGACCGGGATCTCCTGACCGGTCGAGTCACTCAAGCGGTCCCTCCCGACGATGACGCGCAGGTCCCTGACCCGGCTGACGGGTCCGCCGAGCGCCTCTTCACCCAGACAGTGGGCGACCGTCAGGATCTTCGTGGGCGCCACGGCGACCCCGCCGCAGAACTGGCCCGCGCGCGCTCCCCCGAACCGGTCTCGGCTCGACAGGGCCACCGCCCAGGGGCTGTCCGCCACGGGGGCGGGCTGTCCGCCGACGACGATGCTGTCCGCGACCGCCGGGGGTGGCGAGGCGAGCGGCAGCACGGCTGCGGTCAGGGCGAGGACCCCGGTCAGGGTGCGGACGACGGGACGGGGCATGAAGGCTCCTGACGCTGAGGTGGCAACGATCCACCCAGCGTGATCCAGCCCGTCCGCCTCCGCACCCGCGGACACGCCAAAGGGCCCGGTTCCCCTGGGGGATCCGGGCCCTTTGCCGGTGGAACACCCGTTCCACCGGTGAGACCCGCTCTAGTCGAGGTAGTCGCGCAGGACCTGCGAACGCGACGGGTGACGGAGCTTCGACATCGTCTTCGACTCGATCTGACGGATGCGCTCACGCGTCACGCCGTAGACCTTGCCGATCTCGTCCAGGGTCTTCGGCTGGCCGTCGGTGAGGCCGAAGCGCATCGAGACCACGCCGGCCTCACGCTCGGAGAGCGTGTCGAGCACCGAGTGCAGCTGCTCCTGGAGGAGCGTGAAGCTGACCGCGTCCGCCGGGACGACGGCCTCGGAGTCCTCGATCAGGTCACCGAACTCGCTGTCGCCGTCCTCACCGAGCGGGGTGTGCAGCGAGATCGGCTCGCGACCGTACTTCTGGACCTCGATGACCTTCTCAGGGGTCATGTCGAGCTCCTTGGCCAGCTCCTCCGGGGTGGGCTCGCGGCCCAGGTCCTGGAGCATCTGGCGCTGCACGCGCGCGAGCTTGTTGATGACCTCGACCATGTGCACCGGGATGCGGATGGTGCGGGCCTGGTCGGCCATGGCACGGGTGATCGCCTGACGGATCCACCAGGTGGCGTACGTGGAGAACTTGTAGCCCTTGGTGTAGTCGAACTTCTCGACCGCGCGGATCAGACCGAGGTTGCCCTCCTGGATCAGGTCCAGGAAGAGCATGCCGCGGCCGGTGTAGCGCTTGGCCAGGGAGACCACCAGGCGGAGGTTGGCCTCCAGGAGGTGGTTCTTGGCGCGGCGGCCGTCCTCGGCGATGATCTCCAGCTCGCGCTTGAGCTTCGGCGCGAGCTTGTCGGCGTTGGCCAGCTTGTCCTCGGCGAAGAGACCCGCCTCGATGCGCTTGGCGAGCTCGACCTCCTGCTCGGCGTTGAGGAGGGGAACCTTGCCGATCTGCTTCAGGTAGTCCTTGACCGGGTCGGCGGTGGCGCCGGCGACGGCGACCTGCTGGGCAGGCGCGTCGTCCTCGTCGTCGTCGGAGAGGACGAAGCCCTTGTTCTCGCCCTCGCCCTCCTCTTCCTCGCCCTTGCCGGCCTTGACCTCTTCGACGGCCTCGTCACCGTCGACGAGCTCGTCGTCCTGCTTGCCGGACTTCTTCGCCGCTGTCTTCTTGGCCGCCGTCTTCTTCGCGGCGGTCTTCTTGGCAGCCGTCTTCTTGGCTGCCGCCTTCTTGGCGGGAGCGGCCGCGACGGCGTCGTCGGCCACCGCGTCCGCGCTCTCGGCCGCCGGGGCGGCCGGCGCCGCGACGGTCCTCGTCACGGTGGTCTTCGCCGCGACGGACTTGGTGGCGGTGCGCTTGACCGGGCTCTTCGCTGCGACGCTCTTGCGGGCGCGCTTCGGCGACTCCGCGGCACTGACCATCAGCGTCACACCCTCTTCCTCGAGGATCTGGTTGAGGCTGCGCAGAACATTCTTCCACTGGGTTGGCGGAATCTGGTCAGCCTCGAAGGCCCGACGCACGTCATCGCCGGCGATCTGCCCATCAGCCTTTCCCCGCTCGATGAGCGCCATCACAGACTCGGACTCGGCGATCTCCGGCGGGAGCGTACGGGATGTGCTGGCCGACACGAACAACCTCTCGGAACGATGGAAACGGCTTCCGGCCCCGCCCTGGAGAGGGCTGGAGCCGACGACCGTCGACTGGGGATGTCGTCGACGGCGCGGGTTTGGCCTCAGAACTGAAACAGCGCGCTCGATGGCTGCTGTATTCCTTCCGCGACGCTCACCTCTTAAGTCATCGCGCTGCTTCGAGGAGTGTTACGCCCAATCCGCGTGGCCCGAGTCACACCCCATTCACGACGAACCGTGCCAGGAGTGGCATCCCGCCACAATTGTGCCGCCGGACCCCGTCGGGTCCGGCGGCACAGGGCCCGGGCGCCCCGGCCGTGAAGCGGTCAGTGCTCGCGCGGCGCGGGGACCACACGCTCCACGTCGGGGTGGACGACGAGCAGTTGGCGCATGGCCGTCTCGGCGCCCGCGGAGTCGCCCGAGGCCAGGGCTTCGACGATGCGTGCGTGGTGGGCGAGCGAAGCCTCACCCGGGCGGTCACAACCGGTCACCGGGCCGCCGGAGACGTGCAGGGCGGCCGAGACGATGCCAGCGAGGTGCTCGAGCATCCGGTTGCCCGCGGCCTGGATGAGCAGGGCGTGGAATTCCGCATCGGCGCGGGAGAAGGTGATCGCGTCGCCCTGTCCCATGGCGTGCCCCATGATCTCCACCATGTCGCCGAGGCGCTGCTGGAGGTCCTCCCGGCCGTGCCCGGCTGCGAGGCGGGCGGCGAGCGGCTCGATGGTCCAGCGCAGCTCGGACAGCTCACGGCGCTGGTCGTCGCGCTGCGGACCGAACGCCCGCCATTCGATGATGTCCGGGTCGAGCAGGTTCCAGTCGCTGACCGGGCGGACCCTGGTACCCACATTGGGGCGCGCACTGACCAGCCCCTTGGCCTCCAGGACGCGCAGGGACTCGCGTACGACGGTGCGGGAGACCTCGAATCGCTGGCCGATCTCCTCGGGAACGAGAGGGCGGTCGGCGCCGAGGTCACCGGAGACGATCATCTGGCCCAGCTGTTGGACGAGTTGGCCGTGGAGGCCGCGCCCGCGGCTGGCGGCCCCCCGTCGGCTCGCTCGCCCCAACTCGGAATCGGAACCGCCCCAGGCACGGGCGGCGGCGCGCTCGCCGGCCGGCGCCTCCGTGTAGGGATAGCGATCGAGTTCGCCCGAGCCGGCCAGGCCGGAGTCGGCGGAGCGGGCGGCGGTCATCATGGTGTGCGCAAGGGTACTCACGCATCCTTTGTCGGCGCGGCTCGCCCACCCCTTGAGGTCTTTGCTGAAAAGCACACGAAAGGGTGATCGGCACCCACTCCACAATTGACGCAATATCTATACAAACCAGGCATTTCTTAAGGGATTACGGTCCCCCTTCTCCTCGCCGCCCGGCCGCCACGATCACCAACGCACCCTGCCGCGAAGACTGGTGAACAGATACGCGCAGATCAGGGCCGACAACGACAGGGTGAGCGCGGCGCCCACGGGCTGCGCCACCACCCGCGCGACGGCCAGGACCCAGTGGTCCACCTCCTGCGGCAGCTGCCACCAGGCCAGTTCGCGCAGACGGCCGGGAAGCCCGGTGACCGAACGCGCGGACGGCGCCGCGAACACCTTCTGCACCAGCGGAACCACCAGCACCGGAACGGCGAGTACGGCCGCGATCCCGGCCCCGGCCGCCCGGAAGACGCCCGCCGCCAGCAGCCCGGCCCACGCGCAACCTACCGTCAGCCCGGCCCAACTCGCGCCCAGTGCGAACGCGTTGGCCGGAACCGTGATCAACTCCGGACCGTAGACGAGCCGGAGGCCCTGCGCACCGCCGACGACGGCCAGGCCGGCCAGCAGGAGCGCGAATCCCGCCGTCACCGTCAGTTTGGCCACCAGCAGGCCGATCCGCCGGGGCACGGTCCCGCGCCCTGCGGCGAGCGCCGGGTAGCGGAACTCGTCCCCGAAGGACAGGGCCCCCAGCAGACCGGCCGCCAGTGCCGCGGGGGGCAGCGGCAGCAGTTCGGGCCAGGCGGCGAGCAGGCGCGGCAGGGAGGTGCCGTCGGTGCGGGCCAGCAGGACGGAGAGGGCGGCGGAGGCCAGCAGCGCCGTCACCATGATCACGGCCGTCGTCCGGACGCCGAGGGAGCGCCGCAGTTCGTAGCGCAGGGGGCGCAGGGGGCCGCGTGCCGGGCGCGCGCGGATCGGCGGCGGGAGTTCGGACAGGGCTACGGCGGAGGGCTGCCGCGCCGCGCCGTCCACGCCGGACGGGGCGGCGGGGCCGGTGTCGCCGATCTCGTCCGCGAGCTGGTGCACCGGGACTCCGTGCCGGAAGGCCGCGTCCCCGACCTCCGCGCAGGTGCTGCCGTACACGGTCAGCCGGCCGTTCGCCTCGGGGACCACCTCGACGGACCGCTGGGCGGCCCGCGCCTCCCTGCCCACCACGGCGGCGAGCCGGGCGGCGTGCGGGGTCCGGACGGCGACCCGGGGGCGGAGCCGGGTACGGGCGAAATCCGCGACGTCCTGGTCGGCGACGAGACGTCCGGCGTCGATGGTGACGACGCGATCGGCCGTGCGGGCGGCTTCCTTGGGGTCGGCGGTGGCGTACAGGACCGTTCCGCCCTGGGTGGCGTGGGCGCGCAGCAGACCGTACATCCAGCTGTTCTCGCGCGGGGAGAGCCCCTCGGCCGGTTCGTCCAGGACGAGCGTGTGGGGGTCTCCGAGCAGGGCGGAGGCGAGGCCGAGGCGGCGGTCCATCCCCACCGAGAGGGTGCCGAGGCGCTGGTCCCCGAGTCCGGCGAGGCCGACGACCTCGAGCATCTCGTCGGCCCGGGTCGCGGAGGTCCCGGCGGCCGCGCAGAGCATCCGGAGCTGCCCGCGGGCCGTACGGGAGGGATGCCCCGGTACGTCGCCGAGCAGAACGCCCACCTCCCGTGACGGGTGGGCGATGCGGTGCATGGGCCTGCCGCGGAAGTAGGCGACGCCCCGCCCGGAGTCGAGTTCGAGCATCAGCCGCAGGGCCGCGGTCTTGCCCGATCCCGGGGCGCCCAGCAGGGCCGTGACGCGGCCGGGCGGGGCCTGGAAGGTCAGGTCGTTCACGGCGGGCGGAGCGTCGCGGCGGGGGGTACTGGTGAGTCCGATGGCCTGGAGCATCGATTCTCTCGCGTTCTCTCGCGGAAGGTGAGACCGCTCGGCGGCAGATGCGTACCGCAGCAACATAACGCGACATTTCCGACTTTTTGTGCAGCGCTGGGCTCGCGGGTGTTCCCGCCGCTGCGGAACGTGGCGTCTGGCGGCCAGGCCGACGCACCGGGCCTCCGCCGGGTCCGCCGCCTAGGGCCTCTACTCGCTGGACCCGCCGGGCACTTGCCCGCCGAGCGGCCCCGGCCTCAGACCTCGGGCCGCAGCATCGGCGGATTGAGCACCGTGGCCGCGCCGGCCCGGAACAACTGCGCGGGCCGGCCTCCCTGCCGCGTGGTGGTGCCGCCGGACGGCACCAGGAATCCGGGCGTGCCGGTGACCTTGCGGTGGAAGTTGCGCGGGTCCAGGACCACGCCCCACACCGCCTCGTACACCCGGCGCAGCTCCCCGACCGTGAACTCCGGGGGGCAGAACGCCGTGGCCAGCGAGGAGTATTCGATCTTCGAGCGGGCGCGCTCCACTCCGTCCGCGAGGATCCGCGCGTGGTCGAAGGCCAGCGGCGTCGCCTGCTCGCCCTCCCGCCCGGCGCCGGGGCGCAGCAGCTCCTCGACGGGCGCCCACCGCGCGCTGTTGGCGTCCCCGCCCGCGCGGGGCGCGGGCAGGTCCGGCGCGAGGGCGAGGTGCGCGACGCTGACGACCCTCATCCGGGGGTCGCGCGCCGGGTCCCCGTAGGTGGCCAGCTGTTCGAGGTGCGCGCCGTTGCCCGCGATCGGCTTCGCCGGGTCGTGAGCGCACAGCCCCGTCTCCTCGACGAGCTCACGCGCCGCAGCGGATCCCAGATCCTCGTCGGCCCTGACGAATCCGCCGGGCAGCGCCCACCGGCCCTGGAACGGCGTCTCACCACGGCGAACGACCAGCGCACAGAGCGCGTGACGACGCACCGTGAGCACGACCAGGTCGACGGTGACGGCGAACGGCGGGAAGTTCGACGGGTCGTAGGGCGGCATGGAGCGATCATAGTCGTCTGCCTGACGATAAACACTGCCTTCGGCACTCCTGCGGCCAGTCAGGGATCAATAGTTCTGCGTGATCATCAGCGCTGTCCGGACAATCCCGGATGATCATGAGGGACAGCGACGTTCAGCGGTTGCCGGCTGTCGGCTCGGGTCATCGGCGCGTCCCGCTGTCCCGTCCGCCGTCGCGCTGGGCGTCGCGCGTCCGGCGCCTGGTCGAGGCAGCCCCAGGCCCAGCCGCACCCGGCGCCCTCCGCGGGGCGTTCGTCGCCCGGCGTCCGCCCGCCCGCCGCCGTTCCCGGTTCGGCGCCGACCGGACTCTGCGGACGTGCAGGGCAGGGCCCCTGGGAGACAGCGCATCCGACTCCGTCCCAGCGCCCTCGGTCCCTGCGCCCGCCGCCCCCGCCTCTTCGCCCTCGCCCTGGGCGCGCAGGCAGCGGCGCAGGGCCTCCGGATCCAGCCCTTCGTTGCACGCCCGGTGCAGCAGTTGCGCGAACGTGTACTCCGGGTCGGCGCGGAGCGCGAGTCCCAGGGCCACCCGCGCGGCGGGCTCGTCGCCGGTGGACCAGGCGACCCAGCCCGCCAGCGTCAGCGGAGCGGCCGCGTGCTCCCCGAAGGGTTCGACGCAGCGCCGGGCGAGCGTCCGCCACAGCCTCAGGGCGGACTGGCCATCGGGGCCCTCCATCCATGCCGCGGCCTTGTCGCGGGTCTCCCGGTCCTGGAGCCCGAGGATGACGGCGGCGGCCTCGTCGTGGCTGACCAGCTGATCGTCGCCGAGGTCCAGGACGGCCGGCGGAGCCGACCGCGTCCGCCCGAGACGGCCCATGAGCGTGCGGGCGAGCCCGAGCGTTTCCTCCGCTACCTCGGCCTTCACCCGCTCGTCGAGAATCCTGGGCACCACGGAGAGCGCGGCCCTGTCCAGGGCCTGTCGCTGGGCGGACGCCTCTTCCGGCGTCCGCCAGGGAGCGAGCCGTGCTTCCATGTCGCGCAGCGTTCCCCGGACGTGGATTCCCGCGTAGGCGGCCGCCGCGGCCATCACCGTCGTACCGGGCAGAGCGAGCGGCTTTCCCTCGGTGGGGCAGCAGCGGATGTCGGGGCAGCAGTAGGACCAGTAGCGGCCGTCCGAGATGCAGAGCGCTTCGAGCACGGGCACGTCGAGCGCGCCGCACGCCGTGCGCAGGCTCTGGGCGAACGGCCGCAGGCGCTCCATGGTCAGGTGTCCGCTCTCGCCGTCCGCCGAGTCCTGGCAGAGGAAGATCACAATGCCGTCCGGCCTCCCGTCGCGACGCTCGCTTCCCGAGATCAGGCTCTCGGCCAACTGATCGGCGACCGGCGACCATTCGCCGGGCGCCTGCGGAATTCCCAGCCGGAGCCGACCGCCGAACCGGCCCCGCCCTCCGTGCAGGGCCACCATGACCACGCTGTCGTTGGGGTGGAAGCCCATGAGATACGGGAGGGCGTCGGCGAGCTCGGCGGGGCCGCGCAGGGTGATCTGCTGGCCGTCCGAAGAACCGGTGGATTCGTGGTGCTTGTTCATGGCTCGACGGTCCCGCGGTCCGCCGAATTCCGCGACCCCTGTGGATAACGTTATCCACAGGCTCGCTCCGTCGTTCGCGGTTTGTCGTAGCCATCGGGTTGCATGGGGGCATGACCAACGCAGATCGTGCAGCGCTCAGGGCCTCGGCCGATTCCGTCCTCGCCCGTCTCGTCGGGGACGCCACCGGTGAGGCCCGTCTGCGCGAGGACCAGTGGCGGGCGATCGAAGCGCTCGTCGCCGACAAACGCCGAGCGCTGGTCGTGCAGCGCACCGGATGGGGCAAGTCCGCGGTCTATTTCGTGGCCACCTCGCTGCTGCGCGCGCAGGGAAGCGGTCCGACCGTGATCGTCTCGCCGCTGCTGGCGCTGATGCGCAACCAGGTCGCGGCGGCGGCCCGGGCGGGAATCAGCGCCCGGACGATCAATTCGTCCAACACGGAGGAGTGGGCGAGCGTCCAGGACGAGGTGGCGGCGGGCGAGGTCGACGTGCTGCTGGTCAGCCCCGAGCGGCTGAACAATCCCGATTTCCGGGACCAGGTCCTGCCCAGGCTGGCGGCCGCGACCGGGCTTCTGGTGGTCGACGAGGCGCACTGCATCTCCGACTGGGGACATGACTTCCGGCCGGACTACCGGCGGCTGCGGACCATGCTCGCCGATCTGCCCGCGGGTGTCCCGGTGCTGGCCACCACCGCCACGGCGAACGCGCGGGTGACGGCGGACGTCGCGGAACAGCTCGGTACGGGCGCGGGCACGGACGCTCTGGTCCTGCGCGGTCCGCTGGACCGGGAGAGCCTGAGCCTAAGCGTGCTCCAGCTGCCCAACGCGGCGCACCGGCTGGCGTGGCTGGGCGATCACCTCGGGGAGCTTCCCGGCTCCGGGATCATCTACACGCTGACGGTCGCGGCCGCCGAGGAGGTCACGGCATACCTGCGCCAGAACGGCCATCCGGTCGCGTCCTACACCGGACGGACCGAGAACGCGGACCGGCAGCAGGCGGAGGACGATCTGCTGGCCAACCGGGTCAAGGCGCTGGTCGCCACCTCCGCGCTGGGCATGGGATTCGACAAGCCCGACCTCGGCTTCGTCGTGCACCTGGGCTCGCCCTCCTCCCCCATCGCGTACTACCAGCAGGTCGGGCGTGCGGGGCGTGGGGTCGAGCACGCCGAGGTGCTGCTGCTGCCCGGCAAGGAGGACGAGGCGATCTGGCAGTACTTCGCCTCGGTCGCCTTCCCGCCCGAGGAGCAGGTGCGGCGCACCCTCGACGTCCTGGGGCGTTCGGAGCGGCCCGTCTCGCTGCCGGCGCTGGAACCCATGGTCGATCTGCGGCGGACCCGGCTGGAGACGATGCTCAAGGTGCTGGACGTGGACGGCGCGGTGAAGCGGGTCAAGGGCGGCTGGATCTCCACAGGTGAGCCATGGGCCTACGACTCCGAGCGGTACGCCTGGGTCGCCCGGCAGCGTGCGGCCGAGCAGCAGGCCATGCGCGATTACGCGACGACCACCGCGTGCCGGATGGAGTTCCTGCGTCTGCGGCTGGACGACGAGGAAGCCGCCGCCTGCGGGCGCTGCGACAACTGCGCGGGCTCCCGCTTCGACGACAAGGTCTCCACCGCCGCCCTGGACGGGGCCCGCGACGAGCTGGGCCGGCCGGGGGTGGAGGTGGACCCCCGCAAGATGTGGCCCACCGGTCTGCCGGCGGTCGGCATCGACCTCAAGGGACGTATCCCCGCCGGCGAACTCTCCTTCAGCGGCCGGGCACTGGGCCGCCTCTCCGACATCGGCTGGGGGAACCGGCTGCGCCCCATGCTGGCGGCGCAGGCGCCGGACACTCCGGTGCCCGACGATGTCACGGACGCCGTGGTCACCGTGCTCACCGACTGGGCGAAGGGCCGCGGCGGCTGGGCCTCCGGCGCACCGGACGCCGCTCCCCGGCCGGTCGGCGTGGTCACCGTCGCCTCGCGCCGCCGGCCGCAGTTGGTCCAGTCCCTCGGCGCCCGGATCGCCGAGATCGGCCGGATGCCCCTGCTCGGGACGGTGACGTACGCACCGGGCGCCGAGGACCTGACGAAGTCGCAGACCAACAGCGCACAGCGAGTGCGGACCCTGCACGAGGCACTGGTGGTCGAGCCGGAGTTGGCGCAGGCGCTGCGGTCGGCGGGCGGCCCGGTCCTGTTGGTGGACGACCTCTCCGACACCGGCTGGACGCTGGCCGTCGCCGCGCGGCTGCTGCGGCGGGCCGGAGCTCAGGGGGTGTTTCCCCTGGTCCTCGCGGTTCAGGGGTGACGGGAGGCGTCATCAGGCCGGGACTGGGCAGGGATATGAGTGCCATACCGGCAGATTCCCGTCAGCCGCGCCAATTGCTCGTTGCCGCCCGTCGATACGCCAGGAAGAATTGGAGCTGCTCCCCGCACAGTTCTTCATCGGGCCCGGAAGGGCTGTGCCGCGGCGCGCCCTCACTCGACCTTGCCCGCACCACGGGCGCGTAGCGAAGGGAGGACCATGACCTTCGGATTCGCCCCGTCCTCAGCCACTTCGATATCGGCGTCTTCCGGTTCCGCGGACTCCGTCAACCGCCTTGCCCGGATGCTCGAACCCGCCGAGTGGGCATCGGCGGGCATACCGCTGCTGCGCAGCCCGCGGGAGGTCGTCAGCGGTCTGCACTCCCGGCACCGGCCGACCCCGGCCACCGCCGTGGTCGCGGTCCTCGACCATGAGGAACGGCTCACGGCCAGCGCCTCGTTCGTCCGCCGGGCCACGGTGGCGGCGGACGGCTGGGAGTTCCGCAACGCCCTGCTGGCGCACCTTCGGCGCGTCGTCCCGCACGATCTGCGCCGCCGTACCCCGGTACGTACAGCGGTACTTCTCTACTGCCGTGACGGCGACGAACGGTGGACCGAGGAGGACGGCGCGTGGATGTGGGGCCTTCGGGACGCCTGCACGCTGCACGGCCTGCGGTGCGGTGCCTACATCACGCTGACCGGCGGGGGTTGGCAGGTGCTCGGCGAGGGCAGGGGCGGGCGGCGGCCCAGTTCCCTGTCGGAGCCGGCCCCGCTGGCCGACACCGTCGCCGAGCAGCAACCGGCTCTGACCCGGACCGGTGGCGGAGCGGCTGCGGCGCTGCGGCGCACAGCCGCCCGATGAAAGCCCGACGAAGTCTGATGGAGCCCTGAGAAACCCGGTGCGGGCGACGCAGCGTGGTGCGGGGCGAGTTCAGCCCGGTGAAGCGCGGTGCGACCCGGTGCGCAGGTGCTGAGCACGTACGGGAATGTGCACCTGCCCCGGGGTGGGCGGGGCAGGCCGACCGCTCGGGTGATCCCCGGCCGCCCGTGCGGGCGGCCGGGGAGGGCGTTCGGACGGATCAGACGCCCGCGCCGAGCGCCGAGTTGATCGTCTGCGGGTCTCCGCAGACGATCAGCAGCACACCGGCCCGGTCACGCGCGAGGGGCAGTGCGCGGACGACGGTGTCGCCAGCATCCCCGTTGACCGCCACGACGACCACGGGCCGGGGCTTCGCCCGGTCGACCGCCGAGGCGTCCGCGAAGAAGACGTCGTCGCCCGCGTCGTGCTGGGCCCAGTAGGCGGCTTCGCCGAAGGACAGCTCGTGGGCGGCCCACGGGTGCCGCTCGCCGGTGGTGAGCACCAGGATGTCGCCCGGCGCCCTGCCGGAGTCCAGCAGCAGATCGACCGCTTCCTCGGCCGCGTCGAGGGCTCCGCCGGCCGGAGCCGGAATCAGCTGGAGCTGCGGTGCGGAACGATTCTCCGGCCGGCCGGGGCCGCTCGGGGCCACAGCTGCGGCGGTCGCCGGGGCAGCGGGGGCGGGTACGGGGTGTGCGCGCTGCGCCGGAGGCGCGGGGCGCACGGGGCCGGGGACCGGACGACCGGGACGCGGCGTGGCCGCGGTGCGCGGACCTGGTACGGGACGGGGGGTCGGCGCGGTACGGCCGGCGGCCGGCGTGACGCGGGGACCCTGGGCACTCTCGTGAATCTGAGGCTCCTCGGGGATGAGGCATGAAGGTGGTCTGTCGGACACCGATGTGGCCGGTGTCAGGAGAAGGGCGCGTGCGCGCGATCAGAATTCGAAGCCGAGCTGGCCCCCGCTTTCGAGTGCGGCCGCCTCGGCGGAAAAACGGACCTTCTTCAGATGCTGCCACTTGGGCAGCGCGTCCAGATACGCCCAGGAGAGGCGGTGATGGGGCGTGGGCCCCCGCTCCTCCAGTGCGGCCCGGTGCACGGGCGAGGGGTACCCCGCGTTGGCGTCGAAGGCGAAGCCTGTGTACTGCTCGGACTCCCCGCCCAGTTCGGCCATCATCCGGTCGCGGCGCACCTTGGCGATCACCGAGGCGGCCGCGACGGCGATGCAGGACTGGTCGCCCTTGATCACCGTACGGACCTTCCAGGGAACGCCGAGGTAGTCGTGCTTGCCGTCGAGGATCACTGCGTCGGGGCGCACCGGCAGCCCTTCCAGGGCCCGTACGGCGGCGAGCCGGAGTGCCGCGGTCATGCCGAGGGCGTCGATCTCCTGCGGAGAGGCGTCGCCCAGGGCGTACGCGGTGACCCAGTTCTCCAGCAGCGGGGCGAGCTCGGCGCGCCGCCGGGGGGTCAACAGCTTGGAGTCGGTGAGACCTTCGGGCGGTCGGCGCAGACCGGTGACCGCCGCGCAGACGGTGACGGGTCCGGCCCACGCACCGCGTCCGACCTCGTCGACGCCGGCAACGGTCCTGGCGCCGGTGGTAGCGCGGATCGAGCGCTCGACGGTGTGCGTGGGTGGTTCGTACGGCATGGCGCCAGTCAGCGTACGCCGAGAGCACCGGCAGCAACACCCCGGGGCGCCGTGCACGGCGAGATTCGGCCGACAAGCGTCGGGCCGTCGACGCGCCGCGCGGGCCGTACGGCGTGTCGACGGGACCGGGTTCACCACCCGTGCCGGTGCCCCGCCCGGGCTCGCACACCGTGGGATCAGTCGAGTCAGTACGGGTCGTAGTCGTCGTGGTCCTGCTCGTACCCGCCCTGTTCGCCCTCCCGCACACTGTCCGTGCCCAGCTCGTAGCAGTTGCGGCCCTCATGGATCACGGGACGCTTCTTGAGGATGTCCTCGGCGCGCTTCACTCCCCAACTGGTTGCGTACCAGGGGGACTCCGAGGACCACAGGCGGCTTTCGATGAGCCGCAGCGCACAGGAGCGTTGCGGTTCCGGCAGCTTGTCCAGGGCCGGTGCGGCGTCGGCGGAGAGGTCCTTGAGGTAGTCGACGTCGATCGAGCGGCGGTCCTCGAAGCGCTGGACGTTCTGCTCGGCGATCACCGCGTCCGGAGAGATCAGACCGAAGGCCAGTACGGCGGCCCCCGCGCTGACCGCGATCGCCCGCGGCAGGAACCTGGCGCCGAAGACCCCGGCGGCCAGGATCAGGACCAGCACCACTCCCAGCCAGAGTTCCATCGCGGCCACGGATATCCGCAGCCGGGTCAGCCCGTACTCCTCGACGTACAGACCCATGCGGCGCAGCGCCGATGCGACGACGACCAGGGTGAGCACGCACAGGGTGCCGAGCACCGCACGCACCAGTGTCCGGTCCCGGCTGCCGCCGCGCGGGGCCCAGCGCAGGGCCAGGGAGATCACGAGGAGGGTGAGCAGGGTGGCCCAGAGCAGCTGCCAGAAGCCCTGGCGGGCGTACTCGGCGGGGGTGAGCCCGGTCTCCGTCCGCACCTTGTCGTAGCCCCCGAGGAGCACGACGAGCTGGAGGGTGATGAACGCGGCGAAGAGGAGGTTGAGGACGATCAGCGGGAGGGCCCACTCCGTTCGTGCCCGCGGCTTGCCGGGCGGCACGGTGAGCCCGTCCCAGCGCACCGGGGCGGCGGCGGTGTAGGCGGCGGCCAGCGCGCCCGCGAGTCCGACCAGGAACAGGAAGACCCGCCACGGGCCGTCGATGATCGACACGTCGGGGATGAGCCTGCCCAGCAGATCGGCGAACGCGGCGTCGGCACTGGCGAAGAGCGCCCCGAACACCACGAGCAGCCCCAGCGCCACGGCCGTGGTGCGCACTGCGGCACCCCAGCGCCCCCGGGAGTCGCTGGCCCGTTCCCGTACGCCGCGCCAGCCCCACCGGATCCCCGGGACGATCGAGGCGAGCGTGGCCAGGGAGCCGATCAGCACGCCCGGCCAGGTCCGGCTGCCGTGCAGCGCGAGCGAACCCAGTGCG
The DNA here is from genome assembly GCF_046548915.1 of Streptomyces sp. cmx-18-6. Taxonomy (NCBI): domain Bacteria; kingdom Bacillati; phylum Actinomycetota; class Actinomycetes; order Kitasatosporales; family Streptomycetaceae; genus Streptomyces; species Streptomyces sp. cmx-18-6. Next base: position 83,902 of record NZ_JAEBEP010000017.1, on the reverse strand, counting down.
AAGGCCGACACGACCGCCAGGAACGTCGGCCAGCCCGCGTCGCGAAGCGCGGGCACCGCGAGCAGGGCGATACCGCCGACCGCCCAGGTGGCGGTCCAGGGCCGCAGTCGGCGCCCCGCCGCCCGCGCCGTGAATCCGGCGGCCAGCGCGGCGGGGACCGCGACGATCAGGAGGTTCACGCCGAGGCCGTCGCCCAGCAGGAGCGAGCTGAGCACGGCGGTGGCCAGGGCCGCCCAGAGGGCGGCGGGCCGGATGAGGGGCGGCGCGGCCGGACGGAGCCGGGCCGTCACGCCGGGGTCATGGACCGGGGGCTGCCAGGGGCTGCCCTGCGGCCGGCCCGATTGCCGGGCCTGGGCCTGCCGCCCCTGGTCATGGAGGTACGCCGGGGTGGCCGGGGGCTCACCGACCCGAGCCCCCGGGACGCCGGGCCGGGCCGCGCTCCCGGCCTCGGAGCCGGGGCCTTTCGCCGCGCCGTCCGCCTCGGAGGCAGGACTCTTGACGGCACTGCCGGACTCAGCGGCCGCGCTCTTCGCCGCGCTGTCGGCCCCGGAAGCCGCGCTCTTCGTCGCGCTGTCGGCCTTCGGCCCCGGAGCCTTCACCGCGCCGCCGGCATCCTCGGACGGTGTCGGCGGCTCCGGCGGCCGGGACGCGCCGGCCTGCTGGGACTCGTCCGGCGGACCGGACGCCTCGGACAGTTGCTCGGGCATGGGACCCCTCCCCCACCGGGTCCGCACGCACGGCCTCGGGCGGCACGTCGTCCCGGCGTCTCATTCGGCGCACGCCCGCAGCGGTCGGCCCGCAAGATCAATAAGGGCGGCATGGCCGAAACAGTAATCCCGAATCCGCGTTCGCGAATACTCAGAGTGAGGCTGTGGCAGGACCGTGACAGTGATCCACGGTCAGTGATACGCGGGAAGCAGCCAGCCGGGCGGCTCCTCCGTCTGCGCCAGCCAGTCGGCGGGCGGCGCACCGGCCGTACCCGCGGCGACGACGCCGCCGACGATGGCGCAGGTCGTGTCGACGTCCCCGCCGGCCTGGGCCGTCACCCAGAACGCCTCCTCGAAGTCGCCGAGGCTCCTGGCCGCCGACCAGAGGGCGAACGGCACGGTGTCGTGGGCGCTGGTCCGGCGGCCGTTGCCGAGGACCGCCGCGACCGTCCCGGCGTCCCGGTAGTCCAGCATGTCGCGGGCCCTGCGCAGCCCCGCGCCGACCGCGCTGCGGGGCACGAGCGCGATGACCCCGTCGAGGAGTTCCTCGGGGGCCGGCGGCCCGCCCGGGGCGGCGGCGAGCGAGGCGGCGGCCGCGACCGCCATCGCGCCGACGACGGCCTCGCGGTGCTGATGCGTGGGGTACGAGGAGATCTCGGCCTGGTGCGTGGCCTGCTCCGGGTCGTCCGCGTACCAGGCGCCGAGCGGGGCGATGCGCATAGCCGAACCGTTGCCCCACGAGCCCTGCCCGTTGAACAGGGCCGACGCCAGTTCGCGCCAGTCGCCGCCCTCCCGTACGAGGCGGAGCAGCCGGTTCACGGCGGGGCCGTAACCCCGGTCGAAGTCGTGGTGCTCGGCGAAGGAGCGGGCCAGGGCGTCCTGGTCGACGCGGCCGTGCGCGGCGAGCACGGCCAGGACCGAGGAGGCCATCTCGGTGTCGTCGGTCCACTGCCAGGGGCCGGGCGGCAGGACGCGCTGCTTGAGCAGCGGGTAGTTGACGGGGACGAAGAACTGGGAGCCCAGGGCGTCTCCCACGGACAGCCCACGCAGGCTGGCCAGGGCGCGTTCGAAGCGCCGCTCGGAAGCAGAATCAACGGTCATCGCCCTGCCACTCTATCCGGTGATGCCGTACGGCTCAGGGGTGCGCCAGCGCTGAAAGGGCCGGTCGAGGGTGTAACGGCCGTTCTCGCCGAGCAGGAGGGTCCTCGTTTCGGCGTTGCCGGGATTGGAGAGCGATTCGAACTCGGCCACCGACCAGTGGAACCAGCGCATGCAGAAGAGCCGCATCGTCAGCCCGTGGGTGACGAGGAGGACGTTCTCGGGGTGACCGGGGTCCTCGAAGCTCCGGTGCAGGCTCTCCAGGAACGCGCCGACCCGGTCGTACACGTCGGCGCCGGACTCCCCTTGGGCGAACCGGTAGAAGAAGTGCCCGTACGCGTCCCGGTACGCCTTCTGGAGCCGTACGTCGTCCCGGTCCTGCCAGTTGCCCCAGTCCTGCTCCCGCAGCCGGGGCTCCTCGCGCACCCGCACCCGGGCGGGGTCGAGGCCGAAGGCCCGGAACGTCTCGTGGGTGCGGCGGTACGGCGAGATGTAGGCGCTCACATGTTCCTCGCCGAACTGCTCGCGCAGCCGCTCCCCGGTCTCCCTGGCCTGCCGCAGGCCGGTCTCGGTGAGCCGGAGCGCGTGGTCGGGCTCCCGCTCGTACACCGTGTCGTCGGCGTTGCCCTCGGACTCGCCGTGCCGGACGAGGACTATGCGCTGCGGTCGTGCCATGCACCGACCCTAGATCGGGTCCGGCCCCTCCGGGCGGTTGTGCGGCCCCCATACGGCGGATGTGACGGAAGGAACGGCCGCGCGGTCCGGGAATGCAGGAGGCGGTGCCGGGGAACGTAGGAGGCGGTCCTGGGAACGTAAGAAGGAAGCCGTCCGGTCCCCCGCGGGTATAAGCACGTCTAAGAGGGCCGCGTGATCACAGCGGCCTGAGAAGCGGTCGCCTGGTTCCGGGAGCGTAAGAAGCGGCCGCGTGATCCGTCGAGAGTGCCGTCAGACCGTCCAGGACGGTTCCAGCTCGACGACATCCCCTGTCAGCGCGGCCACATCCGTCTCGGTCTGCGCACGGGCCGCGAGGCGCTCCGCCCCGTCTGCGCGGTACTTCCCCCGCTCGGCGCTCGACTTCCACATGGAGAGCACCAGGAACTCGTTGCCGGGCGCCTCTCCGAAGACCCCGCGCAGCATCCCGGGGGAACCGGCCATCGCCGGATTCCACACCTGCTTCTGCATCAGTGCGAAGTGCTCGGCCCGGTCCTCGCGCACGCTGCTGTGCGCCACCCTGACCACGTCCGCCTCCGTGAAGTCGGGCTCGAACCCCGTCTTCACGTCGAAGCGCCGTTCGAAGAGCATGACCTGCATATCGCGGAACATGCCCGTCTGACCGGCGGCGAGCCGGTCGTGTCCGCGGGCCATGAAGGAGTCGTAGAAGACCCGGTTGTCCCAGAACGCGAAGACGTGGGCGACATCGGGGCGTGTTCGGCTCCACCCGCCGCTCTGCCCCCTGAACCCCGGCTCGCCGAGCAGCCCCGCCCACTCCCGCTGCCCCCGCTCGAAACCATGACGGTCCACCACGGAGCAGCGAATCCACTTCACCAGCACCGCGCCATCGTACGGGGCGGAACGTGGCGCGGGTCACGGTCGGGCACGGAGCACCCGGGCCGGATCCCCCATCGATCGCACCGACCCCACCCATCACATGGCCCGAATCAGCCGTCCGTCACCGGGGCAGTTGGCTGCGTGGCCCGTTCCGTACATGATCGGGTGATGAGAACGGTCCATGGACCGTCGGCCAGGAGGGGAAGTCCGGTGAGCACTCCGAACAAGGACATCGAGAAGGTCGAAGTACGGATCAAATGGGATCCCAGCCCGCACGGTGAACCGGACATCGACCTCGACATCATCGCGGCCACCTACCCGGCGGACGCGCCGTACGGCAGCCCCTCGTACCTGGTGCATTTCGACAGCCGCTCGCCGGACGGCACCATCACGCTGAACCGGGACAGCAGGACCGGCCAGGGGTTCGGCTTCGACGAGGTCATGACGATCGAGCTGGACCGGCTGGCGGACCGGTACGGCCGGGTCGTGGTCGGCGTCGCCATCCAGCAGCGCGAGGGCCGCAGGACCTTCGGCGAGGTCGGCAGCACGGCGGTGGAGATCCGGGAGGGCTACACGACCCTGCTCGGGGACGACTTCGCGAGTGTGGCGTCGTCGACGGCGGCGGTCGTCGGGGAGTTCTCCCGTACCGGTTCCGGGCAGTGGGTGTTCCGCGCGGACGTACGCGGCTTCGACGCCGATCCCGACGCGTTCGCGGCGGCCATGGGGAACCGCGCCCCCGGGGCCTGACGCCGACGCCTTTCGGCCAACCAGAGTGCCGCGGGTCCTGTGCGCAGGGCCCGCGGCGTCGTGGTCCGGCCGTCAGGTGCTCCTGGGCCTTCGCCGGTGCTCCTCGGCCTCCATCACGCGTAGCCACTCCTGAGCCTTCGTCACGTTCGACGCGAGGTCCGCGACCGAGTCGAGCACCAGCCGGTGATCCGTCCAGGGCTCGAACGTCGCACGTAGCCGCTCGACCGACTCCCAGGTCGGCTCCTCGAAGCCCTCGATGCCCCGGACCCGGCCCTCCAGTCGCCGGCGGTGCTCCCGCACGTCCGAGCACACCACCTCGATGAACGCCACGGGAACCCCACGGCGTTCGGCGAGCGCCCGCCACTGCCCGCGGGCCGCCTCCACCGCGTTGACCGCGTCGACGACCACACGGTGGCCCAGCGCCAGCACACCATCGGCCACCGCCTCGGCGACGAGGTAGGCCGCCAGCCCTGTGGGCTGGTCACGGGCCACACCGGCACGCCACATCGCCGCTTCCACCGGGTCGACCGACACCACCGCGGCGGGCAACGCCCGCCCCAGCGCCTCGGCCACCGCGCTCTTCCCCGCCCCGGGCAGACCCGCCATCACGATCAGCATGGCGGCACTCTCGCACACCGGCGCCCCTCCCCTGGAGGAACCCCCGGAACGCCGGAGAACCCCCGGAACGCCGAAGGGGACCGGCCCGAGGCCGGTCCCCTTCGTCACCCGCCGCTCAGCCGGGTGTCAGCCGTATCAGCTGCAACCGCTGGTCGAGCCGCAGCCCTCGCAGATGTAGCAGGAGCCGGCGCGCTGCATCTTCGTACCGCAGGAGAAGCAGAGCGGGGCGTCCGCGCTGATGCCGAGCTGCATCTCGACCAGCTCGGCCGAGGTGTGCGCCGTCGCCGGAGCCGGCTTCTCGGCGGACTCGCGGGGAGCCGCCACCGCCTTCAGGGGCTCGGGCCGCACCGGGGCCGACTGGGCCAGGCTCTCGGCGTCCGCGCCGTCCGCCTCGAAGGACGGTTCGTACGAACCGGTGTCCAGGTGGCGCTGACGCTCGTCGGCGGAGTGGATGCCGAGGGCGGAACGGGTCTCGAAGGGCAGGAAGTCGAGCGCCAGGCGGCGGAAGATGTAGTCGACGATCGACTGCGCCATCCGCACGTCCGGGTCGTCCGTCATACCGGCCGGCTCGAAGCGCATGTTGGTGAACTTGGATACGTACGTCTCCAGCGGGACGCCGTACTGCAGACCGACCGAGACGGCGATGGAGAAGGCGTCCATCATGCCCGCGAGGGTCGAGCCCTGCTTGGACATCTTGAGGAAGACCTCGCCGAGACCGTCGTCCGGGTAGGAGTTGGCGGTCATGTAGCCCTCGGCGCCGCCCACCGTGAAGGAGGTGGTGATGCCGGGACGGCCCTTGGGGAGGCGCTTGCGCACCGGGCGGTACTCGATGACCTTCTCGACCGCCGTACGGATGGTCTCCTCGGCCTTCGCGGTGACCTCTTCCTTCTCCTTGTCCTTGGTCTTGGCGGAGAGGGGCTGGCCGACCTTGCAGTTGTCGCGGTAGATCGCGAGCGCCTTGACGCCCATCTTCCACGCCTCGAAGTAGACCTCTTCGACGTCCTCGACGGTCGCCGTCTCGGGCAGGTTGACCGTCTTGGAGAGCGCGCCGGAGATCCACGGCTGGATGGCCGCCATCATCCGGACGTGGCCCATCGCGGAGATGGAACGCTCGCCCATCGCGCAGTCGAAGACCTCGTAGTGCTCGGTCTTCAGGCCCGGGGCGTCGATCACGTTGCCGTGGTCGGCGATGTGGGCGACGATCGCCTCGATCTGCTCCGGCTGGTAGCCCATGCGGCGCAGGGCCTGCGGCACGGTGCCGTTGACGATCTGCATCGAGCCGCCGCCGACCAGCTTCTTGAACTTGACCAGGGCGAGGTCGGGCTCCAGGCCGGTGGTGTCGCAGGACATCGCGAGACCGATGGTGCCGGTGGGCGCGATGACCGATGCCTGCGCGTTGCGGAAACCGTTCTTCGCGCCGAGCCGGATCACGTCCTGCCAAGCTTCCGTCGCCGCCGCCCAGACGGGGGCGTCCAGGTCGTCGGTGCGGACGGCCTTGGCGTTGGCGTCGGAGTGCTGCTTCATGACGCGCTGGTGCGGCTCGGCGTTACGGGCGTAGCCGTCGTACGGGCCGACGACCGCGGCGAGCTCGGCCGAGCGCTTGTACGAGGTGCTGGTCATCAGCGAGGTGATGGCGCCGGCGAGCGCGCGGCCGCCGTCGCTGTCGTACGCGTGGCCGGTCGCCATCAGGAGGGCGCCGAGGTTGGCGTAACCGATGCCCAGCTGACGGTAGGCGCGGGTGTTCTCGCCGATCTTCTGCGTCGGGAAGTCCGCGAAGCAGATCGAGATGTCCATCGCGGTGATGACCAGCTCGACGACCTTGGAGAAGCGCTCGGACTCGAAGGACTGGTTGCCCAGGCCGTCATCCTTGAGGAACTTCATCAGGTTGAGCGAGGCGAGGTTGCACGAGGTGTTGTCCAGGTGCATGTACTCGCTGCACGGGTTCGAGCCGTTGATCCGGCCGGACTCCGGGCAGGTGTGCCAGGCGTTGATCGTGTCGTCGTACTGGATGCCCGGGTCGGCGCAGGCCCAGGCGGCTTCGGCCATCTTGCGGAAGAGGGACTTGGCCTCGACCTCTTCGATGACGTCGCCGGTCATCCGGGCGCGCAGCCCGAACTTGGAACCGGACTCGACCGCCTTCATGAACTCGTCGTTCACCCGGACCGAGTTGTTGGCGTTCTGGTACTGGACGGACGTGATGTCGTCGCCGCCCAGGTCCATGTCGAAGCCCGCGTCGCGCAGGGCGCGGATCTTCTCCTCCTCCTTCACCTTGGTCTCGATGAAGCCCTCGATGTCGGGGTGGTCGACGTCGAGGATGACCATCTTGGCCGCACGGCGGGTGGCGCCACCGGACTTGATGGTTCCGGCGGACGCGTCGGCGCCGCGCATGAAGGAGACCGGGCCCGAGGCGTTGCCGCCGGAGGAGAGGAGCTCCTTGGAGGAGCGGATGCGGGAGAGGTTCAGGCCGGCGCCGGAGCCGCCCTTGAAGATCATGCCCTCTTCCTTGTACCAGTCGAGGATCGACTCCATGGAGTCGTCGACGGCCAGGATGAAGCAGGCGGAGACCTGCTGCGGCTGGGGCGTTCCGACGTTGAACCACACCGGGGAGTTGAAACTGAAGACCTGGTGCAGGAGGGCGTACGCCAGCTCGTGCTCAAAGATCTCGGCGTCCGCCGGAGAGGCGAAGTAGCCGTTCTCCTCGCCGGACTTCCGGTACGTCTTCACGATCCGGTCGATCAGCTGCTTGAGACCGGTCTCGCGCTGCGGCGTGCCGACAGCGCCGCGGAAGTACTTGCTGGTGACGATGTTGACCGCGTTCACCGACCAGAAGTCGGGGAACTCGACGCCACGCTGCTCGAAGTTGATCGAGCCGTCGCGCCAATTGGTCATGACGACGTCACGATGCTCCCACGCCACCTCGTCGTACGGATGCACGCCGGGGGTGGTGTGGACGCGCTCGATGCGCAGACCCTTGCTCGCCTTGGCGCCCTTGGTGCGGGAACCTCGTGCCGGGCCGCTCGCCGTCTCTGTCATGCCGCCTCCCATATGTGGGCGAAAACGCCCTGAAGTGCCCAGATCTTCCCAGGCACAGTGTGTGTCCGTTGTCCCGAGGGCCGCGCCGGGCCACGGGAACAGGTTCTGAATCGCCCGGTCACCGGCCGGCGGACGTGCATCCGGACGGTGACGGGCAGGTACCGCTCAGTCGGCGGCAATGGCGGGGGCGGGGACCTCAAGGGTCTCGCCGCTCCCGCAGTGCTGTGCGGAGGGCCGCTGCGCGCGCAATTCCACGATGGCGGCCTCGAAGTCTTCCAAAGAGTCGAACGCCCGGTAGACGGACGCGAAGCGCAGGTACGCGACGAGGTCGAGTTCCTGCAGGGGGCCGAGTATGGCCAGACCCACGTCGTGGGTGGTCAGCTCGGCGCTGCCGGTGGCGCGCACCGCCTCCTCGACCCGCTGGCCGAGTTTGGCGAGGGCGTCCTCGGTGACGGGCCGGCCCTGGCATGCCTTGCGGACGCCGGAGATGACTTTGGTGCGGCTGAAGGGCTCGGTCACGCCGCTGCGTTTGACGACCATCAGCGAGCAGGTCTCCACCGTGGTGAAGCGGCGGGAGCAGTCGGGGCACTGGCGGCGGCGACGGATCGACGTCCCGTCGTCGGTGGTGCGACTGTCGACGACCCTGCTGTCGGGGTGCCTGCAGAAGGGGCAGTGCATGGCTCCCAACCCTCCTTCACAGCGCGACTGAATGGCTTCTCCGCTCGCCCTCGCGGGCTCCTGGGAAGCAGTGCCCAGCATAGGCGATGACCACGGACCGAATGAACCCAGGACCACAACTTCTGGGCGGCCGGGACGATCCAACCACTAGATCTAGGGTTGAGTCGTGTTTTCGACCCCACCGCGTGTCGCGCCCCGGATGTCGCCCGGAGGGAGCGTGGGCCAGGCAAGAGGGTACGGGAAACGCGCGACCGGCGAGCCACCGGGCCCCGGACCGCGGGGCCGGGTGAAAGACTGGTGGGGCGGCCGGGACAGGGCCGGGGCGCTGCCGCGGCAGGGGCTCTCGCGCACGCCTCCCGTCGTGCCCGATCCCGGCGCGACCGCCCGCCGCCTGCGCCTATACACCTGTGGGAAGCATCGCGGCAGCCCTTTATTCGTTTTTCACTCGAACGTGTGTTTGGCGCAACCTTTCGAAAGCTAATACCGTTGTCCAGCTAGGGAGAACATTCGAGAGGGGCCGACGTGACCACCACCGCAGACAGTGCCACCATCACCGCCCGGGACCACCGCTCCCAGAGCCGACTTGAGCCGGTGCATGCCATGAATGACTCAGTCACGAACACGGACGGGCCCGAGCCCGCACGACCCGGGCGCTCGTTGCCCGGAAGGCCGCCAGGGATCAGGGCGGACAGCTCGGGACTCACGGACCGGCAGCGGCGGGTCATCGAGGTCATCCGTGACTCCGTGCAGCGCCGGGGATACCCGCCCTCCATGCGGGAGATCGGCCAGGCGGTGGGCCTGTCCAGCACATCGTCCGTCGCCCACCAGCTGATGGCCCTGGAGCGCAAGGGCTTTCTCCGGCGGGACCCGCACCGGCCCCGCGCCTACGAGGTGCGCGGCTCCGACCAGCCCAGCACCCAGCCGACCGACACCACCGGCAAGCCCGCGGCGTCGTACGTTCCGCTGGTGGGCCGGATCGCCGCCGGTGGGCCGATCCTGGCCGAGGAGTCGGTCGAGGACGTCTTTCCGCTGCCGCGCCAGCTCGTCGGCGACGGCGAGCTGTTCGTCCTGAAGGTCGTCGGTGACTCGATGATCGAAGCGGCGATCTGTGACGGCGACTGGGTCACCGTGCGCCGCCAGCCCGTCGCGGAGAACGGGGACATCGTCGCCGCCATGCTGGACGGCGAGGCGACGGTCAAGCGCTTCCGCCGCGAGGACGGGCACGTCTGGCTGCTGCCGCACAACGCGGCGTACCAGCCGATCCCCGGTGACGAGGCGACGATCCTCGGCAAGGTGGTGGCGGTGCTGCGGCGGGTGTGAACAGCGCCCTTCGTCGACCTCGCAGAGGCCGCGGACAGGCCGGCAGGGATCTCGCCGATACGGCAAGAGGCCCTCGGCGGTCACGAGAGAGCCCCGGTACGCTTCACGGCGGTCCGGGGCTCTCTCGTCGTCGTGCTTGCCGTCCTACTTGCCGTCCGCCTTGGCGCGGGCGTCGATGGCGGCGAGTGAGCGGCGCGCCTGGTTGCGGTCCGTCGTGTACCAGAAGTCCGGCAGCGAGGCGCGCAGATAGCTGCCGTACCGCGCATTGGCCAGGCGCGGGTCCAGCACGGCGACGACGCCCTTGTCGCCGGTGGCCCGGACCAGTCGGCCCGCGCCCTGGGCCATCAGCAGCGCGGCGTGGGTTGCGGCCACCGCCATGAAGCCGTTGCCGCCGGCCTCCTCGACCGCCTTCTGGCGTGCGCTCATCAGCGGGTCGTCGGGCCGGGGGAACGGGATCCGGTCCATGACCACCAGCTGACAGCTCGGCCCCGGAACGTCGACACCCTGCCAGAGCGAGAGCGTGCCGAACAGGCAGGTCGCCGGATCGGCGGCGAAGTTCTTGATCAGCTCGCCGAGGGTCTCCTCGCCCTGGAGCAGGATCGGCTTGTCCAGCCGGCCCCGCAGCTCCTCGGCGGCCGCCTTGGCCCCCCGCATGGAGGAGAACAGGCCCAGCGTGCGTCCGCCCGCCGACTCCACCAGCTCCGCCAGCTCGTCCAGCATGTCCGTCCGGGACCCCTCGCGCCCCGGGGTGTTCAGATGCCGGGCGACATAGAGGATGCCCTGCTTCGGGTAGTCGAACGGGGAGCCGACGTCCAGCCCCTTCCACTGCGGTACGTCGTCGCCCGCGGTGCCCTCGGGGGCGAGGCCCAGGGACGCCCCCACCCCGTTGAAGTCCCCGCCGAGCTTCAGCGTGGCCGAGGTCAGGACCACGGAGCGCTCGGCGAAGAGCTTCTCCCGCAGCAGCCCGGAGACGGAGAGCGGGGCGACGCGCACGGAGGCGCCGAACCGGTCGTGCTGCTCGTACCAGACGACGTCGTACTCCGAGCCCTGGGTGATGCGCTCCGCGACGCCGTGGATCGACTCGACCGAGGCCAGGGCCTGCTTGCGGACGGCGTTCTCGTCCTCGACCGACTTGTCGCGGGTCGCGCCGATCGCGGAGATCACCGTGCGGGCGGCGTCGCGCAGCGCCATCAGGGCGTACCCGAGGTCCTCGGGCACCTCCTCCAGCCGCCCCGGGAGCGCCAGCTCCATCACCCGCTCGAAACCCTCGGCAGCGGTCAGGAGCGCGTCGGCGGCCTTCTCGTTGACCAGCTTCGCCGACCGGCGGACCGCCCGGTTGACCTGGGCCGGAGTGAGCTCCCCGGTGGCCACCCCGGTCACCCGGGAGACCAGCTCATGGGCCTCGTCCACGATCAGCACCTCGTGCGACGGCAGCACCGGAGCGCCCTCGATGGCGTCGATCGCCAGCAGGGCGTGATTGGTGACGACCACGTCCGCGAGCTTGGCGCGCTCGCGGGCCGCCTCCGCGAAGCACTCCGCCCCGTACGCGCACTTGCTCGCGCCCAGGCACTCGCGCGAGGAGACCGAGATCTGCGCCCAGGCCCGGTCCGAGACGCCGGGGGTGAGGTCGTCCCGGTCGCCGGTCTCCGTATCGCTCGACCAGTCCCGCATCCGGAGCAGGTCCTGGCCCAGCTTGCTGGACGGCGCCGCCGCCTCGAACTGGTCGAACAGCCCCTCCTCCTCGTCCTGCGGAACCCCTTCGTGGAGCCGGTGCAGACAGAGGTAGTTCGACCGGCCCTTGAGCATCGCGTACTGCGGGCGCCGGCGCAGCAGCGGATGCAGCGCCTCCACCGTGCGCGGCAGGTCCCGCTCCACCAGCTGGCGCTGGAGGGCGAGGGTGGCCGTGGCCACGACGACCCGCTCCCCGTGCGCCAGCGCCGGCACCAGGTAGCCGAGGGACTTGCCCGTGCCGGTGCCGGCCTGGACCAGCAGGTGGGATTGGTCGTCGACCGCCTCGGCGACGGCCTCGGCCATGGCGGCCTGGCCGGGGCGCTCCGTACCGCCCACGGCGGTGACGGCGGCGTGCAGGAGCTCGGGAAGGAGTGGCTTCGTCATAGCCCGACCACCCTACGGCGCACCACTGACAACGGCGCTCACTCCCGGACTCGGGCGGAGGGATGCAGCGGGTTGGGAACCGTGCCGTGGATCGCCGCGTGCGGGCGGCTGGAGCGGTCGCGGTAGCCGTCCAGATGCAGCCGGTTGCGGTTGAGACAGAGCCGTTCGATCTCGGGAGTGAGCATGTCGAACAGCTCGAACCGCTCCTTGAGCTCCGGGAAGCGGGCGTGGTGGCGGACGATCTCCGCCCGGACGAGTGACCAGAACTCGTCCTCGCTCACCCCGAGCTGCTCCTCGCAGAGCGGGGACAGATAGCGGAAGACGCCGACGAAGAGACCGGAGTGGATGAACTGGGTGAGGAAGGACGGCCGCTCGGTGAGGAGGACCGCGCGCACCTCATCGGGCATGGTGTCGTGTTCCGGCAGCGGGTGGGAGCTGATGTTGACGTCGTCGACGAAGTCCTTGATAGCGAGCCGTACGGGGACGTCGTTCTCGTCGAAGACGACGATGGCGTTCTCGCCGTGCGGGGAGAACACCGTGCCGTAGCGGTAGAGGAAGTGCAGCAGGGGCGGCAGCAGCGCGGCGAAGAGCCGGGTGAGCCAGGTGGCCGGGGCGAGCCCGGAGCGCTCGACGAGCTCGGCGGTGAACGCGCGGCCCGCCGGATCCGTATGCAGGAGGGAGGCGAGCGTACGGGCCCGCTCGCCCGGCGCCAGGCGGGGCGGCAGAGGCTCCCGCCAGATCGCGCCGAGGATCTCCTTGTACTGGTAGGGCACTTCGGGGAGGTGGTCGTACAGCGGGTGCTCGACGGTGACGGAGGCGACCTCGCCGAGGAGGACGACGCGGCAGACGTCGCGCAGGAACGGGTCGGCTTCGCAGAGCCCCTGGACCCAGGCCGTGACGGCGGGCGCGGCGAGGGTCCGCTCCGTGGGCAGGCCGCGCCAGACCAGGGTGTTGAGGATGGACAGGGGCAGTTTCACCGTGAGCCGGTCGGGGCGCCGCACATTGGCGAAGGTGCGGACGGACTGCTGCGGAAGGCGCGCGTCGCCATCGGTGTGCAGAGCCACGATGTCCCCGTCCGCGATGGCGGGGGCGAAGAGCGGAACGATCCATTCGTCCCACTGCCAGGGATGTACGGGGAGGTAGAGATAGCCCTCGGGATCGAGGCCCCGGGCGTGCAGTTCGGCGGCGAACGAGGCGCGGGCGGCGGGGTCGAGCTCTCCGGCGTACAGGTGCTCGGGGGTGGTGAGGCGGCCCACTCCCCGGTACTGCGCTATGCGGGTGCTCACGGCGATCCACGGCAGCTGGAGGGGGCTGCGGGTCTCGGGGGTGAAGCGGGCCGCGTCGGCGGCGGAGAAGCCGAGGCGTCCCTTGCTCGCCACCAGCCAGGGGTGGCCGGTCTGGTGGCCCTCGAGCTCGGCGTAGTCGAGTGCGGCGAGTCGGTCGGCGGTGAGGGCGGTGTGGTCGAGCCGGGCGTCGGCGGTGAGCGTGAGGGTCAGCTCGCGGATGAGGTGGCCGAGCGTGGTGCCGTCGAGTCCGAGGAGGCCACGGGCGCGGACCAGGAACCGCAGCGGGTCGCGGAACGGGCGGGCCCCGTCGGACGAGCCGTTGGAGGACGCGTTGCCGGGGAGGGGCGAACCGTTGGACGACGCGTCGTGTGAGAGGGAACCGCTGGGCGGGGGCGTGCCGTTGGAAGCGGCGGTCGCGGGCGGGTGGACCGTCTCGATGGAGTCGGGGTCGACGCGCCAGCTTCCGTAGACGCCTCGGCGGGCCGCGAAGCGGAGCTGGGTCCCGTCGTCGAGGGCCAGGGTGTGGAGACGGCCGCCCCCGGGCCGGCGTTCGGGCTCGATGATCTCCTCGTACGCGAACTCGCCGAGCATCTTGGCGAGCAGCCGCGCTGCGGCCCGGTCCCAGACCTCCCGGTTCAGCTCCGGGGGGCTGATCAGAGGGTGGGGGTCGGCTGAATCATGGCTCGCGGGATATGTCGGCACGGGGACTCCTCCGGGTGGAACCGATGGGGTTCGAGCGGTGTGGGCGGTGCGGGAAGATGTTCACAGGTGATCACGGTGCGTTCGGTCGCGGATCATGAGGGCGGCGCGCTTGTCGGGGAGGTCCACTTCGGCGGAGAAGCGGAATCCGGCGCTCAAGAAGGCTGCTACGGACGAGGTGTTACGGAGATCCGGCTCGGCCACGACCCGGCCGCAACGCGGCAGGTTGTCCAGGACGAGGTCGGCGACGGCGCGCAGCAGGGTGGTGCCCACGCCCCTCCCCCGGTTGGTCACGCCTCCGATGAGGAGGTGGACGCCGGTGTCGTGGGGACGGGCGGGGTAGTGGCGCGCCAGGGGGTCGAGGTCGGCGCGGTAGATCTCCCAGTAGCTCATGGGGGTTCCGTCGAGCACGCCGAGGCAGGGGATGGAGCGGCCGTCCCCTTCGAGCTGCGGCCTCAGATGGTCCGCGGTGACGGATTCCGGCCCGGCGAGCTCCCAGAAGGCGGCGACGGCGGGGTCGTTCATCCAGCGGCTGAGGGCGGCGAGGTCCCGCTCCAGGACCACCGGGACCAAGCGGAACACGCCGGCTCCGGTGGTGGCGGGTGACCAGGTGGCCGGATCGCCGAGCAGCGCACCGGCAGGGTCGCGCCGCGCCGCCCCCGTGCCCCGGTCCTCGGCGATGAGGGCGAGGAGTTCCTCGGTGAGCTTCAGATCGAGGGTGTCCTCGGTGCCGTTGCCGTTGCCGTTGCCGTTGCCGGACGGTACGGCGGCGCGCGGCGCGGTCCCGGGCCCAGGGGGTGGGCCCGGGGGCGCGTCGACTGGATCCGCGGGCGAACCGACCGTCTCCGGGGGCGCGTCGGCCGATCCCGAGGGCCAACCGCCCCTCTCCGCAGGCGCATCGGCCGGGCCCGAGAGCGAACCGGCCGTCTCCGGAGGCGTAACGACCGGTTCCGCGGGCGCATCGGCCCGTTCCGGAGGCGCCGTGCCGGATTCCGTGGGCGCGTCGGCGGGAGGCACGGTGACGCTCTCCTCTCTGGACCGGGCGGTCGGCCCGGATGGCGGTCGGGTCCTCAGGCGTGCAGCGGGTTGGCGATGGTGACGTACACGGACTGGGTGTCGACCGGTCCGACCAGCTCGTCGAGTCCGTGCAGCCGGGTCAGCAGGTTGGCCTTGCAGCGCAGTTGACGGTTCTGAAGGAGATACGCGGGCAGGGGCGAGCCCAGTTCCGCCGTGTCGGTGAGGAATCGGCGGAGATCGGTGAGGAGGGCTCGTTCGTCGGCGAGCCGCTGGGCGCCGAACGCTCCGATGAGACCCAGGACGTTGTTGATGCCCAGGTAGTAGGCAAACCGCTCGTCGGTGACCGGGTCGGAGACGAAGGTGTCGCTGACCGTGCCGATGCCCGGGAGCCGCCGTTCCAGCTCGTCGCGGCGGGAGTCGCGGAAGTAGTAGCCCTGGTTGTCCCGGTAGCGTCCGCCGACCGGCCAGCCGTCCCCGTCGAGCACCACCAGGGTGTTCTGCTGGTGGGCTTCGAGGGCGACGCCGGCGTGGGCGTCGAGCCAGAGCACGGGCCGGACGACATGGTCGAGGTAGCGCCGGAACCACTCCAGGGATACGTCGGGGGCGGTACGGCGGGTCCGTGCGGCCAGGCCCGTGACGACCTCGGCGAGCCGGGAGCGCATCTCCGGCCGGTCCGGCCGGGGGCGCTGCGCGGTGAGTCCGGCGATGCACACGGCGTCGTCGCCCGGGCCGAAGGGGTTCTGGCGGAGCATCACGTCGAGGCCGGGGACGGGGACGCCCTCGGGGTCGTCGACGGCGAGCCAGGCGGGGTCGCGGACGATGTCGAAGCCGGGGTGCTCCCGCTGCCAGCGCTCGGCCAGTCCGGTGGACAGGAGGCGGTGCACCTCGACGCCGCGGTGGAGCTCCTTGCGGAGGTTCTCACGGCGGGAGTTGGTGATGCGTACGCCGAGGGAGAGCTTGAGCATCACGCGCGCCCCGGGCCGGTGCACGGTGCGGATGGACGAGGTGGGGTGCCAGCGCTCGCCGTGCGGGCCGAGGTCGTGCAGCAGGCCGGTCTCCTGGAGGGCGGCGACCTGCGGACGGCTCAGCAGGTCGGCGGCCTGCCAGGGGTGCAGCGGGACGGCGGCGGCGCCGGGCGGCAGGCGCAGCCCCTCACGGTGCGGGGCGAGCAACTCCTCGGCCGATGCCTCGCCGCCCTCGGTCCAGGCGGAGTCGGTGGCGGTCAGCGACCGGTCCACGGCGAACCAGTGGAGCGGGAACGAGCCGTGGTGCTCCGGCGAGTAGCGGCGGGACTCCGCCTCGGAGAGCCCTTCGCGGCTCTTGGGGGTGGGGTGGAGCGGGTGGCCCAGCAGGAGGGACTGCTCGGCGGTGAGGAAGAGATCGGCCTCGGCGGGCTCGGCGGGGCTGCGCCGCCGCTGCTCGACGAAGTCCGCGGTGTGGCGTACGGAGTCGGCGACGCGGGCGACCAGGTCGGCGGAGCCGTTGCGGTCGGCTTCGCGGCCGATGAGGACGGCGACGGTCACGGCGTCGGCGGGCGGGGCCTTCTCGGGGGCGCCCTCCAGGACCGGGGCGCCGAAGCGGTGGGCTCCGGTGGCGGACCAGTAGTGCACGGGGACGAGCAGGGCGGCGCCGGTGGCGGGGAAGGCGATGCGCAGGGTGTCGCCTTCGGGGCGGGGCAGGTCGTTCTCCCGGGTCCAGCACCGCAGGAGGCTCTCCGTGCCCGCGGAGTCGGCGGCCCGCAGCGGGTCCGGGTGGTCGAGCGGGTCGGGCTGGTCGAGCGGGCCGGGGGCGCCGGGCAGGTCGGCGCACTCCGTAGCGGCGGGGGCGTACGCCGGGGTGCCGGCCTCGCTCCCGTACGCGGCCTTCTGGCGGGGCACGGTGGTCGCCTCGGCCGTGCCGGGGGCGGCCGGACCGTCCTGCCCTCGGTGCTGGGGGGTGCCGGGGCCGTCGGCCTCGGACGCGGGGGTGGGGTTCACGGCGGTCTTCCTTGTGTGGTTCCGGGGGTCAGGTGGTCAGCCCGGCGGCGGCCCTGCGGTGCGGCGAACGCTCCGCGGCCGCCAGCGCGTCGGCGAGGCGGTCGACGACGGCGCTCGCCTGCTCGTCGGTGAGGGTGAGAGGGGGCAGCAGGCGGACCACGGCGCTGTGCCGGCCGCCGAGTTCGACGATGAGGCCGCGGTCCAGGCATTCCTGCTGGACGGCGCGGGCGAGGGCCGGGTCCGGCGGCGGGGCCGGGGCGTGGTCGTCGGCCTCGGCCGGCAGGGGCGCGGCCTCGGGGTCCACCAGCTCCAGGCCGATCATCAGTCCGCGCCCCCGTACGTCGCCGATCCCCGGATGGTCCGCCCGCAACTTCCGCAGGCTGTCGAGCATCCGGGCGCCCAGGACCGCCGCACGCTCCGCCAGCCCGTTCTCCCGGACGTACGCGAGGGTGGCCGCGCCCGCCGCCATGGCGAGCTGGTTGCCACGAAACGTACCCGCGTGGGCTCCTGGCTGCCAGAGGTCCAGCTCAGAGCGGTAGACGATGACGGCGAGCGGGAGGGAACCGCCGATCGCCTTGGAGAGGACCATGACGTCCGGGACGATGCCGCTGTGCTCGACCGCCCAGAACGCGCCGGTCCTGCCCACGCCGGTCTGCACCTCGTCGGCGATCAGCGGGATGGAGCGGGCGCGGGTGATCTCGCGCATCCTGCGCAGCCAGGCGTCCGGGGCGGGGTTGACGCCGCCCTCGCCCTGGACCGGCTCCAGGATCATCCCCGCCGGTGTCGGGACGCCGCCCTTGTCGTCGTCCAGCAGGTGCTCCGTCCAGCGCGCGGCGAGGGCCGCGCCCCGCTCGCCGCCGACGCCGAACGGGCAGCGGTAGTCCTGCGGGAAGGGCAGCCGGGTCACCCGGACGTCGCGTGCCCCTCCGGAGGCTTCGAGCGCCCCGGCCGTCATGCCGTGGTACGCGCCGGTGAAGGTGAGCAGGCCGCCGCGCCCGGTCGCCGCGCGGACCAGCTTGAACGCGGCCTCGACGGCGTCCGTGCCGGCCGGTCCGCAGAACTGGATGCGGGCGTCGTCCGCGAACGCGCGCGGCAGGGTGGCGAACAGCTCGGTGGTGAAGGCGTCCTTGACCGGGGTGGCGAGGTCGAGCACATGCAGGGGCGCACCGGAGTCGATGACCTTCCTGATGGCTTCGAGCACGACCGGGTGGTTGTGACCGAGCGCCAGGGTGCCCGCGCCCGACAGACAGTCCAGATAGCGCCGTCCGTCCGCGCCCTCGATGGTGAGCCCGCGCGCCCGCACCGGGACGATCGGCAGGGACCGCGCGTAGGTGCGGGCGGCCGACTCGCGCAGCGACTGGCGGCGGAGGATGCCCTCGTGCACGGGAGGCGCGGGAGGCGGTGCCACCGGAGCGGGTTCGGTCACGGACACGGCTCTTGATCCTCCTGCGGTAACAGTTGCGTTGCACGTCGGTACGTTTTCGCGCGGACGGAGTGCGGGGGTGAACGCTGTCCGGGTGTCCCCCGTACGTACCAACGACGCCGGTCGCAAGGGATCACGGGTAAATCGGAACATCCTTGCGGGAACGGAACCGTGGACCTGCCGCGCGCCGTCCCTGACGGCACCGGCATAGTGGGGGCCGCGCAGAAGGGGTGTCGTGTCGATCGGGCCGGAAAACCTGCTCGACGGCCCCGAAGTGTCCGAAAACGCAGTACGGAGTACCGAGTGACGAAGTCCCAGGGGGATCACCAGATGCGACCCATTCGCCCGACCGACACCGCACGCAGCGGCAGGCGCGTGCGGCGCATGCCCTCCGGCGTGCTCGCCGCGACCGCGGCCGTCGCCGTCCTGGCGCTCACCGCCACCGCCTGCGGTCCGGAGGAGGACAACGCGGGCGGCGCGACGCCCAGCGTCTCGGCGGACCAGCCGTCCGACGGCAAGCTCACGATTCCGGACGATCTCAAGAACCGGCTCAAGGAGCACGGGATCGACCCGGACAAGTGGCGGGACGGCGAGTGGAAGAACTGGGACAAGGACAAGTGGCTGCGTGAGGCCCAGGACTTCGTCAACCCGATCATCGACGGCCTCTGGGACCCGGACCGGATGCGGGACGCCGACAAGCCCCCGGAGAACCCGGTCGACAACGACATCTCCGGCGACGACGGCGTGACGGACCCGACGCCCGCCCCCGTACAGGCGGCCGGTGTCGCGACGCCGTACCACAGCGGCGCGCCCGCCTCCGGGAAGCTGCTCTTCGACGGCCCCCAGGGCTCGATGGTCTGTTCCGGGACCGTGGTGAAGGACCCGGCGAACCCCGGCAAGTCCAACATGGTGTGGACCGCCGGGCATTGTGTGCACGCCGGCAAGAAGGGCGGCTGGTACCGCAACATCGCCTTCGTCCCGTCGTACAACAACGACGGTCTGTCGCTGGCGGAGCTGGAGACCGCCTCCAAGGAGAAGATCGCTCCGTACGGGGTGTGGTGGGGCCAGTGGGCCCAGACCTCCGAGCAGTGGATCTCCCAGGGCGCGGCGACCGGCGGACAGGGCGCCCCGTACGACTTCGCGGTGCTGCACGTGACGCCGGAGAAGGGCTCGACGGGCAAGTCGCTGGAGGAGACGGTCGGTTCGGCGCTGCCGGTCGAGTTCAACGCTCCGGCCGTGCCGCAGATGGCGGACCTGACGGCCACCGGCTACCCGGCCGCGCCGCCCTTCGACGGCCAGAAGCTGCTCCAGTGCAAGGACAAGCCGGGCCGACTGTCGGTCCGCAAGGACGAGCCGACGATGTACCGGATCGGCTGCACCATGACCGGCGGTTCCTCCGGCGGCGGCTGGATCGGCGCGGGTCAGGACGGCAAGCCCGCCCTGGTCTCGAACACCTCGATCGGCCCGGTCTCGGCGGGCTGGCTCGCCGGGCCCCGGCTCGGCAAGGAGGCCGAGGGCGTCTATCGCGCGGTCAGCGAGAAGTACGCGGGCCAGTAGAGGGGCCTTCGCGCCCGGCCGGCTGCTCCCGAACACCGTTCCGCTCTCGGCGGGACGGTGTTCGGCGTTCCGGCGGGTACACGGAAGGCTACCGAGGGCCGGTACCCGTGCGGCCACGACCGAGAGGCAGGGCGATGACCGATTCCACCATGAGGGCGGTGGGCTGGGCCCAGTCCTTCCCGATCTCCCAGGGGGTGCGAGCGGGACGCCACTGGGCGCGCGAGCACCTTGAGACGCTGGACTGGGCCAAACGCGCGCCCGACACCGTGGACTCGGTGCTCCTCGCCGTCTCGGAGCTCATCACCAACGCGCACAAGCACGCGCACAGCGACGCGCAGCTGATCCTGACGTGGGACAGCAAGTGCCTGCACGTCAGCGTCCACGACTCCAGTCCGCTGCCGCCCGTGCCCCGCGACCGCGACCCCGGCGCACTCGGCGGTCGCGGCATGGCCATCGTCGACGCGCTGGCCGACAGCTGGGCCCACCATCCGCAGCGGGAGGGCAAGACCGTGACCGCCTGCTTCGTGCCCCCGGGGTACGAGGACTCCGCCGCCGAGGGGCGCGAAGCCCCCGGGAACGGGTGACGCCCGGCCGGGAGGTCCCGGCCGGGCGTCTCTGCCACGGTCTGTGCCGTGGGGTGATCACGGCTCGCGCCGCACGGTGATCAGTGCGCGGCGGGGACGAACGTCCCGAGCTCCGCCGCCAGTTCCTCATGGACCTGGGCCTTGAGGAGGGTGCCGTCGGCGGTGTGCTCCTCGGAGAGGACCTCGCCCTCGGCGTGCACCCGGGAGACCAGCGCCCCCTGGATGTACGGCACGAGCACCTCGATCTCGACGGACGGGCGCGGCAGCTCGGCGTCGACGAGCGCGAGCAGCTCGTCGATGCCGGCACCGGTCCGGGCCGAGACCGCGATGGCGTGCTTCTCGTTGCGCAGCAGCCGCTGGAGGACCAGCGGGTCCGCGGCGTCCGCCTTGTTGATGACGACGATCTCGCGCACGTTCACCGCGCCCACGTCGCGGATCACCTCGCGCACCGCGGCGAGCTGCTCCTCCGGCACCGGGTGCGAACCGTCCACCACGTGCAGGATGAGATCGGACTGGCCGACCTCCTCCATGGTGGAGCGGAACGCCTCGACGAGGTGGTGCGGCAGATGCCGTACGAACCCGACGGTGTCGGCGAGGGTGTAGATGCGGCCGCTCGGCGTCTCGGCCCGGCGCACGGTCGGGTCCAGGGTGGCGAACAGGGCGTTCTCCACCAGGACACCGGCTCCGGTGAGGCGGTTGAGCAGCGAGGACTTGCCCGCGTTGGTGTATCCGGCGATAGCGACCGAGGGCACCTTGTTGCGCTTGCGCTCCTGCCGCTTGATCTCGCGGCCGGTCTTCATCTCCGCGATCTCCCGGCGCATCTTCGCCATCTTCTCGCGGATCCGTCGCCGGTCCGTCTCGATCTTGGTCTCACCGGGACCACGGGTGGCCATGCCGCCACCGCCGCTGGATCCGCCGCCGCCCATCTGACGGGAGAGCGACTGACCCCAGCCGCGCAGTCGCGGCAGCATGTACTGCATCTGCGCCAGCGAGACCTGCGCCTTGCCCTCCCGGGACTTGGCGTGCTGGGCGAAGATGTCGAGGATGAGGGCGGTCCGGTCGACCACCTTCACCTTGACGACGTCTTCCAGGTGGATGAGCTGGCCCGGGCTGAGCTCACCGTCGCAGACGACGGTGTCGGCCCCGGACTCCAGCACGATGTCCCGCAGCTCCAGCGCCTTGCCGGAACCGATGTAGGTCGCCGGGTCGGGCTTGTCGCGCCGCTGGTACACCGCGTCCAGCACCTGTGCGCCCGCCGTCTCGGCGAGGGCGGCGAGCTCCGCGAGGGAGATCTCCGCGTCACGCACCGTCCCCGAGGTCCAGACGCCGACCAGCACGACGCGCTCCAAGCGCAGCTGTCGGTACTCGACCTCGGTGACGTCCTCGAGCTCCGTGGAGAGACCGGCCACGCGCCGCAGGGCGGCACGCTCGGAGCGGTCCAGCTGGTCGCCGTCCCGCTCTCCGTCGATCTTTCGGCTCCAGGCGACGTCCTCTTCCATCAGGGCGTCCGCCCGAAGGCTTTCGGTGAGGCTCTCGGTGGCGTTCTCCGTGGCGCTCTGCGCGTCCTGCGCGTCCTGGGGAAGGGAGGAAGAGGAGGTCATTGGATCCTTACGTCGATAGAAGTCTTTACGTCAGTCACAACGCGTGATCTCTCCGGATGATTCCCGGTCGTTCCCACTGGGCCGCTGAAGCCCGTCCGGGGCATCCGACGGGACGCGGTCCGCCGTGCCGACGCGTCGATAGTGGCACGGCCCCCGGCGGGCCGTCACCCGGGTTTACGCCGTCGTCCTAAGAGGTCTTCGCGGGGTCGGCCGTGCGCCAGTCGGGGTGTCCGGGCATCGGCGGTGTCTTCTTTCCGTACAGCCAGCCGTCGAAGAACGCCGTGAGGTCCCGTCCCGCGACGCCGGACGCCAGCCGGGTGAAGTCCGCGGTGGTGGCCGTGCCGTCCCGGTGGATCCGCACCCAGGCGCGCTCCAGCCGGTCGAAGGCCGCCTCGCCGATCTCCTGGCGCAGGGCGTAGAGCACCAGGGCGCTGCCGTCGTAGACGACGGGCCGGAACAGGCTGAGCTTCTGCCCCTCGGCCGGGCCGTCCGGGTGCGCCGGCGGGCCGCCGTTGGCCCGCCAGTCGTCGGACAGCCGGTACGCCTCCCGCATCCGCCGCTCCAGGGTGCCGCCGCCGTTCTCCTCGGCGTAGCGGGCCTCGTACCAGCTGGCGTGTCCTTCATTCAGCCACAGGTCGGACCAGGAGGCGGGCGTGACGCTGTTGCCGAACCACTGGTGGGCCAGTTCGTGGACCATGACGGAGTCGACGTACCACTCGGGGTAGGCGGGCTCGGTGAAGAACGACTTGCCGTAGAGGGAGAGCGTCTGGGTCTCCAGGGCGAAGCCGATGGGGCTGTCGGCGACGAGGACTCCGTACGTCTCGAAGGGGTAGCGGCCGACCTGCCGCTCCATCCACTCCAGCTGGGCGGGGGTCTTCTTGAGCCAGGGCTCCATCCTCGCCCGGTCGGCGGCCGGGACGACGTCGCGCAGCGGCAGTCCGTGCGGTCCGGTGTGGTGCAGTACGGCGGAGTCGCCGATGGAGACCTGGGCGAGCTCGGTGGCCATGGGGTGCTCGGTGCGGTAGGTCCAGGTGGTCGTCGCGCCGTGCCGGGTCCGGCCGGTGGGCAGCCCGTTGGCGACCGCCGTGAGCTGCTGGGGGGCGGTGACGCGGAAGGTGAAGTGCGCCTTGTCGGACGGGTGGTCGTTGCTGGGGAAGACCCGGTGGGCGGCGTCGGCCTGGTTGGCCATGGCGAGGCCGTCCGCGGTGCGGATCCAGCCGCCGTTGCCCGCGGTTCCGGCCGGGTCGCTGGTGTGCCGGACGGTGATGTTCAGCGGTACGCCTTCGGGGAGGCGGCGGGGGGCCTGGATGATCAGGTCCTCGTTCTTGCTGCCGAAGTCGGCGGACTGCCCGTCGACCTCGACGCTGTGGACCGTGCCCCGGGCGAAGTCGAGGTTGATCCGCTCCAGCGGTGCGGTGGTGCGGGCCCGGATCTTCGTGACGGCGTCCAGGGGCTTGGTGTTGCTGCCGTGGTAGGTGAAGGCGATGTCGTACGCGAGGACGTCGTAGCCGGGGTTGCCCAGCTCGGGGAAGAGCCGGTCGCCGATGCCGAGGGGCTCGGGGGCGGGCAGCGCGGCGGCGACGAGGGTGAGCGATGCGGAGGCCAGCAGGGCGGCCCGCAGGCGGCGGGAGAGGAGCGGCATGGACTACCGCTATCAGCAGCCGGGCCGCCTCCCCGGGGTGCCGCGCGCCGCACCACTCGAACGAGGAGGCCCCGGGTGCGGGCTCAGCCGGTGGCGGCGGGGTGCTGGGCGCGGCTGACGTCGTAGACCCCGGCGACCTCGCGCATGGCGCGCATCAGTGCGGGCAGCCCGGCGGCGTCGGGGAGCTGGAGGGTGTAGGTGTGCCGGACGCGCTGTTCGCTGGGCGGTTCGACGGTGGCGGAGACGATCGCCGCGTCGGCCGTGGCGATGGCCTCGGTGAGGTCGGCGAGCAGCCGGGGGCGTCCGAAGGACTCGGCGACGAGGGTGACGCGGCAGGCGGCGGAGTCGTCCCGGCCGTCCTCGTCCTTCCAGCGGGCCGCCACCGGTGCGCGGCCGATCTCCCGCATCCGGGCGACGGAGGGACACTCCTGGCGGTGCACGGTGACGGCCCCGCCCCGGACGACGAAGCCGATCACCTCGTCGGGGGGCACCGGCGTACAGCAGCCGGCCAGGCGCGTGGTCGCCTCCGGGGCGTCGACGACCACGTTGGCGGCCTGTCCGCCGGACCGGGTACGGACCGGTGCGGCACTGTGGGGGCCGTCGCTCCGGGCATCGTCGCTGCGGGCGTCGTCACCGGCGGGCTCGGTCCGGCCTTCGGCTGCCGCACCGTCCGGGCCCGGGCGGTCGTCGGGGTGGGCGGAGAGCCAGCCGGTGATCGCGATACGGGCCCCGGGGGTGCGGGCGTGCTCCAGCCACTCGGGCGACGGGCCGGACGCGGTGTCCTGGGCGAGCAGCAGTTGCACGGTGTCCCCGTCGCTGAGGACCGTGCTGAGGGTGGCGAGGCGGCCGTTGACCCGGGCTCCGATGCAGGCGTGCGCCCGCTCCCCGTGCTGCGCGTACGCCGCGTCGACGCAGCTGGCTCCGGCGGGCAGGCCGAGGGTCCCTCCGTCGGTGCGGAAGACGGTGATCTCGCGGTCCTGGGCGAGATCGGCGCGCAGGGTGGTCCAGAAGGTGTCCGGGTCGGTGGCGGACTCCTGCCAGTCCAGGAGCCGGGACAGCCAGCCGGGCCGGGTCGGGTCGGCGCGCTCGTCGGAGGGCTCGGCCTGCTGGGGGGTCGCGCCGCCGTCATGGGCGTACGGGTTGCCCAGGGCGACGACGCCGGCCTCGGCGACCTTGTGCATCCGGTGCGTACGGATGAGGACTTCGGCGACGGCTCCCTCGGGGCCGACGACCGCCGTGTGCAGCGACTGGTACAGGTTGAACTTGGGGGCGGCGATGAAGTCCTTGAACTCGGAGATCACCGGGGTGAAGCAGGTGTGCAGCTCACCGAGCACGGCGTAGCAGTCGGCGTCCTCGGCGACCAGGACGAGCAGCCGGCCGAAGTCGGTGGGGCGCAGTTCGCCGCGTTTCCTGCGGACCCGGTGCACGGAGACGAAGTGGCGTGGCCTGATGAGCACTTCGGCGCTGATGCCCGCTTCCCGCAGGGTGGCCCGGACGCTGTCCGCGATGGCGGCGAGGGGGTCCGCGTCGCCCGTGGCGGCCGCGATGAGGGCGCGGGTGTCCTCGTACTCCTCGGGGTCCAGGATCGCGAAGACCAGGTCCTCCAGCTCGGTCTTGAGCGCCTGTACGCCGAGGCGTTCGGCCAGCGGGATGAGGACGTCCCGGGTCACCTTGGCGATCCTGGCCTGCTTCTCCGGGCGCATCACCGTGAGGGTGCGCATGTTGTGCAGCCGGTCCGCGAGCTTGATCGACATGACCCGGACGTCGTTGCCGGTGGCGACGAGCATCTTGCGGAAGGTCTCGGGCTCGGCGGCGGCTCCGTAGTCGACCTTTTCGAGTTTGGTGACGCCGTCGACGAGGTAGCGGACCTCTTCGCCGAACTGCTCACGCACCTGATCGAGCGTCACCTCGGTGTCCTCGACGGTGTCGTGGAGGAGGGAGGCGGTCAGGGTGGTGGTCTCGGCCCCGAGCTCGGCGAGGATCAGGGTCACGGCGAGCGGGTGCGTGATGTACGGCTCGCCGCTCTTGCGCATCTGGCCCCGGTGCGAGGACTCCGCGAGGACGTAGGCCCGGTGCAGGATCGCCAGGTCGGCGTCGGGGTGGTGGGCGCGGTGCGCGTCGGCGACATGGCCGATGGCGTCGGGCAGCCGGTCGCGGGAGACGGGACCGAGGAGCGCCACCCGGCCCAGTCTGCGCAGATCGATCCTGGGCCGGCTCCGCCTGCGCGGCACAGCGGCGGGATCGGCGGCCTCTGCACTCATGGGCACCTCCGGCGACGTCGACCGGCGGTGGGGAGAGGCGGACGCCTCTCCGGGCCGGTGCTTGATGCTACCGAGCCCACCACGTGGCGCAGACCGGCTCTCGCCCAGCGTGAAACGGATCACCCATTCGAGCGAAGCTCCGACCGATCACCGTTTCGAGCCGGACGCCGACGGATCACTGGTGTCGCCCGGCCCCCGCTCCGGAGTCGGGTGGCGGACGTCGGATGGCGTCGTTGCGGGGGTCAGCCGGTCGCGGCTTCGAGCCAGGCCGGGTCGATGACGCCCTCGGCGACGATCACGGCGGGGCCGGTCATGTCGATCGCGCCGTCCGGGTGCTCGGTGATGACCAGGGTGCCGCCGGGGAGATCCACCGTGTACGTGGCGGGGAGCCCGGTCACCGCCGGGTCCCGGCCGTCCCTGCGGGCGGTGGCGACGGCCACCGCGCAGGCTCCGGTGCCGCAGGAGCGGGTCTCGCCGGAGCCGCGCTCGTGGACGCGCATGGCGACGTGGCGCGGTCCCCGGTCGACGACGAACTCGACGTTGACCCCTTCGGGGTAGACCGCCTCGGGGCTGACCGGAGGGGCGGAGAGGAGGTCGCCGGCGTGGGCCAGGTCGTCGACGAAGGCGACGGCGTGCGGGTTGCCCATGTTGACGTTGCGGGAGGGCCAGCTGCGGTCGCCGACGCTGACGGTGGCGCTCTCCCCGGGAAGCAGGGCGTGCCCCATGGAGACCGTGATGTCGCCGTCCTTGGCAAGGTGCACCTGCTTGACGCCGCCCCGGGTGGCCACGGCCAGGCCGCCCCGCTCGACGAGGCCCGCGCGCTGGAGGTAGTGGGCGAAGACCCGCACCCCGTTGCCGCACATCTCGGCGATCGAGCCGTCCGCGTTGCGGTAGTCCATGAACCACTCGGCCTCGGACGCCATGTCCCGGGCCTCGGGGTGGGCCGCGGAGCGGACGACGTGCAGCAGGCCGTCCCCGCCGATACCGGCCCGGCGGTCGCAGATCCGGGCGACGACGGGGGCGGGCAGCGCGAGGGCGTTGTCCGGGTCGGGGACGATCACGAAGTCGTTCTCGGTGCCGTGACCCTTGAGGAAGGCGATCTGCGAAGTGCTCACAGGGCAACTGTACGAGCCGCCGCCTACACCGCGCGAAACCGGATCCGGCCCCGGGCCCGGGAGCGCCGTACGGTGCCCGGCGCGGGCGGAGGTGGGGGCAAAGGAGCTGTCAGCGCAGGCGGGCTACGCGCCAGACGGCGAGGGCGACCAGTCCGGCGCCCATGGCGACGTACAGGCCGATCACCCGCCAGTCGGGGCGGTCGCCCGAGCCCCGGGCCGGCAGGCCGGGCCAGGTGTGGCCGACACGGCGCGCGGCCATCATGCCCCAGCCGGCCGCGCAGCAGCTGATCAACAGCCCCAGCATCGCGACGACCGCGCCGCCGTCGCCGAACTCGAAGGCGAGCGGGAAGGCGAACATCAGGGAGCCGACCGCCGCCAGCACGATGATGGGGGCGAGCTGCCAGATCCGCAGCCTGCGGGCGGGGCGGAGCTCGACCTCCACCTCGGGGGCGGCGTCCTGCTCGTCGGGCCCGTCAGGGCTCAGCCGCCCCACGTTCTCGCGCGGTGGCGGTACGTCGTGCTGCTCCGTGTCGCGAGGGCCGGCCTCCATCGCCACGCGCCCTCCCAACTCGGACTGCACTGGTGGATCGATGCTCGATGATGGCACGACCGCGGGCGCCGAATTGACGGCCGGAGCGTCCCGATGCCATCACGTGATCAGGCTGTGACCGCTCGTTCGACCAACGCCAGTGCCTGGTGCGGGAGTTCTGCCCGGTCACGGTGCCCGCCGCCGAGCCACCGGACGCGCGGGTCGCGCCGGAACCAGGAGTCCTGCCGGCGTGCGAAGCGTTTGGTGGCGCGCACCGTCTCGGCCCGCGCCTCCTCCTCGGTGCACTCCCCCGCGAGCGCCGAGAGGATCTGCTGGTAGCCCAGTGCGCGTGAGGCGGTGAGTCCCTCGCGCAGCCCGCGCGCCTCCAGGGTGCGCACCTCCTCGACGAGACCGGCCTCCCACATCCGGTCGACCCGCCGGGCGATGCGTTCGTCCAGCTCGGGGCGGTCCACGTCGACGCCGATCTGCACCGCGTCGTAGACCGGCTCGTCGCCGGGGAGGTTGGCGGTGAAGGGCTTGCCGGTGATCTCGATGACCTCGAGGGCGCGGACGATACGGCGGCCGTTGCTCGCCAGGATGGACCGGGCGGCGTCGGGGTCGGCGGCGGCGAGCCGCTGGTGCAGGAAGCCGGAGCCGCGCTCGGCCAGCTCCGCTTCGAGCAGGGCGCGCACCTCGGGGTCCGTACCCGGGAACTCCAGGGCGTCGACGGCCCCCTTCACGTACAGCCCGGAGCCGCCCACCAGGACGGGTGTACGGCCCTCGGCGAGCAGCCGGTCGATCTCCAGCCGGGCCAGCCGCTGGTACTCGGCGACGCTGGCGGCCTCGGTGACGTCCCAGATGTCCAGCAGGTGGTGCGGCACCCCGGCGCGTTCGGCGGGCGTCATCTTCGCCGTACCGATGTCCATCCCGCGATAGAGCTGCATGGAGTCGGCGTTGACCACCTCGCCGCCGAGTCGCTGGGCGAGGAAGACCCCCAGATCGGATTTTCCGGCCGCGGTGGGGCCGACGACGGTGATGACGCGGGGGGCTGAAGCGGGACGGTTCACCGCCACAGTCTCGCAAATCTCCGGGCCCTTCCCGCACACCTCTTCGGCCAGGAGAGCACTCGGTTCTTCGGCCGGGAGAGCAGTCGGTTGCGCACTCGGGAGCGCACTGAAGAGAACGCCGAAGGGTGAGTAAAGTCGGCAGGAAGGGACAGGTGACGGACAATGGGTGCGGGAGAACGCTCCCGCAGACCGTCCTCACTGCACGGAAGGTGACCCAATGGGGTTCCTGGACAACCTGAAGGCCAAGCTGGGACCGGCCAAGGAAAAGGTCGGCGACCTGGCGCAGCAGCACGGGGGCAAGATCGAGCAGGGCCTCGACAAGGCCGCGCGCACGGTCGACCAGAAGACCAAGGGCAAGTACAGCGACAAGATCGACACGGGTACGCGCAAGGCCAAGGAAGCCGTGGACAAGCTGGGGCAGAAGGACGGCGGCACGCCCGGCGCCCCCGGCACTCCGGGTACGCACGGCACGCCCGGCGCCCCCGGTGCCGATGGCACGCCGGGTACGCCCGGCGCTACTCCGCCCCCGCCGCCGCCCGCTCCCTGACCCCGGCGGCAGGACGACCCTCGGCGGCGGTACCGGAGCCCAGCGCTCCGGTACCGCCGTCCGGCGGTTTCAGGACCAGGCGGCGACCGTGTAGCCCACCCCGTAGGGGGCGTCCTCGTACAGCAGCCGTCCGACGAGACCGGCCCCGTGTGCCGCGCCGCTGAGCAGTTGCCAGGGGGCCCGGCCGGCCGCCTTGAGCTCGTACGCGAGTGTCTCGTCCAGCGCGTCGAGTGCGGCGAGGTCGGCTGAGCCGAGGGCCGCGGTCGCCCGGGCGTCGAAGGGTGCGGCCCGCTCGTCCAGATAGCCGGGCGCCTTGAGCGTGCGGCAGGCGCTGCCGTCGCCCATCACCAGGAGCGCGACGCGGCCGGCGCGGCCGGCGGCCTCCGCTCCCGCCTTCGCGCACTCCCCGGCGCTCCGGCGCTCGTCCACCGCGAGCCCGTCGACCGGGGCGGCGGCCCAGCGTGCCCGGCCCAGCAGCCACGCGCCCACGGCGAGGGAGTCCGGCAGCGGCGGCACCCGTACGGCCGGGTCCGGCTCGCCCAGGGTCACGTCGAGGTCGACGCCGAACCCCCGGAAGGAGCCGCGCCCGCCCCCCGGGTGAACTCTGCCCTCCCCCGGGCCCACGACCACGAGCAGGTCGGGGCGGGAGGCGGCCAGCACCCCCACGGCGTCGAGGCACGCGGCGCGCGCGGTGTCGAGTTCGGGTGCGGCCCCGGCGGCGACCTCGGGCACCAGGAGCGGCGGACAGGGGCACACGGCGGCGGCGACAAGCATGCCGGTCAGCGTACTTGCCGGGCCGTGCGCCGGGGCCTGAAGCCGTCAGCGACGCCGCGGAGCCGCCCGCCGGACCCTGAAGCGGTCAGCCGACGCCACAGAACCGCCCGCCCGGGCCTGAAGCCGTCAGCCGATGCCGCAGGCCGGCGCGGCGGCGACCGGGAGCGGGGCCGGGGCGCCGATGCCGGGAAGGCCCAGCATCACTCCGGCCGGCTTGGCGGCGGCAGCGGTGGTGCGCTTCTCCCAGGCGTCGCCGGCGCGGGTGGCCCGTACGGCGAGCGGAGCGCCCTCGGCGAGCAGGTGGTGCGGGGCCGCGTAGGTGACCTCCACGGTCACCACGTCGCCGGGGCGCACGTCCTGGACGGGTTTGGTGAAGTGGACCAGGCGGTTGTCGGGGGCGCGGCCGGAGAGGCGGTGGGTCGCGCCGTCCTTGCGGCCCTCGCCCTCCGCGACCATGACCTCCAGGGTGCGGCCGACCTGCTTCTTGTTCTCGTCCCAGGAGATCTGCTCCTGGAGGGCGGACAGGCGCATGTAGCGCTCCTGCACGACCTCCTTGGGGATCTGGCCGTCCATGTCGGCGGCCGGGGTCCCGGGGCGCTTGGAGTACTGGAAGGTGAACGCGTTGGCGAACCGGGCCTCGCGCACCGCGTGCATCGTCTGCTCGAAGTCCTCCTCGGTCTCGCCGGGGAAGCCCACGATGATGTCGGTGGAGATGGCGGCGTCCGGCATCGCGGCGCGCACCTTCTCGATGATGCCGAGGAAGCGCTCCTGACGGTAGGAGCGACGCATCGCCTTGAGGATGCTGTCCGAGCCGGACTGCATCGGCATGTGGAGCTGCGGCATCACGATCGGCGTCTCGGCCATGGCGGCGATGACGTCGTCGGTGAAGTCGCGGGGGTGCGGGGAGGTGAAGCGGACGCGCTCCAGGCCCTCGATCGTCCCGCAGGCGCGCAGCAGCTTGGAGAATGCCTCGCGGTCGCCGATGTCGGAGCCGTACGCGTTCACGTTCTGGCCGAGGAGGGTGATCTCGGACACGCCCTCGGCGACCAGGGCCTCGATCTCGGCCAGGATGTCGCCGGTGCGGCGGTCCTTCTCCTTGCCGCGCAGCGCGGGGACGATGCAGAAGGTGCAGGTGTTGTTGCAGCCGACCGAGATGGAGACCCACGCGGCGTACGCGGACTCGCGGCGGGTGGGCAGCGTGGAGGGGAACGCCTCCAGGGATTCGGCGATCTCGATCTGCGCCTCCTCCTGGATGCGGGCGCGCTCCAGCAGCACGGGCAGCTTGCCGATGTTGTGCGTGCCGAAGACGACGTCCACCCAGGGGGCGCGCTTGACGATGGTGTCGCGGTCCTTCTGGGCGAGGCAGCCGCCCACGGCGATCTGCATGCCGGGGCGCTTGGTCTTCATCGGGGCGAGCCGGCCGAGGTTGCCGTAGAGCTTGTTGTCGGCGTTCTCGCGCACCGCGCAGGTGTTGAAGACGACGACGTCGGCGTCGCCGTCCGCTCCTTCAGGGGCCCGTACGTAACCGGCGTCCTCCAGGAGACCCGACAGCCGTTCGGAGTCGTGGACGTTCATCTGGCACCCGTAGGTGCGTACCTCGTAGCTCTTCTGGACGTCCACTGCTTCGCTCCGGTTGCCGCTGCTCATGTGACCAGGGTAGGCGGTTGCCGGGATCGCCCCTCCCCTGCCCGGCCGCGCGGGGAGGGCTCCCGCGCCGCCGTGGGCCCGGCCCCCGCGGGCGGGCCTGGTCAGGGGGGCGGTGAGCTGGCAGGATCGCGCGCATGCTCCCCGTCCCGTCCCGATTCGGCCGTCGCCGCGCCCTACAGGCGGGCGCCGCGCTCGCCGTCGTGCTGGGGCTGCTCGCGTGGTGGCTCCTCCCGCTGGGGGAACGGACCCCGCGCGGGACGCTGACCTTCTCCACGGGGGTGCCGAGCGGCGTCTACCAGCGGTACGGGGAACGGCTGGAAGGCGCCCTTGCCAAGGACATGCCGGAGGTGTCGATAAGGCTCCGCAACAGCGAGGGCTCCCAACAGAACCTCGCGCGGGTGGCGTCGGGGGAGGCGGACTTCACCATCGCCACCGCCGACGCCGTGGCCACGTATCTGCGGGACCGCAAGCCCGGCTCCGGCCGGCTGCGGGGCTGTGTGCGGCTGTACGACGACTACGTGCAGCTGGTCGTCCCCCGCGACTCCGACGTCCGCGGGGTCGCCGACCTGCGGGGCAAGCGGGTCGGCGTCGGGCAGGAGGGCTCCGGGGTCCGGCTGGTCGCGGACCGGCTGCTGAAGGCGGCGGGCGTCGACCCGGCGCGCGGCGTCACCCCGGTGTCGGCGGGCATCAACACCATGCCCGAGTTGCTGGCCTCGGGAGACCTCGACGCCTTCTTCTGGTCCGGCGGGCTGCCGACCGGGGCGGTGCAGGGGCTGTCGGAGCGGTTCGCCATCCGGCTGGTGCCGCTGGAGGAGCCCCTGGTCAAGAAGTTGCAGTCGGCGGGCGGCTCCGCCCGCTACTACCGGTCGACGCTCATCCCCGCCGACGCCTATGACCACGCCCAACAGGGGCAGTCGGTGACCACGGTGGCCGTCGCCAATCTGCTCATCACCACGGACCGTACCGATCCGGCCATGACCGAGGCATTCACCCGGACCGTGATCAACAGCCGTGACCGGATCGGCCGTGAGGTGCACCCCGCGCAGCTGGTGGACCTGCGCACGGCGATCTACACGGACCCGCTGGCCGTCCACGAAGGGGCCAAGCGCTACTACCGCTCGGTCAAGCCCTGAGCGGCTCCCCCAGTTCATCCGGTCGGTCCGGTCCGTTCAGTCCCTCCACCCGCACCGTGCGAATCTGCTCCACCACGGCCTGGATCCGGTTCTCCTGCTTGGACGTCCAGAAGGCCGCCACCCTTTCGGGGGCGGCCTTCGTCGGCGGCCTCGGAACCGGACCGCGGCGGCGACCGCCGGGATGGGTGCTGGCACTCAAGCTCCGATGGTCGCGGCCCGGTGGCCGGCCGGCGTCCTGCCGAACCGTCCTCCGCTCAGGACCGGTCGGTCAGAACGGCGCCTTCTTCGTCACGCGCGCCACGGTCTTGTCGGGCCAGGCGATGTCGCTCTCACCCGGGACGCCGGTGGACGCGGTGCCGGCGTTGGACGCCCGGTAGGTCCACCCCTTCGTCATCTTGAGGGTGACGATTTTGGTCTGGCAGTACTTGGCGGCCTTGCATGCCTTGCCACCGGTGACGAACGTCTTTCCGTTGTTGCCGGAAAGCGCGATGGTGGGCCGGCTGATGGTCGCGGCCCTGTCGCAGTGCTGCAATCCGTAGGCCCTCACCTTTTTGCCGCCCTCAGTCCACATATAGACGTGGTTCTGGCAGCCGGTGGATTTGGCCGTGCGCTTGTACTTGGCGCCCTTGCCGTGGTGAACGGTGCCGGCGTGAGCGGATGTGGCAGTGACGGCGACGCAGGTCAGTGCGACGGTGCCCACTCCGAGAAGTCGTCCGAACCTCTTCATCCTGACATTCCCCCTTCTGCGTGGCGAGCAGCCGAAACCATGTCCGGCTCGGCTTCCCTCGCCGTGGTCACCGAAGAGGCTATCCAAAACGATCACTTCCACAAAGAGAGTTGAGGAAGATATGAGGTCGGGGCAAAAGCCCCAACTCGCCACCCAGAAAATGGCGTTCGCATTCCGAGCCTGAAAAACACCGAAGAGCCATGTCGTACCCGGCTCGGGAACAGGCCCTCAGCTTGAGTTTTGACCTCTGCCTGTTCCTGTGGCGCCGGAGGTGAAGGGATGGGGCACACTCTGTAGGTGTCCTCCACTAGATCACTCGCGGGTGCCGACGAGATACACACCTATCTCGTTGAGCGGTTGAACTCTGCCCTCCGGCGTCCCGGTATGTTCTCGCAGCGTGACGCTGCGCTCCGGATGCTGGTGGATCACCTGCTCTTCGTGGAACGCCAGCCCGAGGTATGGGATGAGGAGCACCGTTCCTGGGCAAGCCGAGGGGCCGGAAGCAGCACCGGTTTGGGCGGCATGTTCGAGAAGTTGATGCCGGGAGGCTACGAACAGAACTGCGTCGCCTCGGTCTACGCCGAGTTCGCGCACCGCCGCGGCTGGCTCCGGCCCGATCGCCTTCTGCCGGCTGACGAGCATCACGCCCTGCGGGCAAGAGTGCGCCCGTGGGCGCAGACAGACCGCTCGTGGGCAGACGTCCTCTCCGAGTTCGGCCCCCCGTCCATCCTGTGCGGAGGGACCAGCCCCCTGTACAGCAAGACGCTGGGCTACCTGGGAGAAGACCCCGAGGAGCCCATGGTCTTCTTCCATCTCTGGAATGGCACAACGGCAGCCAAGTCCACACGGCACGAGCTCGACGAACCGGTTCTGCTTACTGTCCGCTTCGCAGACGCACCCTTTGATGAAGCCTTCACCTTCCACCCCTGAGGGGCAACGACGGCGCCCCGAGCCAGGCTCGCTCTCCGGCTGAGCACCGGAGAGGTTACGCAACACCAGCAGGGCGGGCCTGTGCACTGCCGGTGTTCCTCAACCCGCCTACCGCTCACTGCGCGATCGGCCGCAAGAGGGCCCGACCGGCCAGTATCGCGCATGCCATGTCGAGTAACGCACCCGCAAAGGCTAAAACTCAAGCTCAGGGTGTTCTCCGTACGTCCTCGCGGCTCGGGCAGTTGTGCGGCAGCTCACGCGGCACCGAGACGGTCACCCGCAGGCCGTGCGGCTCATGGTGCGCGTACGCGATCGAGCCGCCGCCCACCGAGAGCAGCACGCGCGAGATGGACAGGCCGAGGCCCGATCCGCTGACGTTCTGGTGGCGGGTGCTGCGCCAGAAGCGGTCCCCGACGCGTTCGAGCTCCTGCTCGGTGAGACCGGGGCCCCGGTCGGCGACCTCGACGCTCGTCGTGGTGGGGCCGGCGCTGACGGTGACGGTGACGTCCTGCCCGGCCGGGGTGAACTTCAGGGCGTTGTCGATGACCGCGTCCAGGGCGCTGGAGAGGGCGATGGGATCAGCCCAGGCGGTGGCCGCCGGGGCCCCGCCCTGGATCAGGGTCACACCCTTCTCGTCCGCCATCGGACGCCAGGAGGCGACGCGCTCGGCGGTGAGCGGGACGATGTCGATCAGCTGGAGGTCCGCCTCGGCGTGCTCGGCCAGCGCCAGGTCCAGGAGGTCGTCGAGGACCCGGGCGAGCCGCTTGCCCTCGGTGCGTACGGCGGCGATCTCCTCGTTGCCCTCGGGCAGTTCCAGGGCGAGGAGCTCGATGCGCAGCAGCAGCGCGGCGAGGGGGTTGCGGAGTTGGTGCGAGGCGTCGGCGACGAAGGCGCGCTGCTGTTCCAGCACGTCCTCCACGTTGTCGGCCATCTCGTTGAAGGACCGGGCCAGCCGCCGCAGCTCCGGTGGCCCGCCGCCGGCCGCGACCCGCGAGCGCATCCGCCCCACGGCGATGTCGTGGGTGGCCGCGTCCAGGACCCGTACGGGCAGCAGCACCCAGCCGGTGAGCCGGACGGCGGCGCCGACCGCGACCAGCATGGCCAGGGCCTCGCCGACCGCGATCAGCAGCCAGGTCCGCAGGATGCGGGAGCGCATCTCGTCGGTGGGCGAGTCGATGACGACCACGGCGACGACGTCGCCGTCGCGCACGACGGGCGAGGCGACGACGACGCGGCCGTCGCGCCAGGGCCACACCTGCGGCGGGTCGTGCGAACGGCGGCCGAGCAGCGCCTCGTTGAAGGCCGTGCGCCCCTCCCCCTCGAGGGGCAGCGTCCAGGACTCCGGAGCCTTCGCAAGGGCCCGGTCGTCCCGGTAGAAGACGCCGGCCCGGATGCCGTACACCGAGGCGTAGAGCTCCAGGTCCGTCGCGAGGGTCAGGCGACGTTCGTCACTGGCCGGAAGGGAGTCGGTGATGGACTGCGCCAGCGCGGCGAAGCGTGCGGTGTCGTCGATCCGGTCGATGACCAGTCGCTGCTGCTCGGCGGCGGCCACGCTCACCGCGAGCGGGAAGCCCAGGGTGAGCAGGACGGCCGCCATCAGGGCGATGAGCAGCGGAAGCAGGCGGGCGCGCACCGGGGTCGTACCCGCCCGTCAGGCGGACGGCGAGACGAGCCGGTAGCCGACGCCCCGCACGGTCTCGATGAGGGCGGGCAGCCGCAGTTTGGAGCGCAGGGAGGCGACGTGGACCTCCAGCGTGCGTCCTGTGCCCTCCCAGCTGGTGCGCCAGACCTCGCTGATGATCTGCTCGCGGCGGAAGACCACACCGGGTCGCTGCGCGAGGAGCGCCAGGAGGTCGAATTCCTTGCGGGTGAGCTGGACTTCGACGCCGTCGACGCTGACGCGCCGGGTGGGCAGTTCGATCTGCACCGGTCCCAGGCGCAGGGCGGCGTCGGGAGCCGGGGCGATGTCCTCGGCGCCGGTGTTGCGCCGGGCGACCGCGTGGATGCGGGCCAGGAGCTCGCCGGTGTCGTAGGGCTTGACCACGTAGTCGTCCGCGCCGAGGTTGAGCCCGTGGATGCGCGAGCGCACGTCGGCGCGGGCGGTCACCATGATCACGGGTGTCGCGGTGCGCTTGCGGATCTTGCCGCACACCTCGTAGCCGTCCTGGTCGGGCAGGCCGAGGTCGAGGAGGATCACCCCGAAGGGCTCCTTCTCGGCGGGCAGCAGGGCGCGCAGGGCCTCCTCGCCGTTGCGCGCGTGCACGACCTTGAACCCGTGCCGGGCGAGCACGGCGGACAGAGCCGCCGCGACGTGGTCGTCGTCCTCGACGAGCAGCAGTCTCATGGCCCTCCTCTCGCTCTCCCCGGGCCGTGAGGCTCCCGGACTCGTTCGCGTAACCGTTGCCGTGCGCGTAACTGTCGCCCTGCGCGCAAACCCGTCCCCTCCGCGGAGCCGACCTTCGGACACATCACCGTTGCACGGCGTAACGGGGCGATATCCGGTGTTTCACCCCGCTTCATCCTGAAGAAACCGGGAAGCACTTCCCGTTCAGCGGCGCTCCACCATCTTTTCCCGCACAGGGCATCCACTCCGATGACCGGTACGTCAGTCAAGTGGCTGCCGGTTACAGCAGGGTTTCCGTTATGCACCCGGTACGCCCCAGCAGCCCGCGTGACGTCCCGTTCACACGGTGTGTCCGGTTGCCGCCGGATCGTTATCCTCAATTTCCGCTCAGATGTAATGACGCTGGTCGCACTGCGTCACTAGTGTCCTTGGCACCCGAGGAGGACGGAGCAAGAAGCCGATGAGCGGAGTTTCAGTGACCAAGGCCGCCGAGGATGCCGCACCCGCGGGAGACGACCTTGTCGTACTGAGCGACGTCAACAAGCACTTCGGCGCGCTGCATGTGCTCCAGGACATCGACCTGACCATCGCCCGTGGCGAGGTCGTGGTCGTCATCGGGCCCTCCGGGTCCGGGAAGTCCACGCTGTGCCGCACGATCAACCGCTTGGAGACGATCGATTCGGGCGCGATCTCGATCGACGGCAAGCCCCTGCCCCAGGAGGGCAAGGAGCTCGCCCGGCTGCGTGCCGACGTGGGCATGGTCTTCCAGTCGTTCAATCTCTTCGCGCACAAGACCGTGCTGGAGAACGTCATGCTGGGCCAGACCAAGGTCCGCAAGACCGACAAGAGCACCGCGGAGAAGAAGGCCCGGACCCTGCTCGACCGGGTGGGCGTCAGCGCGCAGGCGGACAAGTACCCGGCACAGCTCTCCGGCGGCCAGCAGCAACGCGTCGCGATCGCGCGGGCGTTGGCGATGGACCCGAAGGTCATGCTGTTCGACGAGCCCACGTCGGCTCTCGACCCGGAGATGATCAACGAGGTTCTCGAGGTCATGCAGCAGCTGGCCCGGGACGGGATGACGATGATCGTCGTCACCCACGAGATGGGCTTCGCCCGTTCGGCCGCCAACCGCGTGGTGTTCATGGCGGACGGAAAGATCGTCGAAGAGGCCACACCCGAGCAGTTCTTCAGCAACCCGCGCAGCGACCGGGCCAAGGACTTCCTGTCGAAGATCCTTCACCACTGACGACAACGACCTACGGCATAAGGGAAATTTCAGATGAAGCTCCGCAAATCGGCCGCCGTTGCGGCTATCGCTGTGCTCGCCCTGACCGCGACCGCGTGTGGCGGCAAGGAGGGCTCCGCCGGCGACAAGCCCGGTGGCAAGCAGCCCGGTTCCTCCGAGGCTCCCCCGTTGCCCACGTACGAGGTCGCCAAGGACGTCGCCCTGGACTCGCCGGCCTTCAAGAAGGCCAAGAAGCGCGGCAAGCTGATCATCGGCGCCAAGGCCGACCAGCCCTACCTCGGCTTCGAGGACCAGTCGACCAAGGAGCGCTCCGGCTTCGACATCGAGATCGCCAGGATGATCGCGGCGGACCTCGGGTTCTCCAAGGACCAGATCGAGTGGAAGACCGTCGACTCCGGCATCCGTGAGACGGCCATCTCCAAGGGCCAGGTCGACTACTTCGTCGGCACGTACACGATCAACGACGAGCGCAAGAAGCAGGTCGGCTTCGCCGGCCCGTACTACAAGGCGGGCGCCGACCTCCTGGTCCGCAAGGACGAGAAGGACATCAAGGGCAAGGAGACGGTGAAGGGCAAGAAGGTCTGCTCGATCGTCGGTTCCACCCCGCTCCAGGAGATCAAGAAGCCGGAGTACGGTGCGAGCGTCGTCGAGTTCGCCAAGTACTCCGACTGCGTCCAGCAGCTGCTGACCAAGCAGATCGACGCCGTCACCACGGACGACTCGATCCTCAAGGGCTACGCCGCCTCCAACCCCGACAAGCTCAAGGTCGTCGGCCAGCCGTTCACCGACGAGCCCTACGGCGTCGGCCTCAACAAGGACGACAAGGTCCTGCGCGAGGCGATCAACGACTCGCTGGAGAGGCACGTCCTGGACGGCACGTACAAGAAGATCTACGAGGCGACGCTGGGCCTGTCCGGCTCGGAGTTCACCCTGCCGCCGGCGCTCGAGCGCTACTGACGCCGTCCCACGGCTGACGCCCCGTCACCGAACGTGTGACCCAGGCGTCCCGTACGCCGCCGCCGCTCCTGTGGGGCACGGCGGCGTACGGGGCGCCCCTTCCCCTGCCCTGATGCCGCTGACCGCCGACGCGGAGACCTCATGAACGTACTGCTCGACAATTTTCCAGAGTTCCGCGACGGCTTCATAGGAACCGTGTCGATCACCGCCATCAGCTCGGTTATCGCCCTGGTGCTCGGTGTCATCATCGCCGCCTTCCGGGTCTCGCCCGTGCCGCCGCTGCGGTACTTCGGCACAGCCTGGGTGACGCTGATGCGCAACACCCCGCTCACTCTGCTCTTCCTGTTCTTCTTCTTCGTGGTGCCGGAGATCCTCTTCCCGGGTATGAGCCCCTTCCTGCTCGGCTCGCTGGCGCTCGGCTTCTACACGTCGTCGTTCATCTGCGAGGCGGTGCGCTCCGGCATCAACACGGTGCCGCTGGGCCAGGCCGAAGCCGCGCGCTCGATCGGGATGACCTTCGCCCAGACCTTGCGTGAGATCGTGCTCCCCCAGGCCACCCGGACGGTCATCCCTCCGCTGAGCAGCATTTTCATCGCCCTCACGAAGAACTCCGCGATCGCCGGCGCCTTCAGCGTCACCGAACTCTTCGGCTGGCAGAAGCTGATGAGCGACCGGGGCTACGACATCGTCCCGGTCTTCCTGTGGGTGGCGCTCGGCTACCTGGTCGTCACCTTTACCATCAGCGGCCTCTTCCGGCTGCTGGAGCGTCGTATGGAGGTCGCCCGATGAGTGCCAGCGTTCTCTTCGACGCCCCCGGCCCCAAGGCCGTCGTCCGGAACAGGATGTTCACGGTCATCGGCGGTGGCGCCATCGTCGCGCTGATCGCCCTGAGTCTCGTGCGTCTGTCCGACAAGGGGCATCTCGCACCCGAGATGTGGGACATCTTCAATTACACCGGTATCCGGCAGAACATCGCGAATGCTCTGGTGGCGACGCTCAAGGCGTTCGGTCTGGCGGCGGTCGGCTCGCTCGTCCTCGGTGTGGTGCTCGCCGTGGGTCGGCTCTCCGACCACAAACCGATCCGCTGGGTGGCGACCACCTTCGTCGAGCTGTTCCGCTCGATCCCGCTGCTGATCACGATCTACGCCATCTGGGTCGGCTTCCTCACCGACTACTCGATGTGGGCGCTGGCGGTGGGTCTGTCCATCTACAACGGCTGTGTTCAGGCCGAAGTACTGCGCGCGGGTGTCAACGCGGTGCCGAAGGGCCAGAGCGAGGCGGCGTACGCACTCGGCATGAGCAAGACGCAGGTCATGGCCGGCGTGCTGATGCCGCAGGCCGTCCGTTCCATGCTGCCGACGATCATCGGTCAGCTGGTGGTGACGCTCAAGGACACCTCGCTGGGCTTCA
This sequence comes from Streptomyces sp. cmx-18-6, assembly GCF_046548915.1. Classification (NCBI taxonomy): domain Bacteria; kingdom Bacillati; phylum Actinomycetota; class Actinomycetes; order Kitasatosporales; family Streptomycetaceae; genus Streptomyces; species Streptomyces sp. cmx-18-6. Next base: position 43,566 of record NZ_JAEBEP010000017.1, on the reverse strand, counting down.
TCATCCTGTACCCGGAGCTGCTCGCGACCGCGCGGTTGATCTCCAACACCCAGGTCAACGGTCAGTACGCCTACGTTTCGACGATCACTGTCGTCGGCACGATCTACATCGCGCTGTGTCTGCTTCTTTCGTCGCTGGCGACCTGGATCGAGAAGCGCGGCCGCCGCGCCAAGACCGGCATCGCGATGGCGCCGGCCGTCCAGGCCCCCGGAACCATCGACGCGACGGCCGGCACGTTCGGCCAGGCCCCGTCAGGCGCGGAGGGCGCAGGGGGCGCAGGCACCGGGATCGACGGTGCCGGTGGGACCGGAGTGACGAAGGACTGACGCTTCCCCGTTCCGGTCGGCGAAAGCATTCGAGGCAGCGGCGCACGCGTCGCTGCCTCGGTCACTTGACGCAAGCACCCCCAATGGGTTGCATACGTTCTGTGATCACGTACCCGACTTCGACCGCCACGTTCCGCATGCCGGCCTCCCCTGCCACGTTCCGCACGACCGTACGGGCCGGAGGAGACGCGCCGTGGACCCGGTGATCGTCGTCGGCGCCGGACCCGTCGGTCTGACGCTGTCGCTGGCCCTCGCCGCCCAGGGCGTCCCGAGCGTGCTCCTCGACGAGGGGCCCGGGACGGAGGAGGCGCGTCTCGCCCGTACGGTCGTGCTGCGTGAGGACACCGCCGATCTGGTGGAGCGCCTCGGCGCCCCCCTGGACGACGACGGGCTGCGGTGGAGCGGGTGGCGCTCGATGCGGCGGAAGCAGCTGGTCCGCGATGTGCCGCTGGGTGCGGACGCCGAGGATTCCGGTTACGGGGACGCGTCGCCGCTGCCCGCCCCCCTCCACGTTCCGCAGCACGCGCTGGGCGCCGCCCTGCGCGCGGCGGTCGCGGCGGCTCCGCTGGTGGAACTGGTGCCGCTCAGCCGCGTCGACACCCTGGAGCAGGACCGCGACGGCGTCACGGTGCACACCAAGGGGCCCGGTTCGACCTGGTGGCGCGGCAGCTATCTGGTCGGCTGCGACGGTGCCCGGTCGACCGTGCGCAAGCTCCTGGAGATCCGGTTTCCCGGTCGTACGGCGGTGGAGCGGCACGCCGTCGCCGCACTGCGGGCCGAACTGCCCTGGCCGGACGAGGCCGTGCTCCACCGGCAGCCGCCGTGGCGCACCGGGGGCGAGGAGGTCAGCGCGCGGCCGCTGCCGGACGGCGTCTGGCGGCTGGACTGGCTGCTTCCGCCGCGCGGCGAGCTGGTCACCCCGGACGCCCTGATCACGCGCATCCGGGACACCCTCGCCGGCTGGTGCGGCGAGACCCCGCCGTACGAGCTGCTGGACACCGGCGTCCACACGCTGCACCACCGCCTCGCCCGGCGCTGGCGGGTGCGGCGGGCCTTTCTGGCGGGTGACGCGGCGCATCTGCTGGGGGCGCTCGGGACCCAGGGTCTTGACGAGGGGATCCGGGACGCCGAGAACCTGGCGTGGAAGCTCGCCCACGCCTGGCACCACAGCGGCGGCGACCAGCTGCTCGACAGCTACCAGGCCGAACGCCGGGCCGCCGTGGCCGCCCGGCTGCGCGCCGCCGATCAGTCCCTGCCGATACTGCGGGGCGGCGGCGGGCTGCGGACACTGGTACCGGGCGCGGCGCGGGGCCACGACACCCTGCTCGCCGATGGCCACCTGGGGTGTGGCGCTCTCGGCGCGCCCCCTTCGTACGCGTACTCCCCCCTCGCACCACCGCACGCCGAGGCGCACACGACGGTGGGCACGCCCCCCGGTGCGCCGGTCACCGATGTACGGGTGACCGCGCCGGACGGGACGGCGGTACGGCTGCGCGAACGGCTCGGGCGCGGACACCCTCTGGTGATCCTGGTCGCACCCGGCACCGGGGTGTGGGACCGGCGGCACTGGCTGACCGCCGGCATCATGCCGCGCCTCGTGGAAGCCGTGGAGGCGCTGCCGGTCACGGCGGAACTGCTGGTCACGGAGAGCTATCCGGGCGCATCGGCCCATACCGTCCTGCTGGTGCGGCCGGACGGACACCTGGTGGCCGCCTTCGCCGGCGTACGGCCCGCCGAGCTGTTCGCCGCCGCGCGTGCGGCGTTGGGCAGTGCGCCGGGGGCGTCGGCCGACTCCGGCTCCGAGTCGGGGTCCGACTCGGACTCGGACTCGGACTCCGGCGCGACGGAGCGCGAGGACGGGGAGGGCGGCGCGGGCCGGCGGGGGACGGCGCGCGCGCCGGGGCCCCGCGAGCGGGTTCACGCCGACCGGACCGCCAGGATCAATTGACCCTCAAGGGCGCGCATGGTGTACTCCAGATCATGACCGACACCGATGTGCGCCTGTGGCGGAGGGTCCATATGGACCTCCTCCGTTACGCGGGCTGCGTGTGTCGCCCGTCCTGCTGAATCGCCCTCCTCTGCCGGTCCGTGCCGTTTTCCGCACGGCCGGGACTTCGCGCGAACCCTCAGGACGGTCTCCGTGTCTTCCCCCTCTCCCGCCGTACCCACGGCTGGCTCTCCCGCCGTGCTCTCGGCTGCTTCCGTGCCCTCCCCCGCCGCTTCGCCCCCTCCTCCCGCCGCTGCCGGGGCCTCCGCTCCCACTGTCTCCGCGCGGGTCGGGTCGGCCCGTGCCGCCTCCCCCGGCCCCACGGTCGCGGAGCTGCTCGACTTCGTGCGCCGCGCCGCCGAGGACCCGGCCCTCATCGCCTCGCTCCCGCTCGATCCGGAGGGCCGTACCTGGGTCCGGCTCGAGGGGCCCGGTGGCAGCGAAGCCTGGCTGATCGGCTGGCCGCCGGGGACCGGGACGGGCTGGCACGACCACGCCGACTCGGTCGGCGCCTTCACCACCGCGTCCGGCGCCCTCAAGGAGCACTCGCTGGCCGTACGGCTGCCCACCGACGGCTGGAAGACCCTGGAGCTGAACGAAGGGGTGGACCGGTCACGGGTGCTGGCGGCCGGTCAGGGCCGGGCCTTCGGGCAGAACCATGTGCACGAGGTCCTCAACGAGTCCGACAGCGTGCATGCCGTCTCCGTCCACGCGTACTACCCGCCGCTGCCGCGGATCCGCCGGTTCAGCCGCACGGGCGCGGTCCTCCGCCTGGAGCAGACCGAGAGCCCGGAGGACTGGCAGTGAGCGACGACGACCGGGCCGGGGCTGACCGCGTGGGCGCTGCGGAGCGGCTGGTCACCACGGAGCGGGCGGACGCCACAGAACGGTCAGGCGCCTCGGAGCGGGCGGACGCCTCGGAGCGGGTGGGCATCGACGAGCTGCTGGAGCGGGTCCGGGCCGGTTACGACCGGATCGGCCCGCGCGAGGCGGCCGCGGCGGCGACGGGCGGGGCGCTGCTGGTGGACATCCGGTACGCGGCCCTCCGGGAGCGGGACGGGCTCATCCCCGGCGCGCTGGTCGTGGAGCGCAACGAACTGGAGTGGCGGCTCGATCCGCAGGGCAGCCACCGCGCCGCCGAGGCGGTGAGCCACGACCTCCCGGTCGTCGTCATCTGCAACGAGGGGTACGCGTCGAGCCTCGCGGTGGCGTCGCTGCGCCAGCTCGGGCTGCACCGGTCCACCGACCTGATCGGCGGCTTCCAGGCGTGGCGCGCGGCAGGGCTCCCGGTGGTGGCCCCGGCCGAGGCCCCCGGCTCCGATGACGGGGCCGGCACCGACTCCGGCGGCTGACGCCGGGCTTCAGGGGGAGGGGGTGGCCACGGGCGTGACGTGGCCACCCCCTCCCTTGCTTCTGGTTCGCTTCCGACCGGCCGCTGACCCGCTTCTGAGGGGGACGCGCCCGCTCCAGGGTGGCAGGACGCACCCGAACGCCGCATTCCAGTAGAGCCAACGCTGTGCGCGACCGACATTCGCCTCATACAGAGGACCGAAATGTACGGAGATGACGCACCCATGGCGACCCCTGTCCTCACCCCCGACCGGCTCGACGCCCAGGCGTCCCGGCTGCACGACACACAGGCGTGGCAGCAGATCGTCTCGGGGTGGGAGCGCACCGCCCCCGAGCCCGCGCCCTCCCCGGCGGAGCACCCGGAACCGGCCCGCGCGCGGCCCCCGGCTCCGGACCGGCCCGCCGACTGGCGGAGCCTGCTGTCCGTCCCCGTCGACCGGCTCATCGAGGACTCGCTACGGGCGCTGCCGACAGCGCCTCCCCCCGAGCGCCCGCTCCCCGGCCGGCTGGGGGCGGTCCTCCCCGACCGCGTCCACGCCTGGCGGCGGGTCGGGCAGGCCGATGTGAGACCTTCCGTCCACCTCGGCTACGCACGGCAGATCCTGACCGAGTGGGGCTGGCAGAACACCCCGTACCGGCTGCGCAACGCCCGTGGGGCCCGCTGCATCTGCGGTGCGATGATCACCGCGCACCGGCTCGGCTACGGCTCCCCCGCCACCGTGGACCGAGCCGGCGCCTGGCTGATCACCGAGCTTCGCTCCCACGGGTGGCCGGGGCTGATCGGCCCCTGGAACCGCGCCCCCGGTCGCACCGCCGCGGACGCGCTGGCCCTCGTCGACGCCGCCGCCCGCCGCGCGTCCCTGGCCGGACACTGACCGGCGGTCCCGACCGCTTCCCCGGCTCCCCCGCGCCGCCCGCCGCCCCCGCCACTCCTTCGCCGTCCTCGGAGGGGGCTCGCCCCTCCTCCCCGGAAAGGGGCTCGTCCCTCTTCTTCAGAAAGGCTCGTCGAGGCCCTCCGTGTCCTCGCCTTCCTCCTCCAGCGCCTGGCGGACCACGCGCAGGGCCATGCCCTCCCCGTATCCCTTGCGGGCGAGCATTCCCGCCAGGCGGCGCAGTCGCTTGTCGCGGTCCAGGCCCCGGGTGGAGCGGAGCTTGCGGGCCACCAGCTCCCGGGCCGTCTCCTCCTCCCGCTCGGCGTCGAGCTGCCCGACCGCGTCATCGATCACGGACGATTCGACGCCCTTGGTGCGCAGCTCACGGACGAGGGCGCGACGGGCGAGCCCCCGGCCGTGGTGCCGGGACTCCACCCATGCCCCGGCGAACGCCGCGTCGTCGATCAGCCCGACGTCCTCGAAGCGCGCGAGGACTTCCTCGGCGGCCTCGTCCGGGATCTCCCGCTTGCGCAGGGCGTCCGCGAGCTGCTTGCGCGTCCGCGGCGTACCGGTGAGGAGGCGCAGACAGATGTTGCGCGCCTGCTCGACCGGATCGCGCGGCTCCCCCTTGTCCCGCTGGTCAGGCGACTCCCCCTTCTCGGCCCTCGACGAAGAGGGGGAGCCGCTGCTCCTGGTGCCGGAGCGGGCGCGGCGGCCCGCTCCTTCGCCGAACCCGCCGCCCGAGCCCGCTCCCCCGCGTGAGCGGCGCCCGGACCGCCCCGGGCGACCGGTCCCCGGCTCGAAGGCGGACCCGCCATCGGGTCCGTCCACGAATTCGGGGCCGCCGCCGGGCTCCTCGGGGCTTCCCGGCCACTCCGTACGACGTGTCACGGCCTAGCTCTTGGCCGCCGCGGTCTTGGCCGGCTTCGCCTTGGCGGCCGCGGCCGTCACCGGCTTCGCCGCACCGTCCGCCGCCGCGCCCTCGGGCGCCGCCCCGTCCGCGGCCGGCTCGGTGGACGCGGCCTCCGGCCGGACACCGACACCCAGCTTCTCCAGGATCTTCTTCTCGATCTCGTTGGCGAGATCGGGGTTGTCCTTGAGGAAGTTACGGGCGTTCTCCTTGCCCTGGCCGAGCTGGTCGCCCTCGTACGTGTACCAAGCGCCGGCCTTGCGGACGAAGCCGTGCTCCACGCCCATGTCGATCAGGCCGCCCTCACGGCTGATGCCCTGGCCGTAGAGGATGTCGAACTCGGCCTGCTTGAAGGGCGGGGCGACCTTGTTCTTGACGACCTTGACGCGGGTGCGGTTGCCGACCGCGTCGGTCCCGTCCTTCAGCGTCTCGATCCGGCGGATGTCGAGGCGCACCGAGGCGTAGAACTTCAGGGCCCGGCCACCGGTCGTCGTCTCCGGGGAGCCGAACATCACTCCGATCTTCTCGCGGAGCTGGTTGATGAAGATCGCGGTGGTCTTGGACTGGTTCAGCGCGCTGGTGATCTTGCGGAGGGCCTGGCTCATCAGACGGGCCTGGAGACCCACGTGCGAGTCGCCCATCTCGCCCTCGATCTCCGCACGGGGCACCAGGGCCGCGACGGAGTCGATGACGATCAGGTCCAGGGCGCCGGAACGCACCAGCATGTCGACGATCTCGAGGGCCTGCTCACCGTTGTCCGGCTGGGACAGGATGAGGTTGTCGATGTCGACGCCGAGCTTCTTGGCGTACTCGGGGTCGAGGGCGTGCTCGGCGTCGATGAACGCCACCGAACCGCCGAGCTTCTGCGCGTTCGCCACGGCGTGCAGCGTCAGCGTCGTCTTACCGGAGGACTCCGGTCCGTACACCTCCACCACGCGGCCGCGCGGCAGACCGCCGACGCCGAGCGCGACGTCGAGGGCGGTCGACCCCGTGGGGATGACCTCGATGGGCTCGTTCGGCCGCTCGCCGAGGCGCATCACCGCGCCCTTGCCGAACTGTCGTTCAATCTGTGCGAGTGCGGCGTCCAACGCCTTCTCGCGGTCGGTTCCTGCCATGGGTTCCACCCGATTTGCTTGAGTCGATCGCTTCACGTCAATGACGCTAACCCCTGCCACTGACAATGGGCCTCGACGTCCTCCCGGCCTGTGGACAACTCCACGGTCCGGCCCGGAGAAACCCGGCCGGAATCCATGAGAATGGATGTTCGATTTCGGTGTCAAGCGCACCACGCGGGCCGCTCGACCCATTGCCCCGTGTCACCGATCTGTGACCACGTGCCATCGGCCCCCGGGCCACCGGATGCGCTCGGCGATCTCCTGATCGCCGGCGACGTGCGGGGAAGGACTCGCGAGGTGGCTGCTCCGCCGCCGGGTGTTGCGAGCCCGGCGGTCGAGTGCGGCGTCGAGGAGGCGGGAGCCGGGGGGCGTCGAACCCCTGCGCGTCGGCCCCTCCCCCTGGGCGCGGCCACGCGGCCAACTCCCTCGCCGGTCACAGCCCTTGTTCGTTCCGCATCGTGGGCCGGCCCCGGAACGGTTGGGTACTCCTACGCATTGTTCGACCTGCCCCCAGGGCTCGATTCTTCCTGAGGTGGCGGTGGCTCCGCCCCTCGTGCATCCGCCAGGCCCCCCAAGCTCGGCATCCGCCGTACGAGAACGATGTCCCACCGTCAGGAGCCGCCGCCGTGCCCCTTCCTTCGGCCGTGCCCGGTGCTCACCGGGCACGGTCCCTGCCGGACCGCAGCCGGTCCGGCCAACCCCTCAGGAGGAATCGCATGGTGTCTCAAGCTGCGGTGTGGCGTATCGCCACTGCCGCGTGTGCCGTGGGCGCGCTGATCGCCGGCGCGAGTACGGCCGGAGCGGCGCCCACGCCCCCGCCCGGCGAAGGCCGCATCCTGGGCGCCGACCGCGCCGGCGCGGTGCCGGGCGCGTACATCGTCACCCTCAAGGACTCGGTGGCCCGGGGCGATGTCGACAGGACGGCGAGATCCCTCGCCGGGCGGCACGGCGGCAAGGTCGGTCACACCTACACCGCCGCGCTGCGCGGCTTCTCCGTGAAGGCGGACGAGGGGCAGGCCCGGCGTCTGGCCGCCGATCCCTCCGTCGCACGGGTGGAGGCGGACGGCGTCGCGTACGCCCTGGACACCCAGAACGACCCGACCTGGGGCCTGGACCGCATCGACCAGCGTGACCTGCCGGGCGACCGGAAGTTCACGTACCCCAACACGGCCTCCAATGTGACGGCCTATGTGCTCGACACCGGGATACGCACCTCGCACCGGGAGTTCGGCGGCCGGGCGGTCAGCGGCTACGACTTCATAGACAACGACTCCGTCGCCCAGGACTGCAACGGGCACGGCACTCACGTGGCGGGCACGGTCGGCGGCGCGACGTTCGGCGTCGCGAAGGCCGTGAAGCTCGTGGGCGTACGGGTCCTGAACTGCCAGGGCTCCTCGGGCTCCACCTGGGCCCCGGTGCTGGCCGGGATCGACTGGGTGACGAAGAACGCGGTCAAGCCCGCGGTCGCCAACATGAGCATCGGCGGCGGGCGGACGTCCTCGGTGGACGACGCGCTGGCCAAGTCGATCGCCTCCGGCGTCACCTACGTCGTCGCCGCGGGCAACGACGGGGCCAACGCCTGCAACACCTCCCCGGCGGCCGTGCCGAGCGCGGTGACGGTCGGCGCGACCGACAGCCGCGACGCCCGGTCGATCTGGCCGAGCGGCAAGTCGTCCAACCACGGCACCTGCCTGGACCTGTTCGGCCCCGGCTCCGACATCGTCTCCGCCTCCCACCAGAACGACACCGGCTCCCGGTCCGACGGCGGCACCTCCATGGCGTCCCCGCACGTCGCGGGTGCCGCGGCCCTGCTGCTCTCCGCCAACCCGTCCTGGACGCCCAAGCAGGTCCACGACCGGCTGATCGCCGACGCCACCCCGAACAAGGTGACCGACGCCAAGACCGGTTCGCCCAACCGCCTGCTGTACGTCCCGAACGACGGCACCACGCCTCCGCCCACCGGCAAGACCTTCGAGAACACCATCGGCTACCCGATCCGGGACAACGCGACCGTCGAGGCCCCCATCACCGTGAGCGGCGTCACGGGCAACGCCCCCGCGACGCTGTCCGTCACGGTCGACATCCGGCACACCTTCCGCGGCGACCTGCGGGTCGACCTGGTCGCCCCTGACGGCGGCGTCTTCCGGCTCAAGGACTACAACGCCAACGACAGCGCCGACGACGTGCGCGGAACGTACACCGTGAACGCCGCCGCCAAGCCCGCGGACGGGACCTGGAAGCTGCGGGTGAGCGACAACTGGGTCAACGACACCGGCACGCTGAACTCCTGGTCGCTGAAGTTCTGACCGGGCCCGGGAGTGCCGCCGCCTTCCCGCGCACTTCCGGGAGGATTCCTCCGGACCGCCGGTGGTCCATGGTCCCGAACCCTGGTGGACCCCGGTGAATCCGGCCGGTGAGATCTCTCCGCGTACCTCACCGGCCGATGGGGGGGACGTCTGCGGCGCCCGCACATGCGCCGCAGGCGTCACTCCTCATTCCCCACCGTCGCGCCCCTTTCCACCACCGTCGCGAAGAGCCATCATGAGGCCGCCGGGCGGCCCGGCCGAACCGCCCGCCCGTCATGCCCATGCTGCCCACGGGTGCGGAAGGAAGCCGTGAACGCCGACCCGCCCACCCCTGCCTCCGGCGTCCTGATCGGGCGCTCCGCGCTGTTGGACGACCTGTGCCCACAGCTCGACCGCCGGCCCGCCGTCGTGGTGATCACCGGTGAGGCGGGGGTGGGCAAGAGCCGGCTGGTGCGCGAACTCCTCGCACGCACACCGTCGCCGGGCCCTGCCGCTCTTCTCGCACGGACGCCGTCGCCGGGATCCGTCGCTCTCCTCGCCCGCTGCCAGGAGTCGGACGCCCCCTTCCCGTTCGCGCCGCTCATCGAGGCGCTGAGCCGCTGCCAGCCCCTTCCGACGCACCTGACACCGGTGACCGGGGCCCTGCGCGGGCTGCTGCCCGAGCTCGCGGACCGCCTGCCGCCCGCTCCGCCCCCACTGGGCGATCCGCCCGCCGAACGCCACCGCGTGCTGCGGGCCCTGAGCGCGTTGACAGCGTCCCTGGGGAGGGTCGTACTGGCCGTGGAGGACCTCCAGTGGGCTGACGAGGGCACCCGTGACTTCCTCCGTACGATGATCTCCGACCCGCCGCCGCACCTGGGCCTCGTGCTCACCGCGCGCAGCTCCGCCGAGTCCGGCGAGGGAGCCGGCCCGCTTCCCTTCCCGCTGCGACCGCCGGGCCACACCACGGTGGTCGAGCGTCACGTCGCCCCCCTGTCGGCGGCGGAGACCGGTGCGCTGGCCGCCGGCCTGGCCGGTGCGCGGTCGGTCCCGGAGGAGTACGCCGCCCGCCTGCACCGGTGGACGGGGGGCCTGCCCTACGTGATCGAGGAGCTGGTACGCGGGTGGCCCGGCTCCACGGGGTGCCTCGCCGGGACAGCGGGGACGCCCGAACCCCCGTTGCCTCCGTCCGTACGCCGTGGGGTGGCGGGGCGGCTGCGTCACCTTCCTTCGGACGCGCGGCAGGTGGTCGCCGCGGCGGCGGTGCTCGGTGAGCCCGCTCCCGTACATCTGCTGGGGGCCGTCGCGGGGCTGGACGAGCAGGCGACCCGCAGCGCGCTCGCCGCGGCTCTGAAAGAAGGCGTCGTCGGAGCGAACGGCGGCTCGTACGCCTTCCCTTACGACCTGGCGCGCACGGCCGCGTACGAGGCGGTCGCCGAACCCGAACGGCCCGTCCTGCACCTGCGTGCGGCGCGCGCCCTCGCCCGGCAGACCAGTCCGTTCCCGCTGGTGCGGATCGCCGAGCACTACCGCCTGGGCGGCCGCTCTTCGCAGGCGGTGCGCTGTCTGGAGGCGGCGGCGGACCGGGCGGCGAGGGGCGGGGACGCCGGTACCGCCACGGCCCACTACCTCGACGCCCTGCGCGGCGGCCCCTCGGCCGCCGTCCGCGACCGGCTCGCGCTGAAGCTGGCGCGCGTCGCGCTGAACGCCCGGCCCGGCCCGCGCGTGCCCGCCGCCCTGCGACAGGTACTCGACCAGTGCTCCCTGGGCCCCGGACCGAGCGGTGAGATCCGCCTGCTCCTGGGCCTGCTGCTGCGCAACCAGTCGGGCTCCGGTCTTGAGGCGCTGGAGGAGATAGCGCGCGCGGTTCCCGATCTCCTCGCCGTGTCGACGGGGCAGGCCGCACGGGCGCTGGCGATCATCGCCATCCCCTCCCTCAAGGGCTGGCCGGTCGGCGAGCACCGGCGTCTGCTGGCCGAGGCCGAACGGCTGCTGCCACAGATCGACGACGAGGACCTCCGTTCGACCGTGCTGGTCAACCGCGCCACCGCCCTGGCCCTGATGGGCGACCCGTCGGCCCGGGCTGCCGTGGCCGATCTGCCCGCCACCCTCACCGGCGAGGCGGCGGCGAGGGTGCACGCCAATCTGGCGGGGGCCGCCACGGCCCTGGGCCACCCGGAACGGGCCCGGGCCTTCCAGACCCGCGCCCGGCAGGCCCTCCGCACGAACCACGCCCCCTATCTCCAGGCGTTCGTCGAGACCACGGACCTGATCACCGCCTTCACCGGCGGCCGGTGGACAGGGCTGCTGGAGCGGGCCGAACGCGCCGAGGAGCAGTACCGGGACGTCCCCGACTTCCACGCGGAGGCCCTCCTGGTCTGCGGGCTGCTGCGCCTGCACACCAAGGGGCAGACGGATGTGGCGCGTCGCCTCCTGGAGAGGGCCGTCGACACGACCGCCCTGGACACCGGCATCGTGCTGACCTCCGCCGCGGCCGCCGCGGTGCGCGTCCATCTGGCCGCCGACCGCCCCCCGCAGGCCGTCCAGGCGATGGAAGGGGCTCTGCGCCACCTCCGCCGTACGGGGGCCTGGGTCTGGGCGACGCCCCTGGCCCCCCAGGCCGTGGAGGCGCTGATCCGGTACGGCCGGCCCGAGGAGGCCCGCCGCCTCGTCGGGGAGCTGGCCGAGGGGATCACCGACCGGGACGCACCGGCCGCCCATGCCGCCCTGCTGACCTGTCGGGCGCTGCTCACCGCCCCGCCCGCCGCCCCGCAGACCGCGAACGGCGGGGCGGCGGGCGGGGCGAACGGCGGAGCGACGGCGGCCGGGGCCGAGCCGCTGTACGCGGCGGCCGGGGAAGCCTGGGCGGCGTTGGAGCGGCCCTACGAAGCGGCGTACGTCACAGAGGCGTGGGGGCGCACGCTGCTGGCCGCCGGAGCCGCGGACGGGCGCACTGTTCTGCACGAGGCGATCGCGGCCTACCAGGACCTCGACGCCGTATGGGACGTGCTGCGCTGTCAAAGGGGGCTGCGCGACCACGGCCTCGTCACCGTCCGCCGGCCCGGCGCGCTGGGGTACGGCGACCACCTCTCGCCGAGGGAGGCGGCGGTGGCCCGGCTGGCCTCGCTCGGCCTCTCGAACCGCGAGATCGCGCGGGAGCTGGTCCTGTCGCACCGGACGGTCGAGCACCATGTGGCACGCGCCCTGCGGAAGCTGGGGGTGTCGTCCCGTACCGAGATCGGCTCGCAGATCGGACTCTGAGGGGCCGTGGGAAGCCGTGGGAAGCCGTGCGCGCCCGCGCGACGGTGCAGGTCACGGGTCCGTCAGCGACCGGCCCGGGCGATCGGCGCGGAAGTCGTCGCGGTCGCCCCGGTCGGCGCGGAAGTCACCCCCGTCGCCTCGGCGCGGGAGTCAGCCCTCGGTGCGGCTCGGCAGCGTCCCGCCGGGTGCGCCGTCCGCTCCTCCAGCCCCTCGGGGGCCCGCGCCGCGGCCAGGGCCGAGCAGCCCGCGACGTATCCGGGAGAGCAGCGACTCCCCGCGCAGTCGACGGGAGCCGCCGTGCACCCGGGGGTCGTCGGTGACGTCGTACCGCTTCACGTACGCGCCGAGGAACGCCTGGAGCGTGGCGACGGCGGGGATCGCGATCAGCGCGCCGACCGCGCCCAGCAGAGCCGTGCCCGCGACCACGGAGCCGAAGGCGACCGCCGGGTGGATGTCGACGGTCTTGGCGGTCAGCTTGGGCTGGAGGACGTAGTTCTCGAACTGCTGGTAGACCACGACGAATCCGAGCACCCACAGGGCGTACCAGGGGTTGACCGTGAAGGCGATCAGCATGGGCAGGGCGCCCGCGAGATACGTGCCGATGGTGGGGATGAACTGGGAGACCAGTCCCACCCAGACCGCGAGCGCCGGGGCGTAGGGCACGCCGAGGACGACCAGCAGGATGTAGTGCGCGACGCCGGAGATGAGCGCCATCAAGCCGCGCGAGTAGATGTATCCGCCGGTCTTGTCGACCGCGATCTCCCAGGCGCGGAGCACTTCGGTCTGCCGGGACGGCGGCAGTACGGAACACAGCGCGCGCCGCAGCCGGGGCCCGTCCGCCGCGAAGTAGAAGGAGAACAGGAAGATCGTCAGCAGCCGGAACAGCCCGCCGAGGACGGTGGTGGAGATGTCGAGCACCCCGGTCGCGCTGTTCTGGACGTACTTCTGCAGCCAGTCGGAGTGCAGCAGGCTGTCCTGGACCTCGACCCGTGAGAGATCGGTGTGGAAGGTCTGGTTGACCCAATTGATCACCGAGTCGATGTACTTGGGGAAGTCGTCGACCATGGTGACGATCTGGCCCGCGAGCATCGATCCCAGCAGGACGACGAACCCTATGCCGAAGATCAGCAGGCCGATGAAGACCAGGAACGTGGCCAGCCCGCGGCGCATGCCGTGGGCCGACATCCGGCCCACCGCCGGCTCGATGGCGAGCGCGAGGAAGAACGCGATCAGCACGTTGGTCAGCAGCCCGATGAGCTGGTCGAAGGCCCAGCTGCCGATCTGGAAACAGCCGTAGAGAGCCAGGGCCAGCACCAGGGCGCGCGGCAGCCAGGCGGGCATGCGGGCCGCGGGTCCCGTACCGGACGGCGGCGCGGGAGGCGCGGTCGGCGGGACGGGCGGGGTGGTGGAGGCTTGGTCCGGGGCGGTCTCGTCTGTCGATGACACGGGACAAGTCTCGCCTACGCCACTGACAGCCGGTTCCCCGCCCCGGTCGGGCGGTGACCGGGGCGCCGCGCGTCGGCGGGAAGGCTCGTCAACATCAGCGCTCACCGGCGGGGCATCCATGGACGTCAACGCTCGTCGGGAGGGAACCCGTGAACGTCAGCGCTCATCGGCCGAGACATCCGAGGACGTCAGCGCTCGTCGACAAGCAGACCTGTGGCCGTCAGCGCTTGTCGGCGGGGACGTCCATGGAAGCGCAGACCACACGCCAGACGTCCTTGGCGTCCCAGCCGGCGTCCAGCGCCTGGTGCACCGTACGGCCGCCGAGTTCGGCCATCACATGGTCACGGGCGAAGGAGTCCGCGTACACCGCACCGAAGTGGTCCGCCATCCGCTCCCAGAAAATCGTCAACCGCATGCCACCAGTATCGCGCTCCTGAGAGTGCAGCCGGTCCGCCGGGCATGTGCCAGGGCCTCTTTCCCCTCTACGGTCGGTCCATGGCTGGAACCGGAGCACATCCCCTCGCCCGCGCCGAGCACTTCATCTGGCTCACGGCCCGGGTCCTCGAACAGCGGAGGTTCGCCCATCGCTTCCTCGACGGCGATCCGGACCCCGTCGAGACGGCGCTCGCCGCCTACCGGAACGAGGACGGCGGCTACGGCCACGCGCTGGAGCCCGATCTCCGAGGTCCGGTCAGCCAACCGCTGCACACCGCCCACGCGCTCAGCGTTCTCGATGCGATCGGCCGCTGCGACGGACCGCGCGCGGAGCGGATCTGCCGATACCTGAGCGACGTGTCGACAAAAGAAGGCGCGCTGCCCGCACTGCTCCCTTCGCAACGCGGCTATCCCGCCGCACCGTTCATCCCGATCGTCGACGACCCTCCGGCCGAACTGCTGTCCACCGGCCCGATCGTCGGCCTGCTGCACCGCAATCAGGTGTGGCACGCCTGGCTGTTCCGGGCGACGGACTTCTGTTGGAGTGCCGTCGACGTCCTGGCCCGGTCCCACCCGTACGAGATCGAGGCCGCGGTGGCCTTCCTGGACGGGGTGCCGGACCGGCTCCGTGCCGAGCGGGCGGCGGACCGGCTCGGCCGGCTGGTGCGCGAACAGCGGCTCGCGGTGCTGGATCCGTCGCGCCGGGCGGAGTACCCGGTGGCGGCGGGCTACGCGCCGAGCGAGCACCACTTCCCGCACGACTACGCCCGTACGCCGACGTCCCTGGCCCGCCGCTGGTTCACCGACGAGGAGCTGGAGCGCTCGCTCGACCATCTGGCGGCCGAGCAGCAGGAGGACGGCGGGTGGCCGGTGAACTGGCGGCAGTGGGCGCCGGGCACCGCCTTGGAGGGGCGGCCCCTGGTGACGCTCAGGGCCCTGGAGACGTTGCGGTCCTACGGCCGTCCACTGGGCTGACGGGACCGGCCTCCGGTCCTCCGCCGGGCTGACGGGACCGGCCCCTCGGCCCGTCCTCAGCCCAGCGCGCGCACGCCCGCCGTGACGACGACCGCCGCGCCGACGACCACCAGGAAGGGGGCGCGCAGGACCAGCGCGAGCCCCGCGGCGGCGAGCCCTGCGGCCCGTGCGTCGAGGACGATCTGCTGCCCGTCGCCGAAGGTCTGCTGTGCGGTGAGGGCGGCCAGCAGCGCCACTGGCAGCAGGGCGGCCATGCGCTGCACGAGGGGCCGCTCCAGCACCCCCGCGGGCACCAGCAGGCCCAGGAGCTTGGCGAGGTAGCAGCCTGCCACGGTCAGGCCGATGGCTATCCAGACGTTCATGAGTGCCGCTCACCCTTCCCCTTCGGAGTTGCCTTCTCT
The DNA here is from genome assembly GCF_046548915.1 of Streptomyces sp. cmx-18-6. Taxonomy (NCBI): domain Bacteria; kingdom Bacillati; phylum Actinomycetota; class Actinomycetes; order Kitasatosporales; family Streptomycetaceae; genus Streptomyces; species Streptomyces sp. cmx-18-6. The sequence continues at coordinate 28,203 of NZ_JAEBEP010000017.1, read as the reverse complement.
TGAGCGGTCTTCACCCGAGTTGCCTTCTTCTGGTTCCGCCCCATGAGAAAGAGCACGACGGGCGCCGCGAGCGCGGACAGCAGGACCGGCACGCCGGCCGGCAGGACGGGCAGCAACGTCAGGGCCAGCAGCACGGCGAGCCCTGCCGTGACACGTTCGACGGCACTCTTGAGCATCGGTGCGAGCAGCGCGAGGAAGACGGCGGGGCTGGCCGCGTCGAGGCCCCAGGCGTCGGTGTCGCCCAGCGCCTCGGCCCCCATCGCACCCACCAGGGTGGTGAGGTTCCACAGCACGTACAGGGTGAGCCCGGTAACCGTGAAGCCGATGCGCGCCGCTCGCCGGGTGGGCTGGGCGAGGGTGACGGCGGTGGTCTCGTCGATGACCCAGTGCGCGGCGACCGGGCGCACCGCGCGGGGAAGCGCCAGCAACTGGGAGAGCCGCAGGCCGTAGAAGGCGTTGCGGACGCCGAGGAAGAAGGCTCCGGCCGCCGCCGTGTACGGGTTGCCGCCTGCGGCCAGCGCGCCGACCAGGGCGAACTGCGAGGCGCCGGTGAAGACGAGGAGGCTCAGGGCGCAGATCTGGAGCAGGCTGAGGCCGGAGCCGGCGGCGGTGACCCCGAAAGCGAAACCGGAGAGCCCTACGGCGATGCCGACGCCGAGCGCGTCCCGGACGACGGCGGCGTCCGGCTTGCCCGGCCGTGCGTCGGCCGTCGCCGGGCCGGGCGGCGGAGGCCCGGCGGACGCGGATATGGCACCGGTCGCTCCGGCGCTATCAGGAGGTGCTGTCTGTTCTGCCACACGCCGCACGTTACGGGGACGGTTCGGGCCCGGTCTTGTACGTTCTTGCACGCTCACGTCGTCCGTAGGAGCCGCCCAGAAGCCACTCACGAGCCTTCAGCAGCCGCTTCCGGGACACGTCGTCGACACGTCGTCCCTAGGACACGTCCCGCCCGCGCCGGTAAACACCCCGCTCGCGCTGGTACGCGCCGGGCGGCACCCCCACGATCCGGGTGAAGTGCCGGTTGAGGTGCGGCTGATCCGTGAATCCCACTGCGGCCGCGGCATCCGCGGGAGCGACGCCCGCGTCGAGCAGCCGCCTGGCCCGCCGCACCCGGGCGTCGGTGAGCCAGGTGTGGGGCGGCATGCCGTACTCCTTCTTGAAGGCCCTCAGCAGCGCGAACGGGCTGGTGTCCAGCTCGGCGGCGAGCGCCTCCAGGGTGGGCGGCCCCGCCATCCGCCCCTCCAGCACCGCGCGGGCCCGTTCGGCGTCGCGCGCACTCCCGGTCCGGGGCCGCGCGCTGGGCAGGGGGCTGCCGTGCCGGTCGAGGAGCCGGGCGACCAGGACCCGCAACAGGCTGTCGGCCGACAGCGCGTTGCCCTCCTCGGCGGCCCGGTGCACCTCGGTGATCAGCCGGGCGGCGTACGGGTCGGTCACCCGTGCCTCGGCGAAACCCACCGTGCCGCGCAGGGGCGTCACCTCGGCCGCGATGTCGTTGATCACCTGGGCGGAGGGGTACAGCGTGTCGTACGCCCAGCCCTCCGGCTGCCCGGGGCGGGCGGTGTGCGGCACCTCCGGGTTGATCATCACCACGGTGCCCGGAACCGCGTGCACCGTGCCGCCCGGCAGCCCCACGTCCTCCACCCCGCGCGTGACCGCGCCGAACACGTACCCCTCGTGGCTGTGCCGGGGGAACGTGTGGCGGACGTACCTGGCGCGCAGCAGATCGAGGTCGGGCAGCTCCGCGTACTGCCAGTGCCGCGCCCATTCCTCCGTGCCACCTGCTCCCGCCATGCCGCCATTCTCGCAGGTGAGGGCCGTGTGTCTCGGGGTGAGGGGGCCGGCCGTGCGGTGTCGCGGGCCCGTTGTCAGTGGCGGGGTGCACGATGGGGGGCATGACCGGCTCAGCTCTCGACGCCTTCTCGCCCGCGACCCGCAGCTGGTTCGCCGGAGCCTTCAGCGCGCCCACCGCCGCGCAGGAGGGCGCCTGGCGGGCCATCGGCGAGGGCAGTGACGTGCTGGTGGTCGCGCCGACCGGGTCCGGGAAGACGCTGGCCGCGTTCCTCGCCTCGCTGGACCGGCTGGCCGCCGGTCCGCCGCCCGCCGAGGCGAAGAAGCGCTGCCGTGTGCTGTACGTGTCCCCGCTCAAGGCGCTGGCGGTCGACGTGGAGCGCAATCTGCGCTCCCCGCTGACCGGCATCCGCCAGGAGTCGGTGCGCCTGGGCCTGCCGGAGCCCGAGGTGCGGGTGGGCATCCGGTCCGGTGACACCCCGCCCGCCGAGCGGCGCTCCATGGTGACCAGGCCGCCGGACATCCTGATCACCACGCCCGAGTCGCTGTTCCTGATGCTCACGTCCTCCGCGCGGGACGCGCTCGCGGGCGTCGAGACGGTGATCCTCGACGAGGTGCACGCGGTCGCCGGTACGAAGCGCGGCGCGCATCTCGCCCTGTCCCTGGAGCGCCTGGACGAGCTGCTGTCCCGGCCCGCCCGGCGGATCGGGCTCTCCGCGACGGTCCGGCCGGTCGGGGAGGTGGCGCGCTTCCTGTCGCCCCAGCGCAAGGTGGAGATCGTCCAGCCCCCGTCCACGAAAGAGTTCGACCTCTCGGTGGTCGTCCCGGTCGAGGATCTGGGCGAGCTGGGCGGCTCGCCCGCCACCGACGGGGACGCCGCCCAGGCGGAGAAGCCCTCGATCTGGCCGCATGTGGAGGAGCGCATCGCCGACCTCGTCCAGTCGCACCGCTCCACCATCGTCTTCGCCAACTCCCGGCGGCTGGCGGAGCGGCTGTGCAACCGGCTCAACGAGATCGCGTACGAGCGGGCCACCGGCACCGCCTTCGACCCGGACGACCCCGCCCCGGACCTGCTGGAGGTCCCCGCCCTGCCGGAGGCGCACGCCCCCGCCGAGATCATGGCCCAGTCCGGGGCGGGCCGGGGCGCGCCGCCCCTGCTGGCCCGCGCGCACCACGGTTCGGTCTCCAAGGAGCAGCGGGCGCAGGTCGAGGAGGACCTCAAGGCGGGCCGGCTGCCCGCCGTGGTGGCCACCTCCAGCCTGGAGCTGGGCATCGACATGGGCGCGGTCGACCTGGTGGTCCAGGTCGAGTCCCCGCCCTCCGTCGCCTCCGGTCTCCAGCGGGTGGGCCGGGCCGGGCACCAGGTGGGCGCGGTCTCCACCGGAGTGGTCTTCCCGAAGTACCGCGGCGACCTGGTGCAGGCCGCCGTCGTCACCGAGCGGATGCGCGAAGGGGCCATCGAGGCGCTGCGCATCCCGTCCAACCCGCTGGACGTCCTCGCCCAGCAGCTGGTCGCCATGGTGGCCCTGGACAGCTGGCAGGCGGACGACCTGCTGGCCCTGGTCCGCAGGGCCGCCCCGTTCGCCTCGCTCCCCGAGTCGGCGTTCACGGCCGTGCTCGACATGCTCGCCGGGCGCTACCCCTCCGACGCCTTCGCGGAGCTGCGCCCCCGGGTGGTGTGGGACCGGATCGCCGGTACGGTCACGGGCCGCCCCGGCGCGCAGCGGCTCGCCGTCACCTCGGGCGGCACCATTCCGGACCGCGGCCTCTTCGGCGTCTTCCTGGCCGGGGCGGACCCGAAGAAGGGCGGCGGCCGGGTCGGCGAGCTGGACGAGGAGATGGTCTACGAGTCCCGCGTCGGCGACGTCTTCACCCTGGGCACCACGTCCTGGCGGATCGAGGACATCACCCGCGACCGGGTGCTGGTGTCCCCGGCGCCCGGCGTTCCGGGGCGGCTGCCGTTCTGGAAGGGCGACCAGCTGGGCCGCCCGCTGGAGCTCGGCCGCGCGCTGGGGGCGTTCCTCCGGGAGATCGGCGCGCTCTCCGCGGACGACGCCCGGCTGCGGCTGCTCGCCGCCGGACTCGACGCCTGGGCCGCGGAGAACATCCTGGCCTATCTGGACGAGCAGCGCCGGGCCTGCGGTCATGTCCCGGACGACCGGACGATCCTGGTCGAGCGGTTCCGGGACGAGCTGGGCGACTGGCGCGTCGTCGTGCACTCCCCCTTCGGCGCCCAGGTGCACGCACCCTGGGCGCTCGCCCTCTCCGCCCGCCTCGGTGAGCGGTACGGGATGGACGCCCAGGTCATGCACGCCGACGACGGCATCGTGCTGCGGCTCCCCGACGCCGACATGATGGGCCTGGACCTGTTCGACTTCGACGCCCCCCAGACCCCGGACGCCGGGGACACCGGGGCTTCGGGGGCGGAAGGACCGGCCTTCGGAAGCGTGGGGTACGACAGCGAGCAGCCTCCGGTCGGGGCCGCCGACGTCGTCTTCGACCAGGGCGAGGTGCAGCAGATCGTCACGGACCAGGTCGGCGGCTCGGCGCTGTTCGCCGCCCGGTTCCGCGAGTGCGCGGCGCGCGCCCTGCTGCTGCCCCGGCGCTCCCCCGGCAAGCGCACCCCGCTCTGGCAGCAGCGCCAGCGCGCCTCCCAGCTGCTCCAGGTGGCGTCCGAATTCGGTTCGTTCCCGATCGTCCTGGAAGCCGTCCGCGAATGCCTCCAGGACGTCTTCGACGTCCCCGGGCTCACCGAACTGATGGGTGACCTGGAGGCGCGCCGGGTCCGGCTGGTCGAGGTCACCACCCAGGAGCCCTCGCCGTTCGCCCGCTCCCTCCTGTTCGGTTACGTCGCCCAGTTCCTGTACGAGGGCGACTCGCCGCTCGCCGAGCGGCGGGCGGCCGCGCTCTCCCTCGACTCCCACCTCCTCGCGGAGCTGCTGGGCCAGGCGGAGCTGCGCGAGCTCCTCGACCCCGAGGTCCTCACCGAGCTGGAGCGCGAGCTCCAGTGGCTCACCGAGGACCGCAGGATCAAGGACGTCGAAGGGGTCGCGGACCTCCTGCGCGTCCTGGGGCCCCTCACCGACGCCGAGCTGGCCGAGCGGGGGGCCGAGCCGTCCTGGGCGCAGGAGCTGGCGACGACCCGCCGGGCGATCCAGGTCCGGATCGCCGGGGCCGACCACTGGGCGGCCGTCGAGGACGCGGGGAGGCTGCGCGACGCCCTGGGGACCGCGCTGCCGGTCGGCGTGCCCGAGGCGTTCACCGAGCCGGTGAAAGACCCCCTCGGCGACCTCCTCGCCCGCTTCGCGCGGACGCACGGCCCGTTCACCGCCACCCGGGCCGCCGAGCGGTTCGGGCTGGGCACCGCCGTCACGGACGGCGCTCTGCAACGGCTCGCCGCCTCCGGCAGGACCGTGCAGGGCGAGTTCCACCCGGCGGGCATCGGCCAGGAGTGGTGCGACGCCACGGTGCTGCGCCGGCTGCGCCGCCGTTCGCTGGCCGCGCTCCGCCAGGAGCTGGAGCCGGTGGAGCCCGCGGCGCTGGCGTCCTTCCTCCCGCAGTGGCAGCACTTCGGCTCCCACAGTCTGCGGGGCATCGACGGACTGGTCCGCGCCGTCGAACAGCTCCAGGGAGCGCCCGTTCCCGCCTCGGCCCTGGAGAAGCTGGTCCTGCCGAGCCGGGTCCTGGGCTACACCCCGGCGATGCTCGACGAGCTGACGACCACGGGCGAGGTCGTCTGGGCCGGGGCGGGGGCGCTGCCGGGCAAGGACGGCTGGATCTCCCTCTATCTCGCCGACAGCGCACCCCTGCTCCTGCCCGCCCCGCACCCACTGGAGCTGTCAGCGCTCCACGAGTCCCTGCTCACCGCCCTCTCCGGCGGCTACGGCCTCTTCTTCCGGCAGATCGCCGACCAGGTCCGGGCCACCACCCACCCGGACTGCACCAGCCAGCAGCTCGCCGACGCCCTCTGGGACCTGACCTGGTCCGGACGGCTCACCAACGACACCCTCGCCCCGCTCCGCTCGCTCCTGGGGTCCGGGCGGACGGCCGGCTCCACCGCCCACCGTGCCCGGCGCAGCGTGCCGCGCGGGCGGTACGGCTCCCTCACCGCGGCCGCCCGGCCCGCGTCCCGCACGGGCCCTCCCACGGTCTCGGGCCGCTGGTCCCTGCTGCCCCCACGCGAAGCGGAACCGACCCACCGCGCCCACGCCCTGGCCCGCACCCTCCTCGACCGGCACGGGGTGGTGACCCGCGGCGCGGTGCAGGCCGAAGGGGTGGAGGGCGGCTTCTCCGCGACGTACCGCATCCTGGCCGCCTTCGAGGACAGCGGCCAGGCACGGCGGGGTTATGTGGTCGAGGGCCTGGGGGCCGCCCAGTTCGCGATGGACGGGGCGGTGGACCGGCTGCGGGCGGCCTCCACGACCCGCGACCGCCGGGATCCCGGCACCGCGCCCCAGGCCCTGGTGCTCGCCGCGGCCGACCCCGCCAACGCGTACGGCGCAGCCCTGCCCTGGCCGGAGGCCCCGGACGGCGCCGGGCACAAACCGGGCCGCAAGGCGGGGGCGCTGGTGGTCCTCGTCGACGGCGAGCTCACCCTCTACATGGAGCGCGGCGGCAAGACCCTGCTCGCCTGGCCGCCGGACCCCGAAGCCCCGGCGCTCCGAGCGGCGGCGGAGGCGCTGGCCGCGGCGGCGCGCGGGGGTGTGCTCGGCACCGTGACGGTGGAGCGGACGAACGGCGTCTCGTCCCTCACCTCCCCGCTGGGCCGAACCCTGGAGTCGGCCGGCTTCCTCGCCACCCCGAGGGGCCTGCGCCTGCGGGCCTGAGCCCACCGAACCCCACCAGGCCGGACCGCACCCCACCTCCCCGTCCCCGGTCGGGCCCAGCACGCGCCCGACCGCATCCCACCGCCCCTAGTCCCGCCCGCACCAACCACAGCCACCGCACCCGATCCACCGCGCCCCACCGGCCCGACCGCACCCGCCCGAGCGCCGCCGCACCCATCATGGAGGCATGCCCGAAGGAGACACCGTCCTCCAGACCGCCGCCCGGCTGCACACAGCGCTGGCAGGGCGTGTCCTGACCCACGCCGACCTGCGCGTCCCCCGGTTCGCCACAGCCGACCTGACCGGCCGTACGGTCCTCGACGTCACCGCACGCGGCAAGCACCTGCTGACCCGCATCGAGGGCGGCCTCACCCTGCACAGCCACCTCCGGATGGACGGAGCCTGGCGGGTGTACGCACCGGGCGAGCGCTGGCGCGGCGGCCCGGGGCACCAGATCCGCGCCGTCCTCGCCAACAGCGACCACACCGCGGTCGGCTACCGGCTCCCCGTGCTCGAACTGCTGCGCACCAGCGACGAGAGCAAGGCCGTGGGCCATCTCGGGCCGGACCTGCTGGGCCCCGACTGGGACCCCGCCCTCGCCGTGGAGCGACTGCTCGCCGCCCCGGAACGCGCCCTCGGCGAAGCCCTCCTGGATCAGCGCAATCTCGCCGGCATCGGCAACGTATACAAGTGCGAGCTGTGCTTCCTGGCCCGCGTCACCCCCTGGCTCCCCGTGGGCGCGCTTCCCGAGGGCGCCCTCCCCCGGCTGGTCGCCCTGGCCCACACGCTCCTCGAAGCCAACCGGACCCGCCCCACCCGCACCACGACCATCCGCGCCGAACGCCGCCCCCGCCCGGCCGCTCCGGACCCCACGCCCCGGGGAAGGCCCCTCCCGGCCCTCCGGGTGCGGGAGCCGCTGTACGTCTACGGGCGAGTCCGCCGCCCCTGTCTGCGCTGCGGCACCCCGATCCGCAAAGTCGACGAGGAGGACCGGCCCACGTACTGGTGTCCGTCCTGCCAGTCGGGCCCGACCCCCTAGACACCCGGGCCCGACACCGTAGACGTCGAAGGGTCCGCCTACTGGTTGACGACCCGTCAGATACCGCCGTACGGTCCCGTCATGCCCCTCTCCGCGTACGACCTCACGGGCCGCTCCGCGTTCGTCACCGGCGCGGCGAGCGGTATCGGCCGGGCGAGCGCCGTACTGCTCGCCGAGGCCGGAGCCACGGTGCACTGCGCGGACCGCGACGAGACGGGCCTGCGCCGGACGTACGAGGTGATCACCAGCGCGGGCGGCACGGCCCGTACCCACCCGCTCGACGTCACCGACCGCGAGCGCGTCCGTGCGGCCGTCCGGGCGGCGGGAGAGCTCGACATCCTGGTCGCCGCGGCCGGGATCATGCACACCAGCGGCGTCCTGGAGACGCGGGACGAGGACCTGGACCGGGTGCTGGCGGTCAATTTCTCAGGGGTGCTGTACGCCTGCCAGGAGGTGGCACGCTCCATGATCGCCCGCTCCGCACCGGGTTCGCTGGTCACGATGGCGTCCGGCGCCGTGGACTCCGCGAGCGCGGGTCTGCTCTGCTACAGCGCGGCCAAGGCGGCCGTGGTCCAGCTCACGAAGACCCTCGCCACCGAACTGGGCCCTCACGCCATACGGGTGAACGCCGTCGCGCCGGGCTGGATCCGTACACCGATGACCACCCGGCACGGAGCGGACGGACACGAAGCGGACCGGCGGCAGCGAACGGAGGCGACGATGGCGAGGATCTCTCCCCTGGGCCGGGTCGGCGAACCCGAGGACGTCGCCCACACCGTGCTGCATCTGGCGTCCGACGCGTCGGCCTTCACCACCGGCCAGATCCTGCGTCCGAACGGCGGCGTCGCCATGCCCTGGTGATCCCCGCCGCAAGCCGCCCCCGCCCCACCGCCCCCGGCGCGGCAACCACCGACGCCACATGGACCGGCAGCAGGCTCAGCCCCCAGCCGCCCGCCGCCACCGCGCCCTCCACCACACCGGCCTGCTCCGGTTGCAGCACCAGCCGCAGCACCGCCCACCACCACAGCCCGCCGAGGGTCAGCGCCGGCACCCATCGCCGTCCCATGGCTGCCCTCCTGCGGCCGACGTCCTTTCGGGCAGTTTCCCCTGGCAGCGATCCCGCTGCATCCAGAGCCCGCGCCGGAAGCACCGCCCAAGCACCCTGCCGACGACGCACACGGGCCCGAGCGTGCCGAGTGCCCCCGCCGGAAGTCGGCGGGGGCACTCGGCATTGCTCAGGCAGCCGGGGGAACCGGGTGCTCAGGGCGGGCGGCAGGGCGCGCAGGCGCTGCCTGCCGGCGGCGGCTGCTACTTGTCGCTGTCGTTGCGCAGCGAGTCCGTGACGCCCTTCGCGCGGTCGCCGGCCTCGTCGACCTTGTCCTTGGCCGCGGCCTTGGTCTGGTCGGCCTTGCCCTCGGACTCCTTGCGGCGGTCGCCGGTCAGCTTGCCGACGGCCTCCTTGCCCTTGCCCTTGAGCTTGTCCATGGCGTTGTCACCAGTCACGATGTCGGTTCCTTCCGCTCAGGCACTTTCGGCCTGGAACATCCAGGCGTGCTTTTCGAGGTCTGCCGTCAGTGAGATCAGGATGTCCTGGGTGACGGGATCCGGCGCGTCGGTCACCTCGATGCGCTCACGCATCCGGTTGATGACCACGCCCAGCGCGTCCACCAGCGCCTTCACGGCGTCGGTGTCCTTGATCCAGCCCTCGGGGACGGATCCGATCGCGGTCTCCTTGGCCACGGTCGCGGAGCGGCCGTCCGGGTTGACCCCGATCGCGGAGGCGCGCTCGGCGACCGTGTCGGAGTGCTGCCGGGCCGTGGCGACCACATCGTCGAGCTGAAGGTGCACGGACCGGAAGCGCGGGCCGACCACGTTCCAGTGGATCTGCTTGGCCACGAGGGAGAGGTCGACCAGATCGACCAAGGCGCCTTGCAGCGCTCCTCCGACGAGCTTGAGATCGCTCTCGGACAGTGGACTCTTCACCACAGACATGCACATCTCCCATCCGTCAGGCGTACCGCCGACCGTCGTCAGGCGCTTCACCGACCGTTTCGGCGCACCATCCACGATGGCACATATGAAACAAAACAGTCATGTTGGCCTCATCCTCCGTCTGCCCGTTCCCTGGTGGCTCACACACGACAAGGCCAAGCTCTCGTCACCGTCGCGGCGTCCTCCTCACGGTCGCGGCCGGCTTCCCGCCGCAGCCGCCGGGACGGGCGCGGCAGCCCCGTCCGCCGAGCCCCGGCCGGAGCAGCAGACGCCACCGTCCGAGGCGACGCCCTCGCCCGGACGACTGGTGCCGCCGTCCGGGGCGACGCTCTTGCTCAACTGACCGGCGTCGGCCTTGACGACGTAGACCTCCCACGGCTCCTTGCCCGGGCCATGGACCCACACCTTGTCCTGGAGTGCGTAGCAGCAGGACGTGTCGTTCTCCTCGAACGTGGCCAGCCCGGCGTCCTTGAGCCGGATGGTGGCGGCTGCGACTTCTTCGGCGGTCTCGACCTCGACACCGAGGTGGTCCAGGCAGGTGCCCTCACCCGGCTCCCCCTCGATGAGGACGAGCTTGAGCGGCGGGGCGGCGATCGCGAAGTTCGCGTAACCGGGGCGGCGCTTGGCGGGCTCGACGCCGAACAGCTTGGAGTAGAAGGCGACCGACGCTTCGAGGTCGGCGACGTTGAGCGCGAGCTGGACACGGGACATGACGGTTCTCCCCGATCAGTTGCATTGACATCTATCAATGCAACCCTGCACTCTGAATCGAAAGACGTCAACATAGAAGAGTCTCGAAACAAGAACCGGCACCGCCCGGCCGGGACGGCGTCGGCAGCGACCCGGCGGCAACTGGCCGACCCGGTGGCGGAGCGGTCAGGCGCGACCATGGGCGAGATGGGCGGTGGGCCATGGGCTGCGCGAGGAGACGCAGGCCATGGCGGGCCCGCTGGTCGGCATGATGCGAGCCGTCTCACGCGGGGAGAGGTCCGCAACGCAGAAGTCCCGGCCGGCCCCCGAGGGGCCGACCGGGACTCCGGTCGAGCACAGTGCCGCGCGCCGGTCAGGCGGCGACGACGTCCACCGCTTCCGCGGGCGCCTTGATGGTCACCCGTCCTGACGGCACACCTGCGACCGACGAGACGGAGACGGAGTTGAGCATGGGACGAACCGGTACTGGGACCGGATCACTGGCAGCTGCCGACTCGGCCAGCTCAGCGAGCGAGAGCTCGTCGCTCACTTCACGCATGAGCTCGGACATCCGTACGTCAAGCGCGTCGCAAATCGCGGAGAGCAGCTCGGAGGATGCCTCCTTCTGCCCCCGCTCCACCTCGGACAGATAACCGAGCGAGACCCGGGCGGACGAGGAGACTTCGCGCAGAGTACGGCCTTGGCGCTGGCGCTGCCGACGCAGCACGTCACCCAGCAGGCGACGGAGCAGAATCATCGGTGGCTCCCTCCTCGGACCGCGTAGCCGCATCCTTCACGCCCTACCGTACCGCCTTGTGCTGCGGCCGTGCGGGGAGCGATGTCGTGTTCACTCAGGGCTGCAAACATCAATTCCCCCCGATCTGTTCCGTATCCTGTGCCCGCGCATTTTCGCGGTGTTCGCCCAGGAGCAGATCCGCGAGCAGACCGAGAGCGCTCCGCACACTCTCTTCACGGATTTCCGTCCTCGAACCATTCAATCGCAGAGCGGAGACTTTCTCGACGCCGAGGGGCCCAGCGACGGCGATGTGGACCGTGCCCACCGGCTGTCCGTCCTGCGGCTCGGGACCGGCGACGCCCGTCGTGGAGATCCCCCAGTCCGCGTCGAGAGCTCGCCGCACCCCGGCCGCCATCTGCCGCGCGACCTCCGGATCGACCGCCCCGCGCTCCGCCAGCAGGTCCCCGTCCACGTCCAGGATCTTCGCCTTGAGGGCCGTGGCGTACGCCGTCACCGAGCCCCGGAAGGCTTGCGAGGCTCCGGGTACGGAGGTGAGTTCGGCCGCCACCAGGCCGCCCGTCAGCGATTCGGCGACGGCGAGTGTCTCCCCGCGCTCCACGAGCAGCCGCAGCACCCGGGCGGCGGCTGTCACCGCTCGGCCTCCGCGCCGTCGCGGGCCTCGGCGGCTCCCCGTACCTCCGTGAGGCCCGGTGCGGCGGCCGTACCGGCCACTTTGACCGCATCGCCCGCACCACGGGCGTTCACGGCGGGCGCGACCGCGGTCGAGCCGCCGGACTCCCCGCCGCTCACCGCCACGCCGACACCGGCACCACCGGAGCCGGCACCCGCCCCCGGAGACCCTGCGGCCTCGTTGAGCGCCTCCGCGGTCCGTCCGATCGCGGCACGCTCGGCGGCCAGGCTCCGGCGGCGCAGGACGACGGCCTGGCGTACGTAATCGAGTCCGGTGACGACCGTCAGCACGACGGCCACCATCATCATCCAGAAGCGCAGGGTCGCCAGGGGGCCGGTGAGCGCCAGGACGTACATCCCGGCCGCCGTGCCCTGGGCCAGGGTCTTCAGCTTGCCGCCTCTGCTGGCCGGGATCACCGCGTGCCGGATCACCCAGAACCGCATCAGCGTGATGCCCAGCTCACGGGCGAGGATCACCCCGGTGATCCACCACGGCAGATCGCCCAGGATCGACAGGGAGACCAGCGCCGCGCCCATGATCGCCTTGTCCGCGATCGGGTCGGCGATCTTCCCGAAGTCCGTGACCAGGTTGTACGTCCGGGCCAGATGACCGTCGAAGAGATCGGTGATCATGGCGATGGCGAAGGCCGCCCAGGCGAAGGAGCGCCAGGCCGGGTCGTATCCGCCGTCGTGGAACAGCAGCAGGACGAAACCGGGCACGAGCAGCAGCCGCAGCATGGTCAGGATGTTGGCGATGTTCCACAGGCTGGCCTGGTTGACGGCCGCAGTGCCCAGCTTGCCGCCGCGGACCGGCCTCGCGCCGGAGCCGCCTGCCGCGGATGCCGGGACTCCCGTCATCTGGCTGCCTCCGCAAGCTCGTGGTGTTCGGCCACCAGGTCGACGCCCTCGGTGCCCACTGCCTTCGCCTCGACCATAAGGCCCGGCACGAGTCCCTCGCGTGTGGTGAAGACCACCTGGCCGTCCGTTTCCGGGGCCTGGTGCGCGGCGCGGCCGATCGCCACCTCGCCGTCCTCGTCCGACTCGACGGACTCCACCAGCACCTGGAGGGTCTCCCCGACGCGCTCCTCGGCCCGCTGCGAGGTCAGCTCCTCGGCCAGCTGCGAGATGTGGGCGAGCCGCTCGGCGATGGTGTCGGCGTCGAGCTTGTTCTCGTAGCCGACCGCCTCGGTGCCCTCCTCGTCGGAGTAGCCGAACACGCCGATCGCGTCGAGCCGGGCGCCGGTGAGGAAGCGTTCCAGCTCCGCGAGGTCGGCCTCGCTCTCGCCGGGGAAGCCGACGATGAAGTTGGAGCGGGCGCCGGCCTCGGGGGCCTTGCTCCGGATGGTGTCCAGCAGCTCCAGGAAGCGGTCGGTGTCCCCGAAGCGGCGCATCGCGCGCAGCACGCCGGGGGCGGAGTGCTGGAAGGAGAGGTCGAAGTACGGGGCGACCTTCGGCGTCGAGGTGAGGACGTCGATGAGCCCGGGGCGCATCTCGGCGGGCTGGAGGTAGCTGACCCGGATCCGCTCGATGCCGTCCACGTCGGCGAGCTCGGGCAGCAGGGTCTCCAGGAGGCGGATGTCGCCGAGGTCCTTGCCGTACGACGTGTTGTTCTCGGAGACGAGCATGACCTCCTTGACGCCCTGCTCGGCCAGCCAGCGGGTCTCCTGGAGCACGTCCGAGGGACGGCGCGAGATGAACGAGCCGCGGAAGGAGGGGATGGCGCAGAAGGAGCAGCGGCGGTCGCAGCCGGAGGCGAGCTTCACGGACGCGACGGGGCTGGTGCCGAGCCGGCGGCGCAGCGGCGCGCGCGGTCCGGAGACCGGTGCGACGCCTTCGGGCAGGTCCGCGGGGGCGGGGGCGGGCGTCTCCTGGGCGTGGCCGGGCAGCGCGACGGCGGCGTCCTGCCGCTCGGCGGGGCTGATCGGCAGCAGCTTGCGGCGGTCGCGCGGGGTGTGCGAGGCGTGGATGCCGCCGTTGAGGATGGTCTGGAGCCGGTCGGAGATGTCGGCGTAGTCGTCGAAGCCGAGGACGCCGTCCGCCTCCGGCAGGGCCTCGGCGAGGTCCTTGCCGTAGCGCTCGGCCATGCAGCCGACGGCGACGACGGCCTGGGTGCGGCCGTGGTCCTTGAGATCGTTGGCTTCGAGCAGGGCGTCGACGGAGTCCTTCTTGGCGGCTTCGACGAACCCACAGGTGTTGACGACTGCGACATCCGCGTCGGAGGCATCCTCGACGAGGTCCCAGCCGTCCGCTGCCAAGCGGCCTGCCAGCTCCTCCGAGTCCACCTCGTTACGGGCGCAGCCAAGAGTGACAAGGGCGACGGTACGGCGTTCGGGCATGGACTCAAGACTACTTCGTCCCGGCGACCCTCCCGCCGAGCAGGGTTGCCTGCCCTCCCGCTGCTACGGGGAGTGACAGGCGGCAGGCCCGCCGGGAGACACGGACGGGCGCCCGGCACGAAGCCGGACGCCCGTCGAGGCGGTGACGAGGCGCGGTATCAGCCGGCCTCGGGGTCGCCCTTGGTGTAGGAGAGCCGCTCGACCTGACCCGGCTCGAAGCGGTCCTGGAGCTTCTTGCCGTTGACGAAGAGCTCGATCGCCCCGGCGTTGCCGAGGACGAGGTCGATGCGCTCCTTGTCCTGGAAGGTCTTGGACTCGCCCTGGAGCAGCAGCCCGTCGAAGAGCAGCCGTCCGCTGTGGTCCTTGACGGAGATCCAGCTCTTGCCCTGGCCCGCGCTGAGCTTGACCGTCACCTTGTCCCGGGGGGCGGCGGCGATGGCACTCTCGGAGGGCACGGGCTTGGGGTCGGCGGGCTTGGTCGCGGTGGGTTTGGCCGCGTTCTTGTCGGGCTTGGAGCCCTCCGCCACCTGGGCGGTGTTCGAGGGCTTCTCGTCTCCACCGTTGAACAGGGTGAAGCCGACGAAACCGATCACGGCGACGATGGCCGCGACCATGGCGGCGGTCCAGTTGGGCCGCCGGGGTTCGGAACGGATGCGCTCCGCTTCGAACAGGGGTGCCGCGGGGGTCGGTGCGGGACGGCCGCCGTGGCCGTCGTCGTAACGCTCGACCAGAGGTTCCGGGTCGATGCCCACGGCACGGGCGATGTTGCGGATGTGGCCGCGTGCGTAGACGTCGCCGCCGCAGCGTGAGAAGTCGTCCTCCTCGATCGCGTGCACGATGGGGATGCGCACCCGGGTGGAGCTGCTGACTTCCTCGACCGTCAGACCTGCGGCGATACGAGCCTGCTGAAGGGCACGACCGATCGAAGGCCGGTCGTCTTCGGGGGAGTTGCCGATGGACACGGGGGCGCCTTTCGAGCGTGAGCCACCTGCTGGATGTTCAGTCTAGGGGGGGTACGAAAGGGAGGGGCAACCGGGAGGGACGACTTTGTACGCCATCGGGTCTCGCCGGACGACCCCGCGGGCCTCTCCGGGAGCGGAGCGGATGCGGAGGCGTGCCCCGATCGAGGACTGGGCAACCTGGAGTGGGCCGAACGGGGTGTGGGGGACGACGGGCTGGGCCGGAGGGAGGAGCATCGTTTCCTCCTCCCTCCAACTTGACGTACGACCGCACGAAACGGTTGCCCACAAAACCTTTACGGGCTTCACCTGTACGGACCCGATGGCGCCGCTACGGAGCGGATTCCCCGCGGATGACCGCCAACACCCCGTCGAGCTCGTCCGGTTTCACCATGACGTCGCGCGCCTTGGACCCTTCGCTGGGTCCGACGATGTTGCGCGACTCCATCAGGTCCATCAGCCGGCCCGCCTTCGCGAAGCCGACCCGCAGCTTGCGCTGGAGCATCGAGGTCGACCCGAACTGGGTGGAGACGACCAGCTCGGCGGCCTGGCAGAGCAGGTCCAGGTCGTCGCCGATGTCCTCGTCGATCTCCTTCTTCTGCTTCGTGCCCACCACGACGTCGTCGCGGAAGACCGGGGCCATCTGGTCCTTGCAGTGCTGGACGACGGCGGCCACCTCGTCCTCGGTGACGAACGCGCCCTGCATACGCGTGGGTTTGTTGGCCCCCATCGGGAGGAAGAGGCCGTCGCCCTTGCCGATGAGCTTCTCCGCGCCGGGCTGGTCGAGGATGACCCGGCTGTCGGCGAGGGAGGAGGTGGCGAAGGCGAGCCGGGAGGGCACGTTCGCCTTGATCAGACCGGTCACCACGTCGACCGAGGGCCGCTGGGTGGCGAGCACCAGGTGGATTCCGGCGGCGCGGGCCAACTGGGTGATGCGGACGATCGAGTCCTCGACGTCGCGCGGGGCGACCATCATCAGGTCGGCCAGCTCGTCGACGATCACCAGCAGATACGGGTACGGCGAGAGCTCCCGCTCACTGCCCTCGGGCGCCTTGGCCTTGCCGCTGCGCACGGCGTGGTTGAAGTCGTCGATGTGCCGGTAGCCGTAGGCGGCGAGGTCGTCGTACCGCAGGTCCATCTCCCGCACGACCCACTGGAGCGCCTCGGCGGCCTTCTTGGGGTTGGTGATGATCGGGGTGATCAGGTGCGGGATGCCCTCGTAGGCGGTGAGCTCGACGCGCTTGGGGTCGACCAGGACCATCCGGACGTCCTCCGGGGTGGCCCGGACCATGATCGAGGTGATCAGGCAGTTGATGCAGGAGGACTTGCCGGAGCCGGTCGCGCCGGCGACCAGGACGTGCGGCATCTTCGCCAGGTTGGCCATCTCGTAGCCGCCCTCGACGTTCTTGCCGAGCGCCACGAGCATCGGGTGATCGTCCTCGGCCGCGTCCGCGAGGCGCAGGACGTCGCCGAGGTTGACCATCTCCCGGTCGGAGTTGGGGATCTCGATGCCCACGGCGGACTTCCCCGGGATCGGGGAGATGATCCGCACGTCCGGGCTGGCCACGGCGTACGCGATGTTCTTGGCGAGCGCCGTGATCTTCTCGACCTTCACGGCCGGCCCGAGCTCGATCTCGTAACGGGTCACGGTCGGGCCCCGCGTGAAGCCGGTGACGACGGCGTCGACCTTGAACTCGGTGAACACGTTGGTCAGCGAGGCGACCACGGCGTCGTTGGCGGCGCTGCGCGTCTTGCCGGGACCGCCGCGCTCCAGCAGGTCCAGGGAGGGCAGCGAGTACGTGATGTCGCCGGACAGCTGGAGCTGTTCGGCCCGGGCGGGAAGGGCACCGGTCCGCTCGGGAACGGGCTTGGTGAGATCAGGTACAGACCCGGAACGATCGGGATCAGCCCCAGGGCGATCGGATACGGCTCCGGAGTGATCGGACACGCCTGCGGAGGCGGACCCCGCCGTGCCGGCGCCCCGGTCCTTCCGCCCGCCCCGGCCGCTCGCCGCACGGCCGTCCCGCTCGGCCTCCCGGGCCCCGGGGACGGGCGTCCCGGTGTGCTCGCGGTCCCGGTCCACCGAGACGCCCTGGGTCAGGTCGGCGACGACGGGCGAGGGCGGCATGCCGTTCAGTACGGCCCCGTCGAGCGCGGCGGCGGCCGCGGCGGCGACGTCCACCGCGTCCAGGGGCCGGTTCATCGCGGGCTGCGCGGCCGGCCTGCGGGGCCTGCGGCGCTTGGTGAGCGCTTCCGCCTCGGCGTGGTCGTGGTCGTACACGGCGTCCGGGTCCGCGCGGCGCGCGCCGCGCCGCCCGGTCCGCTCCGGCAGCGCCTCGCGCCACTGCTCGTCGTACCGCTCGTCGTCGTCCTCGTACGCCTCACCGGGCTCGTGCGCCGGTTCCACGATGCCGAGGCGGACGCCGAGCTGCCGCAGCCGGCGCGGGATGGCGTTGACCGGGGTGGCGGTGACGACGAGCAGGCCGAAGACGGTGAGCAGCACCAGCAGCGGTACGGCGAGCACTTCGCCCATCATGAAGATCAGCGGCTTGGACGCGGCCCAGCCCACGAGCCCTCCCGCGTCCTGCATCGCTTCGGTGCCGTCCGCGCGGCCCGGCGACCCGCAGGCGATGTGGACCTGGCCGAGGATGCCGATCACCAGGGCGGAGAGCCCGATGACGATACGGCCGTTCGCCTCCGGCCGCTCCGGATACAGGATCAGCCGTACGGCCATGGCGCCGAGCAGTATCGGCGCGAGCAGGTCGAGCCGGCCGAACGCCCCGGTCACCAGCATCTCCACCAGGTCGCCGACCGGCCCCTGGAGGTTGGACCAGGTGCCCGCGGCCACGATCAGCGCGAGGCCGAGCAGCAGGAGCGCGAGGCCGTCCTTGCGGTGGGCGGGGTCGAGTCCCTTCGCGCCGCGCCCTATGGAGCGGAACACCGCGCCGACGCCGTGCGCCGTGCCCAGCCAGAGCGCGCGCACCAGCCGGTAGACCCCGTTGGTGGGGGACGGCGCGGGTTTGGGTGCGGGCCTCTTGGCCGCCGCCTTCTTCGCGGGCGCCGTCGACTTCTTGGGGGCGGTCTTCCTGGGGGGCGCGGCTTTCTTCGCCGGCCCCGGGGTACGGCCGACGCGCTTCGCGGTGCCCGCCGTGCCCTGGGAACCCTTGCCGGACGTACGTGAGGCCATGGTGCCGAGGTTACCGCTGTCCACGCCCGTGAACACGTTCGCCTACTGGTTCACCCGACCGTGTCGCCGCACGGGAACCGGGAACTGACGCGCACTCACGGCAGGGGCGATCCGGGCACCGCCCGAAGTCCCCCTGATCCGGCCGGAAGGCGCGGCTAGTTCGGAGCGGGCAGCACGCCGGTGCCGCCGCCCGTGCCCGGCTCCAGTGCGTCGAGCGCGCGCCGCAGACCGGTGAGCTTGCGTTCGAGATGGGCCGCCGTGGCGACAGCCGCGGCGTCGGCGGACTCGTCGTCGAGCTGCTTGGAGAGGGCTTCCGCCTGCTCCTCGACCGCCGCGAGCCGCGCGGAGAGTTCGGCCAGCAGACCGGCCGGCTCCTTCTCGTGTCCGCCGCCCGCCTGGCCGTCGCCCTCCAGCTGGAGCCGCAGGAGCGCGGCCTGCTCGCGGAGCTTGCAGTTCTTCATGTACAGCTCGACGAAGACCGAGACCTTGGCGCGCAGCACCCACGGGTCGAACGGCTTGGAGATGTAGTCCACCGCGCCGGCCGCGTATCCCCGGAAGGTGTGGTGCGGGCCGTGGTTGATCGCGGTGAGGAAGATGATCGGGATGTCCCGGGTCCGCTCACGCCGCTTGATGTGGGCGGCGGTCTCGAAACCGTCCATGCCCGGCATCTGGACGTCCAGCAGGATGACCGCGAAGTCGTCCGTGAGCAGCGCTTTGAGCGCCTCCTCCCCTGACGATGCCCGGACCAGTGTCTGATCGAGCGCAGAGAGGATGGCCTCCAGCGCCAGCAGATTCTCCGGCCGGTCATCGACCAGGAGGATCTTGGCCTTCTGCACCATGGCCCGTCCTCCTCGCCCCGGAAATGCACCGGGTGCCGCCCCAGGGGACGACTCCCTTACGCCGTCCGTCCTTGTGCCGGTCATGGTAGCCGCACCCCGCCCGTCACCACACCCTGTCACCGCGATGTCACTGTGCACGTACCGCAAACGCGGTGAGAGACCAGAAGGTTCCCCGGATACCGCGCGTTCACACCCGTTCAGGCACAGCCGGTCAGCAACTCGCCGCTATTCGTTCAGCATCCGATCACTCTCCGTGCATCCACTGCTCCATAACGCCGAGCAGGTGATCAGGATCGACCGGCTTCGTCACATAGTCGGAAGCACCGCAGTCGATCGCCTTCTCCCGGTCGCCCTTCATCGCCTTCGCGGTGAGCGCGATGATCGGCAGCCCGGCGAACTGCGGCATCCGCCGGATCGCGGTCGTGGTCGCGTAACCATCCATCTCGGGCATCATGATGTCCATCAGCACGACCGTCACATCGTCGTGCTGCTCCAGGACTTCGATCCCCTCGCGGCCGTTCTCCGCGTACAGCACGGCTAGTCCGTGCTGCTCCAGCACGCTGGTGAGCGCGAAGACGTTACGGATGTCGTCGTCGACGATGAGCACCTTCTCACCGCGGAAGCGGAACGTCCGCCGAGGCTCCGGAGCCTCCTCCGTCCCGGCCGGGCTCCCCTGCACCCACTCCTCCTGCGGGACGCTCTCGGTCGCGGGCCGTCCGGCCGGCAGCGCGGGCCGCCGGGCCGCGTCCCCGAGGGCCTTGCGCCGCCGCCGGAACACCCCGGCGGAGTTGGCCGGGTCCCCCAGCGGCGCGGAATCGCCGCCCGGCTGCGCCTGTCCGTTCTCGGACCCGCCGCCCAGCCCCTCGGTGGAACCGGAACCCACCTGCGGGTATCCCTGCGGAGGCAGTTCGGCGCGGTGCAGCGGCAGGTACAGCGTGAAGGTCGAGCCCCGGCCCGGCTCGCTCGCCGCGTGGATCTCGCCGCCGAGCAGCCGCGCGATCTCCCGGCTGATGGAGAGGCCGAGGCCCGTGCCGCCGTACTTGCGGCTCGTCGTGCCGTCCGCCTGCTTGAACGCCTCGAAGATCACCAGCATCTTGCTGGAGGCGATCCCGATCCCGGTGTCGGTGACGGAGAACGCGATCAGATCGGCGTCCGCGTCCCGCAGCGAACCCGCCTCCAGCAGGTGCTCCCGGATCGCGTTCGGCACATCGGCTCCGGCCGGCCGGATCACCAGCTCCACCGCCCCGCCGTCGGTGAACTTCACCGCGTTGGACAGCAGGTTGCGCAGCACCTGGAGGAGGCGCTGCTCGTCGGTGTGCAGCGTCGCGGGAAGCTCCGGCGAGACCCGTACGGAGAAGTCGAGGCCCTTCTCCGCGGTGAGCGGGCGGAACGTCGCCTCCACGTAGTCGACCAGCTGGACCAGCGCGATCCTGGTCGGGCTGACGTCCATCTTGCCCGCCTCGACCTTCGACAGGTCGAGGATGTCGTTGATCAGCTGGAGCAGGTCGGAACCGGCCCCGTGGATCGTCTCGGCGAACTCGACCTGCTTCGGCGACAGATTGCCCTCGGCGTTGTCCGCCAGCAACTTGGCCAGGATCAGCAGCGAGTTGAGCGGCGTGCGCAACTCGTGCGACATGTTCGCCAGGAACTCGGACTTGTAGCGCATCGAGACCGCGAGCTGTTCGGCGCGCTCCTCCAGGACCTGCCGCGCCTCCTCGATCTCGGTGTTCTTCACCTCGATGTCGCGGTTCTGCTGGGCCAGCAGCTCGGCCTTCTCCTCCAGTTCGGCGTTGGACGCCTGGAGGGCCTTCTGCCGGTTCTCCAACTCCTGCGACCGGTCGCGCAGTTGCTCGGTCAGCTCCTGGGACTGCTCAAGGAGCTTCTCGGTCTTGGTGTTGACACTGATCGTGTTGACGCTCGTCGCGATCATCTCGGCGAGCTGGTTGAGGAAGTCCCGCTGGATGTGCGTGAACGGCTGGAAGGAGGCCAGCTCGATCACGCCGAGGACCTTGCCCTCGAAGAGCACCGGCAGCACGATCACATGCGCGGGCGGCGCCTCCCCGAGACCGGAGGAGATCTTCAGATACCCCGGCGGCACGTTGTCGACCTGGATGGTCCGCTTCTCCTCGGCCGCCGTCCCGATGAGCGTCTCGCCGGGCCGGAACGAGGTCGGCATCGATCCCGCGGAGTAGCCGTAACTCCCCCGCATCCGCAGCTCGTACGAGCTGTCGGCGCCGTTGTCCGGGCCGACCTCGTCGGAGTCGCCCGGAGACATGGCCAGGAAGAACGCGCCGTGCTGCGCCGACACCACCGGCGTCAGCTCGCTCATGATCAGCGAGGCCACGTCGTCCAGGTCGCGGCGGCCCTGCATCAGACCGGAGATCCGGGCGAGGTTGCCCTTGAGCCAGTCCTGCTCCTTGTTGGCGAGGGTGGTGTCGCGCAGGTTGGCGATCATCGTGTTGATGTTGTCCTGGAGGACCTGAATCTCGCCGGCCGCGTCCACGTCGATCTTCAGGTTCAGATCGCCGCGGGTCACCGCCGTGGCGACGGCCGCGATGGCGCGCACCTGCCGGGTCAGGTTCCCGGCCATCTCGTTCACCGACTCGGTGAGGTCGCGCCAGGTGCCGTCCACGTCCCGCACCCGCGCCTGACCGCCCAACTGCCCCTCGGTGCCCACCTCGCGGGCGACCCGGGTCACCTGCTCGGCGAACGAGGAGAGCTGGTCGACCATCGTGTTGATGGTGTTCTTCAGCTCCTGGATCTCACCGCGCGCGTCGATGTCGATTTTCTTGGTCAGGTCGCCCTTGGCGATGGCCGTGGTGACCGTGGCGATCTGCCGCACCTGGCCGGTCAGGTTGGAGGCCATCGAGTTCACGGACTCCGTGAGGTCCTTCCACGTACCGGAGACTCCCGGCACGCGGGCCTGGCCGCCCAGCTCGCCTTCTGTGCCCACCTCGCGGGCCACCCGGGTGACCTCGTCCGCGAAGGAAGACAGCGTCGTCACCATCGTGTTGACGGTGTCGGCCAGCTCCGCGACCTCGCCGCGCGCCTCCACGGTGACCTTCTTCGTCAGATCGCCGTTGGCGACCGCGGAGGAGACCCGGGAGATGTTACGCACCTGGCTGGTCAGGTTGTTGGCCATCAGGTTGACGTTGTCGCTGAGGTCCTTCCAGATGCCGGTCGCCCCGCGCACCCGCGCCTGACCGCCGAGGATGCCCTCGGTGCCCACCTCGCGCGCCACTCGCGTGACCTCGTCCGCGAAGTTCAGCAGCTGGTCGACCATCGTGTTGACGGTCGTGACCAGTTCGAGAATCTCGCCCTTGGCGTCGACGGTGATCTTCTTGGAGAGATCACCCTTGGCGACCGCGGTGGTGACCTCGGCGATGTTACGGACCTGAAGGGTCAGGTTGTTCGCCATGCCGTTGACGGACTGGGTGAGGTCCTTCCACGTACCGGACACGCCCTGCACCTCGGCCTGACCGCCGAGGATGCCTTCCGTACCCACCTCGCGGGCGACCCGCGTCACCTGCTCCGCGAAGTTGGAGAGCTGGTCGACCATCGTGTTGAGGGTGTTCTTGAGCTCCAGGATCTCGCCCCGGGCGTCCACGTCGATCTTCTGCGACAGGTCACCGCGCGCGACCGCCGTGGCGACCTGCGCGATGTTACGGACCTGAGCCGTCAGGTTCCCCGCCATGCCGTTCACCGAGTCGGTGAGATCGCGCCATACTCCGGCCACGCCGGGCACCTGCGCCTGACCGCCGAGCCGACCGTCCGTGCCCACCTCGCGGGCCACCCGGGTCACCTGGTCGGCGAAGGCGGAGAGCTGGTCGACCATCGTGTTGATGGTGTTCTTCAGTTCCAGGATCTCGCCCCGGGCGTCCACATCGATCTTCTGCGACAGGTCGCCCCGCGCCACCGCCGTCGTCACCTGGGCGATCTGCCGCACCTGGGAGGTGAGGTTTCCGGCCATGAAGTTGACGGAGTCCGTGAGCTCCTTCCACGTACCCGAGACGCCGTCCACGCGCGCCTGGCCGCCGAGGCGTCCCTCGGTGCCCACGTCCCGGGCCATCCGCGTCACCTGGTCCGCGAAGCTGGACAGCTGCGCCACCATCGTGTTGACGGTGTTCTTCAGCTCCAGCATCTCCCCGGCCACGTCCACGGTGACCTTCTGCGACAGGTCGCCGTTGGCCACGGCCGTGGTGACCTGCGCGATGTCCCGGACCTGACCGGTCAGGTTGCGGAACGCGGTGTTCACCGAGTCGGTGAGGTCCTTCCAGGTCCCCGCCGCCCCCGGCACCTCGGCCTGGCCGCCGAGCCGGCCCTCGACGCCGACCTCCCGGGCGACCCGGGTCACCTCGGAACCGAACGACTGAAGCTGGTCCACCATCGTGTTGACGGTGTTCTTGAGCTCCAGCATCTCCCCGGCCACGTCGACCGTGACCTTCTGCGACATGTCTCCGCTGGCCACCGCCGTCGTCACCTGGGCGATGTCGCGCACCTGGGTCGTCAGGTTCCGGAAGACCGTGTTCACCGAATCGGTGAGGTCCTTCCACGTCCCCGCCGCACCCGGCACCTGCGCCTGGCCCCCGAGGAGCCCCTCGCCGCCGACCTCGCTCGCCACGCGCGTCACTTCGTCCGCGAAGGTGCGCAGCGTCTCGGTCATCTGGTTGATCGTCTCGGCGAGCTGGGCGACCTCGCCGCGTGCGCTCACCGTGACCTTCTGCGTCAGGTCACCGCTGGCGACCGCCGTCGTCACCTCCGCGATGCCGCGCACCTGGGAGGTGAGGTTGCCTGCCATCGTGTTGACGGAGTCGGTGAGGTCCTTCCACACCCCGGCCACACCCGGCACCGTGGCCTGACCGCCGAGTTCGCCCTCCGTGCCCACCTCGCGGGCGACGCGCGTCACCTCGGAGGAGAACGAGGACAGCTGGTCGACCATCGTGTTGACGGTGTTCTTCAGTTGAAGCATCTCGCCGGCCACATGGACGGTGACCTTCCGCGACAGATCGCCCTTGGCGACCGCCGTCGTCACCAGCGCGATGTCGCGGACCTGGGCGGTGAGCCGGTACGCCATGGTGTTGACGGAGTCCGTGAGGTCCTTCCAGGACCCGGACATCCCCCGCACCTGGGCCTGCCCGCCGAGCTTGCCCTCGGTGCCCACCTCGACGGCGACGCGGGTCACCTGTTCGGTGAACACCGACAGCTGGTCGACGAGGTTGTTGACCGTACGGGCGACCTTCAGGAACTCGCCGCGCAGCGGGCGCACCGTCTCGTCCGTCGTGTGCGACCGCAGCTCCATCCGCTGCTCCAGGTCACCGTCGGCGACCGCCGACAGCACCCGGCCCACCTCGGAGACCGGTCGGGCGAGGTCGTCGACCAGCTCGTTGGAGGCGTCGATCGCGGCGGCCCAGGAGCCCTCGCACGCCCCCGTCTCCAGCCGCTCGGTGAGCTTGCCCTCACGCCCGACCACACGCCGTACCCGCGCCAGCTCGCCGGTCAGATGGAGATTGCGGTCGGCGACCTCGTTGAAGACCGCCGCGATCTCCGTCATCACGCCGTCGCCGGAGACGGTCAGCCGCCTGCGGAAATTGCCGTCGCGCATCGCCACGAGGCCCGCGAGCAGCCTGTTCAGAGCTGCCGCGTCCACTTCGACGGTGCCATTGCGCTGCTTTTTCACGGACTGTCCGCCTTTTGTACGCGTATCTGAACCCCGCGCCGCCACGCCAGACTCCACCGTGTCCCTCCCGCAGGGGTTGACCGTTTCGCTCGGGCCTATCCGGAAGCTTGCCCAGTTCCACTTTGGCTCACCGCCTCAGCACACCGTCAACGGGCGGCCGGGCGGACGTCAAATCATTGCAACGTACCAGGCCGGAACAGGTCGGCGGGCAACCTCCCCGGCTTGACCCCCTCCCTGCCACCGGGAGTCCATACTCGTGCGCCCGCGCACCACTCCTGGGGCGTCCTGTCCCGATCTCGGCCCTCGTGTACCCGGCACCCTCGACGAACGTCTAGCCTGGCAAGCGAATCGAAGCGGCGAGAAACGGGCACAGGACTCGGGGAAGCGACGAGACACCATATGGGGAGTGCTGTGATCACCGCGCGCGCGGCCGCCACCTTCGAACCGGTCGGGCGCTCGGTCGCGACCGCCCGCGCCTTCGTCCGGGACACTCTTCAGGGGTGGGGGTACAACGATGTCGTCGACGACGCCGTCGTCCTCACCAGTGAGCTCGTCACCAACGCCGTGATCCACGCGGGCACGGCGGCCGACGTGCTCTGCCTGCGCACCGAGGACGGCGTCCGCATCGAGGTCGCCGACCACTACCCGGAGCGTGAGGTCCCGCTCCAGAGCAGCGGGCTCGACTTCGGCAGCCCGGACCGCGAGAACGGCCGGGGCCTGCTGCTCTGCGCCGCGCTCGCCGCCCGCTGGGGCGTCGAGTACAGCCCCACCCGTAAACACGTCTGGTTCCAGCTCGACCTGCCCGAGCGCCCGGTCGGCATCCGCTCCGCCGGGCCGCTCCTGCCCACCGCGCTGCTGCCCGTGACGGACCAGCGCGTACGGGTCGCCGTCGTCCAGATCGACCACTCCGGCTCGATCGCCGCGTGGAACGACGACGCCGCCTTCCTCTTCGGGCACGGGGCGGACCAGGTCGCGGGCAAGCAGCTCACCGACTTCGTGGCCTGGCCGCACACCCCCGGCACCAACACCGGCATCGCGGACGCGCTCCGGCTCTCCCGCTGGGAGGGCAGCTACGGAATCCGCTGCGCGGACGGCCGGACCATCCCCGTCTACGCATCGCATCTGCGGGTCCGCGACACCGAGGGCGAACCGTCCACGGTCTGCCTCCTGGTCCGCGACTACGAACGCGCCGTCCTTCAGTCCCCGGTCCGCGCCCCGGTCTCCGACCCCTCCTCCGAGCACCGCTCCACCGACCCGTTCGAGGTCTTCATCGGCTCCCCCGCCCCCGACGACCTGGACGGGCTGCTCCAGCGGACGGTAGAGCGGGCCCGCGACATGCTCGACGCGGACGCCGCGTTCCTCCTTCTCGCCACCGACGACGAGACGGAGCTCGAGGTCCGCGCCACGACGGGCCTCCCCTCGGCCCGCCAGCGCTTCGCCCGGGTCCCCGTGGAGGCCGGAACGGGCCGCTACGGCTCCGCCCGCATGCCCGCCGTCCACGAGGACCTGACCGCCGTCCCCGGCGCCGTCCCCCTCCTCACCGACACCGGGATGCGCTCGGTGGTCACGGTCCCGCTGAAGGTCGAGGGCCGGCTCACCGGCTCCCTGGGCGTCGCCGCGGAAGCACCCGGCCGCTACTCGAACGAGGAGGCCCTACGCCTCCAGTTCGCCGCCGACCGCATCGCCCTGGCCGTGGAGTCCGCGCGCCTCGGCGAGCTGGAACGGCTGCGCCGCGGCTCCCTGTCCTTCCTCGTCGAGGCTTCCGACCTGCTGGCCGGCACGCTCGACCGCGACCAGACCCTGGCGCTGATGGCCCAGATGACGGTCCCGACCCTGGCCACCTGGTGCGCCGTCTACACGATCGCGGACCAGTCCTCGGACCCGTACCTCTCGTACGTGCTCCACGAGGACGAGGACCTCATCGACGGCCTCAAGGCCCTCCTCTCCAAAATCTCCCCGCCGGACCCGGTCCCGACGCCGGGGGCCCGCATCTGGGCCGCCCCTTCGGAGGCCGGCCACCGCGCGGCGCTGAGCACGTCCACCCGCAGCCTCGACCACGATGCGCCGCTGAGCATGAGCACGGCCACCCGCACCATCCTCGCCACGGCCCAGGCGGTCGGCGGCGAGACGGTGGTCCTGCCGCTGGTCGCCCGCAACCGCGTGATCGGCATGCTGACGCTCGGGAAGCCCTCCGACGACCACTTCCGCCAGGAGATCCTGGAACTGGCCGAGGACCTGTCCCGCAGGGCCGCCCTGGCCCTGGACAACGCCCGCCTGTACTCGGAGCGCATGGCGATCAGCCAGTCCCTCCAGCGCAGCCTGCTGCCCCCGGGCCTCCCCGACGTGCCGAACGTCGACCTCGACGTCATCTACCGGGCCGCCGGCGAGGGCAACGAGGTCGGCGGCGACTTCTACGACGTCTTCCCGATCCGCGACGGTGCGTACGGCTTCGCCATCGGCGACGTCTGCGGTACGGGCCCCGAGGCCGCCGCCGTCACGGGTCTGGCCCGCCACGCCCTGCGCCTGCTGGCCCGCGAGGGCTTCACCGGCCCGGCGGTCCTGGAGCGCCTCAACGCGGCCATCCTCGACGAAGGGGCCCGCAGCCGCTTCCTGACCCTCCTGTACGGCGAGCTGTGGCCCCAGGAGGACGGCAGCGCCCTCCTGAAGGTCGTCTGCGCCGGTCACCCCCTGCCGCTGCGCCTGCGCCAGGACGGCTCGGTGGAGGCCGCCGCTGAGCCGCAGCCGCTGCTGGGCGTCATCGACGACCTCGACCTGTACGAGCAGGAGGTCACCCTCAACCCGGGCGACGTCCTCCTCTGCGTCACGGACGGCGTCACCGAACGCCGCGAGGGCACCCGCATGCTCGGCGACGACGGCCTCGCGGACGTCCTGTCGACCTGTACGGGCCTGACGGCCGGAGCAGTCGCGGCACGCATCCTGCGGGCCGTGGAACGCTTCGCGGCGGAGCCCGCGTCGGACGACATGGCCATCCTGGTCATGCGCGTCCCGGAGCCTCCCAGCGTCTGAGTCCCACGAAGCAGGAACACCGACAACGCGAAAGGCCCCCGCCATATGACGGGGGCCTTTCCTTTTCTCTCTGAGCCCCAATGCGGAATCGAACCGCAGACCTTCTCCTTACCATGGAGACGCTCTACCGACTGAGCTATTGGGGCCTCGCTGCGCTGTGGCAACGAGGTAAACCATACACCGGATCCACGGATGCTCATAACCAGTGCCGGACCAGAGCCGGCAGCAGTCTCCCGCTCCGGGCCCGGCCTCCGGCCCTGCCGGGGGAGGGCCAGCCGACGCGTTCCGTAAACGCAGGAAAGCCCCGCACCATACGGTGCGGGGCTTTCCCGGAAAAATTGTTCGGCGGCGTCCTACTCTCCCACAGGGTCCCCCCTGCAGTACCATCGGCGCTGAAAGGCTTAGCTTCCGGGTTCG
>NZ_JAEBEP010000016.1:0-161759 GCF_046548915.1 Streptomyces sp. cmx-18-6 | reverse complement strand
CTCAGGTTGTCATCGTGCCTTACGGCCGAATCACATGATCACGCGGACGTCGTCCAGCTGTCCTGCGAACACGAAAACCCGTGGTCAGCCAAGGGGCCAACCACAGGCAGAGGTTAAAGAACAAGCTCAGCGACGCCGTCCGCCTTGAGCCCTCCGCCGCTTTCCGCGCCCGTCGTGCAGCCCGCCCCTCCGACAAGCACGACCGCTGCCACCGCCAGAGCCCCTGACCACGCCCGCGCCTTCGGCTTCGCGCCCATCCCCGCACCCCGTTTCTCCCCGGTCTTCCCCAGGCCGTTCCAGCCGTCCGGCACTACGACGTGGCACCCTCTGTACGGGTTCCCCTCCCCCCGTTCGGGTTCGCGTCGGGCACGGCCGGTGGGCCGGCCCGTTCTCCGGAGCCGTGCAGTTCGATCCGTGCGGCCAGACCCCGGGGTGTGGCGCGCTGGATTCAGAGGACGGCGAGCAGGTCGTCGAGGGGGGCGGGTACGCGGTCGGCGTCGAGGGCTTCGACCAGGACGCGGCCGTACTGGATCTTGCGCCCCTTCTTCGTACCGAGGAAGCGCCGCAACTGCTGCTCGGGCGAACGGCCTTGCTGGGCGGGCTGGCGCAGGAAGATCCGGAGGGGGCGCAGGTCGCCCTCCGCCTGGATCAGCTCCTCCACCCGTGGCACGCCCAGGGCGCGGATGAGCTCTTCCTCCAGATCGGCCGCGCAGACGAAGAACTCCTGCTTCCCCGTCGCACCGGCCCGCTCCCAGCCTCGGGCGTAGTAGCCGCTCTCCCGCTCGTCGCACAGGCCGGTGAGGCGGAGGCCCAGGCCGGAGGGCCCGAGGAGGCCGGCGAAGCGGCCGACGCTCATCGCGCCGCCCATCGGCAGGACGCACACGCCCTCGGCGGCCAGGTCCCGGCCCCGGCCCTCGGCCAGGGCGTTGACCGCTGCGGCGTCGCTCAGCCCTTCAAGGAGGACGGCGGTCCGGACGGGGAGTCGCGGGGCCAGCTCCCGGGCGGGCTCACCGGGCGCACCGGCCGCCCACGCGGTGACCGCCTCGCGGAACGCCCCCATGTCAGCACCCATGGGACGAGTCTCCGCCCTTTCCGGCCGGGGCGGTATCCCATTTTGGCTTCGTAGGTGATGACGAAGAGCGTTTGATGCCGAGTTGCGGCAGCGGATGTTGATCTAGCCGAGTGGAAATGTCACTGAGTTCCGAGAGCACCAGTACCGGCGTGTCTACCGCTCTGTGCAGGTGCCCGAGGGCTGCGTGGGTGGAGCCGATATCGTCCTGGCATGACACGTGAGTTCGATATGGTGCGGTCGCTCGCTGCGGGTGTTGAAGGCCGCAGGGGCGCCTGGGAGTTCATCCGCGGGTTCGTTGCGAACTGGTCGGAGGCGCTCGGTGATGACGACGGCTGGGGCGAGGCGGATCTCGTGGCCGCGGAGGAGAGGCTCGGCTTCCGGCTGCCACTGGCGCTTCGAGAGGCGTATCTGCTGCTCGGCCGCCGTCAGGACCTGACCAGCAACCATGACGTCCTGCTCAGCC
Organism: Streptomyces sp. cmx-18-6; assembly: GCF_046548915.1. NCBI lineage: Bacteria > Bacillati > Actinomycetota > Actinomycetes > Kitasatosporales > Streptomycetaceae > Streptomyces > Streptomyces sp. cmx-18-6. The sequence continues at coordinate 160,224 of NZ_JAEBEP010000016.1, read as the reverse complement.
CGTCAGAGCTGTATGTGGACGAGGCTAAGGAAGCTCTGGTCTTCCGGCATGAGAACCAGGGGGCCTGTTCCTGGGGGATCCTCCTCGATGAGGTGGTGGACGAAGACCCTGTCGTGTTCATCAGGGCCGACTTGGCTGACAAGGCTGCCGAACGCTGGGAGAGCTGGCTGGAGCGGCTGTCCCTGTGCTTCATCGAGATCGTGCTGTCGGAATCCCTGCAGGCCGAAGGCGAGCTCTGCGACTTCCTGAGCGACTTCGACGACTACGGCGTTGATCTGCTGGAACAGAACTGCACTCGGCTGCCGTTCCCGGCCTATCCGATGGGCGAGGAGGAGCACGCCATCCGTTGGTTCCTGGGCCATGACGTGCTTCTGCGTGACGACGACGGCATGGCTCTGCTGGCCCGTGGCCGCACCGAACCAGCCCTCGACGGAATACGTGACCTGCTCCCGGGCGACTGGCTGAACGACTTCCGGTAGATCATGTTCCGACCTTCTGCCAGCCGCCCGGCGCCCCGTGGTCGCGCTCGCTCGTCTGTGGGGAGTCAGCCGGCCGCAGCCTGCTGCTCTGCGCGGGCGCGGGTGGTGGCGAGGCGGTAGGAGTCGGTGCCGGTCTCGATGATGTTGCCGCCGAAGGTGAGGCGGTCGACGATCGCAGCGCAAAGACGCGGGTCGGTGAAGGTCTTCGTCCAGCCGGAGAACGACTCGTTCGAGGCGATGGCCACGCTGTTCTTTTCCTCCCGTTCGGTCAAAACCTGGAAGAGGAGTTCGGCGCCGCGGCGGTCGAGTTCCATGTAGCCGAGCTCGTCAATACACAAAAGATCGACGCGGCCGTAGCGGGCGATGGTCTTGGTCAGTTGCTTCTCGTCGGCGGCCTCGACGAGCTCGTTGACCAGCTTCGTCGCCAGCACGTACTTGACCCGGTAGCCGGCCATCGCGGCTTCGGTGCCGAGCGCGATCAGCAGGTGGGACTTGCCGGTGCCGGAGTCGCCGATGAGGCAGAGCGGCAGGCTCTTCTTGATCCACTCGCACTTGGCGAGGGTGTGAATCAAGGCCGCGTCGATGTTCGGGTTGGCGTCGAAGTCGAACTTGCGAAGCGACTTGTCGCGGGGGAAGCCGGCGGCCTTGATCCGTCGTTCGGAGCGTCGTCGGGCCCGATCGTCGCACTCGGCCAGGAGGAGCTCGGCGAGGAAGCCGAGGTAGGACATCTGCTCGCGGCCGGCGGTCTCGGCGAGCTCGGGGAACTGGTTGCGGATGGTGGGAAGCCGCAGCATCCGGCATGCCTGGTCGACCGCTGCGGTGGCGGCCTGCTCGGTGAGTCCTCGCTGGCGAGGGAAGGTCACGGTCGTTCTCCTTCAGGGGGTGGGGCGGTCCGGCCGACGCAGTCGCAGCAACTGGTCGTAGTGGGCAACCGAGGGAAGTGGCCGCTTGTCGGGTGGCAGGCGGGCCAGGCGGCGGGAGGTTAGGGACGTGACATTGGACCGGCTGGCTGTGGGCGGCACAGGTTCCTCTTGGGCATGGCCGTCCTCCTCCGCTGCCTTACGGGCTTCAAGTGCGACGGCGTCCGCGGTCAGTGCGCCCGTCTTCAGGGCCGCCGCGAGGCCGGTGACCAGGTGTTCGTGGGGCAGGTGGCGGCCGAGAAGGAGGACTTCGATCAGCGCGCGGGTGCCGTCGCGTTCGCCGTGGGCCTTGACTGCCGCCGCCCACCAGGCGTCATGGACCGGGGTGAATCTGCCTGCGGATCGGGCCTGATCGAGGGCGGTCGCTCCCGGCAGGGCACCGGGCTTGCGCACGAGTGCCTCCAGGTAGTGGTCCAGGTCGAGGCGGCAGCCCGCCCTTGGCAATCAGCCGTTCGTGCCGGGCGACTTCCTCGCGGCCGTCGTGGACCACCAGCTCGGAGGCATGCAGCATCGCGCGGACGGTCCGGCCGATCAGCCGCACTGGCACCGAGTAGCGGTTGGTGCGGACGCTGATCTGGCTGTAGCGGTCAACCCGCAGGGTGAAGAGCCGGCCCGTCTCGAACGGCTCGTCCGGCAACGGGCCCAACAGCGGCCGCTCAGCTGTGAAGTACTCGCCGATCGTCCGGGGCCGCGACCGGATCCGCCGGGCATCGTCCTCCTCGTCCCACCGCTCGATCATCTCGTTGAGCTCGGCAAGCGTGGCGCCCTCCGGAACAGGAACGAGGTGATTCCGGCGGAACCAGCCGATCTGGCCCTCGACCCCCGCCCTTCTCGTGGGCGCCGCGGATTCCAGGTTGGCAGTAAAGAGCCTCCAGGCCGTAGTGCGAGCGGAACGCGGTCCACCGCTCGGCCTCCACCCGCTGCCGCGAGAAGCCCAACACCTGGGCGACGGCGGCTCTAAGGTTGTCGTAGCGGACCTTCGAGGTCGGCACTCCGCCCAGCACGTTGAGAGCGTGGACGTGGCCCTCGAAGAACGCCTCCTGCCCGGCCGACGCGAAGATCCGATGCACGGCCTTGCCCGAGTAGGACAGCCGGAACGCGAACAGGTAGCAGGTCACCAGCTCGCCGGCCAACCTCACGGTCACGTCGCCGAAGTCGACCTCCGCCTCGGCTCCGGGCTTGTGGGTCTGCGGGACGAACGCCTCCACCACACCCCGGCCGGCCTGGACCCTGATCTCCTCACGGCGCGTAGCAACGTAGCCGCGGACCATCTGGTACGAGATTTCGTCCGCGCCGTGCTCATCCAGCAGCCGCTCAAAGATCCGCTTCACCGTGTGCCGCTGCTTGCGCGGCGCGTCCAGGTCCGCCCGCAGCATCTGGTCGATCAACGGCTTGAACGGATCCAGCCGGGTCGCCCTCGGCGGAAGCTGCTTCCTAGGCTCCGGCCAGGCCGACGACAACGCCTTCTGCACCGTCAGGAACCCGACGCCGTACTGCCGCTGGAGAGCACGGTTCGACAGGCCCTGACGCGAATCACGGCGGATCGCCGCGTACAGATCGACCTTGGACTTCGGCAGCACCCCGGCCCCCTCGTCGTGCAGAGCACAACCATGGTCCCGAAGCAAGCATCCAGGTGCTCTCAAAACTCAGCGATATCACTCTCCCGTGGAAGAGCCTGCTCTTGGCGCCGGGCAACAGGTGCTCTCGTAACTCACCAACAAAGCCACCCATTTCCGCTGTGGTGGTGGGGGGCCGTCCCATGGAGCTGCCGGCACCGGGGTGCCCGCGTGAAGGGACGGCCCGGCCGTGGCCCGAGAACGCGTACCCGCCGGTCTAGGACCTGCCCGATGGGGCGGCCGGGCGATCTGCCGTGACCAGCCACGACGTGCTGCGCAGCCGGACCGTGCCGTCCGCCGCCTCGTGGTCGCGCAGGTGTTCCGTCAGGGTGCGGCGGGCGCGGGTCCGTGCGGCCGCGTCGGCCTGCTCCATCAGGTGGCGGCCGGGGCCCGTTCCCAGCAGGAAACCCGCCGCGTCCTGGGCCCCGCGTCCCCATGCCCCGTACGTCTGCGCGTGGTTGACGGTGATGCCGGTGAACCCGGCCGCGGTGAGGACGTCACGGATGTGGTCCGGGGCGGCCAGGGAGAACATGCCGGGCAGTCCCGGCTTTCCGAAGTCACCGACCGGCAGGAAGGCGCGCAGTGCCGCCATCGCCACCACCCAGCCGTTGAGCATGGCGTCGGCCGGGCAGACGAACGCCAGGCGGCCTCCGGGGCGCAGGGCCCGGCCGACGTTGCCGAAGGCCGCTACGGGGTCGGCGTAGAACATCACCCCGTATCGGCTGATCGCCGCGTCGAACGCGCCGGGCTCGAAGGGGTGGACCTGCGCGTCGCCCCGCGTGAAGGAGACGTTGGTGATCCCGTCCTTCTCCGCGCGGGCCCGCGCCTCGGCCAGCATCGGGCCGGACAGGTCGAGGCCCAGCGCGCTCCCCCGAGGCGCCCGCAGCGCGGCGAGGCGCGTGGTCTGCCCGGAGCCGCAGCCGAGGTCGAGGGTCCGATGAGCGGCGGTTATGCCGGCGGCTTCGAGCAGCGGTTCGTTGAAGCCCTCGTTCACGGCGTTCCAGCGGTCCTCGTTGCGCGCCCAGTGGACGCCTTCGGGGCCGTTCCATGCGGTTGCCTGCTCGGTGTTGACGATGTCCGACACGGGCGTCTCCTGAGGTGGGACGGAGGAATGGGCGCTTGCCCAAACAGTATGGGCGCGTGCCCAAATAGGCAATCGCCGCTACGATCGAACGCCGCTACGATCGAAGAGGTCCGCCCCCTGTGGGCGATGGCGGCAGAACGGAAGCGAGGCCCATGTCACCGCGCGGAGTGGCGACGCCCGACGTGCGCGAGCGGCTGTTCGCGGCCGCCGAGCGCGTGGTGGAAAGGGACGGCCCCGGCGCGCTCACCAGCCGGTCCGTCACCACCGAGGCGGGCTGCGCCAAGGGGCTGCTGCACGCGCACTTCGCAGGGTTCGACGAATTCGTGGCCGAGCTCTGCCTCGACCGGTTCGCACGGACGGCGGAGAAGGCGCGGGCGCTGGCGGTCCTCGCCGGGCAGGGCACGGTGGCGGGGAACCTCGACGCGGTCGTCCTCGCCCTGTTCGACTCCGGCGGCCCCGCCGTGTCGGGCCTGGCCATGACCCGCCCCGCGGCCGCGTCGCGCATCCGGGAGGCCCTCCAGGACGGGGCGCCGGGCTTCTCCGCGATCCAGGAGGCCGTCACCGGCTATCTGGAGGCCGAGCAGGGGCTCGGCAGGGTGGCGGAGGCGATCGACCCGAGCACCGTGGCCCTCGCGATCGTGGGTACCGCCCACCACCTCCTGATGACCGGCTGGCCCGGCACGCCCGACCCACGGCCGGCCATGACGCGCCTGGTGGCGTCGCTGGTGGACGGCTAGGGACTGTCCGGCGGGTCAGGCGTCGAAGGCGGCGGCCGAGAACCGCGCCGGGACGTGGCCGCGCCCCCGGGAGCGGCTTCGGCCCACCGGCTGCTGATCGCGCCACTGGGACGACCCGCCTGCCGGTTCCGCCGATCGACGTCGAAGCCTGCCCGGCAGAAACGGCCGTCGCCGGCCCGCCGCCCGACCGAAGCGAGCACCGGACCGGGCCCCGCGGGCGCGGGGAGCACGACCAGACCATCCCGGCCGACGCGGCGTACGCGGGGCCATCCCCGCATTGGCGGGGAGCACTGAACCGGGATCCCTCGGGACTCCCGATTCACGGGACCATCCCCGCACGCGCGGGGAGCGTTCGTCTAACTCACGATGTTTTCGGCGTCGAAGAGTAGGCCGTCCGACCAGGCACTACGAGCCGAACGCACCTTTCGGGAAGAAGCGGTCCGTTCAATGAGGCTGACGACGCCGGAGCCTCGGCCAACATGTAGTAACATGTAGTACATGGAGACCACTGCTCGTGAGTTCAATCAGAGATCCTCACAGATCCTTGCTGCGGCAGCACGCGGTGAGACCATCACCGTCACCAAGAACGGCACTGCTGTCGCGCGTGTCGTGCCCATCAGCGACGACGACATCCCCCCGTACCCCACCGACCCCATGGGTGCCATAGAGCTCCCCGATCTCGGCCTGCCTGATCTCACCGACGACGAGATCGAGGACGTGCTCAAGGGGATGGGGTCTTGAGCCTGGTCGCCATCGCGGACACCAACGCCCTCTACCGACTTCTCGACCCGAGACTCGCCGGCCACGAATCACACAAAGAGGGGCTGGCGGCGATCAGCCACTTGATCATCTCCCCTTTCGTCCTGGCCGAGCTCGACTACCTGATCACCACGAAGGCCGGGCCACGCCAGGCCCTGAAGGCGGCACGGTTCATCGAACACAACGCAGCCACCAGACGCTTCGAGGTCCCGTCTGTCGGCGCGCACCTGAGTGCTGCGATCGCCGTCGCGGAGGGCTACGTGGACGCGGACAGCGGCAAGGGCATCGGGATGGCAGACGCGATGAACGTCGCGCTGGCCGCCGCGTACCGTACAGAGGTCATCTTCACCACCGACCGCCACTTCCGTATGGTGCGGCCCCTGACTGGGCACATGGCATTCCGGTTGCTGCCCGACGACCTCTGACGAACGGCAATGCACTACACCCGTGACAACGTCGCGCTCGGGGACCAGCCCGGCTGGCCTCGCGCCGCATCCAACGGCTGCTGACCTGGCACAGCCACGTCAGCAGCCGTTGGATACAGAGAGAACCGCATCCGCCAATCGCTCCACCGCGTCCAGTCGGCCATGGAGCCGGGGCCGCTCCACCGTATTACGGAGTCGGTGAGGAGCGGGTTCAGCTCGTTACCCAGGGCCCCCGCATCAACAATTCCTCGCAGGCAATACCCCGCACGCGCGGGGAGCATCTCGGCTTCCGGTTCGTCCTCGTCCGGGACGCGGGACCACCCCCGCACACGCGGGGAGCACGTCGCCATTCCGTCCCGTGCCCGGCGACCTCCGGGACCACCCCCGGCGGCGCAGCTCCACGGCCAGGAGCCGGGGACCACCCCCGCACGCGCGGGGAGCACTTCCCGGCCCGGAAGATGGTCGTTGACGACCCGGGACCACCCCCGCACGCGCGGGGAGCACGCCGAGGCGTACATCGCGGAGAGTAGTTGCCGGGGACCACCCCCGCACGCGCGGGGAGCACGTCGCCCTCACCGCGGCGAACATCAACCGGCTGGGACCACCCCCGCACGCGCGGGGAGCACCGCACCAGGGTGGTGGGCATGTCGCCGCCGAAGGGACCACCCCCGCACGCGCGGGGAGCACTGTCAGGCCCCCATCCACTCGTCGGTGCTCACGGGACCACCCCCGCACGCGCGGGGAGCACGCCCAATACCGCTTCAGCTTTCCGATGGTCGCGGGACCACCCCCGCACGCGCGGGGAGCACAGTTCGTGACCTGGGGTTTTAGTTCGGCGCAGCCGTGTTTTTCATGACTTGCAGAGAAACCGACATAAGCCACCGATCCGTCAGGGGGCGATTCCCCAGCCCACCCTACCGAGAACAGTCACCCCACCCCCTCACCGCCGATACAACTCCTCGATCTCTCCCGAGAAGTCCCGCGCGATCGCGTCCCGCTTCAGTTTCAGCGAAGGCGTCAAGTGCCCCTGCTCCTCGGTGAAGTCCACTGGCAGCACCGCGAACTTGCGGATCGACTCCGCGCGGGAGACCAGGCGGTTCGCCTCGTCCACCGCTCGCTGCAACGACGTGCGCAGGTCCTCGTCGTGGACCAACTCCCTTAGCGGCACGTCCTGTTTCTTCGTCATCTGACGCCAGTGCTGGAGGCCGTCCGGCTCCAGGGTGATCAGGGCCGTGATGTACGAGCGGTTGTCGCCGACCACCATGCACTGGCTGACCAAGGGGTGGGCGCGGAGCCAGTCCTCCAAGGGGGCCGGGGTGACGTTCTTGCCGCCCGACGTGATGATGATGTCCTTCTTGCGGCCCGTGATCGACAGGTAGCCGTCCTCGTCCAACTCCCCCAGGTCCCCCGTGGGGAACCAGTCGCCGTCCAGGAGGTACGGGATCGGTTCCGCGCGTTCCGGGTCCCAGTAGCCCCGGAACACCTGGCCGCCCCGGAGCAGCACCTCGCCGTCGTCCGCGATGCGTACCGACGTACCGGGGAGTGGCCAACCGACCGTGCCCAGGCGGGGTTTGAGGGGTGGGGTCACCGTGTGGGCCGCCGTCGTCTCCGTCAGGCCGTACCCCTCGAAGATGCCGATGCCCGCGCCCTCGTAGAACGCCGCGAGCCTCCGGCCCAGCGGGGAGCCGCCGCAGATCACGTACCGGACCTTGCCGCCGAGGGCCGCCCGGATGCGGCGGTAGACCAGCGGGTCGTACAGGGCACGGGCCGCGCGCAGGCCGAGGCCGGGACCCGGGCCGGTGCCGTGTTCGGCGGCCTCGACCGCCTTTCCGTAGCGCTGCGCGATGCGTGCCGCGCGGTCGAACGACGAAGCGCGGCCCATCTTTTCGGCCGTCGCCCGGCCCGTGTTGTAGACCTTCTCCAGTACGTACGGGATGGCGAGGAGGAAGGTGGGGCGGAAGCCCGCCAGGTCCGTCAGCAGGTCCTCCGTCTGGATGGAGGGGGCGTGGCCGAGGCGGACCCTCGCCCTCATGCAGCCGATCGCCACCATCCTCCCGAACACGTGCGAGAGCGGCAGGAAGAGCAGCGTGGACGCCGGGTCCTTCGATACCGACTTGAAGACCGGGTGGAGCAGTTCGATCGCGTTGTCCACCTCGGCGAAGAAGTTGCCGTGGGTGAGGACGCAGCCCTTCGGGCGGCCCGTGGTGCCCGAGGTGTAGATGAGGGTGGCGGGGCTGTCGGGTTCCAGCGTGGCGCGGCGGGCCGTCACCGCCGCGTCGGGGATGTCCTTGCCGAGCGACTTGAGGTGGCCGATCGCCCCCGTGTCGAACTGCCACAGGTGCGCCAGGTCGCCCAGTTGCCTGCGCTCCTGGCTGATCAGGCGGCCCTGCTCCTTCGTCTCCACCGCGCACGCCACCGCGCCCGAGTTCTGGAGGATCCAGCGGGCCTGGAACGCGGAGGAGGTCGGGTAGACGGGGACCGTCACCAGACCGGCCGCCCAGGACGCGAAGTCCAGGAGCGTCCACTCGTACGTCGTACGGGCCATGATCGCGACCCGGTCCCCCGCCCGCAGCCCCTCCGCCATCAGGCCCTTCGCCACCGCCAGCACCTCGGCGGCGAACTCGGCGGCGCTCACGTCGTGCCAGGCCCCCTCGGCGTCCTTGCGGCTGAGCACCGCCTCGGCTGGGGCCTCCCGGGCGTTGTCGAACGGGATCTCCGCCAGCGAGCCCCGCAGCACGGGAGGCGCGAACGCCGGTACGGAGACCTCCTGGACCCGGCCGTCCGGGCCTCTCCTCTTCGTCGGCTCCACCAAAGCCGGGGCAGCGGGCGTGGGGGCGGATGAAGGCGTTGACACGTGCGGCTCCTCGGGTTCGGGGGGTCGGGCGGGTCTCGTCGTCGATCGCCGGGTCGTCCGTCCGGCGGGGGCGGGTGGCAGAAGGGCGTGATGGCGGAAGTCCGTCGTGACAGCCGGCCGTCGTGACAGCCGGCCGTTGTGGCAGCCGGCCGTTGTGGCAGCCGGCCGTTGTGGCAGCCGGCCGTTGTGGCAGAGGCCCGCTGCGGCGGCACGCCCTCGCGGCAGACGGGCGTGGTGGCGGAGTCCCTTGCGGCAGACGGGCTGGTGGCGGAGCCCTTTGCGGCAGAAGGCGTGGTGGCGGAGTCCCTCGCGACAGAAGGTCATCGTGGCGGAAGTCCCTCGCGACAGAAGGTCATCGTGGCGGAGTCCCTCGCGACAGAAGGGCGTCGTTGCGGAAGCCCCTCGCGGCTACGGGCGTTCCAGGATGGCCGTGACCCCCTGCCCGCCCGCCGCGCAGACCAAGATCAGCCCCCGTCCCGGAGCCTCCCGTTCCGCCAGCAGCTTGGCCAACGTGGCAACGATCCGCGCCCCGGTGGCGGCGAAGGGGTGGCCCGTCGCGAGGGAGGAGCCCGCGACGTTCAGGCGGGTGCGGTCCAGCGGGGTCAGGCCCTGCTTCTCCCAGGCCGCGAGGGTCGCCAGCACCTGGGAGGCGAACGCCTCGTGGATCTCGTACAGGTCGAAGTCCTCGATCCCCAGCCCGGCCCGCTCCAGCAGGCGCGGCACCGCGTACGCCGGGGCCATGAGGAGGCCGTCGTCGCCGTCCACGTAATCCACCGCCGCCGTCTCGTAGAGGGTGAGGTGGGCCAGCGGCTCGAAGCCGCGCGAGCGCGCCCACTCCTCGCTCGCCAGCAGCACCGTCGCCGCGCCGTCCGTGAGGGGCGTGGAGTTGCCCGCCGTCATCGTCGCCGTACCGGGGTCGTCCGTGCCGAACACCGGTTTGAGGGTGGCGAGTTTGGCGGGGGTGGAGCCGGGGCGGAGGTTCTGGTCGCGGTCGAGCCCCTGGTACGGGACGACGAGGTCGTCCAGGAAGCCGCGTTCGTACGCCGCCGCCAGGCGCTGGTGGCTCGTGGCCGCCAACTGGTCCTGGTCCTCGCGGCTCACCGCCCAGCGGCGGGCGGTGCGGGCCGCGTGTTCGCCCATGGACAGGCCGGTGCGGGGTTCCGCGTTGCGCGGGATGTCCGGGACCAGGTGGCGGGGACGTACCGCCGACAGGGCCTTGAGGCGGGCTCCCGCCGTCCTCGCGCGGCGGGCGGCCAGCAGGATGCGGCGCAGGTCGTCGTTGACGCCGAGCGGGGCGTCGCTCGTGGTGTCGGAGCCCCCGGCGATGGCCGAGTCCACAGCACCCAGAGCGATCTTGTTGGCGGCGGCGATCACGGCCTGGAGGCCCGTACCGCACGCCTGTTGGACGTCGTACGCCGGTGTGCGCGGGTCCAGCGACGAGCCGAGGACCGTCTCGCGGGCCAGGTTGAAGTCGCGGCTGTGCTTGAGGACCGCGCCCGCGACGAACTCCCCCACCCGCTGCCCTTCCAGGCCGAACCGCGCCACGAGCCCCTCCAGCGCGGCGGTCAGCAGGTCCTGGTTGGAGGCGGTCGCGTACGGGCCGTCCGAGCGGGCGAAGGGGGTACGGCTGCCGCCCAGGACCGCGACGCGGCGGGGTTGCGGGAGAGCGAGGGGAATCGGCCGGGAAGGCGTCATCGTGACCATCTCGTCTCGGTCGGTCCGGGATTGTTCATCTCGACCAGCTCCTGACTCTTCAGTAACCTTACTCTGGAGTAAATCTACGACCGAGCAGGGAGTCAGGACAATGGCCGATCGCTATCTGCACCTCACCGGCACAGCACCCGGCCGCTTCCTCACCCGCCGCCTCGGCCTGCCGCAGCCCGTCCCGCTGCGCCGCTGGACCCTGGAGACCCCGCACCTGGACGGGCCGCTGCTGCATCTGACGGCCGGGGCGTCGGCGGTACCGGGGGCGGCGGAGGTGCTGGCCGGGGCCGGGCTCCCGCTGGTCGAGCGCACCGACCGGCCCGCCGCGATCGTGCTCGACGCCACCGGGGTCGCCACCGCCGCCGGGCTCGGTGACGTACACGCCGCCCTGCACCCCGTCGTACGCTCCCTCGCGCCGGGCGGGCGGATCGTCGTCCTGGGTACGGCGCCGTCGCCCGACGACCATCACCAGGCCGCCGCCCAGCAGGCCCTGGAAGGGTTCGTCCGGTCGCTGGGCAAGGAGATCGGGCGCGGTTCCACCGTCCAGCTCGTACGGATTCCGGTCGGCGGGACGGCTCAGGCCGCCGGGTCCACCCTCCGCTTCCTGCTCTCCCCGCGCTCCGCGTACGTCAGCGGCCAGGTCATCGAGCTCACCACCGCCGCCTCCGACCCCGCCACCCCCGACCCGGCCGCCTCCGCCCCCGTCACCGACCCGGCCGCCCCGCTCGCCGGCCGCACGGCCCTGGTGACCGGGGCCGCCCGGGGCATCGGCGCGGCCGTCGCCTCGGTGCTGGCCCGCGACGGGGCGCGGGTGATCGCGCTGGACGTTCCGCAGGCCCGGGAGGACCTGGAACGTACCGCCGACCGGCTCGGAGCCACCGCGCTCCCGCTGGACATCACCGCACCGGACGCCGCCGACCGCATCGCCGCCGCCGCGCCGGACGGGCTCGGCGTCCTCGTCCACAACGCCGGCATCACCCGCGACCGCCGCCTCGCCAACATGCCCGCCGACCGCTGGGCCTCGGTCGTCGACGTCAACCTGGACAGCGTGCTCCGCACCACCGACGAACTCCTGAAGGCGGGTGCGATCACGCGCGGCGGCCGGATCGTCGCCACCGCGTCCATCGCGGGCATCGCCGGCAACAACGGCCAGACCAACTACGCCGCCAGCAAGGCCGGCATCATCGGGCTGGTCCGCTCGCCCGGCCCGCGCGCCGCCGCCGAGCACGGCGTCACGGTCAACGCGGTCGCGCCCGGCTTCATCGAGACGAAGATGACGGCCGCCGTGCCGTTCCTCATCCGCGAGGCGGGCCGCCGCATGAACTCCCTTTCCCAGGGCGGACTTCCGGTCGACGTCGCGGAAGCCGTCGCCTGGTTCGCCCAGCCCGCGTCCTCCGCCGTCAACGGCCAGGTGCTGCGCGTGTGCGGCCAGAGCCTGCTGGGAGCGTGAGCGCGATGAACGGGCTGAGCTCCTCTCTCGTACGCGGGGCCGTGACCTCGCCGTTCAAGCGCGCCGGTCGGCCGGGGGCCGCACTGCCCGCCGACCGCCCGACCCGCCCGGCCGCACCCGCCGAACCCGGCCCGCTCGCCGCGTACCGCCGGATCTGCGGCTTCCCCGATTCCGGGCCGCTGCCCCTCACGTACCCCCATGTCCTGGGCTTCCCGCTCGCCCTGCGGCTGATGACCGGACGGGCCTTCCCGCTGCCCGTCGTCGGGCTCGTCCACACCTGGATCGAGATCGGCGCCCACCGGCCGGTGCAGCTCGGAGAGCCGATTGAACTCTCGGTGTACGCAGACGAGTTGACGCCCCACCGGCGCGGCACCGAGGTCACCATGGTGACCGAGGCGCGCGTGGCCGGGGAGCTGGTGTGGGAGTCGCGCAGCGGCTATCTGTCACGGCACGCGACGGAGGCAGCCGGGCAGAGCGAGGACAGGGCCCCCGCCGCAGCCGCCGCCCCCGCGCTCCCCGCCGTCGCGGAGTGGCGGCTGCCCGGCGATCTCGGGCGGCGGTACGGAGCCGTCTCCGGCGACCGCAACCCGATCCACCTGCACCCCCTCACCGCCCGCCTCTTCGGCTTCCCCCGGGCCATCGCCCACGGCATGTGGACGGCCGCCCGCTGTCTGGCCGAGGCGGGCGAGCCCGATCGAATCCATACCGTACGGGCCGAGTTCAGGGCCCCCGTCCTGCTGCCCGCCACCGTGACGTACGCGGCCGACCCGGCGGGGGAAGCCTTCGCCCTGCGCGGCGGCGAGGGCGGGCGCGTGCACCTGGTCGGGAGGATCACGCGGCGACAGGGCGGGTGACCTGAGTCGGAGATTCTTGGGCGGCAGGGCGGCAGGGCGGCGACGAGGACCTTACGCGGCCATCAAGGCCGCATGCGCCATGCGGGCGATTCAGGCGATGCAGGCGACTAGGCGACCCCCTGGGCTCGCGCCAAATGGGTTCGCCTTGTGGGCCGTTCGGCGGTTGGATGGGGGCGCGATGTGCGGAATGCCCGGTCGCCGCGCATCGGTCCCCGCACACCGGTCGCCGCGCACCGGCTGCCGGGCCAGGCGCACATCGCCTCCGTCCCGCCCCCGGACCCAAGGTCACCCGTGAGCATCCGTACCACGCATCGCGCTCTGCTTCGCCGCCTGCTGCCCGACGACGAACCAGGTGAACTCACCGTACGACAGGGGCAGTTCCACCATGTGATCCTGGGATCGGACCGCGTCGTGTGCCTGCCTCGCACCCGGGCGGCGGCGGCCCGTCTGCCCGGGCGGGTTGCCGCGCTGCGTGCGCTCGCCGGGCTCGACCTCGGCTTCCGCACGCCTGAGCCGCTGGTGCAGGGCAACGCCCCCGACGCCGACGGGACGCCGTTCCTGGTGCTCAGCCGCCTCCAGGGAGAGCCGCTGGACGCCGACGCGCTCAGTGACGCCCGAGTGGCCGACGCCGTGGCAGCGCAGTACGCCACGCTGCTGGCCGGTCTGGACCGGGCCGGCGTCGACGCGAGCGCACGGGCGGTTCTGCCCGAAGCGGCACGGGACCGGTGGCAGCGCTTCGCGGAGAGCGTCCGCGCCGAGTTGTTCCCGCTCATGTCCGACCATGGGCGTCGGCGGGCCGAACGGGAACTCGTGGCGATCCAGGACCTTCCCCACCTCACCCGGGCGGTGGTGCACGGCGACCTCGGGCCCGAGAACGTGCTGTGGGAGTGGACGGACGGCCTGCCGCGTCTTTCCGGAGTGCTCGACTGGGACGACGTCGCGCTCGGCGACCCGGCCGAGGACCTCGCGGCCATCGGCGCCGGTCATGGCCCCGAAATCCTGGCGCGGGTGCTCGCCGCAGGCGGCGGGGCGGACAGCGGGCTCAGCGACCGCATGGCCGCCATGCGCGGCACGTTCGCCCTTCAGCAGGCCCTCTACGCCCACCTCGACGGCGACGAAGGGGAACGCGCGGACGGCTTGGCGGGCTACCGCTGAGGCAACCGGCACATCCGCTCCCTGGAGCATCCGCCTCATCCACGCGTCCAGTCCGCTTCCCCTCCGCGCCCTGTCCTCCTCCCCCTCCGCCTCCCTTACGCGTTCGGGCACGCGGCGAGGGCCCCAGCTCCGGCACGTCCGTCCGTGCTCAGGGCAGTTGGCGGGTCCGGCGCGTCCGTCCGTGCTCAGGGCAGTTGGCGGGCGAAGCGGCGGACGGCATCCGTGAAGGCGGCCGGATCGTCGAAGTTCGCGAGATGTCGTGCCCGGGGGATCAGTTCGACCCGGGCATCCGGATGCGCACCGGCGAAATCCCTCTCGCCGGACCGGAAGACGCTGTCCTTCTCGCCGTTCAGGATGAGCACGGGCGCGGCCACATCACGCATCGCGTCGGCGTCGAAGCGGCCCAGCACCTCGCCCCAGGCGTCCGGCAGGGTGTGGAAGGCGTAACCGGCGCGGATGGTCGCCTCCACCACCTCGGGAGGATGGAGCCGGCGCAGCAACCAGTCGTTCCACCGGGTCAGCCGGTCCGCCGGCAGGCGGGGGACGAGCCCGGCGACCCACCGGTACGGGGCGGCCCACGCACCACGGGTCGAGGCGCTGGCCCCCGCGAGGACGAGGCCCCGCAGCAGCCCGGGCCGGCGGCGCGCGAACTCCAGTGAGGCGTAACCGCCGAGCGAGTGCCCGACGACCAGAGCCGGTCCACGGTCGAGCGCGTCCACCGCCGAAGCGATGATCTCCGCCGCCGCGTCCAGGCTCCAGGGTTCGGCGGAGCGGCCGCCGTGGCCCGGGAGGTCGACGGCGGCCACCGCGAAGTCGTCGCGGAGTGCGGAAAGTTGAGGGCTCCACTGCCCCGCGCTGAACCGTGTCCCGTGTACGAACACGATGGGCGGTGCGCCCGCTGCCGTCATGAGTCCCCCTGGATCCGTACGCTCTGCGCGCTCCACGCTCCTCGCGCCACCTCCGGGAGACTACGAAACGTCCGCCGGAGGCTGCCACGGGCGGGCGTGCATCAGGTTCTCCAGGCCCGCCCAGGCGAAGTTCATCAAGGTCGCCGCGGCCTCCTTCGCCGAGACGCCCGGGGTGTCGTTGGCCCAGCCCGCCAGGGACTCCGCCGCGCCCACGAGCGCCTGCGCGAGGCCCGCCACGTCACGGTCCGCCAGGGCGGGGTCGCGGTGCGCCTCGCGGGCGGCGGCTCCGATCAGGCCCGTCACGAAGGCGACGATCTCGTCGCGCATCACCACCACCTCGCTCACGAACGGCTCCCCGTGCGAGCGCGCCTGGCGGTTCAACACCGCCCAGCCGTCCGGGTTCTCGGCGGTGTGGGTGAAGAACGCCCTAAGCCCCGACCAGAGTTGGCCGTCCGCGGGAAGGTCCGGGTCGACTCCTGCCCGTACCGCTTCCACCAGGGCCGCCGCCTCGCGCCGGATGCAGGCGGAGAACAGGTCCTCCTTGGAATTCAGGTACAGGTAGACCAACGGCTTGGAGACGCCCGCCAGCTCCGCGATCTCGTCCATCGAGGCGGCCCGGTATCCGCGTTGCCCGAAGGTGCGCACCGCGGCGTCCATCATCTGCTGCTCACGCACGGCGCGTGGCATCCGTTTGCTCTTCACAGCACCCACGTCGACTTCCTCCCCGCCCCACGGTCCTGCTCCCCGGCAAGGGTACGGCGCGGACCGGACCCCGTCGTACGGAGCGGACCGGGCCGGTCCGGACCGGCCCGGTGTCCTACGGCGCGGGGCGTGCCGCCGTCGTACGGGGCGAGGGGCCTACGGGTCCGGCGCCGGGTCATACCGTGGTCCGACGCCGGTTCCACCCCGGGTCCGACGCGGCCGTCCGGGCCCCTGGCCTAGCGTGACGACCATGACGATCTTCCTTCGCGGCAGGCCCGCCCCGACCGCATCCGTCGTTCCCGTGACCGTACTGACCGTACTGACCGCCCTGGCCGCCCTGACCGGTGCGGTCGCGCCCGCGTCGGCGTCCGCACCCGGACCGGCGTCCGCGTCGGCGTCGGCCGCCCCGGCCCCAGGCCCAGCCCCGGACTCCGCACCAGCCGCCAAGTCCCCTGACGCCACAGCGGTTTCGGCTCTCGCGCTCCCGCGCCCCACCGGCCCGTACGCCACCGGCCGCGACACCGTGTTCCTGACCGATCGCGGGCGGCCCGACCCGTGGGCGCCCGCCGCGGGGGCGCGGCAGTTGCTGGTGTCGCTGCACTACCCGGCCCGCACCGGCAGCGGCGGCGCGCCGGCCCCGTACATGACGACCGAGGAGGCGCGGCTGATGCTCGCGCAGCGCGGGCTGGAGAACGTCGTTCCGCCCGGCGTGGTCAGTGCCGCCCGGACCCACTCCCGTATCGATGCCCGGCCCGCTCCCGGGCGGTTCCCGCTGGTCCTGCTCTCCCCCGGGTTCGGCATGCCCCGGGCCACCCTGACGGGGCTCGCGGAGGACCTGGCGAGCCGTGGTTACGTCGTGGCGACCGCGGACCATCCGTACGAGTCGACCGGTACGCAACTGCCGGACGGCCGGTTCCTCACCTGCGCCGCCTGCGAGAAGGTGTCCGCTCAGCCCGACGCGGCGAGCCGGGAGAAGGTCCTGGCGGCCGTCTCCACCGGGCGGGGCGCCGACTTCTCCTTCCTGCTGGACCGGCTGACGGGGCCGCGCTCCTCCTGGCGGCACGCCGGGATCATCGACCCGCACCGGGTGGGCATGGCGGGCCACTCCATCGGTGGCAACGCGGCCGCCTCCACGATGGCCGCCGACCGCCGCGTGGACGCCGGGATCAACATGGACGGCACGTTCTTCGACCCGGCCCCCGTGTCGGGGCTCGGCGGCCGGCCGTTCCTGATGCTCGGCACCGAGGCCGATCACCGGCCCGGCAGCGCCGACACGTCCTGGGACAAGGGCTGGGGTCGGCTGGACGGCTGGAAGCGCTGGCTGACCGTGCGGGACTCCGGGCACTTCACGTTCACCGACACCCCGGTGCTCGGCGAGCAGCTCGGCCTGGAGGACCCGGATGCGCCGCTGTCCGCCGACCGCTCGACGGTGATCACCAGGAGTTACGTGGCCGCCTTCTTCGACCGGCACCTGCGCGGCCGGGCGGCTCCGCTGCTGAACGGGCCGGTCCCGGCGCACCCCGAGGTCGTCTTCCACCGGCCCTGACCGCCCGCGCCCTTTCCCGCGCTCCTCTCTGTCTCCTTTCCCGCGCTCCTCTCGCACCCTTCCCGCGCTCCTCTCTGCCTCCCTTCCCGCGCTCCCCTCGGCCCTCTGCCCGCGCGAAAGCGCCCCCGGTCCCGCCGCCTCGCGAAGAGGTGGTGGGCCAGGGGCGCTCAGGGCCGTACGGGATCGCGCTGCCGTAACGGCTACGACTGCGGCTCCTGCCGCTACGCGGTGGCCGGAGCCCCGGTCTCCGGTCCCGCGTCGCGGATCCCGCCCCGGTCGGCGGCGGCGTCGGAGGAGCCGGCCGCGTCGATCGAGGAGGCCGAGGCCGAGTTGTACTTGTCGTGGTCGAGGATCTTCTCGCGGGCCGCGACGATGACCGGGATCAGCGCCTGGCCGGTCACGTTGGCGGCGGTGCGGATCATGTCCAGGATCGGTTCGATGGCCATCAGCAGGCCGACGCCCTCCAGGGGGAGGCCCAGCGTGGAGAGGGTCAGGGTCAGCATGACCGTCGCGCCGGTGAGGCCGGCGGTGGCGGCCGAGCCGATCACCGAGACGAAGGCGATGAGCACGTAGTCGCCGATGCCCAGCTGCACGTCGAAGATCTGCGCGATGAAGATCGCCGCCAGCGCCGGGTAGATCGCGGCGCAGCCGTCCATCTTCGTGGTCGCCCCGAACGGGACGGCGAAGGAGGCGTACTCCTTCGGGACGCCGAGGCGCTCGGTGACCCGCTGGGTGACCGGCATGGTGCCGACCGAGGAGCGGGAGACGAAGGCGAGCTGGATCGCGGGCCAGGCGCCCTTGAAGAACTGGAGCGGGCTGACCTTCGCGACGGTGGCCAGGAGCAGCGGGTAGACGCCGAACATCACCAGGAGGCAGCCGATGTAGACGTCGGCGGTGAACGTCGCGTACTTGCCGATCAGGTCCCAGCCGTAGGTGGCGATGGCGTAGCCGATGAGGCCGATGGTGCCGATCGGGGCCAGGCGGATGACCCACCACAGGGCCTTCTGGAGCAGCTCCAGGATGGACTGGCTGAGCGTCAGGATCGGCTGGGCCTTGTCGCCGAGCTTGAGGGCCGCGATACCGGCGACGGCCGCCAGGAAGACGATCTGGAGCACGTTCAGCTCGGTGAACGGCGTGATGACGTTGCTCGGGATGATGCCGGTGAGGAAGTCGATCCAGCTGCCGGTGCGCTCGGGCAGCTTGCCGTCCTTCGGCGTGAGGCCGGTGCCGGCTCCCGGGTTGGTCAGCAGGCCGATGAGGAGGCCGATGCCCACCGCGATCAGCGACGTGATCATGAACCAGAGCAGGGTGCGGGTGGCCAGCCGGGCGGCGTTGTTGACCTTGCGCAGGTTGGTGATCGACACCAGGATCGCGAAGAAGACCAGCGGGGCCACGGCCAGCTTCAGCAGCTGGACGAAGATCGAGCCGACCTTGTCGAGCGTGGTGACGAGCCAGGAGACGTCCTGGCTGCGGGCCAGCCAGCCCAGCAGGACGCCGAGGACCAGACCGGCGACGATCTGGGCCCAGAAGGGGACCTTGGGTATGCGCGAACCGGGGCCGGAGCCGGTGGACGGCTGCTCGGCCTCGGACGCGGCGGACGCGGAATTCGCGGACACGGACACACTCCAGTGGGGGGCGCGCGACCGGACGTACGGGACAGACGCACGGTCGTGCGGTGGAACGGGGACGGGGTTCACGGCGCCCGCGTCGGGGGCGGCGCCGCTGCATGATGCCGGATCAGACGTCGCGGCGACAGGCCGCGGACATACAGCGGCAGAGATCGACGTGCAGGCGCGCCACGAGCGGGGGGCTCACGGCATGGCTGAGGCGCACTGCTGTCTTCATGTCGAACACGTTAACACTTGAACTTTGAGAACCTCAAAGCCTTGCTTTGGGCCCGGAGGCGCCGCCAGGGCGGCCGCCGCGCACCCCGGGAACGCCGAAAGCCCCAGTGCTGGAGCGGGCCGCTCCGGTCTGGGGCTCTGCGGGGGAAATCACGAGGCGCGACCCCTGACGGGTGCGCCTGTGAGGAAACTTACGGGTGCGCCTGTGAGGGGACTTACTGAACCGCGTCCTCGCGGGTGCGGTTGGCGTCGAGGCGCGCCTTGGCCCGGTCGACCGTCGGCGCGAGCTGCACGGACATCTCGTCGCGCTGTTTGCGCAGCAGTACGAAGCTGAGCGGGGCGGAGAGGACGAGGCCGAGCAGCATGACCCAGACGATGTTGGAGCCGCCGAGCCCGGAGGGCACCAGGCCGAAGTGGACGGCGACCCCGGCGACGAAGAAGCAGCCGACGAAGATCAACAGGCGCAACGCCGTGTACCGGATCATTGCGCTCGGCTTGGCAGCGGACACGGCTGACCCTCTCTCTTCCCACGGATCCCGTGGACTCTCGACACCGTCCTGCCCGTCCAGTGAAGCATGGCCCGAATTCTCAGGGTTCAGGGGGTTCCCGGGTGGCTCACACGCCTCCCGGCCCGAGCGAAAGCAGCATGACGATGTCGTCGCGGTCGTCGCCCGGGGCGACCCGGATCGCGCCCGGCACCCGGCCGACCTCCTTGTAGCCGCAGCCGGCGTAGAAGTGCTCGACGCCGATGCCGCCGCGACAGGTGAGGCGGACGGCCTCGATGCCGTCGATGGAGCGGGCCGCGTCGGCGGCCGCCGCCATGAGGTCGCGACCGTACCCCTTGCCCTGGTGACGGGGGTGGACCATGACGGTGTAGAGCCACAGCCAGTGCCTCATCAGCCGGTGGTCGTTGAGGGTCAGGAAGGCGGTGGCGGCGACGGCCCCCTCCTCGTCGCGGCCGACGAGCAGCCGGGTGCGGCCCTGCTCGATGGCCAGGAGGTGCTTGAGCAGCTCGGGCCGGATCTCGTCGGCGGTGACGGGCGGTACGAAGCCGACCGCGCCGCCCGCGTTGCTGACATCGGCCCACAGGGCGGTGATGCCGTCGCGCAGGGCCGGCGTGAACGCGGGATCCAACTCAAAAGTAAGTGGCATAGCTGCACACTAACCATTACGTACGGAGTGGCTCAACCTGGTCCGGAACGCGAGAGAGCCCCGGCCGGGGACGGTGGCCGGGGCTCTCTCGCCTGAAGCGATGGGGCTCGTACGAGGCGGTAGCGGGGGTTCCTCAGACCCGCATCGGCTGCGGGGACTCGCGCCGGTCCGCCTCCGGGCCCGGGTACTCGCGCAGGATCTCGTACCGGGTGTTCCGCTCCACCGGCCGGAAACCGGCGTCGCGGATCAGGTCGAGCAGGTCCTCGCGGCCTAGCTTGTTGGGCGTGCCGAAGTCGTCGGCGTCATGCGTGATCTTGTACTCGACGACCGAGCCGTCCATGTCGTCCGCGCCGTGCTGGAGCGCGAGCTGGGCGGTCTGCACGCCGTGCATCACCCAGAAGACCTTGACGTGCGGCACGTTGTCGAACAGCAGCCGGGAGACGGCGAAGGTCTTCAGCGCCTCGGCCCCGGTCGCCATCGTCGTACGCGCCTGGAGCTTGTTGCGGACCTTGCCGTCCTTCATGTCCACGAAGTCGTGCTGGTAGCGCAGCGGGATGAAGACCTGGAAGCCGCCGGTCTCGTCCTGCATCTCCCGCAGCCGCAGCACGTGGTCGACGCGGTGACGGGGCTCCTCGATGTGCCCGTACAGCATCGTCGCCGGGGTCTTGAGCCCCTTCTCGTGCGCGAGGCGGTGGATGCGCGACCAGTCCTCCCAGTGGGTGCGGTGGTCGACGATGTGCTGGCGGACCTCCCAGTCGAAGATCTCCGCGCCGCCGCCGGTCAGCGATTCGAGACCGGCCTCGATCAGCTCGTCGAGGATCTCGGAGGCGCTCAGGCCGGAGATCGTCTCGAAGTGGTGGATCTCCGTCGCCGTGAACGCCTTCAGCGCCACGTCCGGCAGGGCTTCCTTCAGCGCGCTGAGCGACCGCGGGTAGTAGCGCCACGGGAGGTTGGGGTGGAGGCCGTTGACGATGTGCAGCTCGGTGAGGTTCTCGCCCTCCATCGCCTTGGCGAGGCTGACGGCCTCCTCGATGCGCATCGTGTACGCGTCCTTCTCGCCCGGCTTGCGCTGGAACGAGCAGTACGCGCACGAGGCGGTGCACACGTTGGTCATGTTGAGGTGGCGGTTGACGTTGAAGTGCACCACGTCGCCGTTCTTACGGGTGCGCACCTCGTGCGCCAGCCCGCCGAGCCACGCCAGGTCGTCGGACGCGTACAGCGCGATGCCGTCCTCGCGGGTCAGCCGCTCGCCGGCCCGGACCTTCTGCTCCAGCTCGCGCTTGAGTCCCGCGTCCACCTGGCCGCCTCCTATTTCCTCCGTGCAACAGACCGCACCAACCGTACTCCCCCGCCCTTCGGGCGGGTGTGCCCCCTCTGCGGCGCTCCGCGCCTACGACTCCTCGGGAAGTTCCCCGACCCGGTTCTCCCACTTCGTGGAGAGCACGATCGTGGTGCGGGTCCGGGAGACGCCCTTCGTGCCGCTCAGCCGCCGGATCGTCTTCTCCAGGCCGTCCACGTCGCCGACCCGCACCTTGAGCATGTACGAGTCGTCGCCCGCGATGAACCAGCAGTCCTCGATCTCCGCGAGGTCCTTCAGCCGGCGCGCCACGTCCTCGTGGTCGGCGGCGTCCGAGAGCGAGATCCCGATCAGCGCGGTGACGCCGAGGCCGAGCGAGGCCGAGTCGACGGTGGCGCGGTAGCCGGTGATGACACCGGCGGTTTCCAGCCGGTTGATGCGGTCGGTGACGCTGGGCCCGGAGAGCCCCACGAGCCGCCCCAGCTCGGCGTACGAAGCCCTGCCGTTCTCTCTCAGGGCCTGGATGAGCTGCCTGTCCACCGCGTCCATATGACTGAAACCTTCCATTGTTCAGCAGTACCGCGAGTCTACGTGTAGAATCTAAGGCGTACAGGGTTCGCACCCTGTAAATCTTCTAGAACATCCAAGAAAAGCTTTCGAATCTTCAGGAGTGAACTTCACCGTGTACACGATCGAGATGGCCTACGCCCGGATGCGCGAGATGCAGGACCTGGCCAACCGCTCGCGTGCCCACCAGCCCGCCGCCGCGCACCGGGTCGACAAGGCCCGCACCCCGCGCAGGACCAAGAAGCGCTGACCGGGACCCCTCAGTCCCCCGGGCTGCGGGAGCCGCCACCGAGCTCTCCCTCCCAGCGGCGGTACAGCCGATGGGCCACGCCCGCCGCGTCCAGCACCCGCCCCGCGACGAAGTCCACCAGGTCCTGGATGTGCGTCGCGCCCGCGTAGAACGCCGGGGAGGCGGGCAGCACGACCGCGCCCGCCTCGTCCAGGGCCACCATCTGCTTCAGCGTCTGGCCGCTCAGCGGAGTCTCGCGCACCGCGACGACGAGCGGGCGGCGCTCCTTGAGCGTCACGCTCGCGGCCCGCTGGAGCAGGTCCTTGGACAGCCCGAGCGCCACCCCGGCCACACAGGCCGTCGAGGCCGGCACGATGAGCATCCCTTTCGCCGGGTACGACCCCGAGGACGGCCCGGCGGCCAGATCACCGGCCGGCCAGTGGCGTACGCGCTCCAGCTCCGCGTCGCCCACCGCGAGGTCGCCCGACGCGAAGGCGTCCGGCTTCCCGTCCGCGCCCCGCGCCAGCCAGCAGCGCAGGTCCTCGCGCCAGTGCCCGTCCCTGAAGGCGATGCCGGTCTCGTCCAGCAGGGTGAGGCGCGAGGCCCGGCTCACCACCAGATCCACGCTCTCGCCGCCCGCCAGCAGCCCGCGCAGCACGGCGGCCGCGAACGGGGTCCCCGAAGCACCGGACACCCCGACAATCCAAGGCCGCCGCTGCTCATGAGTCACTGAAGTCCCGGATTCCACACCCGCGAGCCTATCCGGCGCACCCCGACACGCCGCACCCGGAACCGGGCGGCGGCCCGGGACGTTCCACAGATGACGGGCAACCCGGGGGCAGGGGAAGACCATGGGCGACTACTGGAGCACCGACCGCGGCACAGGCAGCCACTCGGGCGGCCGCGCGGGCGGCACGACGACCGGCGGTGCGCGGGCGCTGACCGCCGGAATCCTGATGGTGGGCTGGGTCGCCCTGCTGTGGGCCCTCGAAGGGATCGACACGGCGACCGGCCACGCCCTGGACACCTACGGCATCAGCCCGCGCGAGGTGGCCGAGCTGCGCGATGTGGTGCCCGCCGCGTTCCTGCACAGCGGCTGGGAGCACGTCGCGTCCAACAGCGTTCCGCTGCTGGTCCTCGGCTTCATAGCCGCCCTCGGCGGACTGCGCAGATTCGCCGCTGTCGTCGTGACGATCATCCTGTTCAGCGGCCTCGGCGTCTGGCTGACCGCCCCGGCGTACACGGTGACGCTCGGCGCGTCCGGCGTGGTCTTCGGGCTGCTGGGCTATCTCCTGGTCCGCGGCTTCGTGGACCGCCGCCCCTGGGACGTGCTGATAGGCGTCGGGGTCGCCGTGGTCTACGGCTCGCTGCTCTGGGGCATCCTGCCCACCCAGTCGGGCGTCAGCTGGCAGGGCCACCTCTTCGGGCTGATAGGCGGCGTGGCGGCGGCCTTCTTCTTCCGCCGCCCGCGCCGCGCACCGGACAACCTGGTCACGGTCTGAGGCGTCGCCCCACCAGCCCTACGGGGTGAGGCCGCGCACCAGCAGGTCGAGCAGCGCGCAGGCGAACAGCGCCATTCCGATGAAGCCGTTGACGGAGAAGAAGGCGCGGTTCAGCCGGGACAGGTCGTGCGGCCGCACGACGCGGTGCTCGTAGACGAACGCCACCGCCACGATCACCATGCCGATCCAGTAGAAGACCTCGGCGTCCGTCGCCAGCCCGAACCAGACCAGCAGCCCCGTCGTGATCACATGGCACACCCGCGCGCCCCACAGCGCGGCCGGGATCCCGAAGCGCGCCGGGAAGGAGAGCACCCCGTGGGCCCGGTCCGCGGCCACGTCCTGGCAGGCGAAGATCAGGTCGAAGCCGCCGATCCAGATCCCCACGGCCAGCCCGAGGATCACCGCGTCCCACGACCAGCTGCCGGTCACCGCGAGCCACGCGCCGATCGGCCCGATGGCCTGCGCGAGGCCCAGGATGGCGTGCGGGAAGTTCGTGAACCGCTTGCCGTACGGGTAGACCACCATCGGCACGACCGCGAGCGGCGCGAGCATCAGGCAGAGCGGGTTGAGCAGGGCCGCCGCGCCCAGGAAGACGACGAGCGCGACGAGCGCCCCCGTCCAGGCCGACTTCACCGACACCGCGCCGGTCACCAGCTCACGGCCGGCGGTGCGCGGGTTGTGGGCGTCGATCTCCCGGTCGATGATCCGGTTGGCGGCCATGGCGAAGGTCCGCAGCCCCACCATCGCCAGGGTGACGAGCAGCAGCGTGCCCCAGTGGATCGTGCCGTCCAGCCGGAACATCGCGGTGAGCGCCGCGATGTACGCGAAGGGCAGCGCGAAGACCGAGTGCTCGATCATCACCAGCCGCAGGAAGGACGTCACACCCCCGCGTCGGCGGGGAACCTCCGCGCCGCCCCCGGCTTGCACCATAGGGATGTCGGTCACAGACCGTATTCCTTCCAACGTCGGGTCACCCGTTCGGCCGTCTCCGGGTCGGAGACGACCATCTCCGGCCAGCCGCCGTCCCGGGTATAGCCCTCGGTGGGCAGCTTCCTCGTCGCGTCGATGCCCGCCTTGCCGCCCCAGAACTGCTGGTACGAGGCGTGGTCGAGGTGGTCGACGGGGCCCTCGACGACGGTCAGGTCGCGGGAGTAGTCGGTGTTGCCGAGCGCCCGCCACGCCACCTCGTGCAGGTCGTGGACGTCGCAGTCGGCGTCCACCACCACGATCAGCTTGGTCAGCGACATCATGTGCGCCCCCCACACGGCGCTCATCACCTTCTGCGCGTGCTTCGGGTACTTCTTGTCGATCGAGACGATCGCGCAGTTGTGGAAGCCGCCCGACTCCGGCAGGTGGTAGTCCACGATGTCCGGCACGATGATCTTCAGCAGCGGCAGGAAGAACCGCTCCGTGGCCCGGCCCAGCGGGCCGTCCTCGGTCGGCGGGCGGCCGACCACGATGGACTGGAGCAGCGGCCGCTTGCGCATGGTGACGCAGTCGATGGTCAGTGCGGGGAACGGTTCCTGCGGGGTGTAGAAGCCGGTGTGGTCCCCGAACGGGCCCTCCGGCAGCATCTCGCCCGGCTCCAGCCACCCTTCGATGACGACCTCGGCGCGGGCGGGCACCTGGAGCGGCACGGTCTTGCAGTCGACCATCTCGATCCGCTTGCCCTGGATGAACCCGGCGAAGAGGTACTCGTCGATGTCCCCGGGCAGCGGCGCGGTGGAGGCGTACGTCACGGCGGGCGGCGCGCCGAACGCGATGGCGACGGGCAGCCGCTCACCGCGCCGGGCGGCGACCTGGTAGTGGTTGGCGCTGTCCTTGTGGATCTGCCAGTGCATCCCGATGGTGCGCCGGTCGTGGCGCTGGAGGCGGTAGAGCCCCAGGTTCCGCACGCCGGTCTCGGGGTGCTTGGTGTGGGTCAGGCCCAGGTTGAAGAACGAGCCGCCGTCCTCGGGCCAGGTGAACAGCGCGGGCAGCTTGTCCAGGTCGACGTCGTCGCCCTTCAGCACGATCTCCTGGACGGGCGCGTCGTCGGACTTCACCTTCTTCGGCGGCACGTGGACCATCGAGCCGAGCTTCCCGAAGGCTTCCCGGACGCCGACGAAGCCCTGCGGCAGCTCCGGCTTGAGCAGCCCGCCGATCTTGTCGCTGATGTCCGCGTACGACTTCAGCCCGAGCGCCTTGAGCAGACGCCGGTCGGTGCCGAAGACGTTCATGGCCAGGGGCATCGAGGACCCCTTGACGTTCTCGAAGAGCAGGGCGGGGCCGCCCGCCTTGTTCACCCGGTCGACGATCTCGCCGACCTCCAGGTGAGGATCGACCTCGGCCTTGACGCGCTTGAGATCACCATCGCGTTCAAGAGCCCGGAGCAGGGAGCGGAGATCGTCGTAAGCCATGCGGTCCAGTTTGTCATCCCCGCCCGCGCGGCCCCCTGGGGGCTCCCCCGGGCCCCGGGGCCTTTCGTCCGGATCGGGCCGGGCTCGCGGGGTCCGGCCCGATCCGGACGAAAGGCCCTAGCCCGGGATTCGCGGCGGTCAGCCGGTACCCTGGCGGCGACACCGGGGAACCATCACGCCCCGCCGCCGCTTCTTGGGGGACGCACCATGAGAGCCCTGATGTTTCTCGTGCCGCTGGCTCTGACGATCTACGCGTTCATCGACTGCCTGAACACCTCCGAAGAGGACACCAAGCACCTGCCGAAGATCGCCTGGGTGTTCATCATCCTGCTGTTCTGGATCGCCGGGCCGGTCGTGTGGCTCGTCGCCGGCAAGGTGCGCCACAACGCGGTCGGGGGCGGCGCGTCGTCCTCGTGGCAGCGGGGCGGCGGGCGGACGCGGTGGGTGGCCCCGGACGACAACCCCGACTTCCTGAAGTCCCTCAAGGACGACAGCAAGGGCGACGGCGGGAGCGGCAGCCGGGGCGACGGCAAGGCTGAGGGCAGGGCCGCGGACGGGAGCGCGGACAAGGCCGAGGCCGGAGCCGCCCCCGAGGAGGCCACGGACGCGAAGCCGGGCGAGAAGGACCTCGCGGCGCTCAAGGACTGGGAGGCGGACCTGCGCCGCCGCGAGGAGGAGCTCAAGCGCCGCGACGGCGGCACGGCCCCCGACGACAAGACCCCGCCCACTTCCTGACGGGCTATTCCTCCCGGCGGGGGTGATTCTTCCGACCGGCGCGGTGGGCGCGTCACGGGGGCGGCGTCGGCCATCCTCGACGGGGTAACGCAGAACAGGCACCCCGCGCGTGACCCCCTGAGGAGCCCCCACCATGCCCGCCACCACCCCCGCCGAGGCACCCTCCGAAACCCCCGCCGGCTCCCCCGCCGAGCTCGTCGCCCGCCTCCGCGCCGCCTTCCGCACCGGCCGCACCAAGGACCTCGCCTGGCGCACCGGCCAGTTGCGGAGGCTGCGCGCCCTGCTCACCGAGCACGGCGACGACCTCGCGGACGCCCTCCGCGCCGACCTGGGCAAGAGCCGCAAGGAGGCGTACCGGACCGAGATCGACTTCACCGTCCGGGAGATCGACCACACGCTGGAGCACCTCGCCGACTGGCTGCGGGCCGAGCCCGCCCCCGTACCGCCGCATCTCGCGCCGACCGGGGCCACCGCCCACACCGTGCTGGACCCGCTCGGCGTCGTCCTGGTCATCGCGCCCTGGAACTACCCGGTGCAGCTGCTGCTCGCCCCGGTCGTCGGCGCGCTGGCGTCGGGGAACTGCGTGGTGGCCAAGCCCAGCGAGCTGGCCCCCGCGACCTCCGCCGCCGTGGCCCGGCTGCTGCCCCGGTACCTGGACACGGACGCGGTCGGGGTCGTGGAGGGCGCGGTCGAGGAGACCACCGCCCTGCTGGAGCAGCGCTTCGACCACATCTTCTACACCGGCAACGGCAAGGTCGGCCGGATCGTGATGGCCGCCGCCGCCCAGCACCTCACCCCGGTCACCCTGGAGCTCGGCGGCAAGTCCCCGGTCTTCGTCGACCGGGGTACGGACCTGAAGGCCGTGGCGGGGCGGCTCGCCTCGGGCAAGTTCCTCAACGCCGGGCAGACCTGTGTGGCCCCCGACTACGTGCTGACCGACCCGGAGACCGCCCCGGCCCTCGCGCAGGCCCTGGCGGGCGCGGTGGAGGGGCTGTTCGGGAAGGACCCGGCGGAGCACCCGGAGTACGGGCGGATCGTGAACGAGCGTCATTTCGACCGGCTGACGGGCCTGCTGGACTCCGGCCGTACGGTGACCGGCGGCGCGCACGACCGGGCCACGAAGTACATCGCGCCGACCGTGCTGGCCGACGTCGCGCCGGACGCGCCCGTGATGGCCGAGGAGATCTTCGGCCCGATCCTGCCGCTGGTGACGGTGGACGGGCTGGACGGGGCGATCGGCTTCATCAACGACCGGGACAAGCCGCTGGCGCTGTACGCGTTCACCGACTCCCCCGGCGTACGGGACCGGCTGCTGGCCGAGACGTCGTCGGGCGGGGTCGGCATCGGGCTGCCGCTGGCCCATCTGACCGTCTCGGACCTGCCGTTCGGCGGGGTCGGGGAGAGCGGGATGGGCAACTATCACGGCCGGTACTCCCTGGAGACGTTCAGCCACCGCAAGGCGGTCCTGGACACCCCGCTGAGCTGACGGCACGCGAGCGCCCCCGGACGGAGATCCGTCCGGGGGCGCTCCGTACAGGCCGCTGTCTCAGACCCCGGCGTAGGAGTGCAGACCGGTGACGAAAATGTTCACGCCGTAGTAGTTGAACAGCCAGCAGCCGAACGCGACGAGCGCCAGGTAGGCGGCCTTGCGGCCCTTCCAGCCGGCGGTGGCGCGGGCGTGCAGGTAGGCGGCGTAGGCGACCCAGGTGATGAAGGACCAGACCTCCTTGGGGTCCCAGCCCCAGTACCGGCCCCAGGCGTCGCCCGCCCAGATCGCGCCCGCGATGATCGTGAACGTCCACAGCGGGAAGACGGCCGCGTTGACGCGGTACGAGAACTTGTCCAGCGACGCGGCGGAGGGCAGCCGCTCCATGACGGAGGCGGCGAACTTCCCCGGCGTGCCGCCGGAGGCGAGCTTGTTCTCGAAGCTGTCGCGGAAGAGGTAGAGCACCGTGCCGACCGCGCCGAGGTAGAAGACGGCCCCGCAGATGATCGCGGTCGAGACGTGGATCCACAGCCAGTACGAGTGCAGCGCGGGCACCAGCTGGTCGCTGTCGGTGTAGAGCGTCGTGGTGGCGATGCCGAGGTCCAGCAGGACCGTGGTGACCAGCGGGAGGCCGATCCAGCGGACGTTCTTCTTCAGCGCGAGCAGCACCAGGTAGGAGCCGACCGCCACGGTGGAGAAGGTGATGGAGAACTCGTACATGTTGGCCCAGGGGGCCCGCTGGACGGACAGCGCGCGGGTGACGACGCCGCCCGCCTCCACGGCGAAGGCCACCACGGTCAGCGAGACCGCGATCCGCCCCCACAGGTCGCCCTTGAAGGTGCCGCCCGCGGCCCCCGGCCCGTCCGGCACGTCACGGGCGCCGGCGGTGGCGCGGGTGACGACCTCGGGACGCTCCAGCACGGCGGTGCCACCGGCCTGGACGACCACCGGGGCGGCGGCGGCCCCTCCGGCGGGGGAGCCGGACAGCGCGGCGGCCGTGCGGCCGACCTTGCTGCGGCTGCCGAGGACCCACTCGGCGATGTGCGCGAAGAAGGCCAGGGTGTAGACGGCCATCGACGAATAGATCAGCACATTGCTGGTGTGCGCCAGGCTCTCGTTGGTTGCGGCGGCGAGATTCACTTCTCAGCCCCTTCGGCAGGTGCATCGGCAGGGTGTACGGGCCGGCTCCCGGCCTCGTTCGTGGCGTCGTCGGGTTCATCCGTGGACCCGGGCGCATCGGGTTTCTCCGTGGCGGGCCGGGCGACCGGCGCGGTCGTGATCAGGGCGGCCGCGAGGTCGCCCAACTCCTCGGGGAGCTTGGCGGACTCGCTGCGGCCGAGGCCCGCCATCTCCACCACGGTCACCCCGTCCGCGCCCCGCACCGCCCGCACCCACACCCGGCGGCGCTGGATGAACAGCGAGGCGGCGAGTCCGGCGACGGCGGCGACGGCTCCGCCGAGCGCGAGGCCGTTGCCCGGCTGCTGCGAGATCTGGAAGCTCGCCCACTCCTCGGTGCCCTCGAAGGTGATCGAACCCTCCCCGTCCGGCAGGTCCAGCTTCTCGCCGGGGCGCAGCATCTTCTTGAGCAGCTCGCCGTCCTCGTTCTTGAACTCCTTCATCTTGGACGTGTCGAGCTGGTAGACATTCTGCGGCAGTCCGGAGTCCGGACCGAGGTAGCCGCTGTACGCGCTCAGCGCCAGCACCGGGTACTCGGCCCCCGGGAACTGCGAGAACATCTGGCCCTGGCCCTCGCCCGCGAAGGTCGGGACGAAGAACGCCTTGAAGCCGAGCTGCGTCTTGTCCCCGCTCTTGTCGCGGTAGCCGTCCAGGACCTTGATCGCGCCGGTGGAGGTGATGTTGTTGTCGATCGGCAGCAGCGGTACGGAGGTCCGCGAGACGACCTTGCCCTTGCCGTCCCGGACGGTGACGACCGGGGCGTAACCGTGGGCGATCAGATAGACCTTGGTGCCGTCGACGACGAGCGGTTCGTTGACCCGGATGACGCCGTCGCGCTCGGGTCCGTCGACGCCCTCGGTGTACTTCACCCGCGCCTCGAACGTGCGGGGCGTGCCGCGCTGCGGGCCGCTCTTCTCGTACGTACCGACGAAGTCGTCCAGGACGAAGCTGAAGGGGGCCATCGAGTCCGGGTCGTAGAGCGAGCCGGACTTGAAGTTGTCGTAGTGGGTGAGCGTGTTGGAGAAGCCGTCACCCTCGACGACCAGCTTGCCGCCCTCGGACTTGAAGAGCTGGCCGGCGGCGAAGGCCACCAGCATCACGATCAGCGCGATATGGAACACCAGGTTCCCGGCCTCGCGCAGATACCCCTTCTCGGCGGCGACCGCGTCGCCCACCGTGTGCGCCCGAAAGCGCCGCCTGCCCAGCACGCCGAGGGCCGCCTCACGGACCGCCTCGGGCTCCGCCTCCGTACGCCAGGTGGTGTACGCCGGCAGCCGGGTCAGCCGCTTGGGCGCGCCCGGCGGGCGGCTGCGGAGCTGGCCGACGAACTGGCCGGTGCGCGGCACGATGCAGCCGATGAGCGAGATGAACAGCAGGATGTAGATCGCGGAGAACCACACCGAGCTGTAGACGTCGAAGAGCTGGAGTTTCTCGAAGATCGGGGTGAGCGTCGTGTGCCGGTCCTTGAAATCCCCCACCTTCAGCTCGTCCACGCTGGTCTGCGGGATCAGCGAGCCCGGGATCGCGCCGAGGGAGAGCAGGAAGAGCAGGATCAGCGCGACCCGCATCGAGGTGAGCTGACGCCAGAACCAGCGGGTCCAGCCGATCACCCCCATGGCGGGGACGCCCGCGCCGGTCTCGGGGCTCTCCTCGCGGGGTGCGGTGGAGAGCCGCTCGCCGGCCGCGTGGTCGACGCGCTCCTGCTCGCGGTCCTCCGCGGCGGTGTCGGTACGAGCTCCGGAACGAGCGCCGGTGTCCGTGGTGTTCGTCTTGCCCATGAACTCAGATCCCCACAGTGAAGCCGCTGGACCAGCCCTGCATCTGCTGCATGAGCGTCGACCACACACCCGTCAGCAGCAGGATCCCGGTCACGATCATCATGCCGCCGCCGATCCGCATGACCCATGCGTAGTGGCGCTTGACCCAGGCGAACGCGCCGAGCGCCTTGCGGAAGGCGACCGCGGCCAGGACGAACGGGACGCCGAGTCCGAGACAGTACGCGACCGTCAGCACCGTGCCGCGTCCCGCGGTGGCGCTCTCGGCCGACAGCGCCAGCACCGAGGCGAGCGTCGGGCCGATGCACGGCACCCAGCCGATCCCGAACAGGGCGCCCAGCAGCGGCGCTCCCGCGAGACCGGCCGCCGGCCGCTTGTGGAAGCGGAACTCGCGCTGCGTCACCCCGGGCAGCAGCCCCAGGAAGAAGACCCCCATGAGGATCATGAGGACGCCGAGAACCTTGTTGAGCACCTCGGCGTGCATCTGGAGCTCCTGGCCGAAGTAGCCGAAGAGCGCCCCGGTGGAGGCGAAGACGACGGTGAAGCCAAGGACGAAGAGAGAGGCGCCCGCCACCACCCGGCCGCGTCGGGCCTCCGCCAGGTCGGTGCCGGTGACCCCGGTGACGTAACTCAGATAGCCAGGGACGAGCGGCAGGACGCAGGGCGAGAAGAAGGAGACGAGCCCGCCGAGGATCGCGATGGGCAGGGCGATCAGCAGGGCCCCGTTGAGGACCGTGGTGTTGGCGGAGGCGGCGAGCGTGAGCGCCTCGGGGTGGGCGGCGAGCGGGATCGCCTGATCGAGCGGGATCACCGGATCACTTCTCCGCGATGATCGGGTCGATCATCTCGCGCAGCTGGTCGGCGTCCAGCTGCTGGATCGTGCGGGCCGCGAGCTTCCCCTCCCGGTCGACGACCACCGTGGACGGGATGGCCTGCGGGTTCAGGGTGCCCTTGGGGAAGCGGAGGATGAGCTTGCCGATGGGGTCGAAGTAGCTCGGGTAGGTGACCCCGTAGTCCTTCTCGAAGTTCACCGCCGGGTCGCGCTGCGCGTCCCGGGTGTTGATGCCGAGGAACTGGACGCCCTGGTCCTTGGTCTCCTCGGAGACCTTCGCGAAGTACTTCGCCTCCAGGCGGCAGGGGCCGCACCAGGAGCCCCAGATGTTGATCACGACGACCTTGCCCTTGTAGTCGGCGAGGTCGAGCGGCTTGCCGTCCAGGCTCTCGCCCTGAAGCTTCGGAGCGTCGGGGCGCTCCCCCTTGGCGACGGTGGAGATGCCCCCGCTGCCGGTGACGAAGTTGATGTTGCCGCCGCCCTGGGCCTTGTTGCCGTCACCGCACGCGGACAGTGTCAGGGCACCGGCCACGGCGGTGGCGGCGAGCAGGGTGAAGCGGCGTCGAGGTGCGCGGCCAAAGCTCATGTGAAAAGTTTCGCATGGCAGTTCCGGCGATCTCCCGCACCCCCCTCGCTGCCCGTAAAGCCCCTTGTCAGGTCTGTTTAAAGAAGGAGTTCCAGCCACCTGTGGGCGACTGTCCGACCTCCAGGGTGCGGAGCTTGGCGAGGACGGCGGGATCCTGTACGTCGAGCCAGTCGACGAACTGCCGGAAGGAGACGAGCCGCACGTCCTTCTTACCGGCGGTCTTCTTGATCACTTCTTCGATGGCGTCCATATAGATGCCGCCGTTCCACTGCTCGAAGTGGTTTCCGATGAAGAACGGCGCGCGATTGGTCTGATAGGCGCGCTCGAAACCGGCGAGATAGGCCCCGGCCGCCTGCTTGCGCCAGCCCGGATAACGCGAGGGCATGCCCTTGGTCGAATTCTTCGACTGATTGGCGAGGATGTTGTAGTCCATCGAGAGGACCTCGAAGGAGTGCCCGGGGAACGGCATGGCCTGGAGCGGGAGATCCCAGACGCCGCCGCGCTTCACGGGCCACATCTGGCGGCCGCCGGGCGAGCTGGCGTCGTAGCGCCACCCCATTTTGCCCGCGGTGGGCAGGAGGTTGTCCTGGCCGAGCAGACAGGGGGTGCGTCCGCCGATCAGTTCTTTCCGGTAGTCGAACGGGAGCGGGTCCTCGTTCTCCCAGCCGGTGTTGGTCCGCCATTCCGTGACGAACGACACAGCCTGATCGATCTCGCTCTGCCATTGCGCGGGCGTCCAGCGTTCGACGGAACCGGAACCGCCGCAGAAATGCCCGTTGAAGTGGGTGCCGATCTCATGGCCGTCCAGCCATGCCTGGCGCACGTACTTCAGCGTGTCCTTGACGTGGCCGTCCGTGAGATAGCCGATGTCGGAGGCGCCGCGCGGGTTGTTCGGAGGACGGTAAAGGGATTTCTTCGACTCGGGCAGCAGATACAGCCCGGAGAGGAAGAAGGTCATCGCGGCGTCGTGGTCCTTGGCCAGTTTCAGAAAGCGCGGGAAGAGCCCGTTGCCGACCTCGCCCGCCCCGTCCCAGGAAAAGATCACGAACTGCGGCGGCTTCTGGCCGGGTTCGAGCGGGACGGGGGCGGCGGGCTGATGGGGCTGCTTGCCGGTGTCGGCGGTGGAGCCGTCGCCGATCAGCCGGACCTTGCCCTTCGGAGAACCGTTTCCGCTGCCGTTGCCGTCACCCTTGCCGCCGGTGCCGGTGTCGCCCTGGTCGCCGCCGGACCGGCCGCTCTCCGAGGAGCTGGAGGAGCTGGAGCCGGAGGAACTGGAGAAGCCGCAGCCGGCGAGTCCGATCGCGGCCGCGGTGCCGGCCCCCGCTCCGAGCAGTCCCCTTCGGTTGATGTCGCGCATGCCGTCCCCATCTGCGGTCGTTTTATCTCAAGGCCATACAAACTGCTGAAGAGTGAGAGGCCATGAGTGACGCCGCGGTTCCGTGCAATTGGGGACTTTCTCTGCGCTTTACCTGACGGCCGGGCCCGCGGGCAGCCCTGAGGAACACCCGGCCGCGTGGCGGGGCAGGCCCGTTCCACCCTGGGACTCTGCCGCGTCCACGTCAAGGTGGGCGCCCAACAGCTCTACGAGGGCGTCCGCCAGGGACCCCCGCCAGCAGGCGTAGTCGTGGCCGCCGTTGTGGACGGTGCGGGCGACTTGGTGGCCCCGGGCGCGGAGCACCGCCGAGAGGGCCTCGCTGTGTTCGACCAGGGGGCCTTCGTGCAGGCCGACGTCCAGGTGGACGACGGCTCCGCGGCGGCCGGGCTGGCTGTGTTCGGCGTGCTTGATGTGCTCGGTGTGTTCGGCGTGCTGGGTGTGCTCGATGTGCTCGGCGTGCTTGATGTGCTCGGCGTGTTGGCCGCCTTCGCCGCGCCGGCCACGTTCGGCGCTCCGGCCGCGCTCCCCGCTCCGGCCGCCTTCGCCTCGCCGGGTCCCTTCGCCGTCCGGGAGCTTGTCGCGGAGTCCGGCGGCGAGCGTGGCCAGCCAGGGCGTCCCGATCTCGTCGGGGGCCGGGGCCCCGGGTTCGAGGCCCGGCCGCCACCACAGGGCCGGGGACTGGGCGAGGACCCGGCCGAACCGCTCGGGCCGGGTGAGACCGGCGTACAGCGCGGTCATCCCGCCGAGCCCCTGACCGGCGACCACGGTCCGGTCCGCCCGCGCGGTCAGCGGCCACCGGGCCTGCGCCCAGGGCACCGCCTCGTCGGCCAGGAAGGAGACGTAACCCTCCCGCCCGCCCAGCTCCCTCCACCGCGTCGCGGAGTCGACGGCGTCCGGGGCGAGGACCGCGAGCGGCGGCAGAACCCCGTCCGCGATCAGCGCGTCCAGCGTGTCCTGGAGGCCGAGCCGGCCGAACCACATGTCGCCGTCGCAGAGCACCAGCAGGGGCAGCCGGCCGCGCTCCCCCGGCTCGTGCGCGGCCCGGTGGGGCATCACGTCCGCCGGCCGGGACGGGGCGTCCGCCGACTCAGACGGGGCGGCGTCCGGCGGCAGGTAGACCAGGACGTCGCGCTCGACGCCGAGAGCCCCGGCCGCGAGGGTGTGCCGTTCGACGCCGCCGCGCGGTACGCCGGTGGGCCGGGCGGTGGTCCAGGGCTGGGGCGGGGCGTCGGGCAGGGCGAAGACCGAGCCCTGTGCCGTACGCCAACGGGCCGGTATCCGGTCCGGGTTGAGCGGGTCGGCCCCGCCGTGCGCCCGCAGGGCCAGCAGCCGGCGCTGGAGCAGGGCCGGATCGACGGGGGCGGAGCCGGGCGAGATGTCGGCCACCAGCCGGTAGGAGCCGCGGTGGTCGGCGCGCAGCCGGCGGCCGAGGTGCCAGACGTCGGTGCCCGGCAGCCGGTGCAGGAGCGCGTCGGCGAGCCGGTCGCGGTCGGTGATGCCCGGGGCCATCAGCAGGACCCGGCGGGTGGCGCGGTGGCCGCGCCACAGGAAGGTGACGGCCCGGTGGCCGGGGGCGTCGTCGAGCTCCTCGACGAGGGGGGCGCCGGTGGCCTCGACCTCGGCCCAGAACGCCTCGGTGAGGGCGTCCCGGGCCGCGGCGTCCGGGGCGGCTTCGAGCTGCTGGGCGAGCCGGGCCACGCGGGGGCCGGTGACCGGCCGGGGGACGGCGTCCGGCGCTTCCGTACAGTCGCTCGTCATCGCTCCACCACTCTCGCCCACTTTCACTCAAGTAAAGTTAGCTTAGCCTTACCTAAACTAACGCACCGACAGTTTTCGCGTCGCACGGCCCCGGCAACGAGAACGGGGCCGACCGCGACGGCGGTCGGCCCCGTATGTTCAGGATGTTCGGGCCTCTGTCGGTCAGGACGTCCGGGCCTCTGTCGGTCAGGACGTCCGGGCGGCCGGCTGTACGGCTTACGCGCCTACGCGCCGAACGCCTTCGACTTCCCCTTCACCGGCTTGGCCCCGGCGAGCAGATGCGCGGGCACCAGGTCCCGGGCGGGCTCCGAGTAGCCGACCGAGACGATCTTGTCGCCCTGGTAGGTGAAGCTGGTCAGCGAGGCCAGCGTGCACTGGCGCTTGCGCGGGTCGTGCCACAGGCGGCGGCGCTCCACGAAGGAGCGGACGATCCAGATCGGCAGCTGGTGGCTGACGCAGACCGCCTCGTGCCCGCGCGCCGCGTCCTTGGCGGCGTCCAGCGCGCCCATCATGCGGACGACCTGCTCGATGTAGGGCTCGCCCCAGGACGGCTTGAACGGGTTGGTGAGGTACTTCCAGTTGTCCGGCTTGCGCAGCGCCCCGTCCCCGACGCCGAAGGTCTTGCCCTCGAAGACGTTGGCGGCCTCGATGAGCCGCTCGTCGGTGGCCAGGTCCAGGCTGTGCGACTTGGCGATGGGCTCGGCCGTCTCCTGGGCGCGCTCCAGCGGGGAGGCGACGACATGGGTGATGTCGCGCTTCTCCAGGTGGTCGGCGACCCGGTCGGCCATCTGCCGGCCCAGCTCGGACAGGCTGAACCCGGCGCGACGCCCGTACAGCACGCCGTCCGGGTTGTGCACCTCGCCGTGGCGCATCAGGTGCACCACGGTGATGTCCTTGCGGCCGGTGTTCTGGCTGCTCATGCGGTGGCCTCCGATGCGGCGCGGGCGGCTGCGGGCAGGGCGGCGGCGATCCGTTCGACCGCCCGCTCGTCGTGGGCGGTGGAGACGAACCAGGACTCGAAGGCGGAGGGCGGCAGGTAGACGCCCTGCTCCAGCATCGAGTGGAAGAAGGCGGTGAAGCGGAAGGCTTCCTGCTGCTTGGCGTCCTCGTAGTCACGCACCGGCCGGTCGGTGAAGAAGACCGAGAACATGTTGCTCGCCGAGGAGACGGTGTGCGCGACGCCTTCCTTCGTCAACGCGTCGCCCACCAGGGAGCGCAGTTCGGCGGAGACCGCGTCGATCTTCGCGTACGCCGCGTCGTCGAGCAGCCGGAGCTGGGCGAGGCCGGCGGCGGTGGCGACCGGGTTCCCGGAGAGGGTGCCCGCCTGGTAGACCGGGCCGGCCGGGGCGAGGTGCGCCATGACGTCGGCGCGGCCACCGAAGGCCGCGGCGGGGAAGCCGCCGCCCATGACCTTGCCGAAGGTCATCAGGTCGGGGCGGACGCCGTCGATGCCGTACCAGCCGGCCTTCGACGTACGGAAGCCCGTCATGACCTCGTCGGAGATGTACAGGGCCCCGTCCGCCGCGCAGAGCTCCTTCAGCCCGGCGTTGAAGCCGTCCGCGGGCGGGACGACGCCCATGTTGCCGGGCGACGCCTCGGTGATCACGCAGGCGATCTCGCCGGGGTGCGCGGCGAAGGCGGCGCGCACGGCGTCCAGGTCGTTGTACGGCAGCACGACGGTGTCCCCGGCCGTAGCGCCCGTGACGCCGGGGGTGTCGGGGAGGCCGAAGGTGGCGAGGCCCGACCCGGCGGCGGCGAGCAGGGCGTCCACGTGGCCGTGGTAGCAGCCGGCGAACTTCACGACCTTGGCCCGGCCGGTGAACCCGCGAGCCAGCCGGATCGCGGACATCGTAGCCTCGGTGCCGGAGGAGACCAGCCGGACCTGCTCGACCGGTTCGATCCGGGCCACGATCTCCTCGGCGAGCGCGACCTCGCCCTCCCCCGGCGTACCGAAGGACGTGCCCCGGGAGACCGCTTCCTGGACGGCGGCGATGACCTCCGGGTGAGAGTGGCCGAGAATCATCGGCCCCCACGAGCAGACGAGGTCGACGTACTCCCGGCCGTCGGCGTCGGTGAGGTACGGACCGGCGCCGGACACCATGAACCGGGGCGTACCGCCCACGGCCCGGAAGGCACGCACGGGTGAGTTCACGCCGCCGGGCGTCACGACGGACGCCCGGTCGAACAGCGACTGCGAAACTGGGGCTTCGTATGAATACGCCACTTTGGTCCTGATCTGCGATTGGGGTATCGGGAGGCCGGGCCGGAAAATCCATCGGAATCCCGGCCGCCGGTGAGCGGGGAGCGCGCTCCCCTCGTATCACGAAAGAGCGTCAGCCCCCTCGCGTCTGCGAAACTGGGGCGACATAGGGAAAGCTCACACATGCCATGGTGTCAGAGGCACGGACGGTCTTGCGGACGGGTGTTTCACCACACGTCCGTGGGGGAGGTCACTGACACGATGATCGGGTTGCGCGGCGGGGGCTGTGTCTCCTAAGAAGTAGTCGGGTGGATGAGATATGCATCGCGGTGGCGGAGTGGGCGAAGGGACCGACGACCTGGGGCCCGAGCCTGCCCGGCGAGGACGGCACCGGCGCGGGGTCGAGCGCGCACAGGGCAGGGGCGCGGAGAGCACGCCGCCCCCCGGAAGCAGGAGCAGTGGCGGGATGGGGGTGACCTACAAGTACTTCGGCGCCCCGGACGGGGCGACCGCCGCACGCGTGCCCATCTCGATGCGCCCCGAGGAGCTGGGCGGCGACGAGCTGGGCATGGGCGGCATGTTCACCAAGATCAAGCCGGAGACGGTGGCCGCCATGGTCCTCACCGGCATCCAGGGCATACCCCTGCACAAGGTCCCCCCGCTGGAGCTGGTCGTCCTCCACCCCGACTACGCGGTGGTCAAGCTCCCGATGACCGTCGTCGACCCCCTGCGCGGCGTCGGCGAGGAGTCCGTGGGCGCGGCGGCCTTCATCTGGTCCACGGTCCCCGACCGCGGCGGCCCGCGCGACGCGTTCAACGTCTACCAGCTGCTCCACGAGTGGCAGGACTTCTCCCACCGGCTGCACGACGCGGGGCACCAGGCTTACTGCTTGGTGTGGCCGTGACCTGGGATTTCTTGGGATTCGGGCGAGCCTTCGGTCTCCGCCCTCGTCATGTACCGGTAGGGGCCGTCAGGCGGCCAGGGCACATTGAAGGGCACATGGGTCTGGGCGGGGGCACTGATGTGCCCTGAGCCTTCGGCGCACCGCCGCCCTCTCCCGCCTCGGCTTCGGTAAAGGCGTCGTCGATCGCCTTGCGGGTGCGGGTCTCGCTGGACGGCAGCAGGTGCGTGTACGTGCGCAGCGTGAAGCCGGGGTCCGAGTGACCCAGGAACTCGGAGAGCGCCTTGATGCTCTCCCCCGCGTCCAAGAGCACGGAGGCGTACGCGTGCCGGAGGGCGTGCATGCCGTCCTCCGGAGCCGCCTGGAGGTACCTCGCACCGCGCTCGCGGGGAGGGATTACACCGGCGGCGGCCAAGGCCAGCTTCCAGGCACCCATGTTGAAGACGCTGCGGTTGTAGGCCCGGCTCTTGTCATCGACGAAGAGGAGGCGGACGGTCTTCGGTTCGCCGTCCGCCTTGGCCCAGGGCAGGGTGACGGCGACAGTGCGTTCGGGTCGGGAAGGCGTGCAAGGCTTTCCCGGATCACGCTGTCGCTGGCGCTCAATGCCGCTGTCAGTTCTGCTTGCAGCTGGTCCGGCATAGTCCCTGCCCCGAGGGCGCAGGCACGTACCAGGGCGCGGCAGTCCTGTTCTTGCCGATCGGTGGCGATCGCGACGAACAGGGGGTGCGCCAGGTTCTCGCGGGCCGCGTAGCCGTCTTCGGCGTCTGTTGTCCTCCGGTGGAGATCCTCGACGATGCGGTGTGCGGCGGGCGCCTCGGCGGAGCCGATCGCGTCAAGGACGGTAAGGCCGAGCCGGATGTCGAAGACGGTTATCCCAGGTTTGGCCTGCCGCTCAAGACAGATGGCTGCCAGGTCCCTCAGGTGGCTGTCGACGGGCTGCCTGGCGTCACGCCGGGACAAGGCGGTCAGACAGGCCGTGACGGCTTGCTCCCACGGATCGCCGGGCATCGTCTCAGCGAGCAGAGCAGCGGCCCCTGCTGTGTCACTCACAACGAGGGCTGCAAGTACAGCGACCTGCCGCCCGTCGAGCATCCGTTTCCCGACACCATGGTGAGCTTCGATGTGTGCCAGGGCCTCGGCCCAACGTCCCTCGGTGGTGAGAGTGCGCGTGCCGTCGGCGAGGAGCACGCGCCACAGCCACGCGCGAACCTCGTGGCGGTCTTCGTCGGTCGCAGTGAGGTCCGCGGGCACGGTGACGCCCTCGAACCGAGCAGGCGTGCCTACCTCGACGGCCCCATACAGGTCGAGCAGTCGCCGACGACCCTCATCTGCGCGGCCGGCGCGGATCTGGAGGCGGGCGAGGTTGACGACGGGCTCCAGCCCCCGGATCGCGGTCATGCCGGGCAGGGGGCAGGCGTGGAGGTAGGCGGCGGCATGTTGGTGGCACATCTCGCGTGCGAGGTCGGGAAGGGCGAGATCGGAGGCGATGAGCGCAGCCTGGTTGTAGACGGAGGACGCCACCCCCTGATCGGTCTCCGCCATCGCAGTGTCGGCCAGGTCGACGAGGGCGCGCACGCGCTTCGGCAGGGGAAGGCAGGCGGGCCGGAATCGGGCGACGAGCGGAAAGCGCTGAGCTGTGGATCCGTGCGGGTCCATGGACTCCCCCAGGTGTGTGTGAAGACGGGTAAAGCCACGGTGGCCGCCGGTTGCGAGCCGGCGGCCACCGCCCACTACGCGTGGGGTGTCAACTCCAGTCGACGACGATGCGGTTCAGCGGGGTGTCAAGCGCGAAGAGGCCGGCTCGCTGCTCGATCGCGGGGGCGTCGAGAGGCTGGATCTCGAACGTGGCTTCACGGCCCCGGTACTCCAGGTCCCACACGCGGATGGCCGCAGCGACCCTTGCGGCCAGTTCATCGCAGCCGGGACCGTGGCCGATGACCCCGAACTCCCACAGCTTGCCGCCATCGGAGGTCTTCTTCTCAGACAGACGCCGTGCGAGGTAGGTGACGGCGCCTTTGTCGACGGCTGCGGTCGAGGAGGGGTAGGGGTCCTCGGTGAGCAAAGTGCCCTTGGCGACTTGCGGGAAGAGCATCCGGATCAGGCCGGAGGGAAGAGAGCAGGTGAGGAACAGTTCCATCCACTCCGGCGACTCCATGGCGCGGACCGTCATGCCCGTCCACTCCTCGGTGCGCGGCTCGTGCAGGACGCCGTCGAGGGCCTCGGCGTCGATTGTCTGCCCGGCGGGGGCCTGGAGCCGTACGGTTCCGTCCGTGCTGAGCGGGATGACCCGGCGGTCGTCGTCGGCGATGCCCCGCCTGAGCGGCATGAAGGTATTCATCTCGCTACCGAGGGACATCCACCGTCCATCGCGCTGCTCATAGGCGATGGAGCGGGACACCGTGCCCTTGAGCCGCTGCGGGACGAGAAGCCGGCCCCCGGGAGCAAGCTGCTGCAACCAGGCGTGCGGCACGCCGTGCGCGCCTACGGTGGCGATGATTCGGTCGTACGGCGCACCTTCCGCGTAGCCGAGGGCCCCGTCTCGGGTGACCGCCTCAACGTTGGTGATTCCGGCGGCGGAGAGATGCGCGCGGGCGCCCTCTACGAGGTCGTCGTCGACATCGAGCGTGGTGACGTGCCCGCTCTCACCGACCAGATGGGCGAGCAGACCGGCGTTGTAACCGGTGCCTGCGCCAAGTTCGAGGACGCGCTCGCCTTGCTGGGCGTCGAGCTGGTCCAGCATGAGGGCGACCACGCCCGGCTGGGAGGCACAGGAGATCGAGCTGCCGTCGGTGTCGTACTTGATGTGCACCGGCGCGTTGGCGTATGCGTCTTCGAGCGGCACATCGGGCACGAACACGTGACGGGGCACGGTCCGCAACGCGGTCTCCACGCCGGGAGCGCGGGCGCTTCCGTCCGCGCGGAGCTGGTCCACCAGTGCGTTACGGAGGCGCGCGGCATCGGACGTCGGAGTAACGATCGTGTCGGTGTTCACCCCTTTCACGCTATCGGCGTCGGTCGTCGACTCGGTCGGCGACGCGGTGTGGTCACTCGTTCCCATGACTGCCTCTCGTGCAATGTTGGACAGAGCGCTCTGGTCGTCCCTGATGAGACCGGCGCGGTTGACGTGGAAGATGATGTGGTGGGCTATGACGGCTCGCAGGCCGCGTGTGAGGGCGCCGCGGCAGGCCAGCGCGGCGAGCGCGGTACCGGCCCGTTCGAAGGCGGTCACCCACTCCTCGTGCGCGTGGAGTGGACCACCCTGGTTGCAGAGGCTGTAGGCGTCAGCGGTCATGAGCTTCCGCATCGCCGGAACCAACTCAGCGGCTCTCTCGGGGCGCGCTGGGTCGGTGGGCGGCCGAAGAGCCAAGACCTTCGCCCATACGTCGCCCTGCTCGAACCAGTCGAGTCCGGCGCCGCGCATCATGGCGCTCGCCAGCAGGACCGCAGTCTCCTTGCGCCCCAGGTGGTCCGGGCTCGGCTGGTAGGTGAGCAGGTGGCGGGAGTCGCTGTGGAACAGTCCGTGGGCCGTGTCCATAGCGTCCGGACCGCCAAATGCCTCGGACTCGGGCTCGTAGACAGAGGGCAGCCATGACACGACCGCCCCGTCACCCACGAGATCGCTCAGCAGCGACTCAATGATCGGGGAGGGCTCGTCGGCGAGGTACCGCAGCGGCCAGGGCTGCTTGTTCATGAACCACCAGCCGGTGAGCTGCCCCTCGG
Source organism: Streptomyces sp. cmx-18-6 (assembly GCF_046548915.1). NCBI lineage: Bacteria > Bacillati > Actinomycetota > Actinomycetes > Kitasatosporales > Streptomycetaceae > Streptomyces > Streptomyces sp. cmx-18-6. The sequence goes on along the minus strand of NZ_JAEBEP010000016.1, from coordinate 117,497 downwards.
TCTCGGCTGTGATCAGGGCGGGCCCGAGGCGTTCGTCGATGGCATGCCGGGCGCTCTCGCGGTCGATGAAGGTGATGTTGTGCTGCTGCCAGTCAGGGGGCATCGAAGTCCTTCGGTCGGTGAATCAGGCAATGAGCAGGCAGGAATCCCAGGCGGACTGGGGTGGTGCGGCGGTATCGGCAGCGAGAAGAGCCAGGGCTGTTCCGGCGGCTCCGTCGAGCAGGCCGGGCCCCGCTCCTGTGCCGCTGACAAGTGCCGTGGCCGCGCGTTCGAGGTCGTTGTCCACCGGGCAGATCGCGGCCAAAAGTCCCGGGATCGCGGCTCGGAGTCGACCGACGGTTGAGGGATGGGCGTCTGCGGCCGTGCGGACGGCGATGTGGGTGAGGCCGGCAAAGCCGTGGCACAGGCCGTGGTCCGTCGTGGCGCCGAGCTGGTCCGGGTCGGTGAGGGCGGCGGCGAGCGCGTTCTCCGCCGTGATCTGGCGTTCGGTGTCACCGGTAGCGAGCGCGGCAAGTTGCTGAGCGCGGGCGAGGCCGGCGGTGCCGTAACACCATGACGAACGCCGGAGTTTGGACGCGGCGCAGCGACCGGTACGTAGCTCGCTCCGGGTGATCCAGTACGGCCAGGTTGCTCCTCGGCCTGTCTCCTCCTGCCAGCGGTCGAGCCAGGTCAGGATGGTGTGCAGCGCTCTGAGGTGCCCGTTCGTAACGGTGCTCTTCCGGGCGGCGAGGGCCAGAAGCACGAGCACTCCGGCGATGCCGTGGGCCATGCCGGTGTTGGCATGGCCACCGAGGAATTGTTCGTGCGGTCTGCCCGAGGGCCCCGTCGCAGTCCACCAACCCGGAAGGTCCTCGCCAAATTCCCTGATCGGTTCGGTGAGGCGCACGCAGTAGTCGAGGACAGCGCGCACCATAGGACTGTCTGGGTTCCGGCGTAGAAGGTAAGCCCCGTATCCGGTCAGGCCCCGGATGGCGTCGAACTCGGACAGTTGCGGAAGGCATCCGGCATCGATGCGGCGATGCGCTACGTCGAGACGGCGTCTGACGTCGATCCCGATCTGTCGGTCCATCGAGTCCAAGGCGCGCTGGTAGGAGCCAGGAAGATGGTCGGCGGCGCAGGCAAGGGCGTGGGCGAAGGCGGGCACGCCGTAGAAGGGGTGGCTGTCGGGTCCACTCGTGAGGGATCCGTGGGACGCAGCAGCGAGCCAGTTGTGCGCATGCTGCCACGGTCCGAGGCCGTTCGCGGCCCGCTCGATGTGAAGAAGCGCGATCCCTGGCGGGCCGTAGGCGAGATGTTGCCGATGTGTCTGGAGGACGGAAGGCACCGTGCCGGGGTCGGCGAGCCTCGCAGCAACGGCATCGACCAGGCCGAGCGTCGGGAGCACGGTCACGCCGGCCTCCTGGTGGTGCGGGCAGTCCACGCCAGAGCAGCAGCGCGAGCCAGGTAGAGGCACACCTCTTCCTCGGGGAAGTTCACCGCGACGTGCCGCACGAAGTGGACGTGCAGAAGGGAGGTCAGGACGTCATCGACGGCGATGCCCTGGGTGTCCGGGCCGGGAAGGTGCAACCGGTACGCGGCGAGTGCCGCATCGCGCTCTGCCCAACCCGACACGATGGCGTCTCCGCCCTGGATCTCGCGCAGGGCGGCCCAGTCGTCGGCTGGGTTCGCGAGCCGTACGGCCTCGCTGAACTGCGGGCGGGGAACGGACGCAGGCGCCGTCGGCGAGACGTGGTCGGCCAGCCAGCGCATCGCGACCTCGGTGCTGCCGAGGAAGGCGGAGACGATGGCGACGGTGTGGGCCGCCACCAGCGTGCGTTGCGCCGGCCTCTGCGGCTCTGTGAGCTGGGCCAGAACGGCGTGCGAGTCTGCCCGAAACACATCCTCGGCCGCCTCCCAGGCGGCACCGGAGCCCCAACGACCCATTTCTCGATAAGAGGTGGGATAGCGCAGGTCTGCCAGCAGGCCGCCGTTGCGCAGGTCGTCGGCCCACACGCTCACGGTCCGCGCCGTCTGAGCGAAAGTTCCGCGGTCAGGGATAGCGATGCGGACGCGGAGGTGCTGGTCCGGGTCACGGAAGCGGATGAACCACCACCGCGGGTTGCCCAGTCGTTCGATGAGTCCGGGGAGGTGTTGGGAAAGCAGGAGGTCCTGGCGGCGGGGATCTCCGTACAAGGCGGCGAGCAACACCGATGAAGCAGCGGGAGTCTGCAGCTGGGCCGACGAGAGGGCGCGAGCCTCAGTGGGAACAGGCAGGGGCGGCCAGGACGGCGGCCGGGTCGCTTTGAGCGGCACCACGATCTCGTGGGCTCGCCCGCCGCACCAGCCGTTCGCTTCTGGTTCCGGGGCCTCGGTGAGCACGGCCTGGTGAGCGCGGTCGAGGTGTCGGAGCAGGAGCGTCCGATGGCCGCCTTCGTCGAGGTCGAGGAAGAGACGCCGGTCGTCTTCCACAAGGAGCACGCGGCGAGGCAATCCCCGCTGTGCCCGCCATTCGGAGAGCGCGGTGTCCCACTCAGCGCGAGGACGAGCACGGCCGGGCAATTCGGACGCCTCCAGACGCCAGCGCGCCGGGGTCAGCACCGTACGCCCGTACCGCAGGCGCGGCAGGAACGGCATCGCTGCTGCGACGCCCCAGTCAAAGGTGGTGACCTGCGCGCACTGGGCACGGGACAGTTCAGTGAGGAAGCGTGCCAACGGTGGAGTGTGCGTGTGCAGGTTCAGCGCGTTCATGCCGGCGGCCTCGACGCGGTGCCCCCGTTCCGGAGCGGCCAGGTACATGCGGCGGCCATCGCACCCCACGGCCAGGTCCTTCGGGGTGAGAACGGTGTCTTTCGGCGCGCAGTGCTCTTGGAGGCTGATCAGGGTAGGCAGGACCTGCGGGGCGCGGGTGACATGAGCGCTCTCCGGGAGCAGCGGCGGGAAGGAGAGCTGGGCGGGCACGGTGTCGCTGTCCGCAGCCGGAAGATCGGCCAGCTCCGTGGCCAGGGCCTGACGCTCGGAGGGTGCCAGTACGTCGAGGAACCGGCCTGTCGAAACGCCGGCCCCGCGCGACACGCTCACGACCTCCAGCTGGAATCGTCCGCGCTGCAAGTCCTTCAGACTGGCGGCGTGCACTCGCACCCCTACCTCCAGATGCGGCGGCAGTCGTGGCTCGTCGGGCCCCACGTCCAGGACGTCGATCTGTTCGTCAGTGAGTACGACCTCGTCGCGGCGGTCCAGCGCAGCACCCTGCGCCAGGCGTACGAGGGCGTCATCCCGAGCGGAGACGCGGGGCCGACGCGAACCGTCAGGACTGCCCGGGTAGCCGTCGGGGTAGCCAGTCCCGCTGTCCGCGACGACCTCCGCGAGCGGGACCATCGTGCCGATCCCGTACCGCTCGTAGAAGCGCTGGTGGTAGGCGTTCCACGCGGCTGTCCCGTACGGGCGGGTGCTCACCCGGGTCAGGATGAAGGCGGCGCGCTCGATCTCCCGAGCCACTTCCTCCGGTAGGAGGAGACGCGCATCCAACCGCAGGTCAAGCGCAACAGGGTGTCGACGCAGGCCGGGCACGAGGGCCCGCATCCGCGCTGCGGTGCTGTCCCGGCCGCCGCGCGTGGCGCGCTCCTTCAAGCCCATTCGGACCGCGTGCAGCTCGCGTGCCGTCTCCGCTACCGACGCAAGGTTGTCGACGCCGATCGTGTCGAGTTGGTCGAGCAGATACCCGAGGGCGTCGGTCTCGGTACTTGGAGCGTGCAGGCTCGTGATGAGCACTCGTCTCCGGACCAGCTCCGCAAGCAGACGGTGCACCTTCTCCGTATCGGCCTCGGGGAACTCCGCCCGGAGCCTTTCCGCGAGAGCTCCGCAGCGAATCGGCGTCCGGGCCGCGGCGAGGACCGCACGCACCGGCTCTGTCAGAGCCAGGGATGCCTCGACCGCGCGCATCCGGTCGTCATTCGGATCGGGTTGGAACGGCACGATGAGCCGGTCCCCCCGGCTCATCACGGTGTTGTTGACGACGACGGGCAGTTGGTCGAGGAGTTCCGGGCAGGACTCGAGCCGTTCGACCACAGCGGCGAGCCACTCCGCACCCGCGCGGCCCACGGCCACGTGAGCCTTGCCCCACTCCGCACGTGCCTGCGAGCCGAACGCCACAGTAGTCACTCCGGCGAACAGGCCGAAGGGCGTGGCCCGGTGCTGGGCCCGCAGGAGGTATCGGGACACCGACAGCGCCACGCGCTGTATGTCTCGAAGGGGAGGACTCTCGGTGGTACACACGGCCCGCACCTGCATGGCCAAGGCTGGGCTGGAGTGCGCCACGGCGCCGGCGATGTGCTGGTCCGCCCAGACCGCGCGAAGCCACGTCACGCAGGAAGAGGAGCCGTCGGAAGAGTGGTCATCCGGGTCAGGGCACGGAGGAACCGGCAGAAACGGTCGGGCCACGGCGCGCACGAGAGCGGTGGAACCGGCCCGGAACACTGTGGGTTGAGCAACCACCGATGACCTCCATGGGCGAAGGGATGGGCGGCTGGCACCGCCGCGCGGGAGCGCGACGGCACCAGACCGAAGGTGACCTGGGGTTTCAATTCAGGCGTCAGGCGACGTTGGTGGTGCAGGCGCCGCAGGTGGAACCGCAGTTGTCGTCGGTCAGGTTGACCAGACCTGTCGGGTCGGCGATCTCCACGAGCGAGACATCCAGGTCGAAGCCGTCTGATGCACCCGGAATCTGCGGTCGTACTTCGGTACGGCTGGGCACCACGGTGCTGCGCGTCATGCTGCACTCCTCTTCATCGTTGGTTGTTGCTGAGCTGGGCTGGAATGCCCACCAGGAGCCGCCAGAAGAGCGATACCGGACGGCTGGCCCTCGGACCAGCTCCTGGCCGCCCGGCACGAGGGGGCGCGGCCCGCACAGAAAGCGCTGGCCGGACCGCCCGCTCACGCCGGGAAGTCGTATACGAGGGGCTGATCGAGCCGAGGCCGATCAATGCCCCATGAGGTAGGTGAGGGCCTGTGCCTTGAGACGATCAAGGCACAGCTCACATGCGTAGAAGGGGGCGTGCTGCCCGTCCCACTGAACCGGGCCGAGCCAGGTCACCCGCACTCCGGTCCGTTCGCAGCCGAGCCAGCAGTCACCGGTGATCCACGATGAATTCATCGAGGAACGGGCCTTCCCCCGGCTGGCCGTGACGGCCGATCCGGCAGCCTGGTATCTGGCGGTGTCGGCCCAGACCTGAAACGGCGGGCGGGCAGGGCCCAGAAGAAGCGAGGGCATCGCATCCAGGCCCTCACTCGTCGCCCTCGGTATGGAGTTCGGCCCAGACCTCTTTGCCACGCAGACGTCCGCCTGCACTCTGAAGGTCACAGCCCCAGCGGTCGGCTACAGCTTCGACGAGGAACAGCCCGCGACCCGATTCGTCCTCGTCGCCCGCCTGGCTCAGCTCCGGCAGACGCGACGGTTCCTCGTCCACGATCCCGACGCGTACCCGTGTCGCAGTTGGCCGCCCGACAACGAGACGGACTTCGGGGCAGGGGGTATGCCTGGCGGCATTCGCGATCAACTCAGTGACGATCAGCTCGGCGCGGTCAGCGAGGACATCCAGGTGCCACATCCCGAGAACCCCCCGGACGAGCCTGCGTCCGGTCTCGGCCGTGGACGGCACGCACGGGAAGACCTCGCTGTACGTGGGGTGGCTGGCGAGGACCGTCTCGACTGCTTTCTTCAGAATCGGCATGGGATGGAGCCTTCGTGTCGTCTCGGCGCTCGCTCCACCCCTTGCGGCTTCCCAGGGGCGGACCGAGCCGTCAACAGCCGCTCGCGGGGAGTGGCCGACACCCACATAACTCCGTTGCCTGGAGGTCTGGTTAGGGCTTTCAGGTGCTCGTCCGACGGGCTTACCTAGGACGTTTTGACCTGCTCTTTACCTGGTGGGCAGGGAGCGCGCGGGCTACCGTGCCCGCATGGACGCGATCCGCAACACCGTCCTTGAGGCGTGGATGACCGAGCACGGATACAGCTCGAACAGCCTGGCCGACGCCGTGAACAGGGCTGTTGAACAGCTGACGGGACACGTAGGCGGGCTCGACGGGTCATCGGTCAGGGCGTGGAAAGCGGGCCGAGTCACCTGGCCAAAGTCAGCAACTCGTACCGCACTTGAGGTCGTCTCCGGATTACCCGCCGTCGCCTTAGGGTTCGTGCCACGGGGCCGGCCTTCGCCCACCCCAGCGCCATCGCAGCAGGAGGAGCCCGACATGAAGCGCCGTACCCTCGTCGGCGGCATCGCTGCTGCGGCTGCCGCAGCAGCAACCCCAGGGACCGCGTCACCGCGCCGAATCGGCATGAGCGACGTCAACCGGCTGAACAAGCGCTTCGCCGAGATCATCGCCAGCGATCACCGCCACGGCGGGCAACCTGGCATCGAGGAGCGGGCCGCCGCGCTCGCCGACGAGGCGCTCAACCTCCAGAACGCAGGCAGTGCCACGCAGCGGGTTCGCAGCAGTCTCTACGCCTCCGGAGCCGCATTCCGCTCGTCTGCGATGTGGGCCGCCATCGACGGCCGGCGCTACGACGTCGCGAAGGCGCACATGCGCGAGGCCCAGGCCCTCGCGGAGATGTCGGGGGACCAGGCGATCAAGTTCCGCATCTGGAGTCACGCGGGCACGATGTACCGCCACATGGGCCGCCCCGCTGATGCGTGTGCCGCCAACGACGTCGCCCGCAACCTGCACCTCACCCGCCGCGACCCGCTGTTCGCGTCCCTCGGCCTGGCCCGCCAAGGCGCCATCCACGGAACGGCCCAGAACCGGACCGATGCACGTCGCGCGTTCGAGCAGGCGCAGGAGGCCATGCTGCGTGCCGATCCCGCCGATCACCGGCCGGTCTGGTTGCTCGCCTTCTACGACCAGGCCGAACTGGACTCCTTGGCCCTCTCCGCGTACCTGGCGCTCGGCGACTACCCAACGGCCGAGTACCACGCTCACCGCTGCCTGTCCTCGCTCCGCCCCCACATGCTGAGGTCCCGGGCCATCACCACGACCCGTCTCGCACACGCCCTGCTCGCCCAGGGCGCCGCCGAGGCCGCAACAGCCACCGCGATGAAAGTCCCCATCGACGCCGCCACCCGCCACGCCCGCGTGTCGCGGATGCTTCAGGAGTTCGGGGCAGCCCTCCGCGCCACTGCCCCGCGCAGCACCACCGTCCAGGTTTGGACCGAGCACACCACCACATGGAGGACGGCCGCATGACCACGGCACCCGCCACCGAGCTGCGCACTTTCACTAACCTGGACACCGCTCGCGGCCACCTCCTCGACGTGTACGCCGAGGTACGCGCCCCGCTGCTCCACCTGCCGAACTACGCGGTGACCGCGTTCGGCGAACGCATCGACCGGCACTCCTCCGAACCAGGTTTTACAGCCGTCCTCGCGTACGCGGCCGGCCAACCGGTCGGCTACGCGTACAGCAACACCATCGAGCACGGGGACCGCTACTGGCAGCGCACCAGCCCGACGCCGGCGGAGAGGTACACCGCGCGACCGGCAGTGGCTCTCAAGGAGATCGGCGTCCGGTCGACCTGGAGGAAGACCGGCACGGCCCTACGTATCCATGACGCCCTCCTCGCTGCACGAGACGAGCCGTTCGTCACGCTCATGGTCAACCCGGCGGCTGGTGACGGAAAGGTCCACGCGCTCTACAAGTCGTGGGGGTACGAGGACATCGGGCAGAGCCAGCCATCGCCAGCCTCACCTGTGCTTACCGTCATGATCCACACCAACCGTTGACCACCACGGAGGTTGGGAATGGCGGAGTAAGCGGCGGCAGTGGCGGGCGGCATTGTCAGTGCACCGTGCGACCGTAATCGCACTTGGGTTATGGGACGGCCATGGCTCCATGCACGGCCGTCCCATCCGCTGGCAAAGCGCCGACCACAAAGGGGATGTCAAAGCAATGCGCCTCGGCACGCTGCTCATTCGCCGTCTCACGTCGTCGAATAATGAACGGAGGACGAGGACGGAGACACGGTTGGGGGTTCCCGGTCCACGCAGGACGATCGACGATTCTCCGTCCGGCGGGCCTCCGATCAGCGCAGCTGTCGACGAGTTGGAGGTCCCTCTACCGACCGCAGGGTTCGACGAGCGGGTAGATCTGGTCTTTCGGGCTCCGAAGCGTGGGCGTGATCAGTTGCTCGCCAAGGGGTTGTGCGAGCAACAAAGTTGGGCGATCCGGCCGGCCCATGAGCAGGAAGATCCCGGATGGCCGGAGGACCAAGTTGCATACGTCGTAGAAGTGCGACTCCCCGGCTCGCGCTGGGGCGCTGAAACCGCTGCCCGCCAGCGTCTGCTGGAGGTTGTGGGCAAGCACGTATCCGTAACCATCGTGGGAGGGTCTCTCGTCCGTGCCGAGGTGTCTGAGCCGATAGTGACTTGGCGCGTCTTTCGGGAGTCCAGCTGGCGAAACAGGCGGGGCCTCGGCTATTTGGCCTCGCTGCGTGCCCAGTCGGGGCTCGCCGACGAGCAGCGCACCATCGGTGTTGCTCCATCCGTCGAAGAACCGGAGGTCCGCGAGCTACTTGGGCGACAGCGGCTCGGGGGCTTCGAGTTTGATGAGTCGCGCCACGGCGTGCGCAAAAGCGTGGGGCCCAAGGCCAATGAGACGGATGTGGACGAGAATCCCTGGTGGCACGGCCGTCGAGGGAAAGCGCCCCACCTCGCCCTGGCATTCCTACTCATGTTCTACGGCTGGCTCGCGTACGACCGCTCTTTGGTCGGCCAGCTGGCTATGTTCGCGCCGCTCGCCATCGCCGCATGGTTCGTCGGCAACTGGTATACGAGTAATCAGCGTCGCCCTTGGCCCTTGCGCTGGGCGGCCGGGACCTTGATCCTCGCCAGCGGCGCAATGCCCGGATACATGTTGCACCAACAGAACCCCAATGGCGCCGCCGCGCAGATCAGAAGCGTTCTGCTCACGTTCGCCTGTCTGACTCTGCTGTGGTCTGTACCCCGAGGCTGCTGGTTCGCCGTTCGCCAGACCTGGATCAGCAGGCACACCGTCGGCCTGCTTACCGTGCTCGTCCTGCCCCTGCCGTGGGTCCTGCCGTTCGTCGGCTCATTTTTGCAGTTCCTGTACGTGGAGGACGCTTTCGGAATCCCCGCCGACTCGGTCTCCGCCCCCGTCTATTGGACCGGCGCAGCTGCGCTGCTCCCTACTCTCGGCTGCTTAGGGCTACTCCTGCCACCTCTGGCTCTCTACGGCTGGGCTCGCCATTTCCACTGGGCCTGGGAGAAGAGCATGGTGAGCGTCGTGTCCACTGTTGCCGCAGTCGTGCTCGTCGTCACTGGAGGAGTTGCGTTCATGAGCCGGACCTCCGATGCGGCCCACCGCGCGGCCCGTGACGTAGTGAACGCGACTGCACCGGATTCCTACTTCGGCATCCAGGGAGTGCGGATCTGCGTACAGCCACTGAAAAGCAAGCTTTCCGTGCACAACGGGCCGCTCCCGACCAATCATCCGCTGCTCGCTTTCAGCACAGATGGCGATGTCCTCTACCTGTGGGACCCGGCGCGCTTCCGGGAACATGGCGGACCCGATCCCGTAATGTCCGTGCGCTCGGCGGAATTCTCGACATACGCAGTGAGCGACGGTCAGAGTCGCTGCCCGGAGCAGCCATGAGGCGCGACAAGCAGAACATCAGCCACCCAAGGCGCTGAGCTCGGACCGACCCGTTCCAGGTGAAGAAGCTGCTGCTTGGTGTGGCTGTGGGCTGCTGCCTGGCGCCGTGAGCTCGTGGGCTGCTGCCTGAAGTGGCAGTGAGCTGACGCTTGGTGCGGCTGTGAGCCAGAGCCTGATGTGGTCGTGAGCTGACGCTTGGCGTGACTGCGAGCCAGAGCCTGATGTGGTCGTGACCCGGAGTCCCGTGCGGCTGGGGCGGGATTCCCCGGAGTGCCCCTGAGCCAGGCGCGTACAGCCGTACTGTTGCCCTGACGACAGCGCGGCGCCGAGGAGGGTGTTCTCTCGGCCAAGGGGGAGGAGACCGCTCCGTCATGGGCAAGGGCGTGTCACGGGCGCTGCTGATCGCGGCCCCCGAGCAAGAAATCGAGTTCGTCCGCCGGGACACGTCCCGCATCAGGGACGCCCTGCTCGGATCGGGCTACTCGGACGGCGACATCACCGTGCTGGACACCGAGGAGCAGACCACCGGGAACAAGATCGTCGCGGCCCTCAACACCTTTCTGGCCCAGTGCCAGGACGACGACTTCGCCCTCGTCTACTTCTCCGGTCACGGGGTGCGCAGGGGCGACGCGGACTTCCTCGTACCCAGTGACGCGGACCCCGCGGCGCTGCGCAGCCTCATCAAGGTGGCGCCCAACGAGCTGCTGGAGAAGCTGGGTTCGGCGGCCACCGTGATGCTCTGCCTCGACGCGTGCCGGGACGAGACGGACCCGGACATCGGGACCCCGCCCCCGCCGGAGGTGTCGCCCCAGCGCCGCAACGTCGTTCTGCTCCAGGCGTGCGTGGCGGGGGAACGGGCCATGGGCACGGAGGACGGCAGCTTCATGGGCCGGGCGCTGGCCGAGGCGCTGTCCCCGGACACCCCGTGGCGCACGGTCGCCGAGGTGATCACCCAGGTGAAGCACCGTACGGAGGAGATAGCCCGGGACAACGGGAGCCGGCACCCGGTGGAGGTCTCGTGGCTGGGCAGTCCCCTGGGCGATGCCCCGGCCGAGCCCTCCCGGCGGGAGATCTGCGCGTCCGGGCCGGGCGCCCGGGGATGGACCGCCGCCATGCACGATTCGCCCCTGTGGGGCAGGGTCGCCGGCGACGACATGGTGACCGGCCGGCTCAAGGACCGCATCAGTCTGCTGATCGACAGGGTCCTCCGCATCCGGCACGACGCGAACCGGGAGCGCAAGGCCGGCCCGGATCCCTGGGAGGACCCCCAGTTCCCCGAGCGCATCCTCACCCAGCTGCACCGGCTCGTCCCGGAGAGCCCCGAGGGACGGCTGAGCCCTCTCGAAGTGGTCGTCCTCGTGGCGACGCCCTTCGTCCGGGAGGCCGCCGTGGCATGCAGCCGCCGAGCCCTGGCGGAGCTCCACCCGGCGGCCGGACCCTCCGAGGACGAGAACGGGGACGCGCTGTCCGGCGACGACGACGTCTTCAGGCATTACCTCGGACAGGACATGGAGGACGTCCGCAGGGCCTACCGGCAGATCGACGCCAAGCGCCTCAGACTGCGCGGCGCCGGGGCGCACGCCGCGGCGGTCGCCGCCGAACAGTGGCTGCGCCACCGACTCCTGGCCGACTGGGACCAGCTCTGGTACCCGGGTCCCGAACCCGTGATCGGCGCTCTGGAGAGCATGACGGATGTCCTCGACATGCTGACGGACGCCGCCGAGTACGCCGCGTCCCTCGACATCTCGTCGAAGTCCACCCGCCGCAACCGGGTGCGTGACGCGCTCCTCCAGGTGGCCTCCCAGATGCGCACCCGCCCGTCCGTGAAGGCCCCGGACGGGAAGCCCTGGGAGGACCAGCTGGCGGAGCGCCTGGCACTGTCCGACACGACGTCCTGGCGTCCCGCCCACCTCGCCGGACTCCTGCACATGGCGGAGTTGCTCGCCATCGATCCCCGGATGCTGGACGGCATCGTCGTGGACCACCTCGGCGACGACGGTGCCATGGCCGATGTGGCGGCGCTCGCCGCCGGGATGGACGACGGCGGCTTCGCCCCTTCCCGTGCTCAGGGGTGGGGGCTGGTGCTCGAGTGCCCCGGCGCCGCCCTGCATGTGGCGCTGGACCGCCACGCGCACGCCGCGTCCGCCGCCGCGCAGGACCTCCGGGAAGCCCATCGCGGGGCGGCGCTGTTCGCCCGGCTCCCCCGGAGCATCGGCACGGCCGGCCTGGAACCGCGGGACGGCGGCTACAAGTCGCCACCGCCCCGCTTCCAGCTCGCGGAGGACGGCGTCAAGCCCCTCATCATGGGCACCCAGCTCTACGGCGACCACATGCTCGCCCTGCGGGAGCTCTACCAGAACGCGCTGGACGCCTGCCGCCGACGCCACGCCCGCCAGAACTACGCCGCCACCGTCCCGCAACAGGAGGGCGGCCTCCGCCCGGGCACCCCCGTCAAGGGGCTGGCCGACTACACCGTCACCTTCGTCCTCGACCGCGACGAGCAGGGGCGGATCTACCTGGAGTGCGAGGACAACGGCATCGGCATGACCGAGGAGGAGCTCGACAAACTCTTCTCCCGGGCCGGCCGGCGCTACGAACAGTCACCGCAGCACGTCCGCGAACTGCGCCGCTGGCGACGCAAGGGCGTGAAACCCGAACTCAACAGCCGTTTCGGCATCGGCGTGTTCAGCTACTTCATGCTCGCCGAGACGATCGAGGTCACCACCCGGCCCGCCGACGAGAGCGGAGTCGGCAGCGGCGGGGTCGGCCACCACGTCCATGTCACGTCGGACTCCGGCCTGATGCGCACGTCCGCCGACCGGTCCATGGAGGCCGGCACCCGGATCCGCCTCTATCTGCGCCCCGAATTCACCGAGACGCCCCCCTCCGTCATCAAGATCCTGCGGGAGCAGATCTGGCACACCCAGGTGCGGCTGCGCGTGGAGGACCGTCTCACCGAACCGTACGACCACGACGAATGGGAGCCGGGCGTCCTGAAGTCGATCACCACCGTGGTGTCCCAGGAGTCGCCCGAGGGCCCGTGGTGGGTCCGGGGCCAGGGCGCGCGTCTGGTGGACGGGATCTTCGTGGGGGGCGACGAACGGCCACACGGTTACGTCATCAACCTGCGCCGCCGTCACCGACCGGACCTCAGCGTCGACCGCAACCGGCTCCAGGACTTCGCGGCCGACCTGGTCCGCGAGGAACTGGCCGAGGCCGTGGAAGCGCTGAGGCTCTGGGACCCGATCTCGCTCGACTGGCTGTGGGCGCTCGTCAGGGACGACGCCCGCGTCGGTCAGGCCGTTCTCCAGCGCCTGCTGTGCAGCGACGTCCGGGTCACATTCGGCGAATGGCACAACAGGACCGTGATTTTCCCGGGGCACTCGGTGGCCCTGGCCTCGCTCGGCTGTCTCCCCGCCGACGATCGGCCGCCATCGATCTCGTCCACCGACACCGAGCAGATCGGCTCTCCCGCCTTCTTCTTCCGCTGGTGGCGGTCGCAGCTCGTGGACGATCTCGGCCAGGGACGCCGGCCGAGGGGTATCCGCGCCGTCGTCGTCCGCCCCACCGGGTTCCCGGAACCCACAGCCCTGGACGCGCTGCTCTTCCGTATCATGCCTGATGTCCACTGGAGCCCCATGGCAGCGGCGCTCAGGGCGGCTGTGGACGGCGGGCACGACCTGCGGACCGCGACACGAGCCCTCCGGCGCTACGCCGTCGCCGGGGTCCCGGTCCCCGAGGTGGCCGACATCCCGCGGCTGGCCGACCTCGACATCAGCCCGCTGCTGGCCGAACTGGACGAGGCGTACACCGCGCGAGACCGTTACACCGCGGCCATGCAGGGCTTGAGGCCACCGGCTCACGCCCTCCTTCCGCTCATCGCCGGCCGCCACGGCAAGACACTCCAGGAGATCGCCGAGCTCGTCGACCGGCTCCGGACCCTCCACCCCCACATCCCCGAGCCGCCGGATCTCGGTGAGCTCGCCCGGCACATCCCCGACCAGCAGGAACTTGCCGTCCTCGGCGCTGAGCAGCTCTCGGATCTCGATGCGCTTCCCGAAGTCGTGACGCCTCACATAGCCGCCTTCATGGCCGAGCGGCTCGGCATCGAGCCCGCCGCCGTCGTGGCCGTCGCCCGACGCTACGAGCGCTTCGGCTTCCGGGTGAGCGGCGACCTGGGCGACGTCCGGGTCCTGGACGGCGACGAAGCGATCCTGGGGCTCAGGTACGACGCGTCGATGGTGAAACTGATGACCCAGCCCTCCATCAGCCTGCTGGAACTGGTCCTGCTCTCGGTCGAGCGCGGTGACCCGACGGTGGAACACACGGCCCGTTCCGTCCGAGAGATCGCCGAGCGGCTGCGCCTGCCGATGGACGACCCCTCGGGTGGTGCCCTCTCATCGGTCAAAGCACCGTCGTGGTGGGCCGCCCTCGGGCAGGACGGCGAGCCGGTCGACGGCCCGCTGAGCACCTGGACCGTGCTGCGCGCCCTGTGGGACAGTCCGGAACCCGAGTCGGTGGAGGATGACATCGAAGCGGCCAAGGCCCTGGCCGCAGCGGGACTGGTGCAGGCCGAAGCCGTCGAAGCGGTGCGTATGTGGTGGCGGACCCCGGCCCGCGAACGCCCGGAAGTGCTGGTCCACAACCACAGGTCGCTGCGCTTCCGCAGCAGCGGCTGGGATTTCTCGGCCAAATACGACCCCATGTCCAACCGCGTCGGCACCCTCTTCCTCATGGTCCTGGCCGCCCAGCTGCGCACCACGGTCGGTGACGCTCTCAACAGGGTTCGCCGGGAGGCCGAGCCCTACGGCATCGACGTCGCCCTCGTGCCCGAGGAGACCCGGGATCTGAGGCCCCATCTCGGGGTGGTCGAAGCACTGTGCACGTCCTGGGCGCAGGAGTGGAAGACCGAGATCACCCGCCGGGAGATCATCACCTACGCCCGGGGGTGCGGAGTCGCCCTGGACGCGGCGATGTCCGAACTGCGCGCCTACGAGCCCCTCGGCGGCCCCGCGCTGCCGGTCGTCGCCGCACCGTCCGGCGACGCGACGCCCAGCCACGCGTTGGACGCGACGGTCCGGGCCACCCTGGTGGAGCTGCTCCAGTTCGAGCCCCTGGCCCGAGGGAGCGTCACCCCGCTGAAGCTCACCGTCACCGCCGTACGAATGAGCCTCGGCCTGGGCGAGACCTACCGGGCGCTGGCCTGCTACGCGGAACTGGGGCTGCTCATGGACTGTCCCGTGCCCCCGGACCCGGCCCCGGACGACGCCCACGCCCCCGACTGGCGGGACGTCGTCATCCTCACCGAGCACCTCACCGGGAGGGAACCGGCCCTGGCCGGGGAGGTGGCGGAGGAGCACATCCGGCTGGCGGCCGAGGAGACCGAGCTGGACACCCCCGAGGTCCGCCGGCGACTGGCCCATTACGCGCCCTTGTTCGGCCTTCGCGTCCCTGCCCCTCCCGGGGAGGCGGACCGTACCGCAGAGGCGGAGGCCGAGACCCAGGCCGAGACCCAGGCGGAGAAGGAGTCCACGTGACAGACCATCAGGACATCCCCTACCGGGAGCACCAGGTTGCACCTCCCGACGATCTGCGGCAGCACACGGACGCGACGGGCGTCCCGGAGTTCACCGGCACCTGCCCGGCCTGCCGCGGCGGGAACGTGTTCGCGCTCCCCCGCCTCTCCCCCGGCACCGTGCCCAAGAGGTGGCTGCGGCGGCGGAACGACGGCTCCGCCGCCCCGGGCCCCGAGCAGCACCGCATGGACTGCGAGTGCCCGGTGACCCACCCCAACGACCCCTTGGAGCACGGGGGTTGTGGCGCGTGGTGGACGGTCGTCGTACAGCCGGCCGCACCGCAGGGGTCCTGATGACCGCCGTCCCGCCCCGCATCTCCGCGCGGGCCCTCCGCCTCCAGGCCCGGCAGCGGCTGTACGACATGCTCCAGTCGCAGCTGGAGATCGCCCGCCACCAGGCCGAGGGCTGGCGGAACTTCCTGGCCACGGCGACCGCGCTCCTGGCGGCCGTCCTGGTGCTGAAGGGGCGCGAGAACGTCGCCGAGCTGGCCCCCGGCTACCGGTGGGGCGTCGTACTCGCCATGGCCCTCGGCCTGCTGGCCCTGCTGGCCTCGGCCTTCGCTGCCGCTTCGGCCGCGCACGGCCGGCCGAAGGACGCGCTGCGGTACGCCGACGAGACGCGGCTCCTGCGGTGGGAGGAGAAGGAGTGCGAACGCATCGGGGTCCTGGTCAACCGCGCCCGCTGGCTCGCGGTCGCCGGAGTGCTGGCCACGGCGGCGGGGGTGCTGGCGACCTGGGTGGCCCCCGCGAACGAGAAGGGGGCCGCGACCGTCACCGTGCACACCCGCCAGGGCACGGTGTGCGGCGAACTGGTCGCGCTGGACCCCTCCGGCGTCACGGTCCGGGTCAAGGTGAACGGCGACCCCGCCGCGGGCAAGGACCCCAAGGACTCCCTGCGCAAGCTCGCCTGGGGTTCCGAGGCCCTGAGCGCCGGCCCCGCCTCCGGCTGCTGAGGGGCTGCCACTGTCCGTACGGGCTGCCGCGCGGGCGCGCTCATGGTCGCGGCCCCGCTCCGGTCGCTGTCACCGCCCGGCCCTGCCCCGGCCGCCCTCAGGGCCCCGCCCCCAACCCCCCTCAGCGGCGCGCCCCCGGGTCGAACCGCGCCAACGACGCCTGCACCGAGCGGGCGTGGGGCCCCTCCCACCAGGGAATGGTCTCCACAAGGACCGGCTTGGTGCCAGAGGCCAGGACGAGGGCCCGGCCGGGCGGCATCGAGCCCAGGTCCGAGACGTGCAGGACGCGTTCGCGCCGTACGGATTCGTTGACCGTGCGGTGGCCCGACCAGCCGCCGGACTCCGACTCCCGGGTCGTCGAGAACTCCCTCAGGTCGTAGTCGCCCGCCAGCTCCGAGAGGTCGCCGAGGAAGCGGGTGTCGGAGACGCCACCGCCGTACACCCGGACGTTCGCGGCGGACCACAGCTTCTCCATGCCGCGCTCGCCCCAGACCTCGATGCCCTGCGCCCAGGACTGGAGGATCGTCATCAGGATGATTCCCCGTGACCCGTAGTGCGAGTAGAGGTCGGGCAGGGCGCGCCAGCGGCAGACGTTCGCCGCCTCGTCCAGCACCCCGACCAGCGGCAGCGCCAGTCTGCCGCCGCGCTGGGTGGTCGCGTACTCCTCGGCCGCCTCGACGACCGCGACCGTCAGGGCGGTCACCAGCGGGCCGGCGGAGTCGCTGCCCTCGCGGGAGAGCGAGTAGAGGGTCGCGCCGTCCCGGACGAACTCGTGCGGGTCGAACTCCGGGCGGTCGTCGGCGTCGCCGGTCGGCGCGACCCACCGGTTCACCTCGGGGTTGACCAGACAGGACGCCATCTGCTGGGCGACGCCGTAGATGCCGCTGCGCTGCTTGTCGGGGGCGGTGATCACACCGGCCAGGGCGTCGGCGGGCATGAGGTGCCCGGCTCCGCGCAGGATGCGCTCGGGGGTGTCGTCCTTCGGGTTGGCCAGCCAGGTATAGATCTGCGTGATCGAGGACTTGGCCGTGGCCGCCGCGAGGAGCAGATTGGCGAGCAGGTCCTGTCCGGCCGGGTCGAAGAACGCGTCGGTGGAGGCGTCGGCGGCGCGCGAGCCCGAGGCGAAGTGGTCGGCCAGCTTGCGGGCCTTGGCGACGTCGGTCACGTACGACAGCGGGTTCCACCACCACACGGGCGGCTCCTGCGCCACCTGCTGGGGGTCGAAGACCCAGACCGGGCCGCGGGCCTGGCGCGGGCCGCGGGTGGCGTCGACGACGTCCCGCTTGTTCGAGGTGACGAGTACGGCGCCGGGGGCGTCCAGGATCGCGGGGATCGCGCGCCGGGTCGTCTTGCCGGTGCGGGGGCCCCAGATGTCGATGTGCATGTCCTCGAAGGACCCGAACAGCGGCTGCTTCCCGCGCACGGAACGCCCGATGAAGACGCCCGGCGTCTTGCCCCGTACACCCAGGCGCTCGGCGGTCGCGGCGGCCCCCTTCATGGTGAGCTTGCCGAGGTCCTCGCCCTTGGCGAGGTGGCGGGCCGCGCCGTCGACGTCCGGCTTGTCGCGAACGCGGCGGCGGATCCGGTACCCGGCGAGGACGAGGATCCCGGCGAGCAGCGCCTCCCCGGCCGCGATGGCGTTCGCCGCGCCGCCCGGCCAGACGTAGGAGCCCTTGGCCAGGGCCACGGCGAAGGAGAACGGGTCGCCCGGCGGGGCCGGTTCGTCGTTGAACGGCGCGCCGAAACGGGCGGCCAGCCAGGCGCCCCCGAGGAGGACGAGGACGGCGACCACCAGGAGGACGATCTCGGTCGTCCAGTCGTCCTCGGCGCGGGGCTTCTTGGGCTGTTCGACGGTCATGGTCAGGAGGTTCCTTCCGTCCCTTTCGGGTTACGCGTGTTCGGTGTCGCCCTTGCCGTCCGCCTCGACCGCGTTGCTGCCCTGCGGAATCGGCACCCGGTACACGGCGGTGATCTCGTCCTGTACGTCCCAGGTGCTGAACTCGACGTTCTTGCCGCTGCGCGGAGCGTGGACGATCTTCCTGCCGGCCGGCTCCCAGACGATGCCCACGTGCTCCGACCCGCGCGAGCTGGGCCGGAAGAAGATGAGGTCGCCGGGCTGCGCCTCGCTCAGGGCGACCTTGTGCGCGCGGAGCTTCTTCTCCTGCTCGTAGGTGGTCGCCCCGATGTCGATCTTGCCGTCGCTCGCCTGGTAGTACGCCCACTGCGTGTAGCTGGAGCAGTCGAAGGCGGTCGGGTTGACGCCCTGGAGGCGCGGTGCGCCCAGCACGTAGGGGGTGCCCATGCCGCGCTGCGCCCAGCCGAGCGCCGCCCGGACCACCGGGTCGTCGGAGTCGGGCAGTACGCCGGTGACCCCCGCGCCGTCCGGGGCCACCGGCGTACCGGAGCCGTCCTCGGCGCAGCCGGCGTACTCGGCGTCCCTGCCGTTCTGGTCGCCGTCACCGCCGGGCACGCCGCCGTAGTCGGGGCTGGCCGAGATCCTGCCCTCCAGCCAGGCTTGCGGGTCGACCATGCCGGGGCCCCTGTCCATGCCGCCGACGAAGGGGTTGTCGACGCCGGGGACCCGTACCTCCCAGTGGAGGTGGGCGCCGGTGACGTTGCCGGTGGCGCCGACCGTGCCGATCCGGTCGCCGCGCTTGACGGTGTCGCCGACCGAGACGGAGATCGTGGTCTGGTGGGCGTACAGGGAGATCGTGCCGCCCGCGTGGGTGATGTGGGTCTGGTTGCCGTACGACCCGCCGGGTCCGGCGACGGTCACCTTGCCGTCCGCGGCGGCGTAGATCGGGGTGCCGCTGGGGGCGACCAGGTCGAGCCCGGTGTGGTAGCCGAGGCTCCACATGTTCCCGGTCTTGCGGTAGGGGGTGCCGACCGTGTACGTGCCCTTCTTCATCGGCCACTGCCAGTCCTTGCCGCTGGGGGGTGTGGGGGGCGCGGCGGGGGCGCGCGCCGGGAGGGCGGCGGGGGCGGAGAGGGCGGCGGCTCTGGTCACGTAAGCGGTCCCGGGGGGCCCGTAGGTCGTTCCGTAGGTTCCGGGGGATGTCGTCCCGGAGGTTCCGGAGGACGGCCCGGTCAGCGGTCGGGAGTACGCGGCCGGGGCCATCGCCACCGTGGTGTCGTCGTCTCCCCGGCCGAGGGGCGGGGTCGACCAGGAGCGGGCCGGGGACGACCGGATGCTCAGCGCCGTACCCGGGTCGGCGTTGTTGCCGACCGGCTCGGGGATGTCCGACTGCTCCCCGAGGGTGGGGAAGGACGGGTTCTTGTCGACGGTCTTCTTCAGATGCGCGTACCACTCCTTCACCAGGTCCTTGTCGCCGGTGAGGCTGCCGCGGTAGCGGGCGGCCTGGGTGAGGACCACGCGCAGGTAGATGGTGTTGGACTTCGTCGAGCCGGAGTAGATCCGCAGCGCTTCGCCGGCGTTCGTCTCGGCGCCCTTGGCGTGCAGGAAGTTGGCGGCGGCGAAGGCGGAGTCGTCGATGTTGTAGAGGTCCTTCTCGCCGTCGCCGTTGCCGTCCGCGCCGTAGTCCGTCCAGGCCGGCTTGCCGAACTGCAACAGCCCCATGTATCCGGCGCTGTTGCGGCCACCGGGCGCGGCCGACTGGTCCTGGCCGAACTTGGTCTCCTGGTACATCTGCCCGGCTATCAGCGTCCAGTCGAGGCCCTTGTACCGTGCCGCCGCCCGCATGGAGGCCAGGATCATCCGCGGGGGTATCTCGTTGCGCGCCGTAGCATTGGGCAGATAGACCTTGCCCGCGGGCATGATCGGGCTGGTGGCGGCCGCGTCGCCGGTGTTGCCCGCCTGCGCGTTGTCGCCGTAGTCCGCGCAGGACGCCTGAGCCGATCCGCTGCCAACGCCGCCCAGCAGGCCGGCGACCACCGCGACGGCGATGAAGCAGATCCCGGCGGCCGGCAGGACACCGCCGCCGCCGATGATCAGCAGCAGTTTGCCCGTGCTCTTCTTCTTGTCCTTGCCGCCACCGTCCGGTTCGCCCTGACCGGCGGCCAACTGGGCAGCACCCTTGGCGGACTTGGCTACTTCGGCCGCTTTCGCCGCGGCCGCGAGGACGGCAGGAGCCACCATCGGTGTCTCAGTCCCCCGTTCGGTCGGACGATCCCACGTTGCCCAGGCCGTACAGATCGAAGCCCGAGACCTTCCATTTGCCGGAATCGTTCTTCGCGGTCACCAGCCAGGAGTTGGTCTCCGTACCGGTCGTCGCGCCGTTCTCGGCACGGGTCGCGGTGACGTTGACGACGCTGGAGATCATCTGACCGCTGCCCCGGGTGATGTCGTCGGCGATCATGGCGTCGCGGACCACGGTGGCCTTCCCCTCGGACGAGCAACGGGCGACCGCGCAGCCGTCCCACTCCTTGCCGGTGGGCAGGGCGGTCTCCTGCCGCATCCGCGTGTCGTCGGTGGTCAGCGCGAGCAACGGCGGTGCCCAGGAGGCTCCTTGGTCGGTGTGCCGGTACGTGTTCAGGCCCGCCATATAGCCGGCCATCGCCTGATGGGCCTCGACCACTTCGTCCGGCGTGACGATCGGGGTGACCGCGCCCGGGGCGGGCGACGACGGGGCCCCGGTGGCGGATCCGGCATCCTGCGGGGCGCTGGCGGTGGGTTCGGCGGCGGACGGGGCGTCGTCCGTGTCGTCGTCCTCCCCGTCGAAGACGGTGAGGACGACGAGGGCGCCGGCCAGCAGAACGCCCAGCGCCGCCAGGGCGAGTACCGCACTTCGCTTGTTCTCGGCGGGTGACTCCACCGTCCCGGGCCTCCCTCAGTCAGGTTGCCGGGACACGGTAGGTGGCGAACGGGCTGACGACGCGCGAACTTTCCTCACGGGGAAAGTCGAGGAAAGACGAGGAAAGCGCCTGGGGATTCAAGGAAATCGAGGGGGGCGGAGCGCGGAGGCGAGGTGGGGGGAGCCAATGAAGAAACCGGGGTCGATCTCTCACCGATTCTCCTCGAATGAACTCACCGGGGGCGGGAGGGGGAGTGTGAGCGGAAGGGAGAGCGGGAGGGGGAGCGGCGGCGAGGGCCCGGGGGCCGGGGGCGCTGGGGTCGGGGGGCTGGGCGGGGTTCAGACCTCCACACCGACCGGCTTCGGCGCGAGGTCGACGGTCGTCGGGGTGATGACACCGTGACCGCTCGGGCAGGTCGTCATCGGCGGGCCCTCAGGAACCCGGCGGGCGCGTGAACCTCCAACGCGATCGCGGAGCCTCCGGGCATCTCGGCCGTCCAGGTGGGAAAGGCGACCGACTGGCCGAGCACGATGCAGGGATCCGCCGCAGCGGCGTCACCACTTCGCCAGTACGCGAACCGGCACGGGCGGCGGCTGAGCGCTCGCGACCCCCTGTCGGGCCGGCAACCTGCCTCCGGCGGCTCCGGAAAGTCCTCCGCGTCCCACGAGCCCTTCCACACGGGAGCGCCCAGGACGCTGCGGCGGTCGGCCTCATCCCGGGGGAACTCACCCTGCCCCGCCCGGGCCAGGATCGTACGGCTCCACGGGAAGCGGCTCGAAGGGGTAGGCCGTATGCCCGTCCTTGGGCGAACATGCCGCGAACGGGCCCAGGTCCGTATCCATCAGCACCCGCAGGTGCGGGTCGGCGTGGTGCAGCCACCAGGTGGACATGCCGAGCGCCGGGTCGTGGCGCAGGTGCTCCCAGGCCAGCCAGAGGGCGGAGAGCCGGGCGCCCGCTTCGGGGTGCTCCCACCAGCGGGGGCACCAGGTGGCGGACGAGCCGTTGATCCGGCGGCGCACCATCGGCGACAGGTAGTCGGAGACGAAGACGAAGACGTCGGCGTAGAAGAACTCCACGTCCTCCTCGGCCGCCGTCTTCACCTCGGGGGCGGTGCTCATGTCGGACCTTTCGTACTGGGCATGGTTCAGATCTCCGCGCCGGCCGGCTCGGCCGCGAGGTCGACGGCCATCGGATTGATGACACCGTGGCCGGTCGGGCCGCGCGGGGCTGCCGGAGCGGCGGTCGGGCGAACCGTCACACCGGGCATGAAGGCACTGGCCCGCGCCGACTGCTGCTTCGGCTCGGCGGGCGGCGGCGCGTTCGGCTCGTCGTAGGTGCTGGCGGCCGACAACCGCGACAGCACTTGCGCATGCGCCGCCTGCCGGCCCTCGGGCACATCAATGGCACCCAGCTTCGCGGCGAAGTCTCTCGGCGAGTTGCGAACGTCGAAGTCACCCATCCGGACCTGACAACGCACCGCATCCTCGGCGATGAATTCGTCGATTTCCGGCGGAAGATGCTCATGTCGGGGCATCGGCACCGGGAACTTCACGCCTTCCTTGCCAACCTCAGGATGCGCGAGCAGAACCCGCAACTCGTCCTTGCCCAGGACGGAATCCTCCGTGATGTCGGCGGCGAAGGCGATGACCGGCCCCTCGGCGGCCTCGGCGTACCGTTCCGAGAGGGTGGCCCATACCTCCGGGACGGCTTTCTCCAGATCGTCCCGCTTCACCCGATAGTCGCGGGCAAGGACGTCGACCACGTTCTCGTCCGCGAGGTGGTAGGAGTCCATCTGCCCGCCGGCGGGCGTGTCCTCCAGCACCTGAAGGTTGCGCGACTCACCGCAGGCCCGCGCCAGGAAGCGGTGCTGCACAGGCCGTTCCACCCCCGGATGCTCGGAGCGGAAGGACCAGAACGCACGAGTGGGCCCCCTGTCCTCAGCCGTCACCGAACCGTTCTCAGCAACGTCCCGAAGGAACGAGACCAAGTCCGGAGTGCCCCGGCCCTGCTCGTGCGTCGCCCGCCAGTCCCCATAAATCCGGGCAGCCACCACACTCGCCTCGTCCCGATTACCGGGGGCCGTAGCCTGGTGCGCGTCCTCCAGCTCCAGAGATCTCGCTATCTCCTCCTGGGTAGGAGGGGCATCGAGCCTCACCAGCGCCGCCGCGAGCCCTCAGGCGCGTACACGTCCAGCGCAATCGTCGAACCGCCCGGCGTGTCGACAGTCCAGGTCGGGAACGCAACGGACTGCTCCAACGTGAAGAACACCTGACCAGGGTGCTCACCCACGGGCTCCCAGAAAGCCAGCCGGTACGGGTTTCGGGTCTGCAGCCGTGACTCTTTCCCCCGCCAGAACCTGGACTCCGGCGGCTCCGGGAAATCCTCCGCATCCCAAGCACCACTCCACACAGGGGCACCCAACACACTCACGGCCGCCTGCAGGATCTCGGGCCAAGCCGTGTTCCCGGCCGAGAGAACGTCCGGATTCTCAGCAGGTGCGTCCGCCATCACCTCCCACGCGTAATGCGTCAGTCCCCTGACCGGGTTCCATATGCCACCCGACCAGAGCGTCATCTTGCCGCCACTACGTGTCCGGACGATCAGGTTGCCCTCAACCGTCTTCGGCTCCCACCCGTACCGACCACACCAAGCGTCGAACTCCGGCGAACCCCCCTGCGGCGGCCCCGCCCACACCGAAGCCCAGTCGACACCGCGTAGCCCCTCCAACTCGGCAGCCAGGTCCTGGGCGGTGCGGCCCGTCGTCTCCTTCAGCATCACGCGCTCCTTCATTCGGTACGTGCGTTCGACCGTATCCCGGTCATGATCCCGGCCGGGATCGGTCAGGTCAGGAAGATGCCGAGGATCAGCAGCCCCACCACCACCGCGCCCATGATGAACCGCACCCTCGGGTCGTCCCGCTCCCACAGGTCGTGGACGAGGGCCCAGCCCGTCAGGCGTGCGGCGCGGCCGTCGTGCACGCTCGGGTTGCGGGCGGGCTCCGGCCGTTCGCCGCCGGTGCCGCCGAGCTCCGATTCGGCCGCGACCGATCCTCCGGTGGCCCCCTGCTGCTCCTGCGCGACCATGACCAGCCCCTCCAGGAGTTCGGGCATGGTGTGGGGGGTGAGGGGATAGGCGACGGTGCCGTACGGCGTCTGAAGGCACAGCTTCGCCTGCCAGGGGTTGCCGGGCTCGTAGCCGTCGATCCAGGCGTTCTGGGCGTCGACGGCCTGCGCGGGCACTCCGGCGGACGGTGCGGCGACGACCGGTGGGACAGCCTCGGTCTGCTGGGGGTGGGGGTAGGGGTGGACGTGCTGGTCGCTCAACTCTTGTCCTTCGCGCGGTCGGTGACGGCTCAGCGCCCGTCACCCGGGCACAACCCCGCATTGTGGCGGAGAGCAAGACTTCACGGCCCGAGCCGCCTTCACCGGAATTCCTCGCGGGGAATCCGCGCGCTTTCCTCACCTTTCCTCGACTTTCCCCACTCCCCCGGGGGTGGGGAAAGGAAGGGGGGCGATGCACGTTCCGTTTGCCACACTGCCGTCCGCACCTGGCCTCACCAGGGCCCGCCGCGCGCCCGACCGGCGGTCGGGGATCACACGCGGGGGAGAGACCGACTCGATGACGGATCACCACAGCTCTGCCGACGCGGCTCCCGGCGGCGTTCCGTCCGGACAGCCCCCGCAGCCCGGCCCCGCCCAGCCCGGCCCCACAGGCCCCGCCCACCCCGGCTCCACGGAGCAGGCCGCCTGGCAGCAGGGGCACGCGCAGCAGGCGCAGCAGACGCAGGGGCACGGGCAGCAAGCGCCGCAGACGCAGCAAGCGCACGTTCCCTACCAGCAGCAGCCGAACCCCGGACCGTACGGCTATCCGGCCGCCACCGCCGCGCCTCCCCACCCCCAGCCCCACCCCCAGCCCTCAGACGCCGCCCGTGCGCAGGTGGCCGCCGCCTGGGTGCGTCGCGCCCCGCAGGCCGCCGTGCCGCCGAGTCAGGCCGCCGTACCGCCCCTGCCGCCGCGCGCGGACGACGCCCCCGGCGCGTCGAAGAAGGACAAGCGGGAGCGGGCGAAGGCCGAGCGCAAGGCCGCGTACGAGCAGAAGAAGGCCGGGCGCGAGGAGCGCAAGCAGCGCGGGGCCACGGCGGCCCCCTCCCGCTCCTCCCCCGCATCCTCCGCGTCGGCGTCCGCGGCCACCGCACGTGACCGGGCCGGGTTCGACGTGCCACGTCCCGGCGGCCGGCTGCCCTCGACGGGACGCCGTACCCATGTCGCCCTGCGCGCCACCCTGTTGATCACCACCTGCGCCTTCGCGCTCGGCTCCTGCGGGGTGCTGGGGCTGGCCGTAGGCGCGTCGTCCGGCGTGCAGACCGCCGCCCTGGACACCGAGGACGTGGACCGCTACCGGCTCACCGAGTTCCCGACCCGAGCCGCGGCCACCTTCGCCGAGGAGTACGCGATGCTCTGCATGACGTACTCCCCGCAGACCGCGGACACCCGCCGCGCCACGCTGTCCCGCTATGTCTCGGCGGGCGTCGACGCCGACTGCGGCTGGAGCGGCCAGGGTACGCAGGCCGCCCGCCTGGCCACCTGGGACGGGACGGTCGAAGAGCTCGCCGAGTACGGGAAGCACGGCCGGTACATGGGCGTCCGGGTCAAGCTGTCGACCGGCCGCACCACCACCCTGTCCGTACCGGTGTACGTGAAGGACCTGGCCGAAGGGTCGGGGCTGCGCGTCGCGGGCGACGTGGGCGAGATGCCGTTGCCCGTACGCGGCAGCGCGCCGGAGGTGGACCAGGACGACGAGATCGTCGACCGGGCCCTGTCGGAGCAGCTCCGGGCGAAGGTGCTGCCCGGCTATTTCGGGGCCTGGGGGGCGTCCGACGCGACCGCGATGACCCGGTTCACCACCACCGACGCCAGCCAGGCGGCGACCTCCGGCCTGGCCGGTGCGCTGTCCGCTCCGGAGATCCGTACGGTGGTGGCGCTGGCCCCGCCGGGCGCCGAGACCGATGACGGGATCTCCTACAAGGACGGCCAGCCGGTACAGGTCCGGGTGACGGTCGTATGGGGCGGCGGCACGCAGGGCGGCAGCGCTCAGAGCAGCGGCGGTCAGGGCAGCGGCGCCGAAGCGATCAGCAAGTCCCAGCGCTCGTACCGGGTGACGGTGGTGAACACCGCCCAGGGCTGGTTCATCAAGGACATCCGCGGCGGCGTCCTCGACCCGCAGGGCGGACGCGCGGACGAGGGCGATCCTGTTGTGCCGCCGGTCGAGCCGAGCGGGCCGCCCGCTGCTGACGGCGCGGACGAGCCGGGTCAACCCACGAAACCGGGCAAGCCCGAGAAGTCCTCCTGACCCCCGCGTCTCGACACCCTCGCGTATCGACCTCTTCCGCGTATCGACGCACCTCCTCCTCACCCACCAACACAGCGAAGGACCCATGCCATGTACCTGGCAGCAACCTCTCTCGACAGCATGTTCGGCGAGATTCAGGACATTCTCCGCAACGCCGGAACCATGGTCGCGGTGATCGCCCTGCTCATCCTCGGTATCCGCATGCTCCTGTCGATGAAGCGGGGAGACGGCATGCGCGAGGCATTCCAGGGCTTCGGCATGATCGCGCTCGCCGCACTGATCATCGGCGGTGCGACCGGCCTGGCCGGCCTCCTCATCGACCTCGGCGGCCAGATCGGCGGCGGTGGCGACAAGGGCTGAGCCCTCGGGGCGGCAGGGCCATCCACAGCCCGCAGCCCCCCTGCCATCCGCAACCACGTCAGAGAGGGGGACCGGCAGATGGCGCCGGAAGCACCGGACGCGCCCGAGCCGATGGTCGCGTACGACCACACGGATCTGCTCAACCGTCCCAAGCGGATCTGGAACTGGGGGAACATCCCGCTCCCCGGCCTCCTGCTGCCCGCCCTCGGCGCGGCATTCGGCTTCGGGGTGGTGTGGCTCGTGGCGATGCTGTCGGTCTCCGCCTTCGTCCCCTTCCTGAGTCTGTCGATGATGACGTCGATCCTCTATCTGGGTCCGCCCGTCGCCGTCTACTTCGTCTGGGGTCGGCCGCTGCCGTCCGCCCTCACCCTCAGCCAGCAGCTGGTGGTTTGGGCCGACTACTGGCTCCAGCCCAAGCGCTTGCAGGGACTGGCTGCCGACCGGGAACCCGATGAGCTGCACTGGCAGGTCATCCTCTGGCAGCCGGGCTCACCGCGCTGGCAGCGGGATTACGAGAAGGCCGCCGCGGACGCGGACCGGCACGGCTCCTCGTACGCCGCGCACGCGGACCGGCACCCCTCCTCGTACGCCGCGCACGCACCGGCGCAGAACCCCACCGCGAACCCCACGGCGCTGAGCCTCAGCAAGCAGGACGCCGCGACGCAGGACCCCATCGCACACTCCGAGACCGCGGGATGACTCCTCCATGTTCATGCTGATCCTCCTGGGCGGGGCCGTCGCCTTCTTCCTGATCGCCATGGTCATGGCCGCCACCTCCTCGGGTTCCAAGAACTCCAAGAACTCCGCGAACTCCGCGTATTCCAGGGGTTCCGGTGGGGGCGCACGGCGCTCCGGAGGCTCCCGGGGCCAGGGCCAGCCCGCCCGGCGCGAGGAGACGCGGCTGCCCTACCGCTACGCCGACGACATGATCTTCGTCCACGGCGAATCGGTCTGGACGGGGCTCGTCCTGCCCACCGCCATCGACGAGTACCTCAACGCGACCGAGCTCCAGGCCATGGCCGAGGGCCCGGCGCGCGGGCTGCTCAACCTCGCCCGCGGGGACCGTAACGTCGAGTGCCACTACCGCAAGGTGTACCGGCCCATCACGGCCGTGGAGTGGGCCGAGCAACTCAACGTCGTGGCCTGGGATCCGACCGAGAACTACAAGGCGTACAACCTGCGCAAGGCGGAGTACCAGGAGCGCATCGGGGCGATGCGGGAGCGCAACGTACTGCTGGTCAAGCTGGGTTCGCTCAAGCGCGGCTCGGGTGGTTCGGGCGGCGGCAGCGGGGTGCTTCCCGGCGACGACGACCCCATCGACGAGCCCGGCCTGACCCGCTCCCTGCGCGCCGCCGCCGACAAGGCGGCCGCGGCCGCCACCGGAGTGCACGACGAGTACCTGGCGCCGGGCGTGCTCGCCCAGTGGACGCAGGTCGCCCGCGAGGTCCACGAGAGCCTCGACGCGCTCGGCGGCGCCCCGCTGACCCGGCAGGAGCTGGTCTGGCTCATCCGCAAGCCGCTCCACGGCGAGCTGCCGGTGCCGCCGGAGCCGGTGCTCGGCTCCCGGTCCTGGGGCCCGGACCAGTTCGACCTCGTGGTCGACTTCTCCGGCGAGAACCGCAAGACGCACATCGTGCTGCACCAGTACGACGAGGTCACCGGCGAGAAGCACACCAACTACACGACGACGCTGGTGGCCGCCAACTGGCCCGCCGAGACCCGGTTCCGGCAGTCCACGGCCTGGGCCCGCTACGCCGCGCAGCACGTCGAGTTCCCGGTCGAGATCGACATGCGGTTCACCCTGATCCCGTACCTGAAGTTCAAGGACCGCGCGGGGAAGATCAGCGGCAACCTCGTCGACGAGATGAACGACATGGCCAATTCCGGCCGTACGCCCGACAGCATGCTCGCCGCCCAGGTCACCCGTGCCCAGCACCTCCTGGACGACGTGGAGGAGCACAAGATGCCGGGCATGGAGGCGCAGATCCGCTTCACCATCTCGGCGCCCGACGTGGCCGAACTGGAGCGCCGCCGCCGGATCCTGGAGATGCAGTTCAAGCAGGACCTGAAGGTGACCCTGCTGCGTCCCACCCGCCAGCAGTGGCGACTGCTTCAGTCCCAACTGCCGGGCGACGCACCGAAGATGCCCATCGCGCCGTACCTGCGGCTCCAGGAGGTGGAGCAGTTGGGGGCCGGACTGCCCACCGCCGGTACCGAGTTGGGCGACAACCCCGAGCAGCGGTCCGGCAAGCGGCTGGGCTGGGTGGGCAACCTGGTCGGCTGGGCGGGCAAGATGCCCGTCCACTACTCCCTGCACGTCGGTCCGGCGCGCAACGACGGCGGCGGACTGGCCATCGTCGGCGCGTCCGGCGGCGGCAAGTCCTCGCTCGCGCTACAGAAGTTCTACGAGGAGTCGGAGTCGGGCGTGCGCTGCCTGGTCATCGACCCCAAGACCGACTTCGCCCAGCTCTGCTACTACCTGGGCTTCGGCTCCCAGGTGAACGACCCGGCCTTCGCCCATGACGCGGAGACGGGCATCCTGGGGACCGCGAAGAGCAGTTTCCAGCCGGTCAACCCGGAGTTCTGGGCCGAGACGGAGGTCGTGGACCTCCTCAAGGGCCAGGCGGGCGTGCTCGACCCGTGGGTGATCGCCCGCGACGTCCCCTCGGGCCGGCTGCTGGCGGAGTCGATGCTGCGCGGCTTCCTCGGCGACGACGACTACCAGCGCGTACGGCTGCCCGTCATCGAGGCGATGGCGACGGTGGTGGGCTGGTACAACTCCGCGATCCGGCAGGCCGCCGAGCGCGGCCTCAGCGCCCGCGAGGCCGAACTCACCGTTCCCAGACCGACGTTGTGGCAGATCGTGGACGAGGTCGTACGGGCCTACGACGAGGCGGTGGCCGGCGGCGACCGCGAAGCCGCCAAGGAGCTCAAGCTCGCCCAGATGCTCCTCACCGAGCTGCGGACCCTGCCGTACGCCCGGCTCGCGTTCGCCGAGCAGCCACAGCAGCTGTCCGCGATGCGCAAGCGCCGCACCGTGATCACCCTGCGCGGCTTCCAGTCCCCGGCCGCCTCCGACCCGCGCAACTGGAACCCGGCGGAGCGGCTGGCCGCCACCGCGCTGATGGCGGTCGTGGAGCTGGGCAGCCAGATGCTCGACGTCGGGTACGAGAAGAACCCGGTGACGGGTGAGATCGGCCTGCGGCCCAAGGCGCTCTTCGTCGACGAGGCGTACGTCGTCACCGCCACCGAGAGCGGCCGCGACCTGATGCGCCGCGCCCTCAAGCAGGGCCGCTCCTACCTGGCGGTCACCGTGCTGATCACCCAGCAGGCCATCGACCTCGTCCAGATCGAGGACTCCGAGGCCCGCAGCGGCGGCGCCAACCAGATCCACACCGTCTTCGCCTTCAAGCAGAAGTCCCCGCAGGAAGCGGCCCTGGTGGCGCCGCTGCTCGGCCGCCCCGAGAACGACGCCAAGGTGATCTCGGCCCTCCAGGAGCTGCGCACCGGCGTCTGCCTGCAACGCGACGCCGACAAGCGGGTCGGCACCGTCGCCGTGGACCTGGTCTTCAAGGAGATCCTCGCAGCGACGGACACCAACGGCACGACCCGACCCGCCCGCCAGGGCGTCAACCCGCCGCTCAGCGTCTGGGACTGGACCTTCATGCAGGAGGCCGACCCGGAGCCGGACACCCGTCCGACGACCTCAGCCTGACCCTCCCGGCACACGTGTGCCGGCCGACCGTGGAGCACGTCTCATGCACTTGACCAAGTACCTTGCCGCCGGAGCCGTCCTCGTCGCACTCGCGGCGGTGAGCGGCTGCGGTTCGGATTCCGGTTCCGCGACGGCCGGTTCGTCGGGTGACGGCCAGGAGGCGGCGGACAACGGGCTCCCCCGGGTCGGAACCATGCGCGGCGCACAGGAATTCATCGCGGGGGCCGGACTGCCCTGCACCGACTGGGGCACCGACCGCGGTGACAACCGGCTGCCCATCGAAGGCTTCGTCGACTCCGAGTGGCCCGACGACAGCGAGGAGCAGAAGACCTTCCAGAAGTCCTGGGGCGTCAAGGAGAAGGGCGTCTGCGGCAACCGGTACCGCGAAAGTTGGCTCGTCTATCTGCCGAAGGACATGAAGACGTTCCAGCAGGTCTACCGGGACGACGTCCTGGAGGCGTCGAAGACGACCGACAACACCACCCTGCGCTCCGGCCGCTTCCTCATCGGCGCGGATTTCGTGGTGGATCCGACCTCCAGGCTCCGGGAGAGCGGCCTGCTCGGGACCGGCCTGCTGGTGCTGAACTGCGATCCCGATCTGAAACCGGCCAGCGGATACGTCATGCAGGACGCGCTGGTGGACGGCTGCGTACTGACGAACTACCTCCCGGGCTGACGGGTCCTGTCCCACCCCCGCACCACCACGCCCCCACCCACCGCAGAAAGAGCCGCCATGCGCCTCCCCAAGCACCTTGCCACCGCTGCCGCCCTCATCGCCGTCACCACGCTGAGCGGCTGCGGCGGTGACAGCAGCGGCCCGATGGACGACCTCGGGCTTCCGGCGGCGGACGACATGGCTTCCGTAGCGAGCATCGTCAACGAGCACGCGGTGTGCAAGAAGCTGAGCAAGGGGACCCAGGGCCCCAGCGAACCCAGCAACAGCGTCTCTGACCAGTGGGACCCCGCCTACCTGAGCGAAGAGACCGCGAACCCCGACTGGGCCATCAAAGAACGTGCGCTCTGCAAGGACGACAACGGCCGACAGATCACTCTGCTGACGATCTCCGATATGACGAAGTTCCAGACGGCGACCAGCAAGGCGCAAGCCAACGGGGATGAGAAGGACTTTCTGGTGGGGCAGAACTTCGCCGTCGTACCCACGGCCGACGACACGGTCCGGCCGTTGATGACCGGCGGCGGGCTTTTCATCACGAGCTGCGATCCGGACAACAAGTCCGACATCCCCAGCGGCTACAAGATCCACGACGGGCTGGCCAAGGGCTGCTTCATGACCGACTACATCCCGAGCTGACAGGCCCGTTCGGCCTCTGTCCCCTGCCGCGCAACTTCAAAGGAAGCCGATGTTCGTGCGCCCTAGCGCCAAGTCCAGCGGAGCCACCGCCGCCCCGTCGCTCCGCGACCGCGTGATGCGCGTGGGACGGGCGTCCAGGGCCGGGGCCTTCGTGGTGCTCGCCCTGCTCGCGCTGACGCTGGCCGTGCCGGGCACGGCGCACGCGGGCTTTTCCTGCGACTTCACCGGCGACGACAGCTATCAGATGGATTCGCCGGGGTCGAACGGCGAATCCATCATGCCCGCAGTCAATCAGTGGGAGGGCAAGGCGGACCGCGCCAAGAACCTCAACGACACCACGGGCCTGGTCACCGGGGCGGTCAGGATGCCGAAATCTCCCGACCAGTACACGTTGTACGAGCTCAACGGCATGCGCGGGATGAACTGGTCCATGACCTTCAAGGGAAAGGGTGACGCCTCCGAGAGCAACGGCGACGTCGGCAGCGGTGCCGATGACTGCGCGATCATGGACTACGTCAACAACGGTATCGCCGACATGGTCTTCAACGGGACCAAGCTCCTGACGCGTACGGCCATTTCCATCAAGGAGTCCGCCTCCAATCCCAGCCCGCTCAGCGGTCTGTACGAGAGTCGCGACAGCGTGGTGAAGACCCTCAAGGACAACGTCTTCGTGCCCGCCGTCCCTGTGATGATCGCCCTTACCGGGCTCTGGGTGTTCACGAAGTGGCGCAAGGGCGAGATGCGTGAGGTCTGGGCGGGCGTCGGCTGGGCCGGCCTCACCACGGTCGCGGTCGTGGCCCTGCTCACCGGCGGCAACTACGACAAGCTCGTCACCGAAGCGGACTCCGGTATCGCGCAGTTCAACTCCAGACTGACCGAAGCCGTACTCTCCGGTGCCACCGGAGAGATGCAGACCCCCTGCGATCTGCCCGACACCGCGTACAACCGCGGCCTGCGCATCTCGAGTTGCGCTATGTACGACACTCTGGCCTTCCGCCCCTGGGCTCTGGGCCAGTTCGGCGAAGTCGGGACGCGCTGCATTCTCCTGAATCATGTCGGGAAGGTGCCGGAGGACGGGAACGAGGACGAGAGCGCCAAGAGCGCCAGGTGCAGGTCCGACTACACGACGACAGAGTGCCATTACGGCAAGGGTGTTCGCTGCGACGACCTCAGGGCGAAGCAGGCGGTGGCCCAGTCGATGACGAACAAGGAGGCGCTCAGCAAGCAGGCCCTCGAGGACGGCAACTTCGACAAGTTCAACAACGAGTGGGAAGACATCCGGAAGGAGATCGCCGTTGGCGAGGACGCCCCCGACAAGAGCATCTATCCAGTGGCCTTCAACGACTGGTCCGGAAAGAACTCCGGGACAAGGGTCGGTCTCGCCTTCTACTCCCTCATCGCCTCCCTGATCGTCGGCCTGATGGTGATCGTCCTCAGCGCCCTGACGCTGCTCTGGCACGCGGTGACCCTGATCCTGATCATCCTGCTGCCGCTGGTGGCCACTCTGGGCATCCATCCGTCCCAGCAGAAGCTGCTCAAGGGCTGGCTGGAGACGTTCATCCACAGCTTCGTCCTGCGGGCGGGCTTCGGAATCATCCTCACCGTGCTGCTCGTGCTCTACCAGATGATCCTTCCCGCGAACATCGCCCTGGGCATGCAGCTCCTGCTGCTCCTACTGATCACCATCGCCGTCGTGATGATGCTCAAGAAACTGCTCGGGGGGAACTTCAGCCCGAAGATCGCGGGTGCGCAGGACTCGCTCGGCGTGAGCGACATGGCCAACATCGTCGGGGGCAAGATGGCCGAACGCGGCTCCCGCGCCGCCGTGGGTGTCGCCGCCGGCGCCTCCGGCTCCGCCGGTACAGCCGGTCGGGTGGCCGGACGAGGTGCGGCGAACGTCGGCCGGGGTCTGGACGCCAAGGTGCTCAAGGGCCGGTTGCAGAACGGCGGATGGATCGGCCCCGCCAACCCCAAGCGGAAGCAGCGCAAGTCCGCACAGCAGGCCGCGGCGATCCAGCAGGACCAGTACAACAAGCTCGTGGGTGGGGAGCAGCCGGCCACGGAATCGCAACCGGACGCCGCAACGGAGAAGGCGGAGCCGCCGCGCCGCAGTGGCCGGGTCAGCGCCGCCGCCCCGGCACCGGCTCCCTCCGTGCCCGGACAGCCCCAGCCCGCACCCCACGTCTCCCCCGGCGCACAGCAGCCGTCACCCCAGCCTCAGGCACAACCCCAGCCGCAACCCCGGCCCCGGCAGACGCAGGTGCAGCCGCAGGCACAACCGCAGCCACAACCCCTTACCCCTCAGCAGCCCCCACAGCCCCCGCCGCCCCGCAACGACCACCGCATGCCCCGATAAGAGACGCGAGCCATGGCAAGCCTGATCGCCGACCACCCGCCGCAGACGCTCGCGTACGAGCTGACCGGTCTCCTCGACGTGGACTGGCCCACCGTGTGGGCCGGGACCCCGGCGGACGACACCGAGCGCGGCCGCTGGTGCGAGGGGTTCGGCTGGGAACCGCTGTGGTTCGCGTCGGGGCTGTGGGTCCGCACCCGCCGGAATGGCCGCCTGCACCTGACCTCGGCCTCGCCGGGCCGCCCGGTGACCGCAGTCTCGTACACGGCCTGGCGGGCCCGGGCGGACCAGGCTGCCGAGAACCCGGCGCTCATGGCGGCAGCCGTCGACCGGTACGCGGCCCACCTCGCCGCCGTGACGGAAGTCCTGGGCCCTCCCGACTGGCACGGTGCCTGGGACGCGCCGGACTTCCCGGCCCCGCACACCCCCGCCGACCGGGGCGACGCCGACCGGCG
Source organism: Streptomyces sp. cmx-18-6 (assembly GCF_046548915.1). Taxonomy (NCBI): domain Bacteria; kingdom Bacillati; phylum Actinomycetota; class Actinomycetes; order Kitasatosporales; family Streptomycetaceae; genus Streptomyces; species Streptomyces sp. cmx-18-6. The sequence continues at coordinate 83,034 of NZ_JAEBEP010000016.1, read as the reverse complement.
ACTGGAGCACCGGACCCCGCACCGGTTCGCCCGGTGGAGCTTCCGTACTCCGGCCGCCCCGGTCTTCGAGCTGAGCGCGGACCTCGCACCGGGTACGGCTCCGGGCTGGGGGCCCGGCAGTGCGACGATTTCCCTCACCTGCCACGGCCCGGCCGACCCGCAAGGACGCACAGGTCCCGGCTGGCTGCTGTGATGACACACAAGACGCACGAGACGCGTGGAACGCACGGAACGGGTACGACATGGGCCTGAAGCTGGAACGAGTGAGCCGCACCCCCCAGCAGCTGATCGACGAGCTGCACGGACTGGCCGACGTGGACTGGGAAACCGTCTGGAACGGGCCCCCCTACCCCGGGCAGGGCCTGGACATGTGGTGCGCACAGTTCAACTGGGTACCCACCAGCTTCGAACGGATCCTGAGCGTCCGGACTGACACCGAGGGCGAACTCACCCTGTTTCCCAGCGGAGGCAGCTGGGCCCCGGTCCTGTCCGTCGTCCAGAATCAGTGGGGGGCCTGGGCCGAGACCGGACCCGACAATCCGCTGGTGCTCGAGCGCGCCGAACACGTCTGGCCGCTCTACCTGACAGCCGCGTGCTCCGCGCTGGGAGAACCCACCTGGGAAGGCGCCTGGGACAGCGACGACTTCCCCGAGCAGCTCGGCGGCTACCGGATTCCGGACCGCACAGAGCGCATCGAGGACCAAGACCCCTACCGCCTGGCCTACTGGATGCCACGTTCCCCCGACCGGCCATTGGTGGTCGTGGACCTCGGTACCGGCCTCGGTGTCACCGGCACGGAGAATCCCAGCGGCGCGAACCTCAACCTGACCATCTGTCCCGGGCCTTCGGGGAGCGTACGACCGTGAGTCCGGGCGCTATACCCGAGAACGTGGAGACCCTGGCTCTTGAGCTGGCCCACAGGGAAAACGCGGCCAAGGCCATGGCCGTGAAGAACCCGAAGAAGATCGTCCGGCGTCTGATGTCCGAGGCGCGGGCCAAGGACATGAGCATCCATGATTACCTGCTGGACTTCGTCCAGCAGAGCGAAGGCGTAACCCCACCGGAAGGAACCGCCACCACCAGCGCCTTCTGGTCCTTCGGCCTTGACCATCCAGAGGCCCCGAAGAACAGTGACGGCCAGAACTTTCTTGACAACCGCTACATCGCGGAGGCTTGGGCGCACCTTCAGAACGAGGAACGTCCGGGGTCGGCGCAGACCCTCGAAACCACCGAGGCCGGCAGAAGACTGAACGACATGCGCCTCTGGGAGCCCGAGGTTCTGCGTGCGATCAACGCGGTCGATACGCAGATCGATGTCGGCGGCGCCTTCACCAGGCAGTGCTGGGCCGACCTGTCGAAGACGTACGCCACGGCGGCCGAAGGCCCGGTCGCCGTCTTCGCCCAGAGCGCCCATACGCGCTCCATCCTGCACAACGACGAGAGCCCGACACTCCAAGCCAACGCGAACGTCGGCCTGGACAACATCAACTTCGCCTTCGAAGCACCTGCGAACTGGCCCGAAACCGCCCGCAGCGAGCTCGGCACGAACGCCGTCCGCGCCACCGCGCAGTTCGACGACCCGAGCCGCCCCCGGTACATCGACCCCGCCGCCTACGCGACGTACGAGCCCGAGGTCCGCAAGGAGATGCTCAGCGAAGTCCTGGCGGCGGCGGAGCTTCAGAGGCAGGCGAACACCGCCGAGGCAGGGGCCGAAGCCGAGCCGAAGACCGTCGCAGCCGCCGCGACAGGGGCTGAAGCCGGAGCGGAGACCGCCGAAGCCACCGCGAAGGCCGTCGAGGCCCCGGCCGGCGAAGCGCCCACCCCCCGGGCCCCCGCCATCGCACCCCCCGACGCAGCCACGCCGCCCTCCCCAACCCCAACCACCCCCGCATCTACGCCCACCAGACCAGCCGCCCCACCCCTCTGGCAGGCAGGCTTCACCCCGAGACCCACCCGCGCCGCCCACGGCAGCTCCGGCCCCGCCCCCACAGCCGCCCCCGAACCCATCAGCGCCGGAAAAGGAATGGACGGCCCGACATGACTCCGCCCCGCACCAGGAGCGCCCGCATCGCCGCATCGCTCGTTCCCGTGCGCCGCCTGCTCCGCCAGGACGGCAACGACACCTGGGCCGTCCGGCTGCTTCCGCGTGTCGTCTTCGGGCTGGCCGCCGCGTACACGCTGTTCCTCCTCGCGTCGGGCGGCATGTCCTCATTCATCGCCGTCTGCGCCGTACTGGCGCTCGCCGCGTCCTGCTGGCTGCTCCGCCGCCGTGGTCAACTGCTGCTCGCGCTCGCGTCCACGACCATCACCGCCGCGGCCACCGGCTACCTGGCGGCGGTGGGCGACATCGCCCGGGGAACGGCGAGCGGCCTCCTCAGCGGGCAGGCCGTGTTCGGCTACTGGGCACTCGGCGGGATGGCGCTCCTCGGCGCGTGGATGGTCAAGGAACATTCCGGCCGACGCGGCGTCACCGTGGTGATCGCCGACTGCGGGCTCGTCGCGGCCTCGGGCGCGGGAACGGTCCTTCCCGCCGCGTCCGTCCCGCTCGGATTCCTTTGCGTGGTCGCGGTGTTGGCGGCCCGCGGCGGCGGTCTCGCCGCCGCGCGGCGGCGCATGAGCCGGACGAGGGCCTTCCGTGTACGACCGTCCACGGCGGCCGCAGACCCGGAGAACTAGGGCCTTGACGGGCAATCGGCTCCAGGTCGGCATACAAGGGGCACTGTGTCCAGGAGCACTTTGCATCCGTCAATTGCCGTCCTCTAGAGTCCCCGCTGGTCAATATGGACACGGGGGATTCCACGTATGGTCACGACCGCTCATCGAGCGCTGCCCAAATTCGTTCAACCAGCAACTACTTCGGTTTCGCTGCCCTGCCGACGACGCCCGGACGTCTTCCAGCATCCACTGCTCGCGAACCCGCCCGCCGGCGCCCCGGGTCTCCCCATGCAGTCGCGAAGCCTCAAGGCGCTCACCCATGCGGCTCGGCAGCTCTGCTCCTACTGCCCTCTCTGGGCGGCGTGCCTTGAAGGCGCCGTCACTCGATCCGACCCGGGAGGGTACGTCGCGGCCAGCACCCTGGAGGACCGGCGCACGATCCGCAGACGGCTGGGAATCGGCGATGCTCGCGGCGACTTGACGACGCAGCCGAAAGCCCCCCGCCACCAGCCCACCGGAGCCGCCGGAGCCGCCGGAGCCGCCGGAGCCGCCGGTTCGGACGCAGCCATCAGGCCCGCCGGTTCCACCACCCCCACCGGCCCCCTCGAAGCCTCCGACCTCTCCGGCCCCTCCGAAACCGGACGCCGCGTCGAACTCCGCGCCGTACTCGGTGCGTTCGAAGCCCTCCAGGAGCACCGGACACCCCCGGCCGCCCCTGTGGCCGAGGAGCCCGGGCCCGGCGACCGTCGCGAACGTGACGCGCGGCGGGGCGCGGTCCCCCCTCAACAGCACGTCAACCTGAACGAGGTAGCAATGGCGGCCCCCGCCGACGAACGGATCTCCTTCTCGCTGGATGATCCGGCACGCGCCATAGAACAGGCCGTCCTCGGCCCGCTGGTGCATGCCACCCTGCCTGCCCTGGAGGTCGGCGAGCAGCTCGCCGGAATGCTGGTGCACATACCCTCCGCAGGAGTGACGCCCCAGCTGCTCGACGCCTTCCAGCGGGTACGCCACTGCCTCGAGTCATGGCGTACGGCGACGGGGAACGACGCCTTCCACAGCCCCTCGGACAACGGACTCACCGGATCCGTCAGCATCGAGCTCGCGACCAGCGACCCGCTCACCGCCCTGCGGCTGGACATCTTCGAACCCCTGCTGCGGCGCGTCGCCGACTCGCTCCGACGCGTCGAGGCGATCACGGCCGTCCTCCTGACCGCGCCGGATCCGACCCAGCCGGGCCGCACACCTCCCAGCCTCCAGTCTCAGGACATCGTGCCCCCGGACACCGGGGCTCCCGGCGGCCGGGAACTCGCGGCCGCTCGGTCCGCCGTCCGCGACCTCGCGTCCCACATCGAGCGGTACGAAGCGGCCGCGGCCGCGAGTCAGGAGGGCGCTGCCGCCCGCACCCCCGCGCAGCACGACGCGCCCGTCCGGGCCGCCGTCGCATCCTCCTCCGCCGCCTCCGCCGGAAGCGCGGCCCCCCTCACGGCCCTGGCCGCGCCGAGTCTCCGCCGGGCCGTGGAGCAGGCCGTGACCTCCTTCCCCAGCCCCTTCACCGGCCGGGACGTCCTCCTGGCGCTGGACCGGGACGCCTACCAGGACCCCGCGAAGTCGGTCAGCAACGCCTTGTCCGCCATGGTCAAGGCCGGACGCCTGCGGCGTATCTCCCGCGGCACGTACGCCGTGGTCATCCCGTCCGACAACGCCCTCGCGGCGCACTCCTGAAGGACGCCCCTCCGTGCATCCCAGCCAGCCCACCGCCGACGTCCGCGTCTTCTCACCCAACGCGGCCCTGATCGACGGCGTACCCATCACCGCCCCGCCCTACGGCGACATCCAGGACGTCGTCATCGCGATCCTCCAGCAGCGCGCCCAGCAGCTCGGCGGACCCACCCCCGCCGTCATCAACGATGATCGCTACGGCGGCGCCATCCGCATCGCCATCCACCCGGACGGCACGACCGAGGCCCTGGACTGACCGGTCCGACCACTGCCCCGGCCGCCGTCGACCGGCGGCCGGGGCCTCACTGACGTACAACCGCTCGAACCGCTCACACACGCGCGCCCACGCGCACCCATTCGGTCGAATCGCGCCAAATAAATGGCTGAAGGCTGATCTTCAGCTCACCTGCCCGATCGGCCGATGCAGAGGACACCGACCCTCAAGGAGGTCTGCCGTGGGCGACGTTCTGCTGGCTCTGTCCATCCCCGTCCTCGTCTTCGGCGGCGGCATCTACGCGGCCTGCGACTGCTGGTGGCGCCGCAGGCACCCGGCCCCACCGTCCCCGTACACCCACCGGGCGGCCCGCCTCGCCGAGGAGGAGATGCTGCTCCTGGCCGAGGCGATCGTCGACGACGCGCGCGCCGCGCTCGGCCCCCTCTACGACGCGCCGGCCCCGGCCACCTCGCGCCCCGCCGCCGCCCACCCCGCCCTCATCGGCTCCGGGGCCGCCGCCAGCCCGGATCGCGTCCCGTCACGGCCAGCACCCGCTCAAAAGCCGTAGCACCGGCCCCCACCGGGAACGGCTCGCCGAACACCTTCATCTCCCGGGCCTTCGGCGCGAGGGCCGCCAGCCCCGGGCCCACCGCCTCGACCACACCCGGGTCCGGGTCGAACTCCGTGCCCGTCGCCCGCGCCAGGTCCCAGGCGTGCACGGTCAGGTCGCCGAGCACCATGAGCCCCAGCGTCCGGGCCGGCAGCCCCATCTGCCCCGCCGTACCCTCCTCGGCCCCCGGCGCGTCCCACGCCTCCACCAGCCGGGCGGTCTCCTCGCCGAACCGGCGCCTCCAGTCGCCCGACCCGGCGTCCGCCCCCGCGTCCGCTCCCCTCACGAAATCCGGCTCCTGGCTGAAATCCGCCTCCTCCCGGGCCGCGAGGGCCTGGAAGTTCACGACCACCTGGAACAGGTGGTTCAGGAGGCCGCGTACGTCGTACTCGTCGCACGGCGTACGGTCGCCCAGCTGCCCGTCGTCGATCCCCCGCACGACGGGAAGGGCCCGGCCCGCCGCCGCTTCCAGCAGTTCACTGATCTTCTGCGTCATGCCTCCCACCCTCCGCCGCAGACCCCTCCACGTCTTGAACAAACACGACAGGCGCGTTCTCGGAAGGACGCGGCAGGCGCGTCCCAAAAAATGCAACAAGCCAAGGTGGCGGACGCGCCTCCTAGGATCGTGGCCATGGCCTCCGGACCCCGCCGCGACACCCGGGGCATCGTCGACGCCCCCCATCTCTTCACGCACGTACGCTTCCGCCGCCGCGAGCCCGCCGAGGCACTGCGCCCGTACCTGGAGCACTACTGGCTCATCGACTGGGACCTCACCGAGCCCTACGCCGCCCACGTCGTCCCGCACCCCTCGGTGAACCTCGTCCTCCAGCGGTACGGGGCCGGGGAGACGGCCCGAGAGCGAGCCGGGTACGCCGAGGTGGCGGGCATCGGGCTCGGCCTCTTCACGCAGAAGCTCGCGGGGCGCGGCCGGGTCTGCGGCGTACAGTTCCGGCCCGGCGGGTTCCGGCCCTTCGCCCCCGGCCGCCCGGTCTCCGACTGGACCGGCCGGCGGATCGACGCCGCGGACGCACTGCGCCCGCCGCCGTCCGTCCGCGCCGTCCTCGACCCGGACGACGAGGACGCCCGGGTCGCCGCGCTGGACGCCTGCCTGCTGGCCCTGGAACCGCGCCCCGACCCGCAGGCGACGCTGGCCATGGCCCTCGTCGACCGGGTGCGCACGGACCGCACGGTGCGCCGGGTCGACGGGCTCGCCCGGGACGCGGGGCTTTCCGCCCGCTCCCTGCAACGGCTCTTCTCCGCGTACGTCGGCGTCGGCCCCAAGTGGGTCATCCTCCGCTACCGCATCCACGAGGCCCTGGAACGCGCCGAGTCGGACCCGGCCGTCGACTGGGCGCGACTGGCGGCGGACCTCGGGTACAGCGACCAGGCCCACCTGGTACGCGACTTCACCGCCACGGTGGGCGTGCCGCCGACGGCCTTCGCCGCACCGCAGCGGTAGGAGCCGCCGCCACCGCCGTAGGCCGCCCCAATCCCCTGGCAGCCCGCCCCGCGCGGGTGGCATCCTGGCCGGGTGAACGGACCCGGGATCATCCTCGAAGTCGCCCCCGAACTGCGGCTCTTCGTCCCCCACGAGCGCCGCCAGGGACCCACGCCCCTCACCACGGACGGCGCCTCCACCCTCGGCCACGTCATCGAGTCCCTCGGCGTCCCGCTCACCGAGGCCGGAGCCCTGCTGGTGAACGGCGCTCCGGTGGCCCGCTCGCACGTCCCCGGGCCGGGCGAGCACATCGAGGTTCGGGCCGTCGAGCGCCCGCAGCCGGTCCCCGGCGCACCGCTGCGCTTCCTCCTCGACGTCCATCTCGGCACGCTGGCCCGGCGGTTGCGCCTCCTGGGCGTGGACGCGGCGTACGAGAGCGAGGACATCGGCGACCCCGCCCTCGCCGCCCTCTCGGCGCGGGAGCGGCGCGTCCTGCTCTCCCGGGACCGCGGGCTGCTGCGCCGCCGGGAGATCTGGGCGGGGGCGTACGTCTACAGCGACCGCCCGCAGGAGCAGCTCCGCGACGTCCTCGGCCGCTTCGCCCCGGTCCTCGCCCCGTGGACCCGCTGCACCGCCTGCAACGGCGTCCTCGCGTCGGCCGCCAAGGACGCGGTGAGCGATCTGCTGGAGCACGGCACACAGCAGGCGTACGACGTGTTCGCCCAGTGCACGGCGTGCGCCCGGGTGTACTGGCGGGGCGCGCACCACGGCCACCTGGAGACGATCGTCTCCGACGCGGTACGCGAGTTCGGCGGCGCGGCGGCGTAGCCGTACCGGCGGAGGCGGGGCCGTACGGCGAGCGGGGCGGAGGAACGCAGCTCCGGCCACACAGTCGGGAAGCAGACGCGGACGGAGACGGGGGCGCAGACGGGGACGCGGACGGGGACGTAGACGCGGACGCAGACACCGACGCAGAGCCAAAAACGGGCGGAGACAGAGGCCGGGCCCGGCCCGGCGGCCCCGGCTGCCTATCCTTTCCCCGTCACCGCCCCCTTGCCCGAGGAGAACGATCGCCATGACCGCCACCCCCATCGCCGTCGTCACCGGCGCGAGCAGCGGCATCGGCGCCGCGACCGCCCGCACGCTGGCCGCGGCCGGATTCCGGGTCGTCCTCACCGCCCGCCGCAAGGACCGCATCGAAGCGCTCGCCGCCGAGATCGCCGAGGCCGGCCACGAGGCGACGGCCTACGCCCTGGACGTGACGGACCGGGCGGCCGTGGACGAGTTCGCCACCGCGTTCCGCTCCCTGGCCCTGCTCGTCAACAACGCCGGCGGCGCGCTGGGCGCGGACCCGGTGGCGACCGGCGACCCCGCCGACTGGCGTCAGATGTACGAGACGAACGTCATCGGCACCCTCAACGTCACCCAGGCCCTGCTGCCCGCCCTCACCGCGAGCGGCGACGGGACGATCGTGATCCTCTCCTCCACCGCGGCCCTCTCCGCCTACGAGGGCGGTGGCGGTTACGTGGCCGCCAAGCACGGCGAACACGTCCTGGCGGAGACCCTGCGCCTGGAGATCGTCGGCACCCCGGTCCGCGTCATCGAGGTGGCCCCGGGCATGGTGAAGACCGACGAGTTCGCCACCACCCGCTTCCGCGGCGACACCGACAAGGCCGCCAAGGTCTACGCGGGCGTCGACGCCCCCCTCACCGCCGAGGACGTGGCCGACACGATCGGCTGGGCCGTCACCCGCCCCAGCCACGTCAACATCGACCTCCTGGTGGTCCGCCCCCGCGCCCAGGCGTCCAACACGAAGGTCCACCGAGTGCTCTGAGGGTGGCGCTGCCCCTGTCGGCCACTCGTACGGGTGATCAAGCGCCGATCGCCCGGCCGGGTATCGAAGCTGCTGCCTAGGGTCGTTCGTGACAGAACGCAGGGCAGCCCCCGGTCAGGATTGCCGTCCCGTCCGAGGGCCTCACCAGCAAGGAAGTAGGGCTTCCCGTGGCTGAACACGACCCTAGCGCGCCCGCACTCTTCGAGATCGGCGATCTCGCAGCAGCATCACCGAGCGCGTACGTGCCACGAATTTCGCGGAGCAGCACCACTCGGCGACCTGGACCCTCTGCGCCCTGGAAGCCAGAACGAAGGTCAACGGGCTGGGTCTCCCCTACGGCCGGAAGTCGAAGAAGATCACCCCTCCCCGGGTGGCGTTCTCCCGCCGTGACTATCTGCGAGGAGTCATCGACGCCGACGGATCCGTCGGTTACACCGGGCAGGGGCTGCCGTTCGTCTCGCTGACCACGGCGAGCGTCGCCGTCGGCGCCTACCTGTGCCGGTACGCCAAGGTGGTCACAGGAGCCGCCCGGCAAATCGGACGCAATGCCCGCGACGGGATCTACAACGTCGTGTACACGAAGGAGGCGGCGGTGGAGCTGGCCGGACACCTCTACTACCCGGGGTGCCTGTCTCTCGCGCGCAAGCGGACCGCGGCAGCATCCCTGGCCTCATGGGCGCGCCCCACGACCATGAGCATCCGCCCGCCGGGCCGACGCTGGAAGCCGTGGGAGGACCGCGTCCTGCTGGCTCTGGACGACGACGCCGCGTCAGCTTCCGAACGGGACCGCAGCGAAGCCTCCTGTGCGGTACGGCTCTGGCGGCTGAAGACCGGAAAGGTGCAGCGTCCCGAGGAGGCCCCGCCCGGCCCGTAGCGCTGAGCGGGATGCCGGAGGGGCATCGCCGCGCCGCACGGCGGCGCCCCTCGTCGCGGCGTTCCGCGCACATCGGCCCGCGTTACGGATCAGCCCTTGACGCACACGACCTGCTTGAGCTTCGCGACGACCTCGACGAGGTCCCGCTGCTGCTCCATGACCTGCTCGATCGGCTTGTACGCGGCCGGGATCTCGTCCAGGACTCCGGAGTCCTTGCGGCACTCCACGCCGCGCGTCTGCTCCTCCAGGTCGCGTGTCGTGAAGCGGCGCTTGGCCGCGTTCCGGCTCATCCGGCGACCGGCTCCGTGGGAGGCCGAGTTGAACGCCTTCTCGTTGCCGAGACCCTTCACGATGTACGAGCTGGTGCCCATCGAGCCGGGGATGATCCCGTACTCGCCGGAACCGGCGCGGATCGCTCCCTTGCGGGTGACCAGCAGGTCCGCTCCGTCGTACCGCTCCTCCGCCACGTAGTTGTGGTGGCAGGAGATCTCCTGCTCGAAGACCGGCTTTGCCTTCTTGAACTCCTTGCGGACCACGTCCTTGAAGAGTGCCATCATGATCGCGCGGTTGTACTTGGCGTACTCCTGCGACCAGTACAGATCGTTCCGGTAGGCGGCCATCTGCGGTGTGTCCGAGATGAAGACCGCCAGGTCCCGATCGATGATCCCCTGGTTGTGCGGCAGCTTCTGGGCGATCCCGATGTGGTGCTCGGCCAGTTCCTTGCCGATGTTCCGGGAGCCGGAGTGCAGCATCAGCCACACCGTCCCATCACCGTCCAGGCAGAACTCGATCATGTGGTTGCCCGAGCCGAGCGTCCCCATCTGCTTCGTGGCACGCCCCTGGCGGAACTTGACCGCTTCGGCGATCCCGTCGAAGCGTCCCCAGAAGTCGTCCCACCCGGCCGTGGGGAAGCCGTGCAGCCTCCCCGGGTCCACGCTGTCGTCGTGCATGCCGCGGCCCACCGGAATGGCCTGCTCGATCTTGGAGCGCAGCCGTGACAGGTCGCCGGGAAGATCGTTCGCGGTCAGGGACGTGCGGACCGCGGACATCCCGCAGCCGATGTCGACCCCCACCGCCGCCGGGCAGACCGCGCCCTGCATCGCAATCACCGAACCGACCGTGGCCCCCTTGCCGAAGTGGACGTCCGGCATGACGGCGAGACCCTTGATCCACGGCAGCGTGGAGACGTTCCGCAGCTGCTGCATCGCGACGTCCTCGACCGACGCCGGGTCGGTCCACATCCGGATGGGGACCTTCGCCCCCGGCACCTCTACGTACGACATAACTCCTCGATTCCCCCGAGATTCCCCCGAAAAGACGGAAAGCGCAAAACCGGGCCCAAGGTCGGCAAACGAGTCGGCCGACCGGCATTCACAGCGGCGCGTGCGATACACATTGTGTCCATCGGCCGCCTTGGAGCGGCAACCTGTTTTCGTACCGAAGGGAGCCTGGGACGGTGCGACACATGGCGTACGTACCCGGCGTCGCACTCCTCGCAGTGCTCGCCGCCGGCTGTAGTGCCGGCTCCGAGGGCGACGCGGGCGGCGCCGACAGCAAGCCGGGCGTCCCGACGATCGCCACCGCGTCCCCGGGCAAGTACAAGACCCTGCCCCCGCCCTGCCGTGCGGTGCCGAACTCCACGCTCAAGGACCTGCTGCCGGGCGTCGCGGAGCTCCCCCAGCCGCAGCAGGGGAAGGCGTTGCGGGGTTCGGCGACCATCACGTACGACACCGATCGCAAGGTCGGGTGCAGCTGGAAGGCCGACGCGCCGGACTCCTCACGGAACCTCTCGATCGACTTCGAACGCGTCGTGTCGTACGACCCCGAGGTGAGCGACGAGGAGCGGGCCCGCGGCGTGTACGTCAAGAAGGAGAACGCCGCCGATCTCACGGCGGCGGCCACTCCGAGCTCGGGCGGGGAGAAGGGCACGGGGGAGGGGGCGGAAGCAGGGACGGACGCGGACACGGATGCGGACGCGGATGCGGACGCGGGTACGGGGGACGGCGCGGGCGGGGAGGAGCAGGACTCCGCGAAGCCCGGTGACGGCGATGCGGGCGGGTCGGCTGACCCCTCCTCGCCCGCCGCGCCCGGATCCGGCCCCTCCGCCTCGGACAGCCCCGGCGCCACCGGCGGCCCCGACGGCGACGAGGACCTCCGGCCGCGCGTCCTCGAGGGGCTCGGGGATGCCGCGTTTCTGGACGATCTCCTCACCCGGGCAGGTTCCACCGCACAGCACCGCACGGTGAGCGTGGTATTCCGCACATCGAACGTGATCGTGACCGTCCGGTACGCCGAGCAGCCGGCCCTTGTCACCAAGGTGCCCGACAGCAGGGAACTCCAGGAGAAGGCCCAGGCACTGGCCCGGAAGCTGGCCGAGGTGATCAGCGAATAGGCCCGCCCCGGCGGACCCCGGGCGGCCCGTTTCCGGTCCGCCGGGGCCCCCGGCCAGAACGCGGCCGGGACGCGTCCTGGCCTCCGCCCGTCGTAACGTGGCTCTCCGGAAGACCCCGGACCCGGAAGGACGTCCCCGACCGCCCGGAGCCGAGGCCGACCGGACCACCGAGCCCGACCGACCGCAACCGAGCCCGACCGCACACCGCACGACCGAGCCTCCACGACCGAGACCTCCGTGCCGTCCGAGTGAAGGAACCATGCACCGATCAGCCCCGCGACTGTCCCGCATACTCGCCTGCGCCGCCGTTCCGGTGATGCTCGTAGCCGTCGGCTGCTCGTCGGACTCCGACTCCGGCTCCGACACCAGGAAGAACGCGGGCTCCTCCTCGTCCGGCCCCGCCGGCAAGGAGCCCACGAAGCCCACGGTCGAGGCGGCGAAGTTCGCCGACCTGCCCGACGCGTGCTCCTCGATCGCGAAGAAGACGATCGAGGACCTGGTGCCCGAGGCCAAGAAGAAGGGCGGCGACGCCGGACAGTCCAGCGACCTCTCGGCGCGCGGCAGCTGCTCGTGGAACGGGCTGGACGACAAGGGCGTCGACGGCTCGCAGTACCGCTGGCTGAACGTCGGCTTCACCCGCTTCGAGTCGGACCAGTCGCTGGGCAGCGGCGCCCAGCGCGCCACCGACGACTACACCAAGCAGATCGTCAAGGAGAAGGCGAGCGAGGGCGCCAAGAAGGTCGCCGCCAAGGCCGCCCCCGGCATCGGGGAGGAGGCCACCGTGATCACGTACAAGCTCTCCAAGACGGGCGAGGACTTCGAGTACGCCACGGTCCTGGCCCGTACGGGCAACGTCGTCGTCACCCTGACGTACAACGGCGCGGGTTACGCGGGGGCGAAGACCCCGTCCGCCGGCGACGTCCTCAAGGGCGCCCAGAAGGCGGCGAAGGAAGCGGTCGCCGCCGTCGACGCGACCGCCAAGTCCGGCAGCGCCGACGCCACTCCCCCGGCCAAGGACGACAAGAAGGGCGAGGGGAGCGGCAAGGACAAGGAGAAGGAGAAGGGCGACGAGAAGCCCGGCTCCGAGGCCACGCCCAAGTCGTGACCTGAGCGGAACCGGAGCGTCGAACTCCCAGGTACCGCACGGTTTTTCCGGAGCCCGTCCCTCCCCCGGGGGCCGGGCTTCGCCCCTCCCCGCGCGCCAACGCTCGTACACATGTGCCAGGCTGTGCCAGCGCCGGACGTCGGATGCCGGGCGGAGAAGAAGTCGGGGAGGGGATCGCCGGTGGCAGCGATGCAGCTGACACGCACGCACCGGATACTCATCGGAGTCGTCGTCGCCGGTGCGGTGCTCATCGCCGCGATCGGTTTCGCGGGCTCCTATGCGGCCGTGCGCGAGCTGGCGGAGGCCAAGGGATTCGGCCGGTTCTCCCTGGTCTTCCCCATCGGCATCGACGCGGGAATCTGTGTCCTGCTCGCGCTGGACCTGCTGTTGACGTGGATGCGGATCCCGTTCCCGCTGCTGCGGCAGACGGCGTGGCTGCTGACCGCCGCGACCATCGCGTTCAACGGCGCGGCCTCCTGGCCCGACCCGCTCGGCACCGCGATGCACGCGGTGATCCCGGTCCTGTTCGTCGTCTCCGTGGAGGCCGCCCGCCACGCGGTGGGCCGGATCGCGGACATCACGGCCGACAAGCACATGGAGGGCGTGCGCCTCACCCGCTGGCTGCTCTCCCCCATACCGACGTTCAAGCTGTGGCGGCGCATGAAGCTGTGGGAGCTGCGCAGTTACGAGCAGGTCATCAAGCTCGAACAGGAGCGGCTGATCTACCAGGCCCGCCTCCAGGCCCGGTTCGGCCGCAACTGGCGTCGCAAGGCCCCGGTCGAGTCGATGATGCCGCTGCGACTGGCGAAGTACGGGGTCCCGCTCGCCGAGACCGCCCCGGCCGGGCTCGCCGCCGCCGGCATCGAACCGGCCCTGCTGCCGCCCGCCCCCAAGGCGGAACTGCCGGAGCTGGCGTACGAGCCCCGGCGGGAGCAGGACCGCGCGGAGGGCCAGGGACACGCCCGGGGGCGCGAGGAGCAGGGGCCGCAGCAGGAGCAGGCCCAGCAGCACCCGCAGCAGCAATCGGACCGGTCGGAGCAGTCGGAGCAACAGCACGCGCAGCAGCCGCAGCCCCAGCTCCAGTCCCAGCCGCAGAACCCGATGTCGCTCCAGAAGCAGGGACAACAGCAACAACAACAGCCCCAGCCCCAGGCCCCGGACACCCCGCAGGTCCCGCCCACCCACGACAGCCCCTGGTTCGCCGCCCAGAAGCTGCCGGAGGGCACGCACGCCGGCGGGTACGACCCGCAGTATGTCGAGGGCCTGGAGCCCACCCCCGCCGCCGTCCCCCTGGGCCCGGGCCGCACCCGCCCCCTCGGGAACGTCGGCACGATCGGCGCGGTGCCGCACCCCCGCCGCGAGGAGCTCCCGCAGCAGACGGGACCCCACGCGGCCGCGGAGCCCGTACAGCAGGCGGAGCCGGTACAGCGGGCAGGGCACGTACAGCAGGCGGAGCCCGTACCGCAGGCAGGGCAGCACGTGCAGCAGGCAGAGCAGCACATGCAGCAGGCGGCCGGTCAGGAGCGGTCCGCCGGGTCCGGGGAGCCGATCGCCGCGTCCGAGGAGCCGGCCGCCGCGTCCGGAGAGGCGCCGCAGCTGGAGCCGTGGTCCCAGGAGGACGAGGACTTCGCCAACCGGGCCTACGAGGAGTTCAGCGCGTACACGGACCAGGAGGGCCAGTACCCGAACGTCGAGACCCTCGACATCCACCTGGCCGACCGGCACGATCTGCACCACCCGCGCTCGACCCAGCTGCTCCAGCATCTGATGCCGCAGTTCAGGGACCACTACTCGCAGCGGACGACGGCCGACCAGAGCGCCTGACGTACGGTCGGCCGCCCGGCGGCCCGGAGTTCCCCTGACGCGCGCCGTACGGCGAAGGGCCGCCGCCCGGACTCCCCGGGCGGCGGCCCTTCGCTGTGCGCACCCGCACGCGTACCCGTGTGCGTACGCGTGCCACGGCCCTACGAGCCCAGCAGCCTCCGCACCCGGTCAGCCCCCACCGCGAGCAGCAGCGTGGGCAGGCGGGGGCCCGTGTCGCGGCTGACGAGCAGCCGGTAGAGCAGGGCGAAGAAGGACCGCTGGGCGGCCTTCAGCTCGGGCGTCGGCTTGGCGTCGGCGTCGAGGCCCGCCAGGACCTTCGGCACGCCGTAGACGAGCGTGGTGAGCCCGTCCAGCGACCAGTGCGCGTCCAGGCCCTCCAGGAGGAGGCGCAGGGACTCGCGGCCCTGGTCGTCGAGGGAGCCCAGGAGCTCCTTGTCGGGCTCGTCGCGGACGATGGTGCGGGCCTCGGCCGGGACCTGGGTGGTGATCCAGTTCTCGGCGCGGTCGAGGCGCGGGCGGGCCTCGTCCAGCGAGGTCAGCGGGTTCTCCGGGTCGAGCTCGCTGAGGATGCGCAGGGTCTGGTCCTCCGCGCCGGCGGTGATGTCGGCGACCGAGGCGAGCGTCCGGTACGGGAGCGGGCGCGGGGTGCTGGGAAGCTCCCCGGCCGCCGTGCGGACGGCGCGCGTGTACGCGGCGGCGTCGGCGGGCAGCACCGTGCCGTCCGCGACCTTGCGGCCCAGCGAGTCCCACTCGTCGTACAGCCGCTGGATCTCCTGGTCGAAGGCGATCTTGAACGACTGGTTGGGCCTGCGGCGGGCGTAGAGCCAGCGCAGCAGCGGCGCCTCCATGATCTTCAGCGCGTCGGCCGGGGTGGGGACCCCGCCCTTGCTGGAGGACATCTTGGCCATGCCGGAGATGCCGACGAAGGCGTACATGGGGCCGATGGGCTGCACGCCGTCGAAGACCTCGCGGACGATCTGGCCGCCGACGACGAAGGAGGAGCCGGGCGAGGAGTGGTCGACGCCGCTGGGCTCGAAGATCACACCCTCGTACGCCCAGCGCATCGGCCAGTCGACCTTCCAGACGAGCTTGCCGCGGTTGAACTCGTTGAGCCGGACCGTTTCGGCGAAGCCGCAGGCCGAGCACGTGTAGTTCAGCTCGGTGGTGTCGTCGTCGTAGGAGGTGACGACGGTGAGGTCCTTCTCGCAGTTGCCGCAGTAGGGCTTGTACGGGAAGTAGCCGGCGCTGTTGCCGCTGCCGTCGTCCTCCTCGGCCGCGCCGGAGCCCTCGGCGGCCTCGAGCTCGGCCTCGTCGACCTTCTTCTGCTGCTGCGGCTTCTTCTTCTGGGGCGCGGAACCGGCCGCCGGGTCCTTCTTGGTGCGGTAGCGGTCGAGTACGGCGTCGATGTCGCCCCGGTGCTTCATCGCGTGCAGGATCTGCTCACGGTAGGCCCCGGCGGTGTACTGCTCCGTCTGGCTGATCCCGTCGTACTCGACGCCCAGCTCGTCCAGGGCCCGCGTCATGGCGGCCTTGAAGTGCTCGGCCCAGTTCGCGTACGCGGAGCCGGCCGGGGCGGGCACCGAGGTCAGCGGCTTGCCGATGTGCTCGGCCCAGGACGCGTCCACGCCGGGGACCCCGTTCGGGACCTTCCGGTAGCGGTCGTAGTCGTCCCAGGAGATCAGGTGGCGCACGGTGAGACCCCGGCGGCGGATCTCGTCGGCGACCAGGTGCGGGGTCATGACCTCGCGGAGGTTGCCGAGGTGGATCGGGCCGGACGGGGAAAGACCGGAGGCGACGACGACCGGTTTGCCAGGCGCACGACGCTCCGATTCGGCGATGACATCGTCCGCGAAGCGGGAGACCCAGTCGGTCTCGGTGCTGGTCTGACTCTCGGCCACGGTCGGCACGTCCTTCTCTCGTCTGTCGGTTCCTGACGGGGTACGGACCATTCTCCCAGGTACCCCCCGCAGCGCGAAAACGGCTTTACACCCCGTGGGATACTTGGGGGGATCCCTTGTACCCCTACGGAAACGGCAGCCCGTCCCATGCCTGAGCACGGCTCGGTCCCTTCCCTCGCTTCCACGCTCCAGCAGCAGCTGGCGGACGCCCTGACGGCAGCTCTGCCGGACGCCGGCGCCGCGGACCCGCTGCTGCGCCGAAGCGACCGGGCCGACTTCCAGGCCAACGGCATCCTGGCGCTCGCCAAGAAGCTCAAGGGCAACCCGCGCGAGCTCGCGGGCCGGGTCACGGCCGCCCTCCCGGCGAGCGAGCTGATCAAGGACATCGAGGTCTCCGGACCCGGCTTCCTCAACATCACGCTCACCGACAAGGCGATCATCGAGACGCTGGCCGCCCGGTCGGCGGACGCCGGGGGCCGCCTCGGCGTGCCGCTGCAGGCCGACGCCGGGACCACGGTCGTCGACTACGCCCAGCCGAACGTGGCCAAGGAGATGCACGTCGGCCACCTCCGGTCGGCGGTCATCGGCGACGCGATGGTCAGGATCCTGGAGTTCACCGGCGAGAACGTCGTCCGGCGGCACCACATCGGCGACTGGGGCACCCAGTTCGGCATGCTCATCCAGTATCTGATCGAGCACCCGGGCGCCCTGGCGCACGAGGGCGACGCGGCGGACGGCGAGGCGGCGATGTCGACGCTGAACCGGGTCTACAAGGCGTCGCGGGTCCTGTTCGACTCGGACGAGGAGTTCAAGGCGCGCTCCCGGGACCGGGTGGTGGCCCTCCAGGCCGGGGACCCCCAGACGCTGGAGCTGTGGCAGGGCTTCGTCGACGAGTCGAAGATCTACTTCCACTCGGTCTTCGACAAGCTCGACATGGAGATCAGCGACCCCGACATCGTCGGTGAGTCCGGCTACAACGACATGCTGGAGGAGACCTGCCGGATCCTGGAGGAGACGGGTGTCGCCGTCCGCTCCGAGGGTGCGCTCTGCGTGTTCTTCGACGATGTGCTGGGCCCGGACGGCAACAAGGTCCCGCTCATCGTGAAGAAGACCAACGGCGGTTACGGCTACGCGGCGACCGACCTCTCCGCGATCCGCGACCGGGTCCAGGACCTCAAGGCGGACACCCTGGTGTACGTGGTCGACGTCCGGCAGTCGCTGCACTTCAGGATGGTCTTCGAGACGGCCCGGCGGGCGGGCTGGCTGAACGACGGCGTCAAGGCCGTGCAGCTCGCCTTCGGCACGGTCCTCGGCAAGGACGGCAAGCCGTTCAAGACCCGTGAGGGCGTCACCGTCCGGCTGGAGGACCTCCTCGACGAGGCGGTCGCGCGGGCCACGGCGGTCGTCCGGGACAAGGCCGCCAAGGTCGGGCTCTCCGAGGACGAGATCGTGGAGAACGGCCGGTACGTCGGCATCGGAGCCGTGAAGTACGCGGACCTGTCGACCTCCGCCGTACGGGACTACAAGTTCGACCTGGACCAGATGGTGTCGCTGCACGGCGACACGTCGGTGTACCTCCAGTACGCCTACGCCCGGATCCAGTCGATCCTGCGCAAGGCGGGCGACGCGGTGCCGGCCGCCCACCCGGAGCTGGAGCTGGCCCCGGCGGAGCGGGCGCTCGGTCTGCACCTGGACCAGTTCGGCGAGGTGCTCGCGGAGGTCGCCTCGGGGTACGAGCCGCACAAACTGGCCGCGTACCTCTACCAGTTGGCGTCGCACCTGACGACCTTCTACGACCAGTGCCAGGTGCTCAGCCCGGACAACGCGCCGGAGGTCGTGGAGAACCGGCTCTTCCTCGTCGACCTCACCGCCCGGACCCTGCACCGGGGCATGGCGCTGCTCGGCATCCGGACGCCCGAGCGGCTCTGACCACGGCTGCCGCCCGCCCTCGATCACTGCTGCCGCACGCCCTCCGAGCTGCTCCGTAGCCTCGGGGCAGCCTCGAAGGACCGGTGGTGCGAAGGCCCCGTACGCCTCACGGTGTGCGGGGCCTTCGCCGTCTCCCGACACTCCCGGACGCGCCTATCCCTTCGCCCCTCTCCGCCGTCGTGGTCCGATTGATTCCCGCGGCGACGGCCGGGGAATTGGCTACCGGGGGAAACATGAACAGAACTCACTTTGAATCGACACGGGGGCCTTTTCTCGCCATCCCCGCCGATGACGTCGAGAATCCACTCGCCCGACGCTCCCCCGGCATATTCGAAGCGTCGCGGCCGGGTGACAGGGAATTTACCCAGGGCAAAACGCCCCTTACTCCGGAGTAGTTGGCGGGGTACCGGGCGGTACATCGCCCGGTCGCCGTATCGTGGCTCAAAGAACTGGCTCGAAAAGCACGACCGAACGGTTCGGAGCTCCCGCATTCCCGGCGGGAGTGGGGCCGCAAGGCGCGCGGCAGGCTGGGCGGCCCGTCGCGTCAGGGGAACGGTTGCTTCTTTCGTCCGGGAGCAAGGGGGATGCAGGGTCACATGGAAAAGCGGCTGAACTTCAAAGTGTTAGGCCCCTTGGAAGTGACGTCGGGGGACGAACAGGTGCCCGTCGGGGGGCCCAGGCACCGGACGATCCTCGTGGTGCTGCTGCTCAGTCCGGGCAGGATCGTCGCCGCCGACAGCCTGATCGAGGCCGTGTGGGGCGACCGTCCCCCGGCCACCGCGCGCACCCAGGTGTCGATCTGCATCGCCGCGCTGCGCAAGACGTTCAAGTCCGCCGGCTTCCCCGGCGAGGTCATCGTCACCGCGCACCCCGGCTATCTCCTCCAGGTCGGGATGCACCGGCTGGACTCGGAGGAGTTCTCCGGGCTGGTGTCGGCGGCGGAGCTGGCCGTCCGGGAGAACCGGCTCACCGAGGCCGCCCGCTGCTACGCGGACGCGCTGGACCTGTGGCGCGGCCGCCCCCTGGCGGGCGTGACCGGCCGGCTGGTGGAGGACGAGGCCCGGCGGCTGGAGGAGCTGAGGCTCGACACGTACGAGAACGCCACGGCGGTGCACCTGAGGCTCGGCGACCACCAGAAGATCCTCCCGGACCTGGCCGCGATGGTCCGGGAGCACCCGCTGCGCGAGCGCGCACGGCATCAGCTGATCACCGCCCAGTACCAGGCGGGCAGGCGGGCGGAGGCGCTGGAGACGTTCCGCGACGGGCGGCGGTGGCTGATCGACGAGCTCGGCCTGGAGCCGGGCCCCGCCCTGTCCAAGCTGCACGACGCGATCCTCCAGGACGAGCCCTCCCTCACCGCGCGCGAACCCGGGGGCGCGGAGGGCGAGGGCCCGCCGCCGAAACCGGTCGGGGACCCGCTGGAACTGCCCCCGGTCATACAGGGGCTGGCGGGCCGCAAGCAGGAGCTCGCCCAGCTCGACGAGATGCTGGACCTGGGCGCGGGGGCGCACGGTCCGGCGACGGGCCTGATCACCGGGGTCGGCGGGGTCGGCAAGACGTGTCTGGCGGTCCAGTGGGCGCACAGCGTCTCCGACCGCTTCCCGGACGGGCAGCTCTTCGCGGACCTGCGCGGTTACGACGAACACCTGGAGCCGACGACCGCCGGGGAGATCCTCGGCCGGTTCCTGCGCTCGCTCTCGGTGCCCATCGGCCAGATCCCCGCCGAACCGGAGGAACGCGCCGCGCTGTACCGCAGCCTGCTGGCCGACCGCCGCGTGCTGGTGGTCCTCGACAACGTTCGCACGTACGCGCAGGTACGCCCGTTGCTGCCGAGCAGCGACGGCTGCTGCGTCCTGGTGACCAGCCGGGAGCAGCTCTCCGAGATGCTCGCCTGGCCGCCGGGGGCCTGGGTGCGGCTGGGACGGCTGTCCCCGTACGAGGCGGTCGAACTGCTGGGGAAGATCGTCGGCGAGGACCGCGTCTGCGCCGACCCGGTCTCCGCCGCCCGGCTGGTGGAGCTGTGCGACCTGCTGCCGCTCGCGCTGCGGATCGCGGGGGCCCGGCTCGCCTCGAAGCCGCACTGGACGGTCGCGCACCTGGTGCGCCGGCTGAGCGACGAGCGGCAGCGGCTGGACGAGCTCAGCTCGGGCGAGTCGCAGGTGCGGGCCAGTTTCGCCCTGACGTACCGGGGGCTGTCGGCGGCGACGGCGTTGCTGTACCGAAGACTCGGGCTGCTGGACGCGCCGGATTTCGGGGCGTGGGTCGCCGCAGCGCTCCTGGACACCGATCCGCTCACCGGGGAGCGGCTGATAGAGCAGTTGGTCGACGCCCAGTTCCTGGACGTCATCGGACTGGACGGCACCGGTCACCCCCGCTACCGGTTCCAGAACCTGCTGCGGCTCTTCGCCCGGGAGCGGGCCGAGGCGGAGGAGAGCGCCGAGGACCGGGGGGCCGCGCAGGAACGTGCCTTCCGCGCCTACCTCTCGCTCGCCGAGCAGGCCCACCGGCGCGCGTACGGGGGCGACTTCAGCATCATCCACGGTTCGGCCCCCCGTCATCCGCTGCCCGACGAGCTGTGCGCCGGGCTGCTGAGCGCCCCGCTGGACTGGCTGGAGACCGAGCGGCTCTCGCTGACGGCGGTGGTCGACCAGGCCGCGACGCTCGGCCTGGACGAGCTCGCCTGGGATCTCACCATGTCGGCCGTGGTGCTCTTCGAGACGCGCAACTACCTCGACGACTGGCGCGAGTGCAGCGAGCGGGCGCTCGCGGCGACCCGGGCGGCGGGCAACGACCGGGGGCAGGCGGCGATGCTGCACAACCTGGGCGCGCTGGAGATGAGGCTGCGCAACTTCTCGCAGGCGTACGGCCTGTTCGGCGAGGCGCTGGTCCTGCACGAGCGGGCGGGCGAGGAGCACGGCCGCGCCCTCGTGCTGCGCAACATGGCGATGATCGACGAGATGCGCGGTGAGCTGGACACGGCGATGGACCGCAGCACGCTGGCCCTGGCGACGTTCCGGGCGGTGGGTGATCTCTCCTCGGAGGCCCATGTGCTGAACAACATGGCGCAGATCGAGCTGGATCGGGGTCGTACGGACGCGGCGCAGCGGCTGAGCCTGGAGTCCCTCCAGGTCTCCCGGGCGATCGGCGAGGGCGGTTCCCGCAGTCTGGCGCTGGGGCTCCACCGGCTGGCCCGGGTGTATCTCGCACAGAGCGAGTACGGCTCGGCCGAGGCGGCGTTCCTGCGGATGATCCGGATCGTCCGGGACAAGGCCGACATGCTCGGGCTGGCCCACGGCCTGCTCGGCCTGGGCGAGGCGAGGCTCGGCGCGCGGAGCTGGGGGCAGGCCAGGGCGACCCTGACGCACGCGCTGAAAATCGCCGGGCTGGTCGACAGCGCCCTGGTCGAGGGGAAAATCAAACTGGCCCTCGGGGAGGCGTGCCGGAAATGCGGTGAGTACGCCGCCGCCCGCCGCCATTTCACCGAAGCCCGGGACGCATTCGTACGGATCGACATGGAGGAGTGGACGGAACGGGCCGGCCGCGCGCTCTCCGGGGTCGGTGTCGCGGAGGCGGGGGAAACGCCCGGGGTTCCCTGACTGTTCGGCCGCTATTACCGGAATCCCGCAATCCCTTTTCTTCGCGGTCCGTCCGGGATATCGGGGGCCGCGGAAACCGAAAGCCGAGCGATAATGATCCGAAGCCCGTCTCTCGTACTGTTCAGCACAGAGCAGGTTGACGACAGGGGGGAAGAAATGAAGAACGTCCGCAACACCGTCGCGACGGTCACCGCCACCACTGCCCTCGTAGCACTGTGCGCGTTTCTCGGCGCCGGTACGGCGACGGCCGCGACGCCCGGCAGCCGGTCCGTGACGCCGTCCGCAGGCATCACCGTCGAAAGCGTCCTCGGCACCGCCGAGCTCGCCCATCTCAACGCCGACGAGGGCTGGCACTGACACGACCAGCGCCAAAGCCGCGCACCCGGCAGCACCGACGTGTCACCACGGGCGACTGACGACAGACGCCGGCAGCGGACGCCCCTGACCGGCGTCCGCTGCCGGCGTCTGCTGCTGAGGGCTGCTGCTGAGGGCTCCTGCTGGCATGGGGTTGCTGGTGCGGCGCCGCTGCTGAGGAGTCGCTGCTGTGGACAGGAGGTCGGCGGCGCGGCGCCGGGCAATATATTCGCGGTATATACGGGGACGGTACGGTCCGCGCCACGCAGTCAGCAGTCGAAATGACAGAGAGTGCCATGGCGCCGCCTCACGACATGTACGAGAACAGCAGGGGCCGCGGGGCCGAAAACAGCCCCGCGGCCTTGTTCCGCGCGCTGCGCGCCGGTGGCGATACGCATATCTGGTGGTGGCGGCAGCCTTTGTCCACCGATCCCGCCGATCTCGCCCTGCTGAACACGGAGGAGTTCCGCCAGGCGCTGTGTCTGCGTTCGGAACGGGACGCGGCCGCGTTCGTGCATACCCGGGCGACCGCCCGTAGAGCCCTCGGCGCACTTCTCGGCATGGCCGCCGAGGACGTCGACATCGGCCCGCCGCTCTGCCCGGCCTGCGGGGACTCCCTGCACGGGCCGACGCGACTGAGCCGGCCCGAGGTGCCGCTGGCGCTCGATCTGGCCCGGGCCGGGGGTCACACGGTCCTGGCGGCCGGGACCGGATCGGCGATAGGGGTGGACGCGGAGATGCTGCGGCCCGTACGCCAGGACGTGCTGAGCGAGTCGTGGCTCACCCCCGACGAGGCCCTCCATCTGCTGGCGCTGCCCCGGGGCCCGGTCCGGGACGCGGCTTTCTACCGGTGCTGGACCCGGAAGGAGGCCGTGCTCAAAGCGGTGGGGCACGGGGTGAACGACATCCGGCTGGACCGGATCGAGTCGTACCCGGCGGTGACGGGCGCGGTGCTGCTGCACTGTCCGGGCCCGCCCTGCACGGGCGGCCGCACCGCCTGGGTCGTACAGGATCTGGCACTGTCCACGGGCGTGGCGGCGGCGGTCGCCGAGCCCGCGGGACCGGCAGGGCCCGCGGATCCGGGTGGGGCCGCGACGCCCCGGGGGCAGGTACGGCTGCACCTGCCCGGCAACGCGTAGGGCCGCCCCCGTTCGTCGCCGCTCGTCCTCGGGGCGCAACGCTCAACGGGCTCCGGTGGGTTCGGGCTGTTCCCGATGCGCGGAGTGCTTCAGCGAACCGGCGAGGAGCAGCACCAGTTCATGGAAGCGGTAGAGCGGTCGGCCCTGGCGGTCGACGCCGCAGATGTCCAACAGGGCCCCGTCCACGAGCTGTTCGAGGCGCTGCTCCGCCGCCGCCTCCCGTGTGCCCAGATAGGTGGCCGCCCGCTGGGCGGGGAACGACTCCCCGCCGATACCGGCCAGTTGGACGAGCGTGGCCCGTGCGCGGTCGGCATCGGGCAGTTGCTGGAGGGAGGGCATCAGCGCGCCCAGCACGTCCGTGCCGCCGAAGGACATCTCCGGCAGCCGGCTCGCCGGATCGGCCAGCCGCTCCGCCAGCCGGGCCACGGGCCAGTACGGGCGGGCGGCGAGCCTGTTGCCGGTGATCCGCAGGGCGAGCGGCAGCCCCGCGCAGTAGGCGAGGACGTCGTCCGTCGCGTCGGGTTCGGCCAGCAGCCGCGCCCGCCCCACCGAAGCGGCCAGCAGGTCGAACGCCGCGCCGTCGCCGAACGGGGCGAGCGCCGTCGTACGCGCTCCGGTCACCTGTGTGAGCCGGGCGCGCCCGGTGATCAGCACGACGGCGTCGGGCGAACCCGCCAGCAGCGGGTCGAGGCGGCGGCTGTCCACCGCGCCGTCGAGCACCACCAGGAGCCGCCGGCCGGCCGTGCGCGCCCGGTAGAGGCGCAGCAGCTCGTCCAGCTCGGCGTCCCCGTCCCCGCCCCGGTCCCCGTCGCCTGCCCGGCCGCCGCCGACCTTGCCGACGTAACCGCCCAGTCCCCGCAGCAGCCCCGTGAGGACTTCGGCGGGCGGCTTCGGCCGGCCATCGGGCCCGACCAGTTCGGCGAAGAGGCAGCCGTCCGGGTAGTGGGCGGCGCTCAGGTGCGCGGCGTGCACCGCCAGCGCGGTCTTGCCGACCCCCGCCATGCCGGTGACCAGCAGGTGGCGCGGGCCCCGGCCGCCCGCCGAGTCCGCGAGCTGAGCGCGTAACGCGGCAAGTTCGGGCTGCCGCCCGATGAACTCCTCGGCGTCCGGCGGCAGCATCGAGGGCACGTCGTCGTCCTCGTATCCGGGGTGCGTGGAGTTCACGGGAGAGGCGATGGCGGCCGGAGAGGCGGAGTGGCCGGGGCGTCCCGGCCGGCCGGCAGCGCCGCCCCCGGATCCCGCTCCGGATCCCGCGCCCCGGTGACCCGCGAGCACGGCCGCGTAGGTCGAGCCGAGGGCCTCGCCGGGATCGACGCCCAACTGGTCGGCGAGCAGGCCCCGGCCTTCGTAGTAGCAGTGCAGCGCGTCGCTCTGCCGCCCGCTGCGGTAGTACGCCGTCATCAACTGGGCCCGCAACTTCTCCCGGAGCGGGAACTGCGCCACCAACCCCGTGAGTTCGGCGGTCAGTTGCTCATGCCGCCCGAGCGCGAGGTCCGCCTCGATCCGGCTTTCGAGGGCGAGCGTCCGCGCCTCTTCCAGCTGGGGGAACTCGGCGTCGGCGAGGTGCTCGGTCACGTTGGCGAGCGCGGCGCCCCGCCAGTGGCCCAGGGCCTCCGTGAGCAGCGCCTCCGCCTCGCCGAAGCGCTTGCGCCGCAGCGCCGCGCGTCCCATGGCGTCCAGCCGCTCGAACTCCAGGAGGTCGACGCTGCTGTGCGGCGCGCGCAGCAGATAGCCGGGCTGCCGACGCTCGATCGTGACGTCGTCCCCGAGCAGCTTGCGCAGCCTCGACATGTACGTGTAAATCTGCGCGCCGGACGTCGCCGGCGGCTCCCAACCCCACAGCAGCGTGTTGAGCCGGCTGTCGGACACCACACGGCCCCGGGCGAGCAGCAGAGCCGCGAGCACGGTGTGGATCTTTGAACCGGACAGCGCGACGCGCGTGCCGTCCTTGCGAGCTTCAACCGGGCCGAGGACGCGGAAGTCCATTCGGCACCCCCCGTCTGGCTAAGGCGAACGTGTGCTCGCTACGGAAGCTATGCGGGGGGCTTATTCACGGGTTATCCGTTCGCTAACGCAGGGGCCTCGGGTCTGGAATGAGCGGTGGTGGAGCCCCGCGCCGACGGGAGGCAGGCGCGCGTCGCCGTCACGGCACGGACCGGCCGGGAGGGGGGCGGCCGTCGCCGTGTTCTCCCCCCCTCCCGGCCGGTGCCGCGCGGCCGATCCCGTAACGGCGACGGCTCACCCCACGACGGCTCACCTCTCGGCGGCTCAGTCCGCGACGGCCCACCCCTCGACTGCTCAGCCCGCGACGGCCCACCCCTCGGTGGCTCAGCCCGCGACGGCTCACCCCTCCCCGCTACTCAGTCCGCGGCGGAGACCTCCAGGTCACGGCCGAGGAACGCGGCCACGGCCTTGTGGGCGTGCTTGCCGTTGTCGGAGTTGGTCAGCACCACACAGCCGTTCCCGGAGCGCAGCCGCAGCGAGACCAGCGCACGGAAGCCGGCGGTCTGGCCGCCGTGCCCGAACTCCGGGTCCGCCATCGAGCCGTCGACCACGGTCCCCAGACCGTAGAAGCTCCCGGGGAACGCCTCGGCGAGCATGACGGCGGCGGTCCGCGCCGACAGCAGCTCCGAGAAGCCCAGATGGGCCTGGCGGATCTCCACGGCCAACTGCGCGAGGTCGGCGGGCGAGGCCCACAGCCCGCTGCCCGCGAGCACCGGCCGGACCCGGTAGCCGTCCAGCAGGGCCCTGCCGTGCTGGTCGTGGCCCGTGGCGACGTCCCGGCCGGGCGCGTGCGGCTCCTCGGGCGCGAGGAAGGAGCTGTCCCGCATGCCCAGCGGCCGGAACACCAGGTCCGCCGCCAGCTCCGGGAAGTCCTGCCCCGTCACATCGGTCAGCACCTGCTCCACCATGGCCCACTGGCTGCCCGCCTTGCGGAACAGCGCGCCGGGCTCGTACTCGGCCCACACGTCGTCCAGGATGCCGGACAGCTTCGGCATGGCCTCGCCGGGCCGCCACCATGTGGCGGGGGTCTGCGACAGGCCGGCGGTGTTGGACAGGAGGTGCCGCAGCGTCAGCGGGCCGCCGCCGGCCGCCCTGGGCGCGCGGCGACCGGCCAGATAGCCGTCGACGTCCGCGTCCAGGGCGAGTACGCCCCGGTCGACGAGGCGCAGCGCGGCGAAGGCCGTGACGTGCTTGCTGATCGAACCGGCCTGGAACCGCGTCCGCAGCGTCACCGGAGCCCCGATGTCGGCCGACCGGACCCCGTACGCCTGCACGCCGACCACATGGCCGTCCTTGAGGAGCGCGACCGCGGCTCCCGGTATCCGGTGGGCCTCCATCGCCCCGGCCACATCGGGCGCGGCGGTGCGCCCTCCCGCGACAGCAACGGTCATCGGCCTGCTCGCTCCCTCTCCCTCGTCGGTGCTGGGGGTGGTTTCACTGCTCGTGCTGGTCTCGGCGTCCTCGTCCGTGGTGCCGCCCGCAGGCCCGGCGCCGTCGATCGTCAGCGCCAGGTCCTCGACGGTCTCGCTGTCCAGCAGCATCCGGAGGGTGATGTCGAGCCCGGATTTCCGGGCGGCGGCCATCACATGGACGATGCGCATCGAGTCGGCCCCCAGGTCCAGGAGCCGGTCGCGTACGCCCACGTCGGGCACCCCGAGCACCTCGGCGCAGGTCTCCACCAGCAGGCGTTCGGTCCTGGTGCGGGGCGCGACGTACTCCCGGCCGTCGACCAGCGCCGCACGGCCGGGCGCGGGCAGGGCCCTCCGGTCGACCTTGCCGGACGCGCTCAGCGGCAACGCGTCGAGCAGGACGAACACGGCGGGCACCATGTACGAGGGCAGCGCGGCGGCCAGATGGGCGCGCAGGGCGGCCTGCCCCACGGCGTCGACCGCGCCCCCTCCCTCCGCCTCCTCGACCGACCCCGCCCCGGCCCCCGCCTCTTCGGCGACCGCGTAGGCGACGAGCACCTTCTCGCCGTTGCCGTCCTCGCAGGCGACGACCGTCGCGTCCCGGACCCCGGGGTGCGACAGGAGGACCTCCTCGATCTCGCCCAGCTCGATGCGGTAGCCGCGCACCTTGACCTGGTTGTCGATCCGGCCGAGGCACTCCAGCTCCCCGTCCGCCCGGAACCGGGCCAGGTCGCCCGTCCGGTACATCCGCGAGCCCGGAGCCCCGCCGTACGGCTCCGGGAGGAACCGCTCGGCCGTCAGCCCCGGCCGGCCCACATATCCGCGTGCCACCCCGGCCCCCGCGACGTACAGCTCACCGGTCACGCCGACCGGTACGGGCCGCCGGGCGGCGTCCAGCACATAGGTGCGGTAGTTGTGGATGGGGCGTCCGATCGGCACGCTGCGGGCGTCCGGTTCCACCTCCCAGGCGGTGGACCAGACCGTCGCCTCGGTGGGGCCGTACTGGTTGACGAGCCGGTCCACCCGGCCGCCCAGGTCGCGGGCCAGCGCGGGCGGGCAGTCCTCGCCGCCGGTGATCGCGGTGAGCGGGGTGCGGCCGAGGCCGGCGGCGATGAGGAGCTTCCAGCCCGCCGGAGTGGCCTGGGCGTGGGTGATGCCCGCGGTAGCGATCAGCCGCAGTTGCGCCGACGCGTCGTGCGCCTCCTCGTCGTCGGCCAGCACCACCCGGCCGCCGGTGATCAGCGGGAGGTAGAGCTCGGTCGTCGAGATGTCGAACGACAGCGACGTGGGCGCGAGCCAGGCGTGTCCGGGGCCGGCCGCGTACCGCTCACGCATCGAGAACAGCACGTTCAGCAGGGAGAAGTGCGCGATCTGCACGCCCTTGGGACGCCCTGTGGAGCCGGACGTGAACAACGTGTACGCGAGCCGATGCCGCCGCTCCGGGTCCTTCGGGTCACGTTCCCCGGGCGGGTCGACGGCGGTGGCCGGGTGCGCCTCGATCAGCGCCCGGTCGCGGTCGAGATCGACGACCGCCCCGTCGTACCCGCCGTCGTACCCGCCGCCGAGCCGCGCCTCCAGCCCGCCCTGCGTCAGGATCAGCCCGGCCCCGGCGGAGCGGAGCATGTACGTCAGCCGCTCGGCGGGCAGCCCCGCGTCCAGGGGCAGGTGGGAGCCGCCCGCCTTCCAGATGGCGAGCAGACCGGGCAGGGTGTCCGGCCCCCGGTTCAACAGGACCCCGACCACGGACTCGGGCCCCACGCCCGCCGCCCGCAGATGGTGCGCGATGCGGTTGGCGCGGGCGTCGAGCTCGCGGTAGGTGAGGGACAGCTCCCCCACCTGTACGGCGACGGCGTCGGGGGTGGCCGCCACGGTCGCCTCGATCACCTCGTGTACGTAACGGCTCATCCCCACTCCACCTCGGTGTCGTTCCAGTCCTCCAGCACCCGTGTCAGCTCCGCCGTGGACAGCAGGGCCGCGTCGACGTCTCCGTCCGGGTCGGCCGCCATGGCTTCGAGCACCGCCCGGTACATGCCGGCCAGCCGCTCGGCGTTGGCCCGGTTCAGTCCGGTGCTGACGGCCCGCAGGACCAGCCGCCCCGGCACATTGGCGATCGAGAGGGTGAACTCGTTGGAGCTGTCCCCCGCCCCCGCCCGCACGTCGACCGTCCCGGTGTCCACCTGGTGGAAGTCCTGGTAGCGGTACATGATGTCGAACAGCCGTCGCCCGCCGGCCAGCCGCTGCACGGCGGGAAGCGGATGCCGCCGGTGGCCGTACACCTCCGCCTCGCGGTCGAAGACCTGCCGGACCAGCTCGCGCCAGGTCCTGGCCGTACGGTCGTGGGCGAACGGCAGGGTGTTGAGGTACATGCCGTAGACCCGCTCGGCCCCCGGAACCTCCGGCCGGGCGCTGTACAGCACGCCCGTGTGGAAGGCCGGCTCGTTGGTCACCGTGCCGAGCACCTTCAGGTGCGTGGCCAGCAGCACCGCCTTGAACGACGTGCCGCTGGACGTGGCCAGCGCCCGCAGGGCGGGTTCGATGTCCCGGAACTCCACCGACAGCTTGAAGTCCTCACGCGGCGCGCCGCCGTCGCCCCAGTCCTCGGGCAGCACGCACGGCGCGTGCCGGTCGACGATGCCCCGCCAGTACTCCCGGTCCTCCTCCGACTCCAGCGACTCCTGCTCGGCCGCGATGAAGTCGGCGTACCGCACGGCCGTGGGCTCCGGCCGCTCCGGCTCCTCGCCCGAGGCGTACGCGCGGTACACCGCGAGCACCTCCATCAGCAGCGACTGCTGGCTCCAGCCCTCCGTGATCGCGTGGCAGTGCGTGAAGCCCAGGTGCCACGCCTCCTCGGACTCCACGAGCGCGGAGATGCGGAGCAGCGGAGGCCGGGTGAGCTCGAACAACTCGCCCCGCTCGACGGCGATGTGCTCCCGCCGCGCCTCCGCGAACCCCTCGGCGTCCAGCCCGCGCAGATCGTGCACGTTCACCGGGATCTCGGCCTCGGCGTGAACCAACTGGAGCGGTACGTCGAAACCTTCGAGCGCGAAGGACGTACGGAGCATCTCGTGCCGCTCCACGACCGTCTGCCCGGCCCGGCGCAGGGCCTCGGCGTCGAACGGCCGCTCGTCCTTGATCCGGAACGTCGAGGTGTTGTGGTACTTGTTCAGCCCGTCGTCGGCCAACATCTCGACCAGCATGCCGAGTTGCACCTTGGAGATCGGATACGCGTCGACCAGCCCCGCCGGCAGCGCCGCCCGGACCTCCGGGGACACCAAGGCGAAGGGAGCGACGACGGCCTCGGTCACGGGTTCCGTCCCGGGGAGCGAGAGCGCGGTAGCGAGTCCGGCGACCGTACGGTGCTGGAACACATCCCGCACCCCCGCCTCGAAGCCCTCCGAGCGCAGGGCCCCGACCAGGGCGATGGCCTTGATCGAATGCCCGCCCAGATCGAAGAAGTTGTCCTCGACCCCGACCTTCTCGACCCCCAACACCCGGCTCCAGACGGCCGCGATGCGCTCCTCTGTGGGATTGCGGGGCGCGACGTAGGTGTCCTCGGGCGACGCCTCCGGGTCGGGGAGCGCGCGACGGTCGATCTTGCCGTTGGGGGTGAGGGGGAGGGCGTCGAGGCTGACGAGGGCGGAGGGGACCATGTAGTCGGGGAGGGTGGTGGTGAGAGCTTCGGTGAGCCCTTCGGTGCTGCCGACGACGTACGCGATGAGGCGCTGGTCCTCGGAGACGACGACGGTGGCGTCGGTGACCTGCGGGTGAGCGATCAGGGCGGCGCGGATCTCCCCGAGTTCGATGCGGTAGCCGCGTACCTTGACCTGGTCGTCGATCCGGCCCAGGAACTCGACCGCACCGTCACTGCGCCAGCGGACCAGGTCGCCCGTGCGGTAGAGACGAGAACCGGGGGTGTGGCTGTAGGGGTCGGGGACGAAGCGTTCCGCTGTGGCGCCCGGGCGGAACGCGTAACCGCGCGCCACCCCCGTACCACCGACGAACAGCTCACCCACGGCCCCCACCGGGACCGGGCGCAGACCCGCGTCCAACACGCGCATCTGCATGTTCGGGAGCGGCCGGCCGATCGGGACGACACCTTCCACGGCTTCGGTGAGCGGGAACACGCACGTACCCACGGTGGCCTCAGTCGGGCCGTATTCGTTGAGCACCCGACCCTCGCCCAGGAGAACCCGCCAACGTTCCACGAGACCACCGGGCAGAGCCTCACCGGCAACGACGACACGGTTCGCCAGCGCGCCGATCTGGGCGTCCGACAGCTGCCCGGACAACACCTCAAGGTGCCCAGGCGTGAGCTTCATGAACGAGAACGGGCCGGCAGCGGCCACACTCGCACCCAGCTCCGTCAGCTCCCCGTCCCACAACCACGTCCGCTGACCGGCCGCAAGCGGCGCCCACACATTCGGCACCACCAGGTCGAAGGCCACCGACGAGAACACCGGCGCACCACCCGAGCCGCTACCCACCAACTCCCGTACTGCCCAGTCCACATGATTGACCAGGCTCCGGTGCGAGACCTGCACACCCTTCGGCCGCCCCGTAGAACCGGACGTGAAGACGGTGTACGCCACCGAGTCCAGGTCGACGACCACCTCGGGAGCCGCATCCGGGAACGACGTCAGGTCGGTCCCGTCGATCCGGACCACCTCCACGTCCCCGTCGAACCGATCCGCGTACGCGCTCGACGTCAGTGCCACACTCACCCGGGCGTCCTTCACCATCCCGGCAATGCGCCCGCTCGGCAGCACCGGATCCATCGGAACGAACCCACCACCCGCACGCCACACCGCCAACAACGCCACCACCAGATCGACGGACCGATCCAGCAACACCGCCACCGACGACTCAGGGCCCACACCCCCAGCGCGCAACCGATGCGCCAACCGATTCGCCCGCACATCCAGCTCGGCGAACGACAACGACCGACCGTCACCAGCCTCCACCGCCACCGCGTCCGGCGTCGCGGTGACCCATTTCCGCACCAGCTCCGGCACCGAAACGCTAGGCACCACCGAAGCCGAGTCGTTCCACCCGGTCAGCACCCGCTCACGCTCACCACCCGGCAGGAACACCTCCCGGGCATCACCCTCCACATCCCCGGCGACCGCCTCCAGCACCGCCCGGTACATCGCCGCGATCCGCCGGGCCCCGGCCTCGCCGAGGATCCGCGGGTTCACGGTCAGCAGCAGACCGCTGCCCCGGGCCGCCACCGCGAGCCCGAACTCCGTCGCGCCCTCGCCGTCGCCGGAGTCGGCGTCCACGAGGTCGGACTCCGCCTGGGCGTCCGCGAGATCGAGGTAGCTGAAGCGGACATCAAGGAGGCGGGTGCCGTCGCCCAGTTCCCGCTGCATGACGGGCATCGGGAAGCGGCGGTGCGGCCAGAGCGCACCCTCCTGGTCGAAGACCTGGTGGATGAGTTCCCGCCAGGTGCGCGCCCCGCGTTCGTAGGCGAACGGGACCGTGTTGAGGTACATGCCGTACACCCGCTCGGCCCCCACGACCTCGGGCCGGCCGCTGGAGACGAGCCCGGTGCAGAAGGACTCCTCGGCCGTGAGCTGGCTCATCACCTTCAGGTGTGCTGCGTGCAGTACGGCCTTCAGCGAGGTCCCCGTACTGCTGGCGGCCGCGCGCAGGGCGGGAGTCAGGTCGGCGAGCGGGACGCGTACGGTGTTGGCGCTCCGACCGGGCTCCGAGTCCCCCCAGCCACTGGGCAGTTCGAACCTGGCGTGGGTGCTCAGCACGGAGCTCCAGTACGCACGGTCCTCCTCCGAGGCGAGCGAGGCCAGTTCGGCGGCCACGAAGTCGGCGTACCGCACGGCGGGGACCTCCACCGCCGGCAACTCGCCGCCGCCGCGCACCCGCAGGTAGCCCTCCACGACGTCGCTGAGGAGGGTGCGGTGGCTCCAGCCCTCCGTGATGGGGTGGCAGACGCTGACCGACAGCCACCACGCCTCGTCGGACTCGACGAGTGCGGAGATGCGGAGCAGCGGGGCGCGGGACAGGTCGAACGTCTCGGCCCGTTCGGCCGCGATGTGCGCCCGGCGGGCCTCCGCCTGCTGTTCGGCGTCCCGTCCCCGCAGGTCGTGCACGGTGACCGGGATGTCGGCCCGCGCGTGGATGAGCTGAAGAGGTACGGAGTAGCCCTCCAGGTCGAAGGAGGCCCGGAGCATCTCGTGCCGGTCCACCACGGCCTGTCCGGCCCGGCGGAGTGCCTCGACGTCGAACGGCCGTCCGTCCTTGATCCGGAACGCGGTGGTGTTGTGGTACTTGTTCAGGCTCTCGTCCGCCAACATCTCGACGAGCATGCCCAGTTGGACTTGGGCCAGCGGGAAGGCGTCGACCAGGCCCTGGGGCAGCTTCGCCCGGTCGTCGGCCCCGAGCAGTGCGAACGGTGCGACGACGGCGGACTCCGTGACGGGTTCCGTCCCGGCGAGCGCGGTGGCGAGTCCGGCGACCGTACGGTGCTGGAACACATCCCGCACCCCCGCCTCGAAGCCCTCCGAGCGCAGGGCCCCGACCAGGGCGATGGCCTTGATCGAATGCCCGCCCAGGTCGAAGAAGTTGTCCTCGACCCCGACCTTCTCCACACCGAGAACGCCGCTCCACACAGCGGCGATGCGCTCCTCGGTGGGGTTGCGGGGTGCGACGTAGGTGTCCTGGGACGAACCTTCCGGGTCGGGGAGCGCGCGGCGGTCGATCTTGCCGTTGGGGGTGAGGGGGAGGGCGTCGAGGCTGATGAACAGCGACGGCACCATGTACGCGGGCAACGAGCCGGCCGCCCAGGCCGTCAGGTCGACCGTGCTGCCGACGACGTACGCGATGAGGCGCTGGTCCTCGGAGACGACGACGGTGGCGTCGGTGACCTGCGGGTGAGCGATGAGCGCGGCGCGGATCTCGCCGAGCTCGATGCGATAGCCGCGCACCTTGACCTGGTCGTCGATCCGGCCCAGGAACTCGACCGCGCCGTCACTGCGCCACCGGACGAGGTCGCCGGTGCGGTAGAGACGAGAACCGGGGGTTTGGCTGTAGGGGTCGGGGACGAAACGCTCCGCTGTGGCGCCCGGGCGGAACGCGTAACCACGCGCCACCCCCGTACCACCGACGAACAGCTCACCCACGGCCCCCACCGGAACAGGCCGCAGACCCGCGTCCAACACGCGCATCTGCATGTTCGGGAGCGGCCGGCCGATCGGGACGACACCTTCCACGGCCTCGGTGAGGGGGAACACGCAGGTGCCGACAGTGGCCTCGGTGGGGCCGTATTCGTTGAGCACCTGCCCCTCACCCAGGAGAACCCGCCAACGTTCCACCAGCCCACCGGGCAACGCCTCACCGGCAACGACGACACGGGAAGCCAACGCCTCGATCTGCGAGTCGGAGAGCTGACCGGACAACACCTCAAGATGCCCGGGGGTCAACTTCATGAACGAGAACGGGCCGGCAGCGGCCACACTCGCACCCAGCTCCGTCAGCTCCCCGTCCCACAACCAGGTCCGCTGACCGGCCGCAAGCGGCGCCCACACATTCGGCACCACCAGGTCGAAGGCCACCGACGAGAACACCGGCGCACCACCCGAGCCGCTACCCACCAACTCCCTTACTGCCCAGTCCACATGATTGACCAGACTCCGGTGCGAGACCTGCACACCCTTCGGCCGACCCGTAGAACCCGACGTGAACACCGTGTACGCCACCGAGTCCAGGTCAACAGCCACCGCAGGAGCGGACTCCGGGAACGACGACAGATCACCGTCCACCAACACCGTCTCCACACCACCGCCGAACCGATCCACGTACGCAGCAGACGTCAGCGCCACCCCCACCCGCGCATCCGCCACCATCCCCGCGATCCGACCCGCCGGCAGCACCGGATCCATCGGGACAAACCCACCACCCGCACGCCACACCGCCAACAACGCCACCACCAGATCAACCGACCGATCCAGCAACACCGCCACCGACGACTCAGCCCCCACACCCACACCAGCAGCCCTCAACCGATGCGCCAACCGACTCGCCCGCACATCCAACTCACCGAACGACAACGACCGACCGTCACCACCCTCCACCGCCACCGCACCCGGCGACTCCACAGCCCACCGACCCACCAACTCCGGCACCGAAACCCCCGGCACCACCACCCCCGAGTCGTTCCACCCGGTCAGCACCCGCTCACGCTCACCACCCGGCAGGAACACCTCCCGGGCATCACCCTCCACATCCCCGGCCATCGACTCCAGGACCGACCGGTACATCGCCGCGAGGCGGTCCGTGCCCTCGCGGCCGATGAAGTGGCGGTTGGCGGTGATCACCAGGAAGCCGGCGCGGGTCGAGACGCCCAGCGGGAATTCGGTCGGGCTGTCGTCGATGGTGGCCGGGTAGTCGACCAGGTCCTGGTCGACCTGGCGGAAGTTCTGGTAGCTGAAGCGGACGTTGACGAGGCGGTCGCCGGCGTTCAGCTCGCGTTGCATGACGCCCAGCGGGAAGCGCCGGTGCGGCCACACGTCGATCTCCTGGTCGAAGACCTGGCGTACCAGCTCGATCCAGGTCGCCGCTCCCCGACTGAAGGCGAACGGCAGGGGGTTGAGGTAGACGCCGTACACCCGCTCGGCTCCCACCGCCTCGGGGCGGGCGTTGGTGACCAGGCCCGTGAAGAAGGACTCATCTGCCGTGAGCTGGCTCATCACCTTGAGGTGCGCCGCGTGCAGCACGCTCTTGATCGGCACCTTCGCCTTCGCGGCGAGGGTGCGCAGTCCGGCGTCCAGGTCGTGGTAGGGGACCCAGGCGCGGTGCAGGCCGCGCGGGGTGGTCGCGGGGTCGTCGCCCCAGCCGGCGGGCAGCTCGAAGGAGGCGTTGTTCTCCAGGATGGACCGCCAGTAGGCGCGGTCGTCGTCCCCGGCCAGGGAGACGAGTTCGGCGGCGACGAAGTCCGCGTACCGTACGGCGGCGGGTGCGGGCTCCTCGACCGGGCGGCCGTCGCGCAGGGCGCGGTAGACGGTGGCCAGCTCCATCAGCAGCGAGTGGTGGCTCCATCCCTCCAGCACGGCGTGGCACTCGGTGAGGGTCAGCCACCAGGAGCCGTCGTCGCAGGCGTGGCCGGTGAAGCGGATGAGCGGGGCCCGGGTCAGGTCGAAGAGTTGGGTGCGCTCCTGCGCCATGTACGCCCGGAGCGACGCCTCGACCGCCGCGCCGTCCAGGCCGCGCAGGTCGCGTGCGGCGACCGGTGAGGTGACGTCGGACGGGGCGTGGACGAGCTGGAGGGGTACGGAGTAGCCCTCGATGGCGAAGGAGGAGCGCAGGATCTCGTGACGGGCCAGCACGGTGTCCACGGTCTGCTGGAGCAGTGCGGGCTCGAAGGGCCGGTCGTCGAGGATCCGGAAGCAGGTCGCGTTGTGGTAGTGGTTGCGGCCGTCGTCGGCGAGCATCTCGACGACCATCCCCAGCTGCACCTGGGCCAGCGGGTAGGCGTCGACCAGGCCCGCGGGCAGCCGGTCCAGGTCTTCCTGGGCGAGCAGGGAGAACGGTTCGGCCGGGGGTTCGGCCTTGGCCGGGGCGGGGCGGCCGGTGGCGAAGGCGACCAGTTCGGCGGGGGTGCGGTGCTCGAAGACGTCGCGGACCGTCACGTCGTACTCGCTGTCGCGCAGCGCGCCGACGAGGGCGACCGCGCGCAGGGAGTCGCCGCCCAGGTCGAAGAAGTTGTCCTCGACGCCGACCTGTTCGACGCCGAGGACCTCGCGCCAGACGGCGACCATCTCCTCCTCGGCCGCGGTGCGCGGGGCGACCCGGGCGGCCTCCACGCCGAGGGCGGTGCGGTCGGGGGCGGGCAGGGCGGCCTGGTCCAGCTTTCCGTTGACGGTCAGCGGGATCTTCCCGACGACCAGGAACGCCGT
This sequence comes from Streptomyces sp. cmx-18-6, assembly GCF_046548915.1. Lineage (NCBI taxonomy): Bacteria > Bacillati > Actinomycetota > Actinomycetes > Kitasatosporales > Streptomycetaceae > Streptomyces > Streptomyces sp. cmx-18-6. Next base: position 46,129 of record NZ_JAEBEP010000016.1, on the reverse strand, counting down.
GGGGATCATGTAGTCGGGGAGCGAACGGGCCAGCAGGGTGCGTAGTTCGCTGGGGGCGGCGACGGCGTCGCTGGTGGGGACGATGTAGGCGACCAGCCGGCGGTCTCCGGGGGTGTCCTCGCGGGCGACGACGACGGCGTCCCGTACCCGGGGGTGGGCGGTCAACGCGGCCTTGATCTCGCCGAGTTCGATGCGGTGGCCGCGGATCTTGACCTGGTGGTCGATGCGGCCCAGGTAGTCCAGGCCGCCGTCCGGGCGCCTGCTCGCGAGGTCGCCGCTGCGGTACAGCCGGGTGCCCGGGGCCCCGTAGGGGTCGGGGACGAAGCGTTCGGCGGTCAGGGCCGGGCGGTTGAGGTACATGAGGGCGACGCCGGGGCCGCCGACGTGGATCTCGCCGGGTACGCCGATGGGGACCTGCTCCCCGTGCGGGCCGAGCAGGTGCACCTGGAGGTCGCGGAGCGGGGCGCCGATGGCGTTGCCGGTGTCGGCCTCCAGGTCGGCGGCGGTGAGCAGGTGGTACGTGGTGTGGACGCAGGTCTCCGTGATCCCGTACAGGTTGGCCAGTTCGGTCTGTTCCAGGCTGCGGCGCTCGACCCAGGGCTTGAGCCCGGGTATGTCCAGGCGTTCGCCGCCGAACATGACGACCCGCAGGGCGAGTTCGTCGATCAGGGTGTTTCCGTCCGCCGCCAGGGAGACGAGACTGCGGAAGGCGGACGGGGTCTGGTTGAGCGCGGTGACCCGCTGGTCGGCGAGCAGCCGCAGGAACTCCTCCGGGGCCCGGGCCACGTCCGGCGGGACGACGACGAGCCGGCCGCCGTAGGCGAGGGCGCCCCAGATCTCCCAGACCGACATGTCGAAGGCGTAGGAGTGGAAGAACGTCCAGACGTCGCTCTCGTCGAAGCCGAAGTGCTCCTCGGTCGACGTGAGCAGGCGCAGCACGTTGGCGTGGGTGAGGCCGACGCCCTTGGGGCGGCCGGTGGAGCCGGAGGTGTAGATGGTGTAGATGAGGTCGTCGGGCACCGCGCCGGAGACGGGGTTGCCGTCGGGGGCGGCGTCGAGGGCCGCCACGACGTCCGGGGCGTCCAGGACGACGAGTGCGCCGTCCACGATGTCCGTGAGGTGGGCGGCGTGGGCGGAGGTGGTGATCACGATCCGGGCGTCGGCGTCCTTGAGGGAGTAGCCGATGCGGTCGACGGGGTGCTCGGGGTCCAGCGGCAAATAGGCGGCACCGGACTTGAGCACCGCGAGCAGGACCGGCACCAGGTCGAGGTCGCGGTCCATGCTGACGCCGACGAGCCGCCCGGGACCGGCCCCGAGGGCGCGGAGGTGGTGGGCGAGCCGGTTGGCGCGGGCGTTGAGCGCGCCGTAGCTCAGCCGCTGGCCGCCGAGGACGAGTGCGATGGCGTCGGGGGCGGCGGCGGCCCGGTCCTCGACGAGCTCGTGGACGCAGCGCTCGGGGGCGTCGAAGAGGTGCGGTTCGGGCAGCAGGACGGCCAGGTCGGACGCGTCCAGCAGGTCGAGGCGGGAGAGCCGCCGGTCCGGGTCGGCGACGGCGGACTCGACGAGGCTCACGAAGTGCCGGGCCAGGCGCTCGGCGGTGGACCGGTCGTACAGGGCGGTGCTGTATTCGAGCGTGCCCGCCACGGAACCGTCCTCGGCCTCGCCCAGCTGGAGGCTGAGGTCGAAGCGCGAGACCCGCGAGGTGGCGCGCAGGGCCTCCGCCTCGACGCCGGGCAGCCGGAAGTCACGGGTGCGTTCCCGGTGCATGGTGAACGCCACCTGGGCCAGGGGCGTGCGGGACATGTCCCGTACCGGCACGAGTTCGTCCGCGAGCCGCGCGAACGGGTACTCCTGGTCGTCGAAGGCGTCGAGCACGGTCTCCCGCGCGCCGATGAGCAGGTCCCGGAAGGTCGGGTCGCCCTGCCAACGCCCGCGTAGGACGAGGGTGTTGATGCCGTAGCCGATGAGCTGTTCCAGCTCGGGGCGGCTGCGGCCGGACACCACGGTGCCGACCGGGACGTCGGTGCGCCCCGTGTAGCGGGTGAGGAGGGCCTGATAGCCGGCCAGCAGCGTCTGGAACGGGGTGGCCCCGTGCTCGGAGCCGAGGGCGCGCAGCTTCTCGGCGGTCGCGGCCGGGATGACCACGGGCACCGCGTCGCCGTCGTAGCTGCGGGTGGCCGGGCGGCGGCGGTCGGTGGGGACTTCCAGCGGGGTGCTGCCGGCCAGCCGGTCGCGCCAGTGGTCGAGCTGCTTGCGCAGGTCGTCGCCGGCGAGGCGGGAGTGCTGCCAGGCGGCGTAGTCGGCGTACTGCACGGCCAGCGGGGCGAGCGGCGACGGCTTGCCCTGGGCGAACGCCTCGTACACGGCGGAGAGTTCGGACAGGAACAGGCCCACGGACCACTCGTCGCACGCGACGTGGTGGAAGACCACGACCAGCAGGTGGTGGTCGTCGGCGATCCGGATGAGCCGGGCCCGCAGCGGCGAGCCGTTCTCCAGGTCGAAGGGGCGGCCCGGCTCGGCCTCGGCCAGCGCGAGGGCCCGCCGTTCCCGCTCGGCCGCGTCCGCCGTGCCCGTGAGGTCGTCGACCGGCAGCACGAAGGGGGCGGGAGGGTCGATCAGCTGGACGGGCTCGGCCCCTTCGAGGCGGTAGCGCGTACGCAGGATCTCGTGGCGGGCCACCAGCTCCTCGAAGCCGCGCCGCAGCACCTCGGTGTCGAGCGCCCCGCGCAGCCGCAGGCCGACCGGGACGCTGTACTCCCAGCTGTCCGGGTCCAGCCGGCTCAGGAACCACATCTGCTGCTGACCGTGGGAGAGCGCCAGCGGGCCGCCCCGGTCGACCGGAACCACCGCGGCCCGCCGGCCGCTACGGCCTCCGGCGAGCCGGGCGCGCACCATCTCCTCGCGCCTCTCCTCGGCCTGTCCGTCCGTGCGAACTTCGCCAGTACTCATGCTGAGCGCCCCTCCCGACCTTTCCGTACGTCTCACTGGGTGTCCTGCGTCGTGCAGCCCGCCGGCCGCGCCGGCGGGGGCGGGGGCGCTCAGGCGCCGGTCTTCTCCATGCGGCGGCGCAGGCTCGCCGGGCGCATGTCCGTCCAGACCTCCTCGATCCGGTCCAGGCAGTGCTGCCGGGGCCCCTCGGTGCCCTCGGCGTGCCAGCCGGCCGGCAGCTCCCGGTCCGCCTCCCAGATCGAGTACTGCTCCTCGTCGTTGAGGACGACCAGGTAGAGGCGGTGGTCGGTCTGCTCGTCAGACATGTCGGATCCCTTCGGTGGTCGGATACGCCCTCAGCTTCGGACGCACGCCTATACCGGCCCTGTACTGAGCCGGCGGGGGTGGGAATCCGTGTGGCCGCCGGGTTCGCGGTGCCGGTATCGTCCGGTCTCCCGGCCGCCCCGCCGTACAGGCGGCCCACGTTCGGAGAGAGACGCACATGACCAGCGGGCGAGCGACGACCACCCTGTGGCGGCCCACCGGGCCCGAGGAGCTGGATCTGGTGCGTGAGCTGGACTGGCGTGCGTGGCCGCCCAGGCTGCCCGAGCAGCCGATCTTCTATCCGGTCCTCAATGAGGACTACGCGATCAGGATCGCCCGGGACTGGAACGTGAAACACGACGGCGCGGGCTTCGTCACCCGCTTCGAGGTCGACTCGGAGTTCGTCAGCCGCTATCCGGTCCAGCAGGCCGGCGGGCGGACGATCCTCGAACTCTGGGTCCCGGCCGAGGAGCTCGACGACTTCAACGCCCACATCATCGGCGAGATCCAGGTGGTCCACGAGTTCCGCTGAGGCGCGCCCCGGCGTGCCGACTCCCCGGCACAGCACGCGGCCCGGTCCCGTCGGGGGTGCCGGGACCGGGCCGCGTGGGTCCGGGGTGGTGCCGCGGCCGTACCGCGCGAACGCTTCCGGCCGTACGTCGGTTACTCGCGCGACCCCACGAACTGCGCCGCCCTCGCCCGCAGCGCCGCGCCCACCGGCAGCACCGTGCCCGTCACCGCCAGCAGCGTGGACACCACGGCGACGCCGAGGACGATGACGTACGGCACCACGATCGGGGTCGCGCCGAAGAGCTGGAGCAGCGCCCCCCACAGGCCGGTCAGGTTGACGGCGGTGGCGGCCAGGGCCAGCGCCACCCCCACGGCGGAGACGAGCAGCGACTCCGCGACGAAGAACCGCAGGACCTGCCTCGGGGTCGCGCCCGCCATCCGCAGCACCGCGAGGTCCCGCCGCCGGTCGGCGGTGGCCATCAGGAGGGTGTTGAGGATCGCGATGAAGCAGAAGGCCATGATGATCAGGGCGGTGGAACGCTGCCGGACCTCGGTGAGGTGGCGGGCGTACGCGCTCTCGGAGGCGACCAGTTCGTCCCGGGTCATGAACACCGCGCCGCTCCCGGCCACCGCCTTGCGGATCTCGGCGGTGACGGCGGCGTGATCGGCGTCGCGGTCCAGCGAGATGTAGGCGCGCCGGGCCAGGCCGTCCCGGGCGTAGAGGGCGGTCGGGGCGAACCGCTGCGGGAGGTACGCCACGTCCTCGCCGCGCAGCGCCTTGTACGTCGCCACCACGCGCAGCTCGACGCTCTGCCCGTCCGCCATGTCCACGGCCAGCGTCTCGCCGACGTCCATGCCCCACAGGTCGGCCACGGCCGTGCTGTTCTCGTCGAGATCGTCGAGGGAGCCCTCGACGATGTCGAGGTTCATGGTCCGCTTCAGGGCGTCGGGGTCGACGACGAGCCCGTCATTCTCGTCGTACCGGTCCTCGTCCTTGGTGTAGACGGTGGTGAGGATGGGAGCCGCGACGTGTACGCCGTCGATCGCCGCGACCTTCGCGGCGACCTCGGGGCTGATGCCCGGCGTACCGTCCGGGGCCAGCGCGTACTGCGAAGCCACCCTGTTCTGGAGGCCGTTGTCGCGAGCCGCGCCGAGCGAGTCGGTGGCGGCGAGCAGCGAGAAGGCGAGGCCGACCGTGAGCAGGACGGGGGCCGCGGTGGCCGCCGTGCGCCGGCGTGAGGTGAGCGCGCTCTCCCGGACGAGCATCGCCGTGGGCCCCTTCGCCCCCCGGAAGGGCAGCATCAGCAGCTTGACGAGCGGCCCGACGACCAGCGGCGCGAGGACGGCCGCCGCCAGGACGGGCACCATCAGCGACACCACGTACACCGTGGGCGAGAGCACGGTCCCCGGCGAGGCCACCGCGATCCACGCGGTCCACCCCACCCCGCCGATCAGCGCGGCAGCGCCCAGGAGCGCCCGGCCGCGCGTCACGCCCGTGTCGTCGACCGCGGCCTCGCGCAGCGCCTCGATCGGCTGGATGCCGCCGGCCCGTCGCGCGGCGGCGGCAGCACCGCCGACCGCCACCACGAGACCGACCAGGAACGCGGCGACGAGCGGCGCCAGGACGGTCCAGTGCAGCGAGGGCTCCACGGTGAACCAGGCGGGCGAGATGTCCATCGCGATCAGCATGTCGGCGAGCAACTGCGCCCCGAACAGGCCGAGTACGGCGCCGATGGCCGAGGCGAAGAAGCCGACGATCAGGGCCTCGTTGCGCACCATCTTGCGCACCTGGCGGGGCGTCGCGCCCACGGCGCGGAGCAGGGCCACCTCACGGCGGCGCTGGATCACGGCGAAGGCGAAGGTGGAGGCCACCACGAAGATCGCGGTGGTGCCCGCCACACTGGCCATCACCGGCACCAGGGTGATGGTGTTGTCGAGCGTCTCGCGGTCCTCGGCCTCGCTGGCGTCCGCCTTGTGCCGGTCCTGGCCGGTGAGCACGGCCGCGCCGTCGCCGACAGCGGCCCGGACGTCCGCGAGGGGGCCGAGGGCGACCAGGGACTCGATGCGCGGGGAGAGCCGGGCGGCCTCCTCCTCGGTGAAGAAGACCGCGTCCTCCCAGTCGACCGGGGAGACGGTGCCGCTCACCGTGTAGCGGGCGACGCCGGAGGCGGTCAGGACCGTCACCCGCTCGCCGGTGCGGGCCCGGTCGGACGGGACCACGATCTCCTTGGCCCCGGCAGGCGCGTCGCCGTCCACGAGCCGGTAGCCGCCGAACCTCGCCACCGGCCAGGGGTGGCCCACCTGGTCGGCGGGACCGCCCTCGACCTGGGCGTAGAAGGCGCGGTCGACCACGGTGTCGCCGGTGGCGGCGACCTTGTCGCGCAGCTCGTCCGAGACCCCCTGGGCGGCCGGCAGGGACCGGATGCCCAGGTCGTGCTGGGCCGAGTCCCAGGTCGGGTCCGTGGGCTGCACGACCGCCGGGGCCCGGGCGAAGCGCTCGACGGGCCGGTCCGGCAGGTCGAGCATGGTCATGATGAGTACGCCCATGGCGGCGACCTGCGCCACGCCGAGCACCAGCGCCACGACGGTGCCGAGGAACGACACCCATCGGGCCCGCAGCGTCTGGAAGGCCACCCTGATCACCGCGCCACCGCCAGGTCCGTCATCCGCGCCGCGATCGCCTCGGCGGTGGGCGAGCGCTCCTCGCCGACGAGACGGCCGTCCGCGAGGAACAGCACCCGGTCCGCGTACGCGGCCACGTTCGGGTCGTGCGTGACCATCACGATGGTGGTGGTCACCCGGCCCGCGTCGCCGGAGGCGGCGCCGCCTGCGCTACCGGAGCCGCCTGCGCCACCGGTGCCGCCCTGCGCCGGAACGGGAGCGCCGGCCAATCCGCGTAATGTGTCCAGCAGTTCGCGCCCGGTGGCGAGGTCCAGCGCCCCCGTGGGTTCGTCGGCGAAGAGGACCGCCGGGCGGGCCACCAGCGCCCGGGCGATGGCCACGCGCTGCTGCTGCCCGCCGGAGAGCTGGCTGGGCCGGCTGCCCGCCTTCTTCTCCAGACCCACCTGGGCGAGCGCCTCCCGAACGGCTCCGCGTTCGGGCCTGCGCCCGGCCAGTCGCATCGGCAGCGCCACGTTCTGCTCGGCGGTGAGCGAGGGCAGCAGGTTGAACGCCTGGAAGATGAACCCCGTTCTGTCGCGGCGGAGTTCGGTGAGCCGGGTCTCGTTGAGCCCGGTGATGTCCTGGCCGTCGATGAACACCTGGCCCGAGGTGGGCCGGTCGAGTCCGGCCGCGCACTGGAGCAGGGTCGACTTGCCGGAGCCCGAGGGGCCCATGATGGCGGTGAAGCTCCCACGCGGGAAGGACAGACCGATGTCGCGCAGCGCGGTCACCGCGCTGTCCCCGGATCCGTAGGTCTTGGTCAGCGACTCCAGCCGCACTGCGTCATCCATCGATTCTCCGCAATTCCAGGGTGGTGAGGGGATCGGCCGTCGACCCGTCCGCGACGGCGACCGGCTCGGGCTGTACGGGCGGTTCGCTGTCCTGCCGGTCCTCCAGCACCGCACCCTTCCTGGTGAACACGACGGCCGCCACCACGGCGAGCACGACCATCACCCCCGACACGACCATCAGCGTCTGCCGGGAGCCGACCGCCTCCAGGAGGTAGCCCGTACCGAGCGCGCCCAGCGAACTCGCGCCCGACACAAGGAGCATGACGACACTGCCGACCCGCCCCTGCATGTTGTTGGGCGTGATGCGCACCTGGTAGGACATGCCGGAGACAGTAACAGCGGCTCCTATATGAGACGTTATGAAGAAGAGAACACCAAGTGCCACGGGTTGTCTGAAAAATACCGCTGCGGGCATGACGAGCGCCCAGAACGTGTGCGCCAGGATCATGATCTGACGCATCGCCAGACGCTTGTTCAGCCAGCCGCCGATCAGCGCCCCGAGCAGCCCTCCCATGCCGCCGCACGCCATGATCAGCCCGATCGTGCCCGCGGCTCCCCCGTCCTCCCTGACCACCACGGCCACGGTGAGGATGAGCCCCTGGAAGACCATGTTGCTTCCCGCGATGATCAGCAACGCCGTACGGAAATAGGCGCGATCCCACACCCAGCGCAGCCCCGCCGCGATGTCCGCCCGCATCTTGCGGCGCTTGCCGCCCTGCCGCGCCGGCGGATGCTTCTCGCCGCGCAGCCGGATCAGCGTGATCAGGGAGAGCAGATACAGCCCGACACTCGACATGAACGGGATCCACGCCGACAGCCCGAACATGGCCCCGCTCGCCGGGTGGCCGATGAAGTTGACGCCGCGCGAGCGCGCCTCGTTCGTCGCCATCGCCGCCCCCAACTGCTGCGGCGGCACCACACCGCGGACCATGGCCCGCTCGGAGAGCTGGTAGAAGACGGTCATGCTGCTCTGGATGAACGCCACCGCCGCGATGTGCCAGACCCGCACGGAGTCCCCGAGGAGCGACACGGCCACCGTCGCGACCGCGACCATCCGCACGACGACGCACGTCATCATCACGCGCCGGCGGTTGAGCCGGTCCACCATCACCCCGGCCGGCAACTGGACGAGCAGCGCCGGCAGCAGCCCCGCGAACCCGACCAGCCCCGCCGCGCTCTCCGAACCGGTGTGCCAGAGCACCAGCAGCGTGAACGCCATGCCCGAGCACCGCTCCGCCATGACGGACATGGCGGAGCCGGTCCACAGCAACCGGAAGTCACGGTAGTTGCGCAGCTTCGGCAGCCCGTGCTTGCCGCGTCCCCGTAGCCGGTACTCGTACTCGCCCCCCTCGCTCATGGACGATCGACCCAGCACCATTCCAGGACAGCCATCGCGCTGTGCAGCTTGTGCGTGGCCTGGGTGAACGCGATGCTCGCCGGCCCGTCCAGCACCTCCGCGGTGACCTCCTCGCCCCGGTGGGCGGGCAGGTCGTGCAGGAAGACCGCGCCCGGGCTGCGCTCCCACAGCTCCCGGGTGACCTGGAAGGGGGCGAAGACCTCCCGCCAGTCGGCGGTCGGCTTACTGGTCCCGGTGGTCTGCCAGCGCGTCGTGTAGACGGCGTCGAACCCGGACGGCAGGGCCGCCATGTCGTGCTGCTCGGCCACCTTCGCCCCGCTGCGCCCCGCCTGTTCGGCGGCGGTGGCGAGGATCTCCGGGGCCAGGCCGTAGCCGGGCGGGGTGCGCAGCTCCAGCTCCGCCCCGGGGAACCGGGTCAGGGCCAGGGCGAGGGCGGCGGCGCTGTTGTTGCCCTCCCCCACGTACAGCACCCGCAGCCCCTCGATGCGGCCGAAGCGGTGCTGGAGGGTGGTGAGGTCGGTGAGCCCCTGCGTGGGGTGCTCCTCCGCGCTCATCGCGTTGATCACCGCCATCCGCCCGCCGGCCGCCCACCCCCGCAGCTCCTCGGTGGCGTCCGCCGTACGGGCCACCAGCAGGTCCAGCATCCCGGAGAGCACCCGGCCGGTGTCCTCCGTGGTCTCGCCGGTGTTCAGCTGGAGGTCGTCGGGCCCGAAGGTCACGGTCTGCGCCCCGAGCCGCAACGCGCCGCTGGTGAACGCCGTACGCGTACGGGTCGAGGTCCGCCGGAAGTAGACGCCGACGACCGCGTCCTGAAGCGTCTTCGCACGGGCCCCGGCGGCGAATTCCGCCCCTCGCGCGACGACGGCCCGCAGGTCCTCGTCGGTCAGGTCGCTGATGGAGATGAGGTGTCGCATGGGCACACCACGCCTTTCGTCTCGACGGGGTCAGTGGGACGCGGACTCGGGCTGGGACTGCGGGGCGGGGCCGGGGCCGGCCTCGGGCCCGGGCTCCGACTCGTTGAGTACGGCGTCGATCTCGGCCCTGATCCGGGCCTCGATCTCGACGGCGAGCTGAGCGATCGACGGGCTCTCGAACGCGACGCGCATCGGGAGGTCGAGGTCGAACTCGTTCTGGAGCCGCGAGACCAGCCGGACGGCGAGGATCGAGTGACCGCCCAGGTCGAAGAAGCTGTCCTGGGTGCTCGCCTCCTTGCCCAGCAGATCGCTCCAGATGGCGGAGATGCGCTCCTCGGTGGGCGTACTGGGCGCGACGAACGCGTCCGCAGCCGTGGCCCCGGGCTCGGGGAGCGCGCGACGGTCGATCTTGCCGTTGGGGGTGAGGGGGAGGGCGTCGAGGCTGACGAGGGCGGAGGGGACCATGTAGTCGGGGAGGGTGGCGGTGAGGGCGTCGGTGAGCCCTTCGGTGCTGCCGACGACGTACGCGATGAGGCGCTGGTCCTCGGAGACGACGACGGTGGCGTCGGTGACCTGCGGGTGAGCGATCAGGGCGGCGCGGATCTCCCCGAGCTCGATGCGATAGCCGCGCACCTTGACCTGGTCGTCGATCCGCCCCAGGAACTCCACCGCACCGTCACTGCGCCACCGCACCAGGTCGCCCGTGCGGTAGAGACGCGCACCAGCAACCGAGCTGTACGGGTCGGGGACGAAGCGTTCCGCTGTGGCGCCCGGGCGGAAGGCGTAACCGCGCGCCACCCCCGTACCACCGACGAAGAGCTCACCCACGGCCCCCACCGGGACGGGCCGCAGACCGGCATCCAACACGCGCATCTGCATGTTGGGCAGCGGCCGGCCGATCGGCACAACACCCTCCACCGCCTCGGTCAGCGGGAACACACACGTACCCACAGTCGCCTCAGTCGGGCCGTACTCGTTGAGCACCCGACCCTCGCCCAGGAGAACCCGCCAACGTTCCACGAGACCACCGGGCAACGCCTCACCGGCAACGACGACACGGGAAGCCAACGCCTCGATCTGCGAGTCGGAGAGCTGACCGGACAACACCTCAAGATGCCCGGGGGTCAACTTCATGAACGAGAACGGGCCAGCCGCAGCCACGCTCTCGCCCAGCTCGGTCAGTTCGCCGTCCCACAACCAGGTCCGCTGACCAGCAGCCAGCGGCGCCCACACATTCGGCACCACCAGGTCGAAGGCCACCGACGAGAACACCGGCGCACCACCCGAGCCGCTACCCACCAACTCCCTTACTGCCCAGTCCACATGGTTCACCAGGCTCCGGTGCGAGACCTGCACACCCTTCGGCCGCCCCGTAGACCCCGACGTGAACACGGTGTACGCCACCGAGTCCAGGTCGACGACGACCTCGGGAGCCGCATCCGGGAACGAGGACAGGTCGGTCCCATCGATCCGGACCACCTCCACGTCCCCGTCGAACCGATCCGCGTACGCGCTCGACGTCAGCGCCACCCCCACCCGCGCATCCGCCACCATCCCCGCGATCCGACCCGCCGGCAGCACCGGATCCATCGGAACGAACCCACCACCCGCACGCCACACCGCCAACAACGCCACCACCAGATCAACCGACCGATCCAGCAACACCGCCACCGACGACTCAGCCCCAACCCCCACACCAGCAGCCCTCAACCGATGCGCCAACCGACTCGCCCGCACATCCAACTCACCGAACGACAACGACCGACCGTCACCACCCTCCACCGCCACCGCACCCGGCGACTCCACAGCCCACCGACCCACCAACTCCGGCACCGAAACCCCCGGCACCACCGCCCCCGAGTCGTTCCAGACCCGCAGGAGCCGGTGCTCATGGACCGAGGTGATGTCGATGGAGGCCAGCGACACGTCCGGTGCGGCGACGACGCCCTCCACCAGCCGCACGAAGTGGTCGGCCAGCCGCTCCACCGTCGCCCGGTCGAAGAGCGAAGTGGCGTATTCCAGAGCTCCGTTGAGCGACCCGTCCGCCTGTCGCCACACGAACATCGTCAGGTCCGTCTTGGCCACCCGCCAGGCTCCCTGGAAGGCGTCCATCAGCACCCCGTCCGCCGCCACCGAGGTCGCGCCCTCGTCCTGGAGGTCGAAGGCCACCTGGTAGAGGGGCGTACGGGACAGGTCGCGTACGGGCTGCAACTCGTCCACCAGCCGCTCGAACGGCAGCTCCTGGTGCGCGAACCCGGCCATCGCGGTGTCCTTGGTGCGGGCCAGCAGCTCGCCGAAGGTGGGGTCGCCGGTCAAGTCGCAGCGCATCACGAGCGAGTTGAGGAAGAAGCCGACCGTGTCCTCGGTCTCCGGCCGGAGCCGCCCGGTGACCGGGCTGCCGATGCCGAAGTCGTCCTGGCCGCTGTGGCGGGAGAGCAGGGCCGCGAAGACGGCGAGCAGCGTGGCGTACTGGGTCGCGCCGTGCTTGCGCCCGATGCCGCTGAGGGCGTCGGCCAGACCGGCCGGCACCGAGAAGCGCACGCCCGAGCCCCGGCCGTCGCGTCGGGCCGGGCGCAACCGGTCGGTGTGGAGCTGGAGTTCGGGCAGGCCGCGCAGGGCGTTCTTCCAGTAGTCGAGTTCGCGGTCGAGGACCGCGTCGTCGGAGCGGGCCGCCTGCCAGGCCGCGTAGTCGGCGTACTGCACCGGCAGGACCGGGAGTTGGGGTGTGCGGGACTCGGCCGCCGCCGCGCACAGTTCGCGTATCTCGCGCTCGATCAGGACCGTCGACCAGCCGTCGCTGGCTATGTGGTGCGTGGTCACCAGCAGTGCGGGGCCGCCGATCGGGACCCGTACCAGCAGCGCCCGCCACAGGGGCCCGTCCGTCAGGTCGAAGCCCCGGGCGAACTGCTCGCCGAACAGCCGCTCCAACTCCCCCTCCCCCGCGTCCTCCACCCGCAGTTCCACCGGTCGGGGCTCGGCCACCACCTGGCGGGGCTCCTCGCCCTCCAGGACGTACCGGGTCCTCAGCGCCTCGTGCCGCGCCTCCAGGGTGTCCAGCGCGGCCTGCACGCTCTCGGCGGTCGTGCCGGCGGGCAGCCGCAGGAACAGCGGGGCGACCCACTCGGGGCTGCCGGGGTGCATACGGTCCAGGAACCACAGCCGGTGCTGCCCGAAGGAGAGGGGCAGCGGGACCTCACGGCCCACGGGGACCACCTCGGGCACGGCGGGGCGCGCCTCCTCCAGCAGCCGGGCCTGCGCCTCGACCGTGGAGGCGGCGAACAGGCCCCGGAGCTGGATGCTGTCGCCGGACGCCTTGCCGAGGGCGTCGGCCAGCCGGGTCAGGACGAGGGAGGACCCGCCGAGCGCGAAGAAGTCGTCGTGCACCCCGACTTGCTCCACCTGGAGGAGCTGCTCCCACACCTGGGCGACCAGGCGTTCGGCGACCGTGCGGGGCGCGGTGTGGCCGGGGCCCTCCGTCGCCGTGCCCGCCTCGGCCCGCGCGGGGTCGGGCAGGGCCCTGCGGTCGACCTTGCCGTTGGCGGTGAGCGGGAAGGCGTCCACCGTCACGAAGAGCGCGGGGATCATGGGCTCGGGGAGGCGCTTGCGCAGGAAGCTGCGGAGTTCGTCGCGGGGGATGCGCCGGGCGGACACCAGGTGGGCGACGAGCCGCTTCCCGGACCCGAGGCCGTCCGCGCCGGGAGACCTTGCGCCGTGGGTGCCGAGACCGTCCGCGCCGTGGGCGCCCGGGCCGAAGGCGTACGCGCCGACCACCGCGCCCCGGACGTCGGGGTGGGCGTTGAGGGCGGCCTCCACCTCGGCCGGCTCGATCCGGACGCCGTTGACCTTGACCTGGTGGTCGACGCGGCCGAGGTAGGCGAGGGCCCCGTCGGTGCGCCAGCGGGCGAGGTCGCCCGTGCGGTACATGCGGCTGCCGGCCGGACCGTGGGGGTCGGGCACGAAACGGTCGGCGGTCTGCGCCGGGTTGCCGACGTAACCGCGCGCCGCGCCGACGCCCCCGGCGTACAGCTCGCCCACGACGCCGATCGGCACCGGGTCGAGCTCGTCGTCGAGGACGTACACGCGGATGTTGTCGAGGGGGCGGCCGATCGGGACGGCCTCGGTGTGGAGCTCCGGGTCGAACTCCTGGCCGGTGACGTCGATGGAGCACTCGGTGGGGCCGTAGGTGTTCCACACCTTGGCCCCGGTGGGCTCGCCGAGCCTGCGGCACAGTTCGGCGTCCAGCGCCTCGCCGGCGGAGAAGACCAGCCGCAGGCCCGTGCACTCGGGCCAGGCGGGTTCGTCCGCGACCAGGCGCAGCACGGACGGCACGCCCTGGAGGACGGTGATGTTCCGGTCGGCCACCGTCCGCACCAGCAGTGCGGGGTCGGACTCGGCCCCCTCGGGGGCCATCACCACGGTGCCGCCCGCGACCAGCGGCGCGAAGAGCTCCAGCGCGGCCGCGTCGAAGGTCAGCACGGTCTTCTGGAGCACCCGGTCCTCGGCGGTGAGCCCCTGCCTGTCCACCGTCCAGGCGACCCGGTTGGCGATCCCGCCGTGCTCGACGAGCACGCCCTTGGGGCGGCCCGTCGAACCCGAGGTGTACGTGATGTACGCGGCGCTCTGCGGCCCGGTCCCGACCGGGTCCCAGGCCGCGTCGGCCTCCCCTGCGGCGGAGTCCAGGAACACCAGCTCCTCCCCGGGCACCGCCCCGGCGAGGGCCGCGGCCGCCGCGTTCACGGTCAGCACGGTCCGCGCCCCGCTGTCCGCCGCCATCCAGGCGATCCGCTCGGCCGGATGCCCGGCGTCCAGCGGCACATAGGCCCCGCCGGCCTTCCAGACGCCCAGCAGCGCCGCGACCAGCTCCCGCCCGCGCGGCAGGCAGACAGCGACTCTCGACTCGGCGCCGACGCCGCGCCCGCGCAGCAGCCGGGCTATGCCGTTCGCGCGGCGGTCCAGCTGCGCGTACGTCATCGGACCCTGGGCGTCGTCGACCGCGATGGCGTGGGGGGTACGGACGGTCTGCTGGGCGATCAGTTCGTGCAGCGGGACAGACATCTCTTCTCCAGAGGTGTTGATCAGTGGCAGCGTTCAGTGGCGATGGCCGCACTGCGCGCGTGGAGGGCCTGGAAGCGCCGACGCCTCAGAGCACCGGTGCCGGCAGGAACCCGTCAATCCGGGCCCCGATGCCGCCCCGGCGCGCCTCGTCCCGGACGAACCCGGCCAGCGCCAGGTCCAGGACGCCCAGCCCGAACGGGGAGTACACCAGCGGCTTTCCGTCCTCGGGCGTCAGCCGGGCGGCGCCGCGCAGCAGTGCCCCGATGGAGGCGTCGACGAAGTCGCGCCCGCCGGTGTGCTGCTCCGCGAGGTGCGGCGAGGTCTGCTCGCGGCATACGTGGTCGGGGTCGTCGACCACGTTGTGCGCCCCGAGCACGGCGGGCACGGTGAGGTCGCGCAGCGAGATGTGGAGCACGACGGCGCCGGGCGGGCAGGCGTCGAGCCCGGTGTACGGGGTGGCCGCCGTCGTCGCGAAGGAGACCAGGTCGTGCGCGCCGAGCGCCTCGTCGAGCGAGTCGCAGTGGCGGATCTTCGCGCCCGGCAGCAGCCGGGCGTGGTCGGCGGTGAAGCGACGGGCGCGCGCCGGGTCGGTGTCGTAAACGGCGAGGGAGTCGAGTTCGGGCCGCTCGACGGCGAGGAAGCGCAGGATCTCCCGGTTGATGACGCCGGTGCCGATGAGCGTGACCCCGGACGGCCTGCGGTCGCCGAGCAGCACGCGTGCGCCGAGCGCGGCCGAGGCCGCTGTGCGGCGGGCCGAGATGAGGGAGCCCTCGATGAGCGCCTCGGGGTGGCCGGTCTCCAGCGAGTTCAGCAGGATGGCGGCGCTGGCGCGCTCCAGCCCGGCGGCGACGTTGCCGGGGAACGAGGAGATCCACTTCATCCCCGCGACCTCACCGGATTCGACGCCCCCGGCCGCCCCTTCCCTGTCCCCCAGATACCCCGGAAGCCCGATGATCCGGTCCCTGGGCCGGTCCGGGAACCGCAGGAAGACCGAGTGCGGAAGCGCCGTACGGCCTTCGTCGTGGCGCTGGTAGGCCGCGGAGACGAGGTCGATGACCTCCTTCTCGCGTCCGGCCAGCAGTCCCGCCACTTCACTGTGCTTGAGAATCAGCATGCGCCCACCGCCAAAGTGTTTTCGGGTTCTTTCCACAGGTGTGAGACCTCTCCGAAATGGGCGCGCACCCAGTCGTCGGAGTAGATGGTGTCGAGGTAGCGGTCCCCCCGGTCGGGGAAGATCATCACGCAGTTGCTGCCGGCCGGAACGCGGTCCGCCATCTTCCGCAGGGCCGCGCTCACGGCCCCCGACGAGCCGCCCGCGAGGATCGCCTCACGGAGCGTCAGGGTCCGGCAGGCGACGACGCATTCGAGGTCGGAGACGAGCATGACCTCGTCGGCCAGCGCGGGGTCGAACAGCGCCGGCTTCACCGCCGCGCCGTGCCCCGGCAGCAGCCTCGGCCCCGAGGGGCCGCCGAACAGCACGCTGCCCAGGGCGTCGACCCCCACCAGGGTGGTCGACAGGCCCCGCTCCCGGATGTACTGGGCGCAGCCGGTCAGCGTGCCGCCGGTGCCGGTCGAGCAGAACAGGTAGTCCACCCGCCCGTCCAGCGCCTCGGCGATCTCGTGCATGGTCTGCACGTGCGCGCGGGGGTTGAGCGGGTTGGCGTACTGGTTGGGCCAGTACGCGCCCGGGGTCGACGCCACCAGTTCCCGTACCCGCGCCAGCCGCATCGGCAGATAGGCGCGGGTCTCCGGGTCCACCTCGGTCACCATCTCCACCGCGACCTGGTAGGCGCGCAGGATGGACAGGTTCTGCTGGGTGGTCTTGGGGTCCACCACGCAGATGAAGTCGATGCCGTAGTAGCGGCAGATCTGCGCGATGCCGATCGCCAGGTTCCCGGAGCTGGACTCCACGACCGTCGACCGGCCGGGCACCAGCTCGCCGCTGCGGATGCGGCCGAGCAGCATCGACAGCGCCGACCGGTCCTTGACGCTGCCGCCCGGGTTGAACGCCTCCAGTTTCGCGAAGACCCGCGAGCCGAAACGGGGCAACAGGCCCCCGAGTTCGACGAGATGGGTGTTGCCGACGCCGTCGAGGATGCCGCGGAGCACGGGCTGCCTCATGAGCCGTCGCCCGCGTTGCTGCCGAGCGCCAGCAGGAGCCGCTTCTCGGCGGCGTCCGTCAGCGGGACGCGCGAGACGCGGCGGTCCGGGGTGTCGCCGGCGGCCGTCATGAACCGGATGAGCTGGTCGAACAGCCGCTCCACCGTGGCCCGTTCGAAGAGCGCGGTGTCATAGCGCAGGGCCAGCGTGAGCCCCTGGACGTCACGCGTGACCTCCAGGGCGATGTCGCACTGCCCCTCCAGGTGCGGGATCTCCAGATAGGTGGTGCTCACCCCGGCCACGTCCAGGGGTACGCCGGCGACGGCGGCCCCCAGGTCGGACCCGAAGCGGTCGGTGGTGACCATGGTCATGGAGATCCGGTACAGCGGCCCGTCCGCGCTTCCGTTCGCGGCCGCGGCCTGCGCGACCAGCGGATACGGGTAGGTGGACCGCGCGGTGGCCTGCCGCAGGCGGTCGTTGGCCGCCGCCGTCACCTCGCCCAGGGTCGCCTGCCGGTCGAGTACGGCCCTGATGAGCACCGGGTTCACGTAGTAGCCGACGACGTCCTTGGCGGAGGACCGCCGCACCGAGGCGGGGCAGGCGACGAGGAAGTCCGTCTGACCGGTCCAGCGGTTGATCAGGGCCTGGAGCGCGCCGAGCGCCAGCGCGAACTGCGACACCTCCTGCTCGGCCGCCGCCCGCTTCAGCCGCTCCGCGAGCTCGTCGGGCAGCCTGCGTACGAGGCTGGCGCCGCTGAAGGACGCCGTGGCCGGCCGGGGCTTGTCGGTGAGCAGTTCGCCGGGCGCGGAGCCCGCGACCTGCTCGCGCCAGAACTCCGCCTGCCGCTCGCCGCGCGAGGACGCCAGCAGATCGCGCTCCGCCTCGACGAAGTGGTCGTACGTGACGGCGGTCGGCGGCAGCTCCCACTCCCGCCCCTGCGCGAACGCCTCGTACGCGGCCAGGAGGTCGCGCCACAGCAGCCACTGCGAGATGGCGTCCGTGGCGATGTGATGGGTGAGCGCCAGTAGTACGGCATCGGCGCGGCGACGCCACAGCACCACCCGGAACGGCCCCTCCTCCGACAGCCGGAAGGGCGTGCCCGCCTCCGCCGCGACGAGCCGGTCCAGCTCCGCGTCGTCGGCGTCGGGCACCTCGCGTACGACGAGCTCACCGGTCTCGCCCGGGTCCTTCACGACCCGGCGCGGCCCGCCGTCGCCCTCGACGTACACCGAACGCAGCATGGGATGCCGTTCGGTGAGCGCCCGGGCCGCCCGCGCCAGGACCTCCGGGTCCGGCGCGGGCTCCATCCGGACACCACCCGCGAGGTTGTAGGTCGCACTGTCGGGGGCCAGTTTGTGGAGCAGCCAGAGCCCCTCCTGGCCCACCGACAGGGGCTTCGCCCCGCCCATGGGGTCCGTGTGGCCCATGGGTCAGACTCCTGCCTTGTCCGCCGTCGTGGCCTTCGCCGCCGTCAGGAAGTCGGCGACGTCGGACACGCGCAGCAGGTCACCGACCTTCTCGTCGGGAACTGTTTGGTTAAAGGTTTTCTCCACCGCCGCCAGCAGGTCGATACGGGTGAGGGAGTCCATGCCGAGCTCGTCGAAGCTGGAGTCGGCGGTGACCTCGGCCTCCAGGTCCGGCGCGGTGCGCAGCGTGAGGTTGATGATCTCGACGATCAGTTCGTCTCTGGTCATGGCTTTCGTCTCTCCATCGGTAGGACGCACGCGTGGCCGCGCGCGTACAGGGCTGTGGGGGGCGAACCTTCGTACGCTGTGGGGGTGTTGGGGGCGTTGGGGGCGTTGGGGGCAGTGGGGGCGTTGGGGCTTTTTTTGGGGGGGTTGTGGGATATGGGCTGCCGCGTCACGGCATCCGGACGACCTGGCCGGCGTACGTCAGTCCCGCGCCGAAGCCCAGCAGGAGGACGTTCTCGCCGGGCGTGCTGCGGCCGCTGTCCTTGAGCCGGCTCAGCGCGAGCGGCACGGAGGCGGCCGAGGTGTTGCCGGTGTCGACGACGTCGTTCACGACGCGCTCCGGCGGCAGGTCCAGGTTGGCGGCGAGCGTCCTGATGATGCGGTTGTTGGCCTGGTGGGGCACGAACCAGTCGATGTCCGCCATGGTGATCCCGGCGGCCGCGCACGCCCGGTGGGCGACGTCCGGCATGGTGGCGGTGGACCACTTGTAGACGAGCGGGCCGTTCATGGTGACGTACTCGCGGCCGTCGGCCTTCTCGGTGATCCCCAGCACCTCGTGGCGCGCTCCGTCGCTGCCCCAGACGGCCGGCCCGATGCCGGGCTGGTCCGAGCGGGAGACGACGGCGGCTCCGGCCCCGTCGCCGAAGATGACGAAGGTGTCGGGGTCGTCCGGGTCGATCCACTCACTGGTCCGCTCGGCGCCCACGACCAGCACGTTGCGGGCCTCCCCGAGACGCACGGCGTTGGACGCCATGGCCAGCGAGTAGGTGAACCCGGCACAGACCGCGTTGAGGTCGTACGCACCGGAGTTCGGCAGCCCGATACGGCTGGCGACCTCCGGGGCGATGCCGGGCATCCGGCGTCGGCGGGTGGCGCTGGCGACGATGGTCAGATCCACCTCACCCGGGTCGATGTCGGCCGACACGACGGCCTTCTCGCCGGCCGCGGCCGACATGGTGACCAGGTCCTCCTCCTCGGAGGCGTGGTGGCGGGTCTTGATGCCGGTCCGGCCCACGATCCACTCGGGCGAGACCGTCGTCAGCGGGGCCAGCTCCTCGTTGGACACCAGCCGGGCGGGCCGGTACACGGCCAGTCCGGATATCCGTGATCCGTACGTCTCGAACATGTCTGCCTCAACTCCCCATCGATGCATCGATATCGGGCGGCGTCCGACGCCAGGCGCCGGACGCCAAATGCCAGGTGCCACGCGTCAGGTGCCACGCGTCAGGTGCTACGCGTCAGGTGCTACGCGTCGGACGGCTCCGCCATGGCCACGGCGATCCGCCGCGGTCCGGTGAACGGCTCGCGCGCGTGCGCGGCGAGCATGTTGTCGACGACCAGGACGTCGTCGCGTTGCCAGTCGAAGCGGACGGCGGCCGACCGGTAGGCGGCGCGCAGGTGGTCCGTCACGTCGTCGGGAATGGCCCCGCCGTCCCCGTAGAACGTGTTCGTGGGCAGGTCCTCGTCGGCGAAGATGGCGCGCAGCCCGGCGGCGACCTCCGGGGCGAGGGTGCGGACGTGGAAGAACGTGGCGTGGTTGAACCACACCTCCTCGCCGGTGACCGGGTGGCGGTGCACCGCCCGCCGTACGGCCGTGGTGCGCAGCCCGCCGTCCGGCCGCCACTGGGCCTCGATCTCGCGCTCCTTGCAGTACGCCACCACCGCGTCCTTGTCGGAGGTGTTGAACGCCTCCTGCCAGGGCACCCCGAAGCCGGCGTGGAAGTTCCGCACGACCTGCCAGCCGCGCGCCTCGAACTCCGCCCGCACCTGCGGGTCGACGGCCCGCAGCACCCGGCGGATGTCGGCGAGCGGGGTGGCCCCCTGGGTGAGGGGCGGCTCGACGCAGAAGAAGTACAGGGTGCGCGGCCACACCGCCTGGTAGGAGTTCTCGTTGTGGAGGAAGATCTCCTCGTCCTGCGGGTAGTCGGTCGAGGTATAGACCTGCCCCTTGATGGTGCTGCGGGGCGAGGAGCGCTCGGCGTACGCCAGCGGGGGCGTACCGGAGAACGCCCGGACGGTGCCGTCGAACCCGTCGACCCCGCCCACCTCGAATCCGCGGAGCAGCAGCGCGCCGCGCTCCGTGAGCAGCTCGCGCAGCTCGGCCCGGTTCTCGGTGATGTAGTCGTGGATGCCGGTGCCGGGGGCCGCCGCGCGCCGCATGCCGGGCACGGTTCCGGTCCCCGCCCAGCCGGCGGGTGTCTCTTCGGAGGTGATGGTCATGGTCAGCTCGCTCCGTTGAACGCAGGGGTGCGGTGGCGTCAGTCGGACATCGCCACGAGGACGCGGCGGTCGCCGGTGAAGGGCCTGCGGCCGTGCGCCAGGAGAACGTTGTCGATGAGGAGCAGGTCGCCCGTGCGCCAGTCGACGTCGACGGCCGCCTCCAGGCCCCGGTCGCGGACCTGGGTGACGTACTCGGCGGGGATCGGGCTGCCGTCCGCGAACCGCACCGACTGCGGGAGCTCCTCCTCGGACAGGATCTGCGCGAGCTCGGCGGCGGTGTCGTCGCCGAGTCCGGCCGGGTGCCACTGGTCGGCCTGGTTGAACCACACCTCCGTGCCGGTGACGGGGTGCCGGGTGGTGGAGGGGCGGTAGGACTCGACGTGGAGGCTGCCGTCGCGCCGCCACTCCCACTCGGCCCCGGCCGTCTTCAGGAACGCCTCCACGTCCGCGCGCTCGGCGGTCTCGAAGGTGTCCTGCCAGCTCTTGCCGAGGCCGTAGCCGTCGTGCAGGTTCTGGACGTAGCGCACCCCGCCGGCGAAGGCGTCGCGCACCTCCTGGTCCAGGACGGCGAGCCAGCGCTCGGCGTCGAGGACCGGGGTGGCGCCGCCCGTGCCCGGCTGGATCTGGCAGAAGAACGCCAGGCGGGAGGGCCACGCGTGGGCGTAACTCATCTCGTTGTGCATGGAGATGGTGAATTCCTGCGGGTACTCGGTCGAGGTGTAGACGTTGCCGCCGACCTTGGTGCGCGGCGAGTTGCCGTGCACGTACGCCAGCCGGTTCGGCAGCAGCCGGTCCAGCGCGGCGTCCAGCGTCTGCGGGGTGATCCCGAAGCCGCGGAAGACGAGCGCCTTCTCCTTGACGAGGGTTCCGGTCAGGCCGAGTTCCAGCTCGTCCAGGCGGCTCAGCAGCTCGTCGGTGCCGCCCTCGCCCTTCGCCTCGATCTCCAGTGGTGCCCAGGACGTCGCGATCGTCACGGCGCCGCTCCTCTCGCTGTTGTGGTGGAAGCCGGTGTCTGCCGGTCCCGGGGGCCGAGGGCCGGGGGCCGTGGACCAGGGGCCGTGGTCGGCCTCAGTCCTCAGACCGGCAGGCCGTACGGGATACGAGCCAGCCGCCCCGCGATGTCCGCGGTCAGCTCCGCCTCCCGGGGGGCGAGGTAGAAGTGGTCGCCGGGGAACGCCCGCAACGCGAACCCGCCGGTCGTCAACTCACCCCAGGCGGACAGCCGTTCATACGTCACGCCCGGATCGGCCTCGCCCCGGTAGGCGACGACGGGGGCGCGGAGCACCGCGGGACTGTGCGGGCGGTAGGTCTCGATGAGCTTGTAGTCGGAACGCAGCACCGGCAGCAGCAGTTCACGCAACTCCGGTACGGCGTAGGGGTCTCCCCCCAGGCTGCCCAGCCGCGACACCCCGGCGACCAGTACGTCGTCGGCGGCGCGGTGCAGCGAGGTGCGGGAGCTCCGGTGCGGTGCGTTGCGGGCCGAGAGCAGGACCACGGCCGGGCCCCCGGCCCCCGCGCCCGCCTCCTGCCGCGCGGCCACCTCGTACGCCACCGAGGCCCCCATGCTGTGGCCGAAAAAGGCCATCGGCAGATCACCGTAGGAAGTCAGCGCCTCCGAGATCCGGTCGGCCAGCTCGTCCATCGACTCGACGCACGGCTCGCCCATCCGCTCCTGCCTGCCCGGGTACCGGACGGCGAGGACCTCGACGTCGGCGGGGAGCCGCGAGGACCAGCCGTGGAACATCTGGGCGTTGCCGCCGGCGTGCGGGAAGCAGACCAGCCGCACACGCGGCCCGCCCGCCCGCGGATACCGGCGGAACCAGGTCTCGGAGGAGGCGTTCACAGCGCCATGCCTCCGTCGATCCGGACCACCTGGCCGGTGATGTACTCGGCCTGCGGGGAAGCCAGGAAGGAGACCAGCGCGGCGACCTGCTCAGGGGTGCCGAAGCAGCCCATGGGGATGCGGGTCAGCGCGTCCTTGGCGACGGCCTCCGGCACGCCGGCGACCATCTCCGTGTCGATGAAGCCGGGGGCGACGGCGTTGGCGCGCACGCCGTAGCGCCCGAACTCCTTGGCCAGCGCCTGCGTCAGGCCGATGATCCCGGCCTTGGACGCGGAGTAGTTCGTCTGTCCGGCGTTGCCGACGACGCCGGCCACCGACGAGAGGGTGACGACGGTCCCCGCGCGGCGGCGGATCATCGAACGGACCACCGAGCGGAGCAGGTTGTAGGTGCCGTCGAGGTTGGTGCGCAGCACCGAGTCCCACTCGTCGTCCGACATCAGCGCCAGCGGACGGTCGCGGGTGATCCCCGCCGACGTGACCACCGCGGACACCGGCCCGAGCCCCGACTCGACGTCCGCGACGAACGCCCGGACGCCGACCCGGTCGGCCACGTCGACCCGGCGGACGAGCGCCCGCCGGCCCTCCGCCAGGATCTCCTTCTGCACCTGCTCGGCCGCCGTCTCGTCCGAGCGGTAGCAGAGGGCGACATCGAAGCCGTCCCGTGCGAGCCGGGTCGCCACCGCCCGTCCGATACCGCGCGATCCCCCGGTGACCAGTGCCACCTGTGCCTCTTGGTCCGGCATGCTGCCCCCATCCGTTCGAATGATTCGAGCGTGCGTTCCTTGGCTATATCTGGCCTATACGGCATCCAGCGCGGCTCAAGGACGACGCCCGGCGCGGCTCAGCACGGCATCCACCACCACCCGAGGGGGACGCCCCCGCCGATCAAGCCGGTCCGCGCCCTCCCCGCCCACACCCGCGGCCACGGGACGGGTGACCCCCGGTACCGTGACCGCCCATGACCCTGTTCCCCACCGGCAGCCCGGCTCTCGCGGGCGTGCTGGCCCCCCTGCTCCCCCCGCCGGTCACCGTGGTCGACACCTTCGGGGACTTCGGGGACAGCGACGGCGACGGAACGTTCCTCTTCCCGGAGGAGGAGGCCCTGGTGGCCACCGCGGTCCCCGGCCGGAGGCGCGAGTTCACGACCGTCCGCCACTGCGCCCGCACCGCCCTGGCCGCATTCGGCTTCCCGCCCGCACCCCTGATCCGGGGCCCCCGGGGCGCACCCCGCTGGCCGGCGGGCATGGTCGGCAGCCTGACTCACTGCACCGGCTACCGGGCGGCGGCGGTGGCGAGGACCACCACAGCGGCGTCCCTGGGCATCGACGCCGAACCGGCCGAACCCCTGCGCGACGAGGGCGTCCTGAACATGGTCACCCTCGCCCCCGAACGCACCGCCCTGCGCGAACTCGCCGCCCACCGCCCCGACATCCCGTGGGACAGGCTGCTGTTCAGCGCCAAGGAGTCGGTCTACAAGACCTGGTCACCCCTGACCGGCCGCCCCCTGGGCTTCCACGAGGCCCACATCACCCTCCACCCGCACGGCACGTTCACCGCGACCCTGCTGGTCCCGGGCACGACGAGGACCGGCCACCCGCCGCTCACCGGCTTCGAGGGCCGCTGGAGACTCCACGACGGCGTCCTGATCACGGCGGTATGGGTCCCGCCCGCACCCCTCAGGCAAGCGCCTCGGTCATCGCAGCGGTGACACGGGCGGCCGCAGCTGCGTCAGAGGCGACCACGCGGGCGACGAGTGCGACGGTGTCGCCTTCGCCGGTCCGGGCGTAGGTGAGGGACCAGGAGGACGGCGTGCCGTCGCCCGCGTCGGTCGGCGCCCATTCCTTCTTCTCCCGCACCGCGGGGAGCAGCAGGCTCGCCGCGGCCGCCGGAACGCCTTGCGCGACCTGTCGCTCCTTGCCCTCGGCAACCAGATGAGGTCCTGCCATCACGCCCCGGTTGGCAAGGGCGGCCGTAACCCTGGCCAGTTGGAGCGGGGTGACGGTGATGATCCCGTCCCGGTAACTCTCGTACCTGCTTTCCGTGACCCCGATCGGCACCTTCAGTCCGTCATCGCCGAAGCCGAGCCCCTTCGCGGTCTCACGCAGCCTCTCCTCGCCCAGGTCCGCGGCCAGCTTCGCGAAGACTTCGCCGCAGGACCGGGCCAGCGCCTCACGTATGGTGGCGTTCGCGCACTCGCCCGAGTCGCCGCCCGTGGGCTCGTCCACCGTGTCGTGGAGGCCGTGGTGCAGGGCCGACGCCGCGATCACGATGTCGAAGGTCTCACCGGGCGCGGTCGCCTCCCTGAGTGCCCGGTTGAAGATGGGCTTGTTCTTGTCGCCGGTCACCTTCCGCCAGGCTTCCTGGTCCTTGTAAGAGTTGCCGCTGAACGCTGCCGGGTCGTAGGAAGGTGTGCTCACGACCGCCAGCAGCTCCCCCGTGGCGGCGTTGAGCGCGACCGCCGCACCACGCCGCTCGCCGAGCGCTTCGAAGGCCGCTTTCTGCACCCCGGGATCCACGGTGGTCTCTACGTCATCGCCCTTGCGGTGGGTCAAGGAGCCCTCGTAGACGGACTCCAGCCCCGAGGCGCCGAAGGCGATCGATCGAAAGCCGGTCACCGACGCGTACAACTTGCCCTCTGAATAGGTCCTTTGATAGGGAAACTTGCTGATTCCACTCGGCCTCGACCCCGTAACGGGCCTACCGCCGACGAGAATGTCGCCGTACCCGTCGACGGATGCACGGGAATTCGGCTGCGCCTTGTTCTCACGGGGCGGGTCCGCGTCACCGGAACAACCGGCCAGCAGCGCGAGAATCCAGGGTGCGACAAGAAGGCGTTTGATGACCGACGGCATGATCACACCCTAGACAATCCCCACCGCGAGCGCGGTCTCAGCGATAGACGGCCCAGCGCACGTCGGATCGACAGCCCAGCGCGCGTCAGCAGGCCGAGATCCCGCGCCGACGACGACTGGGCCAAAAGCCCCACGACGCACACCACTTGCCCTGCACGCCCACCCGCGCTCACCCCGCCCGGACCACCCCGTACCGCAGCATCACGACCCCGTTGCCGAATGTCCGGTTCTCCAGGAGCCGCAGCGCCTGCCACCCCTCCGCGTCCCGGAAGAAGGGCCGGCCCCGGCCGAGGAGGACGGGATGGACGTGGATCCAGTACTCGTCCACGAGGTCCAGCCGCCGGAACGTCTCCAGCAGGTCCGCCCCGCCGGCCATCAGGTCCCCCGAGGCCCCGTCGCGCAGGGCGCGCACCTGGTCCGGGTCCACCTCGTGCAGCACGGCGGTCGCCCACTCCAGGTTCTCCCGGGTCCGGGAGAACACGTACTTCGGCATGTCCCGCCAGATACCGGCGAATTCGGCCATCGGCCCGGCGTTGGCGGGGTCCTCGTCGGCGTCCGGCCAGAACCCCGCCATCAGCTCGTGGGTGACGCGCCCGTCGAGGAACGCGCCCATCGGCCGGATGATGTCGTTGAAGTGCTGGTGCACCTCCTCGTCGACGGTGTGCCAGTCGATCTCACGCTCCGGCCCCTCGAAGAAGCCGTCGAGGGACACCGAGATGGAGAAAATGATCTTGTTCACGGAACCACCTGCCGAGGACGCCGGGAAGGGGAAGAGAAGAGGGAGGCAAGAGGGAGGGAAGAGGAAAAGGGAGAGGGAACAGGCCCCGCGACGATACGCCCGCGCGGCCGGAACGGACCCCCGGCAGGGCCGGGTTCGGGGAACGTCACCCGGTTGTTTCGCCGTTTCCCGGTCGCGTACGACCCCGAGCCGACATGCTTGCTCTCAGCAGTGACGGGACAGCGTGGAGTGACTGGGAGGCAGTGTGTACGGGACCGGAACGGTGAGCATGTACCCGTGGGAGACGGACGAGCTCGGGACGACGCACGGCGGACAGCCGGGCGTGGTCGCGAAGGACGGCGAGGAGCCCGGCCCGATCTCCATTCCGTCCATGTCCGGCGGCGGCACGATGGGCAGGATCACCGAGTGGTGGGGGTACGACGGGCAGATGAGCGGCCCGGTCGGGACCCACCTGCGCGGCTCGTGTTCATGCGGCTGGCGCGGCACGGAGCTGTACCCGGTCGACTGGGCGGAGGTCCGCGAGCAGCACCCGTACGAGTACGACACCTCGGGTCCGGAGGCGGACTGGAAGGCGCACGTGAAGGACGTCGAGTCCCGACTCGTGCCGCTGCCGGACGACTTGGCGGAGCTTCTGGACAGGCTGAGCCGCCGACTGAGCGAGCTGTCCGACGACGAGCCGCTGGCGGTCCTCCGTGCGGCCAACATCGCCCGGCGCGACTCCGAGCTGTTCGCGGGCTCAGCGGTCATGACCATTCGCCGGCACGGGCCCTCGACGGCGGCCGTGGGCGTCGCGCTCGGCTGTAGCGCGGACGAAGCCGAGACGCGCATGCGGAGGTACTACGGGCACTTCTGACGGGCCGCCCGGGGCCGATGACCACCCGGAACCCTGGGACCGGTCGCCACCGGAACCTAGGACCGGTCACCACCCCGAAACCACTGGCCGCCCGAAACCGGTCGCCACCGGAACCCGGGGCCGGTCACCACCCGAAACCCTAGGACCGGTCGCCACCAGAACCTGTGACCGGTCACCGCCCGGAACCCGCCGGCCGCCGTAGGCCGGGAAAGGCCCGTTGTCAGTGGGGCCGCCTAGGGTCACCACCATGGCGACGCTCCCGAACCCTCTGCCCTCCCTGGCCTCCTCGGGCCTGGACCTCCCGCCCGGCTCCCTGGTGGACGCCACGCTGGACGGCCCCTGGCACGAACCGCTGCTCTGGTACGCGCGAGAGCAGGCCGGCCCCCGTGACTGGCCGGCCCTGCGCGCGGCCGGGCGGCGGCTGGGGCTGCTGCCGGTGCTGGTCAGCGGCGGCTCCCGCGACCAGTGGCCCGAGGAGTGGGATCTCTGCCCGGGCGCGACGTCGTATGCGGGCGACCACGACGCGGACGAGGTGCTGGAGAGCTACTGGACTCCGTACGAGGACGACGAACCGACCGACCGTGAGCCGGCCGACCGTGAGCCGACCTACCGTGAACCGGCCGGCCACGAGCCGGGCGACGGCGAGGCCCCGCGCGAGGGGACGAAGCGCACCCCCTGGCCCGGTCTCGCCCCGGCCCCCGCGGGGGAAGCCGGTGAGGACCCGGACGAGGCGGCCGCCGGACTCGCGGGGGTCCTCACCGCCGACCCGGACGGCTGGCTCGGCGAGATGCGGATCGCGCTCGTCCCGGCCCGCCGCAGCGCGGACATACCGGCGGCGATCGGCTGGTCGGGCCCGGTGAACCACGAGAACGACGTGGCCCGGCTCTGCGCGGTGCTCCGCTCCTGGGAGGACCGCTACGACGCCCGCGTGGTGGTGCTCGGCTTCGACACGATGATCGTCTCGGTGGGCCGCCCGCCGACCACGCCGGAGGAGGCCCGCGCCCTGGCCGCCGAGCACTACGCGTTCTGCCCGGACAACATCGACCAGTCCCCGCCGCACGACCTCGACGTCTACGCGGACAAGCAGGTGCTGAACCAGGAGGTCTGGTCGTTCTGGTGGGACTGACGGCCCTCGGCGCCAGGCAGAGCGGGTGGGGGCAGGAGTAGGGGAGGAAAGCGCTCCGCACCTGCCACCGCGGTGGTCGCTTTCGTAGCATTCATGTCACTGGTCGACTGGCCCTGACAGAAAGTGTCCACCCCCATGACCGACACGCACCCCCCGACCACGACGAACAAGGCGGACGCAGCAGCCGCCACAATCGCCGAGGGCGCCGAGGCCGCCGAACGCCTGATAGCCGAGTTCCGGTCGCTGCCCCCGGACAGCGACCGCAAGCGCGAGATCATCACCGAGCTGGACGACAACGCCCAGGCGCTGCCGTTCCTCGTCTCGGTGGTCGCCGACGCCGACGAGTACGACCTCGCCCGCGTCGAGAGCGCCACCGTCCTGCGCGTATGGCCCCCGGCCGACCCCGGCCTCCGCCGCCGCGCCGGCCGCGCCCTGCTCACCGCCCTCAAGGACCGGGACGAGGACCTGGTCCGCCAGTACGCGGCGATGTCCCTGGCCCCCTACACGGCCGACCCGGTCGTCGCCACGGTCCTGGACACCACCGCGAGGGCGGACGCGGACCCTCTCGTACGGGACAGCGCCCGCTTCTCCCTCAAGGAGGCCCACCGCCTCCAGGGGGCCGGAGCCGGCGGCCCCTGAGCACCGGCCCCGGCCGGGGCGCGGCTCAGCGCCGCTGGTCGCGCCCCAGCCACCCGGCGACCTCGGTCGCCCAGTAGGTGAGGATCATCTGCGCCCCGGCCCGCCGGATGCCGGTCAGGCTCTCCAGGATCGCCTTGTCGCGGTCGATCCAGCCCTTCTCGGCGGCGGCCTCGATCATCGCGTACTCACCGCTGATCTGGTAGGCGGCGACCGGCACGTCCACCGACCCGGCGACCTTGGCGAGGATGTCCAGATACGGTCCGGCGGGCTTCACCATGACCATGTCCGCGCCCTCCTCCAGGTCGAGCGCCAGCTCCCGCAGCGACTCCCGGGCGTTGGCCGGGTCCTGCTGGTAGGTCTTGCGGTCGCCGGTGAGCGAGGAGCCCACAGCCTCGCGGAAGGGGCCGTAGAAGGCCGAGCTGTACTTCGCGGTGTAGGCGAGGATCGACACGTCCTCGTGCCCGGTCTGGTCCAGGGCGTCGCGGATCACGCCGACCTGGCCGTCCATCATCCCGCTGGGGCCCACCACATGGGCCCCGGCGTCCGCCTGGACCTGGGCCATCTCCGCGTACCGCTCCAGGGTCGCGTCGTTGTCCACCCGCCCGTCGTCCGCCAGGACCCCGCAGTGGCCGTGGTCGGTGTACTCGTCCAGGCACAGGTCCGACATGATGACGAGCTCGTCCCCGACCTCCTCGCGCACCGCCCGCAGCGCGAGCTGGAGGATACCGTCCGGGTCGGTGCCCGCCGTGCCCCGGGCGTCCTTGTTCGCGTCCTCCGGGACCCCGAAGAGCATGATCCCCGAGACCCCGGCCGAGACCGCCTCGACGGCCGCCTTCCGCAGGGTGTCCAGGGTGTGCTGGTGCACGCCGGGCATGGCCGAGATGGCGACCGGGGCGTCGATGCCCTCCCGTACGAACGCGGGGAGGATCAGGTTCGCCGGATCGAGCCGAGTCTCGGCGACCATCCGCCGCATCGCCGGGGTCGTCCGCAGCCGCCGGGGGCGGGAGCCGGGGAAGTTTCCGTACGCAGTCATCCTTCGACGATAGACCCGCGCCCAGGCCCCTCTTACCGACACCCGCACCGGAAAAGGCGGCGGGAAACGGGCGGCGGAGCCCCGGCGACGACAGCGGGCCCGGCCGCCGAAGCGACCGGGCCCACCCGTTCACGTACCGCTACGTCGTCGTCCGGCGTCTGCGCGCGCCCGGGCGCCGCTCGCTCGGCCGGGTCACCGGGTCGCCGGCCGCCTTCGCCGCGTCCCGGCGCTGCGCGCCGAAGGCGGCGAGCGCCTCGGCGAGCTTGTGCACGGACGGCTCCGGGGACAGCACGTCCACGCGCAGGCCGTGCTCCTCGGCGGTCTTCGCGGTGGCCGGGCCGATGCACGCGATGACGGTCACGTTGTGCGGCTTGCCCGCGATGCCGACCAGGTTGCGCACCGTGGAGGACGAGGTGAACAGGACCGCGTCGAAGCCGCCGCCCTTGATCGCCTCGCGGGTGTCGGCCGGCGGCGGCGAGGCGCGGACCGTGCGGTACGCGGTGACGTCGTCGACCTCCCAGCCCAGCTCGATGAGCCCCGCCACCAGGGTCTCGGTGGCGATGTCGGCGCGCGGCAGGAACACCCGGTCGATCGGGTCGAAGACCGGGTCGTAGGGCGGCCAGTCCTCCAGCAGCCCGGCGGCGGACTGCTCACCGGAGGGCACCAGGTCCGGCTTCACGCCGAAGTCGACCAGCGCTGCGGCCGTCTGCTCGCCCACCGCCGCGACCTTGATCCCGGCGAAGGCGCGGGCGTCGAGCCCGTACTCCTCGAACTTCTCCCGGACCGCCTTGACGGCGTTCACGCTGGTGAAGGCGATCCACTCGTAGCGCCCGGTGACCAGACCCTTGACTGCGCGCTCCATCTGCTGGGGCGTACGCGGCGGTTCGACGGCGATCGTCGGGACCTCGTGCGGCACCGCGCCGTAGGAACGCAGCTGGTCGGAGAGCGACGCGGCCTGCTCCTTCGTGCGCGGGACGAGCACCCTCCAGCCGAACAGCGGCTTGGACTCGAACCACGCGAGCTGGTCGCGCTGGGCGGCGGAGCTGCGCTCTCCGACCACGGCTATGACCGGCCGGTGCCCCTCGGGCGACGGCAGCACCTTGGCCTGCTTGAGGACCTGGGCGATCGTCCCGAGGGTCGCCGTCCAGGTGCGCTGGCGGGTGGTGGTGCCGCCGATGGTCACGGTGAGCGGGGTGTCGGGCTTGCGGCCCGCGGAGACCAGCTCGCCGGCGGCGGCGGCGACCGAGTCCAGGGTGGTGGAGACGACGGCGGTCGCGTCGCTCGCGCCGACCTCGCTCCAGCACCGGTCGGAGGCCGTACGGGCGTCGACGAAGCGCACGTCGGCGCCCTGCGCGTCCCGCAGCGGCACCCCGGCGTACGCGGGCACGCCCACAGCGTTCGCCACGCCCGGGACGACCTCGAAGGGCACCCCGGCGGCGGCGCAGGCGAGCATCTCCGCGCCCGCGTCGCCGTCCAGGCCCGGGTCGCCCGCGACAGCACGGACCACCCGCCTGCCGCCCTTCGCGGCCTCCATGACAAGATTGGCCGCGTCCCTGAGAACGGGTACTCCGGCGGCTGTTGACGCCACGTCAACAACCGTCAGCTCAGGCGTGCTTACGCCTGCCCGCGCATGACCGCGAACGACGTCGAGTACGTCCGGTTCGGCGACGAGGACGTCTGCGCTCGCCAGCGCCTCGACGGCGCGCAGCGTCAGCAGTCCGGGGTCGCCGGGACCGGCGCCGAGGAAGGTGACCTGACCTTGTGGGGACAGGGCAGGAAAGTCGGATGCGGCGGGGCCGGTGGGGCTCAAAGTGCTCGCTCCCCCATAAGACCGGCCGCACCCTTGGCGAGCATCTCGGCCGCGAGTGCGCGACCGAGGGCCGCCGCGTCGTCGTGCGACGTGGGGACGGGACCGGTGGTGGACAGCTGCACCAGCGAGGAACCGTCGGTGGTACCGACGACTCCGCGCAGGCGCAGTTCGTTGACAACCTGTCCGTCGACCAGGAGGTCGGCCAGCGCACCCACAGGTGCGGAGCAGCCGGCCTCCAGGGCGGCGAGCAGGGCGCGTTCGGCGGTCACGGCGGCCCGGGTGTACGGGTCGTCGAGCTCGGCGAGCGCGGCGGCGAGGTCGGCGCTGGACGCAGCGCACTCGATCGCCAGTGCTCCCTGGCCGGGAGCGGG
The DNA here is from genome assembly GCF_046548915.1 of Streptomyces sp. cmx-18-6. Classification (NCBI taxonomy): domain Bacteria; kingdom Bacillati; phylum Actinomycetota; class Actinomycetes; order Kitasatosporales; family Streptomycetaceae; genus Streptomyces; species Streptomyces sp. cmx-18-6. Next base: position 14,312 of record NZ_JAEBEP010000016.1, on the reverse strand, counting down.
CAAAACTGTGTCGACCGGCAGGAACTCGGTCACCTCACCGGTCCGGCCGAGCCGGCTGAGCCCGGCGGCGGCGAGAACCACCGCGTCCAGCTCCCCGTCCCGCACGAACCCGATCCGCGTGTCGACGTTGCCCCGGATGGGGACGGTCTCGATCCGCAGGCCGTGGGCGCGGGCGTACGCGTTGAGCTGCGCCATGCGGCGCGGCGAACCGGTGCCGACGCGCGCCCCGTCCGGCAGCTGCCCGAAGGTCAGCCCGTCGCGCGCCACCAGGGCGTCGCGCGGGTCCTCGCGCTGCGGCACGGCCGCGAGCACCAGCTCGTCGGGCTGGGAGGTCGGCAGGTCCTTGAGGGAGTGGACGGCGAAGTCCACCTCGCCCCGCAGCAGCGCCTCGCGCAGGGCCGCGACGAACACGCCGGTGCCGCCGATCTGTGCCAGGTGCTCACGGGAGACGTCCCCGTACGTGGTGATCTCGACGAGCTCGACGGCGCGCCCGGTCACCTCGCGGACCGCCTCGGCGACGAGGCCGGACTGGGCCATGGCCAGCTTGCTGCGCCGGGTGCCCAGCCGGAGCGGCGCGGAACTCCGCGCGCCCGGGATTGAGTTGTCGGTCATGACCGCCCTCTATTCGGGTCGTTCAGGTCTGCCCGGGAGACGGCGGCCACCGTCTGCGGGTCGAGGTCGAAGAGTTCGCGCAGCGCGTCCGCGTACCCGGCGCCGCCGGGCTCGCTGGCGAGCTGCTTGACCCGCACGGTGGGCGCGTGCAGGAGTTTGTCGACGACGCGGCGCACGGTCTGGGTGATCTCGGCGCGCTGCTTCTCGTCCAGGTCGGGGAGGCGGCCGTCCAGCCGGGCGATCTCGCCGGCGACCACGCCGGCGGCCATGGTGCGCAGGGCGACCACGGTCGGGGCGACATGGGCGGCGCGCTGGGCCGCGCCGAAGGCGGCCACCTCGTCGGCGACGATCGTGCGGACCCGGTCCACGTCGGCGGCCATCGGGGCGTCGGCGGAGGCGTCGGCGAGCGACTCGATGTCGACGAGGCGCACCCCGTCGATGCGGTGGGCCGCGCCGTCGATGTCGCGCGGCATGGCGAGGTCGAGCAGGGCGAGGCGGACCGGGCCGGTGGACTGCGCGGGCACGACGACGCGGCGCGGCGGGGTCACGGGGGCGGAGGCGGCGGAGCCGTTCTCCACCCAGGCGGCGTGCTGTTCGACGTCGGCCGGGGCCGGGGTGACGGTGACCGTCGGCGTCTCGGCCGGGGCGTCCAGCCTCACGCCGAGGGCGGCCGCGAGGGCGTCGGCGGTGAGCACGAGGCCGGTGGCGCCGGTGCAGGAGACGACGACGTCGGCACGTGTCAGTTCGTCGCCGACCGCGGACATCTCGATCGCCCGGGCGCGCACGGTGGTGTCGTCGCCCTGCTGGAGGATATCCACCAGCCGGTCCGCGCGCGAGCGGGTCCGGTTGGCGACGGCGATCTCGGCGATCCCGGTCCGGGCGAGGGTGGCCGCGGCCAGCGAGGACATCGAACCCGCGCCGATCACCAGGGCGCGCTTGCCCCGGGCCCAGAGCCCGGGGTCGGCCCCGGCGGCGAGCTGCTGGAGCCCGAAGGAGACGAGCGACTGCCCGGCCCGGTCGATGCCGGTCTCGCTGTGGGCGCGCTTGCCGACCCGCAGGGCCTGCTGGAACAGGTCGTTCAGCAGCCGTCCGGCGGTGTGCAGCTCCTGGCCGCGCGCGAGCGCGTCCTTGATCTGGCCGAGGATCTGGCCCTCGCCGACGACCATCGAGTCCAGCCCGCAGGCCACCGAGAAGAGGTGGTGGACGGCCCGGTCCTCGTAGTGCACATAGAGATACGGAGTGAGCTCGTCCAGTCCGACGCCGCTGTGCTGGGCGAGCAGGGTGGAGAGCTCGGCGACGCCCGCGTGGAACTTGTCCACGTCCGCGTACAGCTCGATGCGGTTGCAGGTGGCCAGCACGGCGGCCTCGGTCGCGGGTTCCGCGGCGAGGGCGTCCTGGAGCAGCTTGGCCTGGGTCTCGGCAGCGAGGGAGGCCCGCTCCAGTACGGAGACGGGGGCGCTGCGGTGGCTCAGTCCGACGACGAGGAGGCTCATGCCGGCATCACGGCGGGCATGTCCCCGTCGGGTCCTTTCCGGCTGGCGGGCGTGGCGCGCATCGGCGGGGCGGCGGGGTCCTCGCCCTCCTGGGACGCGTCCTCGCCGGCCTTGCGCTGCTCGTGGAACGCGAGGATCTGGAGCTCGATGGAGAGGTCGACCTTGCGTACGTCGACGCCCTCGGGCACCGAGAGCACGGTCGGCGCGAAGTTCAGGATGGAGGTCACCCCGGCGGCGACGAGCCGGTCGCAGACCTGCTGGGCCGCGCCGGGCGGGGTGGTGATCACGCCGATGGACACACCGTTGTCGCTGATGATCCGGTCCAGGTCGTCCGTGTGCTGGACGGCGATCCCGGCCACCGGCGTACCGGCCATGGCGGGGTCGGCGTCGATCAGCGCCGCGACCCGGAAGCCGCGCGAGGCGAAGCCGCCGTAGTTGGCGAGGGCCGCGCCGAGGTTGCCGATGCCGACGATGGCGACCGGCCAGTCCTGGGTGAGCCCGAGTTCGCGGGAGATCTGGTAGACGAGATACTCGACGTCGTACCCGACACCGCGGGTGCCGTAGGACCCCAGGTAGCTGAAGTCCTTGCGCAGCTTCGCGGAGTTGACCCCGGCCGCCGCGGCCAGTTCCTCGGAGGAGACCGTGGGTACCGATCGCTCGGAGAGCGCGGTCAGGGCGCGCAGATACAGCGGAAGCCGGGCGACGGTGGCCTCGGGAATTCCTCGGCTACGGGTCGCCGGTCGGTGAGTTCGGCCAGTTGCCACGGTGCTCCTGCGGGATGAGCGGGGCTGCAGGCGGCCGTATGTCCCAGGACCGCCCCGTCCCCTGCAGGCTATGTCTTTGTGAACGCGTGCACAAAGATGGTGTCCGTTTTGTCCGGTCAAAGTGACCGGGGTCACGCACATTCCCCGTGCGATCCCGGAACCAGGGACCGCATCAGCCCGTTGCAGCCTCGAAGGGGGCAAAGCGGTGCACACTCCTCACGTCTACGCCCCCGAGACCACTCAAAACGCCCATGATGTTAACCGGGTTTCGCGTCCGCACCCAGTGCCTTGCGCAGCCTCGCCGGATCCACCCGCCAGAACGTGTGCTGTTCGCCGTCGATCAGCACCACCGGAATCTGCTCCCAGTACTCCTTGTACAGCGCCTCGTCCTCGGTGATGTCCTTCTCCGTCCACGACGCACCGGTCTCCTCGCAGACCGCGCTCACCACCGCCCGCGCGTCCTCGCACAGATGACAGCCGGGCTTCCCCACGAGGGTGACCACCCGGTCGGCGGGCTTCTTCTTCGTACGGCGCAGCAGAGGACTCATGCCTCTCATTCTGGCCCCCCGCGCCTGCGCCCCGAGCCCGTCACGCTCACTTTCCGCGCCCGCGCGCGACGGCGACGGACCGCCCGGAATCGCCCGATCAACGATTCGGCCCCGCAGTGTTCACGCCCTCGCATCCCGGCAGGTCGGGCAGGTACGGATGAACTGGTTATGCTCACCGCATGGCCGCTCTTGGATGGCTCACACCCCGTAGGCGTTCCGCGACTGCACGGAGCGTCCTGGCAGGCGAGGCCGCGGCGGAGGCCGCCCGCAAGACCTCGGTCGAGGACGAATCCGCCCTGCTGGCCAGAGTCCCCGACCACGCGCCCGACGAGCCCGCCTTCCCGGTCGCCGGGGACGACCGCGCCGCCGCCTTCTTCGACCTCGACAACACCGTCATGCAGGGCGCCGCGATCTTCCACTTCGGCCGCGGCCTCTACAAGCGGAAGTTCTTCGAGCGCCGCGAGCTCACCCGGTTCGCCTGGCAGCAGGCGTGGTTCCGGCTGGCCGGCGTCGAGGACCCGGAACACATGCAGGACGCCCGCGACAGCGCCCTGTCCATCGTCAAGGGCCACCGGGTCTCCGAGCTGATGTCCATCGGCGAGGAGATCTACGACGAGTACATGGCCGACCGCATCTGGCCCGGCACCCGCGCCCTGGCCCAGGCCCACCTGGACGCCGGCCAGCGCGTCTGGCTGGTCACCGCCGCCCCCGTGGAGACGGCCACCATCATCGCCCGCCGCCTCGGCCTGACCGGCGCGCTCGGCACCGTCGCCGAATCGGTCGACGGCGTCTACACCGGCCGCCTGGTGGGCGAGCCCCTGCACGGCCCCGCCAAGGCCGAAGCGGTACGCGCCCTGGCGGCGGCCGAGGACCTGGACCTGGACCGCTGCGCCGCCTACAGCGACTCGCACAACGACATCCCGATGCTCTCGCTGGTCGGCCACCCCTACGCGATCAACCCGGACACCAAGCTCCGCAGGCACGCCCGCGCCCTGGACTGGCGGCTGCGCGACTACCGCACCGGCCGCAAGGCGGCGAAGGTCGGCATCCCGGCCGCCGCCGGAGTCGGCGCACTGGCGGGCGGAACGGCGGCGGCCCTGGCCCTGCACCGCCGCCGCCGCTGACGACCCGCGGCCCCGGCCGGGCCCGGCCGCCCATGGCCCGAACACAACCCGTCGTACCCAGAGACAGATCACGAAGCAATCCGATCAATAACTGGTCACGATGTGGTGCCCGATGCGTCACTTAGCGATACAAGAAACGACGTAATCGGTGATTTAGACAACTGGGTGTAGTGCCGCCTGCACGAAGCGTTATTCTCCTCAGACGCATCACGGAGACCGCCGCTCGCTACGACGAGTGACGTTTTTCGCACTGCTCGTGATGGAAAGCTCTGCCTCTGGGAGTCCCGTGTACCCACACGTCGGGGTTGACGCTTCGGGCCTGGCTACGCTGCGTGCATCGGTCATTGACCGCTTGCGCGGCTTCGTCCCCACCGCGTACGCCGTCCCCGCCTTTGCCACCCCTGCACCTGCCGGCCCGTGCTACGCCATGGCCGAACGCAGTGCGGCGGTCGGAAGACGCAGCACCCGCGCCGCCTCGACCACGTCGACCGTCCGCCGTCCCACCGCCGACAGCGACAGCGCCCGCATGATGGATCTCGTCGAGCGCGCACAGGCCGGTGAGGCGGACGCCTTCGGCCGCCTGTACGACCAGTACAGCGACACCGTGTACCGGTACATCTACTACCGCGTGGGCGGCAAGGCGACCGCGGAGGACCTCACCAGTGAGACCTTCCTCCGCGCGCTGCGCCGGATCTCCACGTTCACCTGGCAGGGCCGCGACTTCGGGGCCTGGCTGGTCACGATCGCGCGCAACCTGGTCGCCGACCACTTCAAATCCAGCCGGTTCCGACTGGAAGTGACCACCGGCGAAATGCTCGACGCCAACGAAGTGGAACGCTCCCCCGAGGACTCCGTCCTGGAGTCCCTCTCCAACGCCGCACTGCTCCAGGCCGTGCGCCGACTCAATCCGCAGCAGCAGGAGTGCGTCACGCTGCGCTTCCTCCAGGGCCTCTCGGTCGCCGAGACGGCCCGGGTGATGGGCAAGAACGAGGGCGCGATCAAGACCCTGCAATACCGCGCCGTCCGCACGCTCGCCCGCCTGCTGCCGGACGACGCCCGCTGACCGAGACCGAAAGTGACCGATCCTTCACGCACTGGTCCGATCATCTTTCGTGCGTAACCCAAGTGCCGCGCCCCTCGTTGTGCCGGTTGCAGGCCCCCTGTCGTCACTGCATGTCCGTAGCCACTCACTCCATCGAGTGGAAACGCTCAAGGTGTGCAACCTTCCGGACCGTCAGGGGAGTCGACCGTCATGACGAGAGGAGGTGCCGCCAGTGATCGCAAACGTTTCGGCACACCGGCGGGCGAACGCCTTCGCCCAGGCCCTGGAGGAGCAGACCCTCCAGGGTGCGGCGGCCGGACAGCCCGAGGAGCCGGCCGACCAGGCCGACCGCGGACCGCTGTTGGCCCTGGCGAACGGCCTCGGTGAACTACCGAAGCCGCAGTTGGACCCCGAGGTCAAAGTGGTGCAGCGAGCCCAGCTCGTCGCGGCCATGGAGGCCATGTTCGCCGAGGGCGGCGCATCGACGGGCCCTACGGTGCCCGTGCAACGGGGCAAGGGGGCCCACCGGGCCTCGCCACTGCGCAAACTGCGTCCCCGCTCCCGCTGGGCGAAGGGGCTCACCGCCGGCGGGCTCACCGTGGGTGTGGCAGCCGGCGCGTTCGGCGGAGTGGCCGCTGCCAGCTCCGACGCCCTGCCCGGTGACTCGCTGTACGGGCTGAAGCGCGGGATGGAGGACATCAGCCTCGGCATGACCAAGGGCGAGGCCGACCGCGGCGAGGCATACCTCGACCAGGCGTCGACCCGGCTCAGCGAGGCCCGCAGACTCATGGAGCGCGGCCGCGCCGGCGAGCTGGACCACGAGTCCCTCGGCGCGGTCAGACGCGCGCTCAACGGCATGTCCCACGACGCCTCCGAGGGCCACCGGCTGCTCCACTCCGCCTACAAGCGCGACGGCGGCATCGGCCATATCCAGGCCCTGGACACCTTCTCCCGCTCGCACCGCGACACCTGGAGCAGCCTCCGCGACCGGCTGCCCGTCCAGCTCGCCGACGTCGGCGACGAGGTCAGCTCCGTCTTCGACGCCATGGACGAGGACGTCGCCCCGCTCCAGTCGCTCCTCCCCCGCCCCCCGGACGCCCGCGAGGACGCCAAGCGCTCCGACTCCACCGCCCCGGACACCGGCTCCCCCCGGACCGACGACCCCACCGCCCCCGCGCCCCCGACCCAGTCCGAGGGCCGCACCGACTCCAGCACCGCGCCCAAGCCCTCCGGTTCGTCGGGCTCCTCCGGCTCCGCCGGCGCGACCCCCGAGGACGGTCTGCTGGGCGGCGGTACGGACGGCCTGCTCGACGACCTCCCCACGGACGGCCTCACCCCGCCGACCCCGGAGGACCGGCCCAGCACCCCGCCCCGCCCCGCTCCGGACGTGACCCTGCCCCCGCTGCTCCCCGGGCTCCTCCCCGGCCTGGGGATCGACGGAGAGAACCTCAAGCCGAAGCAGTAGCGCGTACGTGGGAGGGGGCCGGCACGCACACCGCGTACCGGCCCCCTCTTCGTAACCCGCTCCGCCTCAGAAGAAGACCGACCGCCGCTGTACGAGCAGCTTGTACAGCGTGTGCTGGATCTGCTCGCGCACCTGGTCCGTCAGGTTGAACATCAGCATCGGGTCCTCCGCCGCCTCCGGCGGATAGCCGTCCGTGGGGATCGGCTCACCGAACTGGATCGTCCACTTCGTCGGCAGCGGCACCATCCCCAGCGGCCCCAGCCACGGGAACGTCGGCGTGAGCGGGAAGTACGGGAAGCCCAGCAGCCGCGCCAGCGTCTTCGCGTTGCCGATCATCGGGTAGATCTCCTCGGCCCCGACGATCGAGCACGGCACGATCGGCGCGCCCGCCCGCAGCGCCGTCGAGACGAACCCGCCCCGCCCGAAGCGCTGGAGCTTGTAGCGGTCGCCGAACGGCTTGCCGATGCCCTTGAACCCCTCCGGCATCACCCCGACGATCTCGCCGAGCTCCAGCAGCCGCTGCGCGTCCTCCGCACAGGCCAGCGTGTGACCGGCCTTGCGCGCCAGCTCGTTGACCACCGGCAGGTGGAAGACCAGGTCGGCGGCGAGCAGCCGCAGATGGCGTTCGGCCGGGTGGTTGTCGTGCACCGCGACCTGGAGCATCAGCCCGTCCAGCGGCAGCGTCCCGGAGTGGTTGGCCACGACGAGCGCCCCGCCGTCCGAGGGGATGTTCTCGATGCCCTTCACCTCGACGCGGAAGTACTTGTCCGCCAGCGGGCGCAGCGCCGACATCAGGACCTGGTCGGTGAGCTCCTTGTCGTAACCGAACTCGTCGACCTCGTAGTCGCCGGTGACCCGCCGCCGCAGGAACGCGAGCCCGCCCGCGATCCGCCGGTCCCAGCCGCCGCCCGCCCCGGCGGCCTCGGCCTCTCCCGCCCCGGCAGTCCCCCGCACCCCGCCCCCCGGGGCCTCCTGGGGCCCCTGCGCGTCCTGCGCCGCCGCCCCGGCCTCCGGGGAGGACTCGGGCGGCTCGGGCAGCCGGCCGCCCGGCAGGGCGCTCACAGGGGCCGTGGAGCCGTCGCCCCGGGCGCCGCTGCCGCCCGCCCCGGTCCGGCGCCGGGCCGGACGCGCGGCGCCACCGGACCGCGAACGGTCGTCGTCGAACGGAATGACCTTGGCGTCCGCCATCGTCGGTGCGCTCCTCTACCTGGCGCCGTGATTCGTCTGTACCGCACCGGCCCCGCGCTCCCGCGGTCCGGCGCCCCCCGGCAGCGGCAGCTCCGCCAGCCGGTCCACCGCCCTGCCCACCGTCTGAGGCGGCAGCAGCCCGGGCCCCCGGCTCCGCGCGAACTCCGCGAAGGTCTCGGCCGTGGTGAACTCCGGCCGGAAACCGAGGGTCTCGCGCATCTGCACGGTGGACACCACCCTGCCATGGGTCAGCAGCCGGATCTGTTCCGGCGAGAAGTCGGTCATACCGATCGTACGGAGCGCCGAGCCGACCCATGTGACGGCGGGCAGCAGCACCGGCACGGTCGGCCGCCCCAGCCGCCGCGAGCACTGCGAGAGCAACAGCACGCCGTCCCCGGCGATGTTGAAGGTCCCGCTGTTCAGCGTCCCGCGCCGGGGCTCGCGCGAGGCGATCTCCAGTACGTCGACGACGTCGTCCTCGTGCACGAACTGGAGCCGGGGGTCGTACCCGAAGACGGTCGGCAGCACCGGCAGCGACAGATAGTCCGCGAGCGGCGAGTCCGGCCGCGGCCCCAGGATGTTGGCGAACCGCAGCACGCACACCGCGACGTCGGGGCGGCGGCGGGCGAAGCCCCGTACGTACCCCTCGACCTCCACCGCGTCCTTGGCGAACCCGCCGCTCGGCAGCGACTTGGGCGGGGTGGTCTCGGTGAACACCGCCGGATCGCGGGGCGCCGACCCGTACACGCTCGTACTGGACTTCACCACGAGCCGCTGCACGGTCGGCGACTTCTGACAGGCGCCGAGCAGCTGCATGGTGCCGATGACGTTGGTCTCCTTGATCGCCGTCCGGCCGGCCGTGCCGAGGGCCTTGCCGGAGACGTCCAGGTGCACGACCGTGTCGACGGCGTACTCGGCCAGGATCCGCGCCAGGGCGGACTGCCGGATGTCCGCCCGCACGAACTCCGCGTCCCCCAACGGGTGCGCGGGCGCGACCGCGTCCACGGCGATCACCCGGTCCACCCCGGGATCGCGCTGGACGCGCCGGACGAAGCGGCCCCCCAGCTGCCGGGCCACTCCCGTGACGAGGACGACCTTGCCCAAGACCAGCGCCTTCCGTCGGTCCGGGAAGCGGGTACCCGCTTCCCGCGGTGACTTCCCTGGCCGTCACCGTAGCGGGTGGACGCCGTCCTGTGACGACCCCGTGCCCCGAAACGCACCGCAGCCCTCCCGCCGGATGGGCGGGAGGGCTGCGGATCTCACGAACTGCGTTCGCTTACTTCTTGTTGCGACGCTGAACGCGCGTGCGCTTGAGCAGCTTGCGGTGCTTCTTCTTGGCCATCCGCTTGCGCCGCTTCTTGATAACAGAGCCCACGACTACCCTCGCTCACTTCATTTTCACTGGTGCGGGGCGTCTGGGCCCACACGACCTACGTCGGCCTAGCCTACCCGCCACCGGGTGAGGGACGTAATCCGAGGGCAAACCCCGGGGTTCCGCAGGGCGGCCCCCGGCGTCCGCGGGCGGCCTCAGGCCGATTCCACCCCCACAAAGGACTCGCGGAGATACGCGTGAACCGCTTGCTCCGGCACCCGGAAGGACCTGCCCACCCGGATCGCCGGCAGATGACCGCTGTGCACCAAGCGGTACACGGTCATCTTCGACACTCGCATGACCGAGGCGACTTCCGCCACGGTCAGAAACTTGACCTCGTTGAGAGGCCTCTCGTTGTCAGCAGCCATGACCCACCTGTACCTTCCGCACCGGACGCGCACCGGCTTCCCCTCCGGTGACTCTTCGTCGTTGTGCGCTCACTCCCCAGATTAGGGGCGGGTGGTGCGAGTGGGGAAGAGGAGGGACGATCGGCCCGCCTACGGGGACAGGCGTGCCCGGTGGAGCACATAGCGCGTCAGCGGCCGGTAGTAGTGCGACCGCACGCCGTCGTCGAGCGGCACGGCGACGGAAACCCGCCCCTCGGCCTCCCCGACGAACAGCGCCGGATCGTCCGTGTCCGCCGGTCCGATGGCCTCGATGCCGAGCTGACCTGCGCCGCAGACCCACCCGTGGTCCCCGATCACCAGCTCCGGAAGCACCCCGTACCGCTCCGCCGCGTCCTGGAGCGCCACCCTGACCGGCAGCGGGGAATGGGTGTGCGCGCCGGTTTCACCACCCGTGGGCCGCCCCCCGGGTTCGCGCACCAGGGCGACCCCCCGTACGTAGTCGAGACGGTACGTGCGTACGCCGAACCGGGTCGTTATGTCGATACATCGCCCCTGCGCGGGGGTGAGGACAGGGCATCCCGCCGCCGACAAGGCGTCTGCCAGCCCGGCGTAGAACCCCAGCAGCCGGTGCGGATGCCCGGTCCCCAGCAGCACCGGGGCCCGCAGCGACGCCACCCGCCCCAGCCGCTCCGCGAACGCGTCCAGCGCGGCCACCGTCCGCTCCGGGTCGATCGCGTCCGGCCCGGAGACGTGCGCGGGATCCGCCGAGACCCCGCACCGGTCCGCCATCAGCCGCAACACCTCCGGCTCTTCCCAGGCCCGCTCGGGCGAGAGACCCAGCATCACCCGGGGATCCCGCGCGGCGAACAGCCGGTAGCTGCGCAGACTGTCCTCGCGCGGGGTGGCCACGGGCCCGGCCAGCCGGGCCGCCAGCAGATGGGCGCGTAACGCCCCGGTGCTCAACACCTCACGGATGCTGCCGCATCGCACCGGCCGGGCGGGCGGGAATCCCGTTACGCCCCACCGTTGGCGTAACCGCCCGGGACAATGCCCCCACCACGCTCCCGCACGATTCCGCTACGCCGGCACGGGCACGTCACCTCCGGCACGTCACCTCCGGCACGTCACCTCCGGCACGTCACCTCTGGCGCACGTCACCTCTGCTGCGTCGCTCAGGCCAGCAGCCCCCGCAGCGGGAACGCCGCCTTGCGCGTCGCGATGACCGCCTGGTCCAGCCGGTCCGCCGGGTCGTACCCGTCCTCCCAGGACTGCCAGGACGGCGTACGCCCGTCCGTCATCCGGCCAGGACCCAACTGCCGCGTCAGCGCGTAGACCTGATCCCGCCAGGAGGCCGGCACCACCGACTCCGGATCGACGGGCGCGTGCGCGGCGATCCCGACGAGATGCGTCCACGAACGCGGTACGACGTCGACCACCGCGTACCCGCCCCCGCCGAGCGCCACCCAGCGCCCGCCGTCCGCGTACTGGTGGGCCAGCTCGTGGCAGGACTCCATCACCGCCCGCTGCGCGTCCAGGGAGACCGCGAGATGGGCGAGCGGGTCCTCGAAGTGCGTATCGGCCCCGTGCTGCGTGACGAGCACCTGGGGGCGGAAATCGGCCAGCAGCTCGGGCACGACCGCGTGGAAGGCCCGCAGCCACCCGGCGTCCCCGGTCCCGGCGGGCAGCGCCAGGTTCACCGCCGAGCCCTCGCCCGCCCCGGCCCCGGTCTCCTCCGGCCACCCGGTCTGCGGGAAGAGCGTGCGCGGGTGCTCGTGCAGGGAGATGGTCAGGACGCGCGGGTCCTCCCAGAACGCGGCCTGCACCCCGTCCCCGTGGTGGACGTCCACATCGACGTACGCGACCCTCTCCGCGCCCAGCTCCAGCAGCCGGGCGATGGCGAGGGCCGGGTCGTTGTAGATGCAGAACCCGGCGGCCGCCCCCGGCATGGCGTGATGCAGCCCCCCGGTGAAGTTCACCGCGTGCTCGCTCAGGCCCCGCCACACGGCCTCGGCGGCCCCCACGGAGAGCCCGGCGATCAGCGCGGACGCCTCGTGCATCCCGGCGAACGCCGGATCGTCGACGGTCCCGAGCCCGTAGTCCTGGTCGGCGGCCCGGGGATCGGCGGAGGCGGCCCGCACGGCGGACACGTAGTCCTGCCGGTGCACGAGCCGCAGGGTGGAGTCCCCCACGGGCTTCGCCCCCCGCAGGTCCACCGCCCCGTCGAGCCCGAACGCCCGCACCAGCCCCATCGTCAGGGCCAGCCGGACGGGGTCCATGGGGTGGCTCTCCCCGAAGTCGTATCCCGTAACTGCGTCATCCCACATCAGCTGTGTGCGGCCGCTCATGCCCGCCACCGTATCGGGCGGGCTCCGGCGCGAACGAGCGGGCGTACACCAGCGTCGCCAGCACCAGGACCATCGGTACGAGCATGGCCCCCCGGTAGCTCCACGCGTCCCCCACAACGCCCACGAGCGGCGAACCCACCAGGAACCCGACATAGTTGAAGACGTTCAGCCGGGCCACCGCCGCGTCGCTGTTCCCCGGGAACATCCGCCCTGCCGCCGCGAAGGTCTGCGGCACGATCACACAGAGCCCGAGCCCCAGCAGCGTGAACCCGAGCATCCCCACCCAGGCCCCCGGAGCCATGGCCACGACCGCGAACCCCCCGGCGGCCAGCACACTCCCGCCCCGCACCACGGCGACCGCCCCGAACCGCCGCACCCCGAGGTCCCCGACCGCCCGCCCGAGCAGCGTGGTCACCATGTAGACGTTGTACGGGACGGTCGACATCTGCTCCGAGCTGCCGAGCACGTCCTGGAGGTACTTGGCGCTCCAGTTGGCGACGGTCGAGTCACCGATGTACGCGAAGCACATCACCAGGCAGAGCGGCAGCAGCAGCTTGAACGAGACGCCCCCGCCACCGCCTGCCTTCAGGGAGTCGACGCCGCCCCGGTCCGGGCTCCGCCCCTCCGTGTACCAGCGGCTGCCGACCAGCACGGCGGGCAGCAGGACCGCCACGACCGGGAGGTAGGACGCGAACAGCGACAGGTCCCACCGCGCCCCGACCCACGCGAGGGACGCCCCGGCGATCCCGCCGAGGCTGAACGCGGCGTGGAAGCCGAGCATGATGCTGCGCCCGTACGCCCGCTGGAGGCTGACGCCCATCATGTTCATCGAGGCGTCCAGCGCCCCGACCGCCAGCCCGAAGACGCCGAGGGCCACGGCGATGTGCCAGAGCTCCCGGCCGGCGCCCACCCCGAGCAGCGCGAGCAGGACGAGCGGCTGGGCCCAGCGCAGGACGACACCGGGCCGCACCCGCGCGACCGCCTCTTCGGTCAGTACGCTGCCGACCCCCGCCAGCACCGGGACAGCGGCGAGGAACGCGGGCAGCAGCCCGTCGGATATCCCGTACTGGTCCTGAAGAGCGGGGATGCGCGTCACCAGGAGGGCGAAGGCCACCCCCTGGGCGCAGAAGCTCAACGCCAGTGAAGCCCTGCCGTGCCGCAAGCCCGCGTCTGTCATGGCGGCGAGCGTAGACCCGGGCGCTACCCATGGGTAGATGGATCAGGCGAGCAGTTCCGGGAGTTGGGACATGTCCGAGAAGTGTCCGGTCACCCCGGCCAGCCGGTCCGCGGGCATCATCGACGTGAATCCGTACACGTCCATCCCGGCCGCCCGCGCCGCCTCGACGCCGAGCGGACTGTCCTCGATGACGACGCACCGCTCGGGCGCGACGCCCATCCGGTCGGCGGCGCGCAGGAACAGGTCCGGCGCCGGCTTGCCCCGCCCGACGTCCTCCGAGCTGAAGATCCACTCTTCTTCGAACCACTGGTCGAGCCCGGTCTTGCGGTGCCCGACCCGGATCTTCTCGTGGCTCCCGGACGAGGCGACGCAATAGTCGACCCCGTCCGCGACGAGCTTGCCGAGGAGTTCCTCCACCCCGTCCACCGCGACCAGCTCACGCTGGAAAGCAGCGAAGGTACGAGAATAGAGGATGTCCTCGAAGTCCGCGGGAAGCTTCTCCCCGCCCCGCTCCTCGACGAGATCGTGCACACGGTGCACAGCGGCCCCCATGTAGTCGCGCAGCGACTCCTCGTACGAGGTGGGGTGGCCGAGTTCGGTGAGGTAGCCGGCGAGGATGGTGTTGGCGAGCGGCTCACTGTCGACGAGCACACCATCGTTGTCGAAGATGACCAGTTCGTAGCGCATGGTCCGACCCTAGACGCTCAGAACGCAGAAAAGCCCCGCACCATACGGTGCGGGGCTTTCCCGGAAAAATTGTTCGGCGGCGTCCTACTCTCCCACAGGGTCCCCCCTGCAGTACCATCGGCGCTGAAAGGCTTAGCTTCCGGGTTCG
>NZ_JAEBEP010000015.1:0-184069 GCF_046548915.1 Streptomyces sp. cmx-18-6 | reverse complement strand
CTGCACCAGGTGCAGGCCGGGGTATCAACATATCTGGCGTTGACTTTTGGCACGCTGTTGAGTTCTCAAGGAACGGACGCTTCCTTCGGTCCCGTATCACCGGGGCCCTCCGGGCGCTTCCCTTCGTTTTTCTTCTTGTCTGTTTTGCTGTCTTGCGTTTCCGACTCTATCAGACTGTTTCCTGTCCGATTCCCGGTCGAAGCGGGTCAAGCGATCGTACTTTTTCGCTTTCCAGGTTCTTCGCTTTCGCGTTTTCCCTTTCCGGCGAGTCCGACTCTATCAGATCCTTTCGGGCCTGATTCCCAGTCAGCGGGGCTTGTCCTCCCGGCCCTTGGGCCGTTCCGACGAGTGAGACGTTAGCGGAATCCCGGCCCCCGACGCTAATCGGGGTGCGTCCCTTCGAACGCGGATTCCTCATTTCGCGAATGCGCACGAAATAGCAGGCGACACGAAGTCGCTCGCTGGTCGTGATCACTGCGGAATGGCTGTCCGGGGACCGACCGGGGTCGGCGCTCACGTCGGACAACTCGGAGCACACTACGGATGCGGTCGAGACGTGTCAACCCCCGGCCTGTGGTGCGGGCGGCCGGGGGTCGGGGGTGCGGATCGGGGTGGGGTCAGCCGTTGCCGGAGGCCAGTTCGCGGCTGCGGTCGCGGGCGGCTTCGAGGGCGGCGATGAGGGCCGCTCGTACGCCGTGGTTCTCCAGTTCGCGGATGGCGCTGATCGTCGTGCCGGCGGGGCTGGTGACGGCCTCGCGGAGCTTGACCGGGTGTTCGCCGCTGTCCCGGAGCATCACGGCGGCCCCGATGGCGGCCTGGACGATGAGGTCGTGGGCCTGGGCGCGGGGCAGGCCGAGCAGGATGCCCGCGTCGGTCATGGCCTCGACCAGGAAGTAGAAGTAGGCGGGGCCCGAGCCGGAGAGGGCGGTGGCCGCGTCCTGCTGGGACTCCGGGACGCGCAGGGTCTTGCCGACGCCGCCGAAGATCTCCTCGGTGGTGGTGAGGTGCGCGCCCGTGGCGTGGCTGCCGGCCGAGATGACGGACATGCCCTCGTCCACGAGGACCGGGGTGTTCGGCATGACCCGGACGACCGGGGCGCCCGGGGTGAGCCGTTCCTCGATGAAGGTGGTGGTGATGCCGGCGGCCGCGCTGATGACCAGGCGGTCGGCGTCGACGTGGGGGGCCAGTTCGTCGAGGAGCCTGCCCATGTCCTGCGGCTTGACGGCCAGGATGAGGATGTCCGCCGCCTTTGCCGCCTCGGCGTTGGTGACCGACTCGACTCCGTACCGCGTGTGCAGTTCCTGGGCCCGCTCGCTGCGGCGGGTGGTCACCAGGAGGTCGGCCGGTCGCCAGCCCGCCCGGATCATGCCGCTGAGAAGGGCCTCGCCGATCTTGCCGGTGCCGAGGACTGCGACTGTCTGGGTCATGCGTTCACCCTCCGGGCGGTGCTCAGTGCTGGCCGTTCCGTTCGCCTGCGTCATCTTCGCATCGGGGTACGGAGGAGGCCGAAACGCGCTTCAGCCGCGCTTGGGGCGCTTGCGGCCGCTCGCCCTGCGGGCCGCCGGGTTTCCGGTGCGGGCCGAGCGGCGCTTGTCGAACTGGGCGCGGGCGGTCTCGTACTCGGTGCGGCGCAGCTTCTCGCCCGGGGCCTCGATCAGCGAGCGGAAGAAGTAGGCGAGCAGCGAGCCGATGAACCCGATCGACTTCAGGCCGCGCAGGGCGTCCTCGCGGGCCGGGTCCTTCGGGCGGGAGCCGAAGGACTCCCAGGTCTTGCGGAACGCGATGGCGCTGCAGACCGCGAACATCACGATCACCAGCATTCCGACGACGCCGCCGACCTCCGCGATCTCCAGCCCCTGGTAGGCGAAGCGCAGAATGAAGCAGGCGGCCACCGCGGCGGCCAGCGAACCGACCGCGACGCCTGCGCGACGCAGCGCGTAGCCGCCGTCGTGGCCGACCCAGGTCGTACCGAAGAAACGGATCGGCTCGGGCTGCGGGCCGGGGGCCGCGGGGGCGGATCCGGAGCCGGAGCTGGAGCCATTGGCTCCGGTCGCTCCGGCGGGCTGGGGGCCGGGGGCTTCGCTGTTCTCGCTCACGAGGTCGATTATCCCCGGCCGGGGACGGTTGCCCCCGGGCGATGTGCGGTGCGCCCTGGCGGTGGGCGTTACCCCGGGACGATGTGCCTCGCGCCCGGCCGGGGAGGCTTGCTCCCCGGCCGGGCGGTGGGACGTCAGTCGCAGCGCGGGGCGATGTAGCCGTCGCGCCCGGTGTAGACGTAGGCGTCCGCGACGAACTGGCCGTTGGCGATGTTGTCCCAGAGGTTCGACGTGCCGTACGGGCCGGTGACCCGCTCGCCCGGCGCCTGGCAGTAGATCGGGACCTTCCAGTCGTACGGCAGGGTCCTGACGATGCGGTAATTGGTGCCCGGTCCGGTGCGGACGTTGACGCGGTAGCCCGGGGCGATCGGGTAGCGCGTGGAACTGGCCGTTCCGACGTCCGCGGCGGCGGCCTCGGCCGTCTCCGTGGCGGCGGTCGTCACCGGTTCCTGGGCCTGCTCTTCAACTCCCATGTGGGCCTCCCCCGTTGAGATGTCGCATACGCACGTATGCGTACGACGCGCAGGCTAGCAAGCTCCGTGCTTCTCGTACGCCGTATCGACTAGGCTCCGTGCGTCGCATGCGCACGAGCACACGGGGGTGGGCGATGCCGCCGCTGCGAGGAACCGGAGCGCATCCGGAAGCGGAGTTTCCGGAGTATGCGGGTACCTACCGTCTTGAGGCATGTCTCGGCGTCGGCGGCATGGGCGTCGTCCATCTGGCGCGCTCCGCCTCCGGGCTTCAGCTCGCGGTGAAGGTGGTGCACGCGCCGTACGCGGCGGATCCCGAGTTCAGGGCGCGGTTCCGGCAGGAGGTGGCCGCCGCGCGGCGGGTGAGCGGGGCGTTCACCGCGTCGGTCGTGGACGCCGATCCGGAGGCCGTACGGCCGTGGATGGCCACCCTGTACGTGCCCGGGCCGACGCTCGCCGAGCAGGTGAAGCGGAATGGCCCGATGGCCCCCGCCGAGCTGCGCAGGCTGACGGCCGGGCTGGCGGAGGCGCTGCGGGACATCCATCGGGCGGGCGTCATCCACCGGGATCTGAAGCCGAGCAACGTGCTGCTGGCGGACACCGGGCCCAAGGTCATCGACTTCGGGATCTCCCGGCCGTACGACAGCGATGTGCGCACCGAGACCGGGAAGCTGATCGGCTCGCCGCCCTACATGGCTCCCGAGCAGTTCCAGCGGCCCCGTGAGGTGGGGCCGGCCGCCGATGTGTTCGCGCTGGGGGCGGTGCTCGTCCACGCGGCGACGGGGCGGGGGCCGTTCGACTCGGACAGCCCGTACATCGTGGCGTACCAGGTGGTGCACGACGAGCCGGACCTCAGCGGGGTGCCGGAGGATCTCGCGCCGCTGGTCGCCCGGTGCCTGGCGAAGGACCCGGCCGCCCGGCCCACCCCGGGCGAGGTGATGACGGCGCTGCTGCCGCCGTCGTACGAGGCCGACGCGTTCATACCGGCTCAGCGGCGTCGGGCGGTGGTCGCGGCGGCGGTGCCGGCGGCGGAGGGGCGGGACGGGGCGGAGGAGGACACGCATGTGCGCGGCGCGCTTCCGGTCCGGCGCGGGCGGCTGCCGCGTACCCGGCTGATCGTGGCGGCGGCGCTGCTCCTGCTGGTGGCGGGGGCCGGGGCGGGCGCGTACGCCGTGTGGGGCGGCGGTGGTTCGGGGCCGGCCGACGGCGGTCCGGAGGCGCGGCAGCGTGCGGGTGTCGGGGGCCGGGAGGGCGAGGGCGCTGGGGCCTTCACTCCGTGGCGTACCGCGTTGGGGCCCGCGGGGAGTGCCGCGCCCGTCTGTTCCTCCGCCGGGTCGGGCGCGGCGCTGTACTGCTCGGCGCCCAGGGTCGGCACGGCCAGGATCGATCCGGCGGACGGGCGCGTGCTGTGGTCGAACCGCACGGCCCCGCGCCGGCCCGGCCCGCCGCCGATCGTCTCGGGCGGGGTGGTGCTGGCCCCCGCCCCGGACGGGAAGCTGCGCGCGTTCGACCCGGTGAAGGGCGCCGCCGTACGGGACACCTCGCTGTCCGCGAGCCCCGGCGGCGTGTTCGCGGCGGGTGACACCCTGCTGACGGTCGCGGAGGGCGGCACGGTGAGGGCGCTGGACGGCGCGAGCGGCACGGCGCGCTGGGAGCGCCCGCTCGCGGGGCACACACGGCCCTTCTTCGGTCTGTACGACGAGGAGTCCGGGCTCGCGTACGCCTTCGAGCACGCCTCCTCCGGGACGTCGACCCTCGTCACCGCGGTCGACGCGGTCAGCGGCCGGACGTCCTGGCAGCGGCGGCTGGACGGGGCGCTCACCCCGGTCGGCACGGCCGGGGCCGGGGATCTGGTGCTGACGGCGATGGACGACAACTCGGACACCGCCGAGATCGTCCGCTACGCCCCCGGGGCCGGGGCCGCCGCCCGGATGGAGCTGCCCTTCGCGCTGGACGGGCCGCAGGTGGCGATGGCCGGTGACGTGGCGTATCTGCTGGCGCGGGGCGGTTCGCTGCTGGCCGTCGACACCGCCGCCGCGGACGGTGCGAAGGCGGAGCAGTGGCGGCTGGAGACGGGGGTCGGGCGGGCCTCCGCTCCGGTGCTCGGGGAGGGCGGACGCCTGTACTTCTCCGCCGCGGACGGGCGGCTGCTGGCCGTCGACACGGTCCGGGGCGCGCTGGTGGGGCAGTCACGGGTGCGGTTGAGCACCGGGAAGCTGACGTACGCCTCGGATCTGCCCGCGCCGGTGACGGCGGGGCGGATGGTCGTGGGCAGCGCTCCGGACGGGTCGGTGTTCGCCCTGGACGGGGCGGACCCGGGGGCCTGGTGAGGGCTCCGGGTCCGCGTGCGGGCGAGCGGGGTGGAGGTGGAGGCGCCTGCGGTCGGCTGAGCAGGCGGGCGGGGTCGGGCGGATGGGCGGTGGGGCGGTCAGGCCGTCAGGCCGTCAGGCCGTCAGCCGAGCTTGGAGACGTCGCGCACCGCGCCCCGGTCCGCGCTCGTCGCCATCGCCGCGTACGCGCGCAGCGCGGCCGACACCTTGCGCTCGCGGGCCTTGGGCGCGTACACGCCGTTCAGCGCCTCGCGGCGGGTGGCCAGTTCGGCGTCGTCGACCAGCAGCTCGATGGACCGGTTCGGGATGTCGATGCGGATCCGGTCGCCGTTCTCCACCAGCGCGATGGTGCCGCCGGAGGCCGCCTCGGGCGAGGCGTGGCCGATGGAGAGACCTGACGTACCGCCGGAGAAGCGGCCGTCGGTGACCAGGGCGCAGACCTTGCCCAGGCCCCGGCCCTTGAGGAAGGACGTCGGGTAGAGCATCTCCTGCATGCCGGGGCCGCCGCGCGGACCCTCGTAACGGATGACGACGACGTCGCCCGCCGTGATCTCCTTGCGGAGGATCTTGTCGACGGCCTCGTCCTGCGACTCGCAGACGACGGCCGGGCCCTCGAAGGTCCAGATCGACTCGTCGACGCCGGCCGTCTTCACCACGCAGCCGTCCACGGCGAGGTTGCCCTTGAGGACGGCGAGGCCGCCGTCCTTGGAGTAGGCGTGCTCGACGTCGCGGATGCAGCCGCCCGCCGCGTCCAGGTCGAGGGTGTCCCACCGCTCGGACTGGGAGAAGGCGGTCGCGGAGCGGACGCAGCCGGGGGCGGCGTGCCACAGCTCGACGGCCTCGGGGGACGGGGAGCCGCCGCGCACGTCCCAGTTCTTCAGCCACTCGGCGAGGGTGTCGGAGTGCACGGAGTGGACGTCCTCGTTGAGCAGACCGCCGCGGTGCAGCTCGCCGAGGAGGGCGGGGATGCCGCCGGCGCGGTGGACGTCCTCCATGTAGTACGTGCCGCCGGGGGCGACGTTCGGGGCGACCTTGGACAGGCACGGGACGCGGCGCGAGACCTCGTTGATGTCGTCGAGGTCGTACGCCAGCTCCGCTTCCTCGGCGGCGGCCAGCAGGTGCAGGATCGTGTTGGTCGAGCCGCCCATCGCGATGTCCAGCGCCATGGCGTTGTCGAACGCGGCGCGGGTGCCGATGGAGCGCGGCAGCACCGTCGCGTCGTCCTGCTCGTAATACCGCTTGGTGATCTCGACGACCGTGCGGCCGGCGTCCTCGTACAGCGCCCTGCGGGCGGTGTGGGTGGCGAGGACCGAGCCGTTGCCGGGGAGGGAGAGGCCGAGGACCTCGGTCAGGCAGTTCATCGAGTTGGCGGTGAACATGCCGGAACAGCTGCCGCAGGTGGGGCAGGCGTTCTCCTCGATACGGAGGATGTCCTCGTCGGAGATGGACTCGTCGACCGCGTCGCTGATCGCGTTGACCAGGTCGAGTTTTCGCACGGTGCCGTCGACGAGGGTGGCCTTGCCGGCCTCCATCGGGCCGCCGGAGACGAAGACGGTCGGGATGTTGAGGCGCATCGCGGCCATCAGCATGCCCGGGGTGATCTTGTCGCAGTTGGAGATGCAGATCAGCGCGTCCGCGCAGTGCGCCTCGACCATGTACTCGACGGAGTCGGCGATCAGGTCGCGGGAGGGCAGGCTGTAGAGCATGCCGCCGTGGCCCATCGCGATGCCGTCGTCCACGGCGATGGTGTTGAACTCGCGCGGGACCGCGCCCGCCGCCTGGATCGCCTCGGAGACGATCCGGCCGACCGGGGCGAGGTGGGTGTGGCCGGGGACGAACTCGGTGAACGAGTTGGCGACCGCGATGATCGGCTTGCCGATGTCCGCGCTCGCTACGCCCGACGCGCGCATAAGGGCGCGCGCGCCCGCCATGTTGCGTCCGTGGGTGACCGTGCGGGACCTCAGCTGGGGCATCGTCGCTCGCTCCTTCGGCAGATGAAGTCTGCCTTCCGACAGAACAGAAAAGTCTGCCTTCGAGCGTACGCCCCGAATCCAAGATCTGGACAGCCTGTCCGGAATGCGGGACGCGATGGTCGCTGGGTGGGCATCTGCCGTACGGGGTCGCACCGGGGGCCGTACGTGAGTGGGGAAGGGACCGGGGCGGCGTTACGGAGGTGGTCAGGCGCCTCGGGGCGGCCCGGCGGCCGGGCCCGTGGCGGCCGAGGCGAGGTGGAGGCGGGTGAAGGCCAGGGCCTCGGCGAGGTCGGCCTCGCGTTCGGCGGAGGACATCGCGCGGCGGGTGTTGACCTCGATGACGACATGGCCGTCGAACGACGTACGGGCCAGGCGCTCCAGCAGTTCCGCGCACGGCTGGTCGCCCCGGCCGGGCACCAGGTGCTCGTCCTTGGCCGAGCCCCTGCCGTCCGCGAGGTGGACGTGGGCCAGCCGGTCGCCCATCCGGTCCACCATGGCGAGGCTGTCGGTGCGAGCGGTCGCGGTGTGCGAGAGGTCGACCGTGAAGTGCCGGTAGTCGTCGTTGGTGACGTCCCAGTCGGGGGCGTACGCGAGCATCTCGCGGTCCCGGTAGCGCCACGGGTACATGTTCTCGACGGCGAACCGGACGTCGCTCTCGTCGGCCATCCGCCAGATCCCGGTCACGAAGTCCTTGGCGTAGTTGCGCTGCCACCGGAAGGGCGGGTGCACCACGACCGTGGAGGCTCCGAGCCGCTCGGCGGCCGCCCTGGCCCGCTGGAGCTTGACCCACGGGTCGGTGGACCAGACCCGCTGGGTGATCAGGAGGCAGGGCGCGTGCACCGCGAGGATCGGGACCTGGTGGTAGTCGGAGAGCCGGCGCAGCGCCTCGACGTCCTGGCTGACGGGGTCGGTCCAGACCATGACCTCGACGCCGTCGTACCCGAGGCGCGCGGCGATCTCGAAGGCCGTCGCGGTGGACTCGGGGTAGACCGAGGCCGTTGACAGGGCGACCTTCGCATCGGGGATGCGCACCACTGGTTCTGCCACCTGGACAGCGTACGGGCAGTGGTGCGCGTCCCCGAGGGGCCCTGGCGGAAAGTGAGCAGCGCCATGGGCGTACGCGGGGTCGGGCGCGGTCATCCCTCGTAGGCGTACGCCGGTCCCGGCGCGGTCACCCCTCGTAGGCGTACGCGGGGCTCGGCGTGCTCATCCCTCGTGGGCGTACGCCAGTCCCGGCGCGGTCACCCCTCGTAGGCGTACGCCGGTCCCGGCGTGCTCATCCCTCCAGTGCGGCCCGCTCCACCGGAAGGTGGTCCAGGCGGCGCAGGATGACGCCCTCGCGCAGGGCCCAGGGGCAGATCTCCAGCTCCTCGACGCCGAACAGGTCCATCGCCCCCTCGGCCACCAGCGCCCCGGCGAGCAGCTGGGCGGCCCGGCCCTCGGAGACGCCGGGCAGCCGGCCGCGCTCCTCGACCGTCATCGCCGCCAGCTTCGGCACCCACTCCTCCAGGGCGCTGCGGCTGAGGCAGCGCTGCACGTACAGCCCCTCGGTGGAGCGGGCGGCCCCGGCGATCCTGGCGAGCTGTTTGAAGGTCTTGGAGGTGGCGACGACGTGGTCGGGGGGCCCGGAGCGGCTGAAGACGCCCACGGTCCGGGCGATGCTGGCCCGTACGTGCCGGCGCAGCGCCCTGACCTGCTCGGGGTCGGCCGGGTCGTCCGGCAGCCAGGCCCCGGTGAGGCGGCCCGCGCCGAGCGGGAGCGAGACGGCGGTGTCCGGTTCCTCGTCGAGGCCGAAGGCGATCTCCAGGGAGCCGCCGCCGATGTCGAGGACCAGCAGCTTCCCGGCCGACCAGCCGAACCAGCGGCGGGCCGCGAGGAAGGTGAGCCGGGCCTCCTCCTCGCCGCTGAGGACGGCGAGGTCGACGCCGGTCTCGACCCGTACGCGCTCCAGGACCTGGTCCGCGTTGGTCGCCTCGCGCACCGCGGAGGTGGCGAAGGCGAGCACGTCCTCGCACCCCTTGTCCTCGGCGGCCTGGACGGCCCCGGCGATCGTCGTCACGAGCCGGTCCACGCCGAGCGGTCCTATCGCACCGCCCTCGTCGAGCAGTTCGGCCAGCCGGAGTTCCGCCTTGTGCGAGTGCGCGGGCAGCGGGCGGGCGCCGGGGTGGGCGTCCACCACCAGCAGATGAACCGTGTTCGACCCCACGTCGAGGACTCCGAGTCTCATACCGGAACGCTACTGCGCCGGCGAGTCTTACTCTGGGCTCGTGCCAAAGACGAAAAAGGCGAAGCCGGGCAAAGCAACGAAGAACCCGAAGAAGCAGAAGACGAACGGGGAAACATCACAGTCGGAACAGCCGGACCTGTCGGAGACGGACGCGCCGGGAGCGAACGCGCCGGGTCCCTCCGGTGTGCCGGGCCCCTCCGACGAGAAGGGCATCGACTTCGCGCGGGCCTGGGTGGAGTTCCCCGACCCGGGCGACGACGAGCAGGTCTTCCGCTGTGACCTGACCTGGCTGACCTCCCGGTGGACGTGCATCTTCGGCAGCGGCTGCCAGGGCATCCAGGCGGGCCGCGCCGACGACGGCTGCTGCACGCTGGGCGCGCACTTCTCCGACGAGGACGACGAGAAGCGGGTCGCCGAGAACGTGGCCCGGCTCACCCCCGAGCTGTGGCAGTTCCACGACGTCGGCACGGAGACCGGCTGGGTCGGCGTCGACGAGGACGGCGAACGCCAGACGCGCCGCTGGGAGGGGTCCTGCATCTTCCAGAACCGGCCGGGATTCGCCGCCGGGGCGGGCTGCTCCCTGCACATCCTGGCGCTGCGGGAGGGCAAGGAGCCGCTGGAGACCAAGCCGGACGTGTGCTGGCAGCTGCCGGTGCGGCGTACGTACGACTGGATCGACCGGCCCGACGACACCCGGGTGCTCCAGGTGACGATCGGTGAGTACGACCGCCGGGGCTGGGGCCCGGGCGGGCATGACCTGCACTGGTGGTGCACGTCGGCGACGTCCGCGCACGGGGCGGGGGACCCGGTGTACGTGACGTACCGGCCGGAGCTGATCGAGCTGATGGGCAAGGCGGGCTACGACCGGCTGGTCGAGCTGTGTGAGCAGCGGCTGGCCTCGCTGCTGCCGATGGCCCCGCATCCGGCGGACCCGCCGAGCGTCGGGAAGTAGTTCCGGGCGCGCTCAGCCCTGCCCGGTGTCGCTCCGTGGGGCCATCGGTCATGCGGTGTGGCTCCGTGGGGCTTTCAGGACCTGCGGTATCGCTCCGTGGAGCCATCAACCCCGCGGTGTCGCTCCATGGGGCCTTCAGGACCTGCGGTATCGCTCCGTGGAGCCATCAGCCCCGCGGTGTCGCTCCGTGGGGCCTTACGGCGTCATTCCGTGGGGCCCGGGTCGGTCGGGGCGGGGTCGGTCGGGGGCGGGTCCGTCGGGTCGGGGCCGGGCGGGTCCGTGGGGTCGGTCGGGGCGGGGTCCGTGGGGCCGGGGTCGCTCGGGCCGGGGCCGGGGTCGGTCGGTCCCGGATCGGTCGGACCCGGATCGGTGGGGCCGGGGCCGGGGCCCGGGTCGCTGGGGCCGGGGGCGGTCGGGCGCGGGGTCGTGGGGTCCGGTGAACCCGGTGCGGGACGGGTCGGGGAGGGCTTGCCCCCGGTGGGCGGGGCGGTGACGCCGTGGCCCTCGATGATCACGGCGGAGCCCGAGGGGTTCAGCGCGATCCGGGCGCGCCAGGGGCCGCGCGGGGCCGCCGCGTGGTTCACCGCCACCGTGATGGTGGTCGACTGCCCGGGGGCGAGCGTTCCCGACGTACGGCTGAGGCGCAGCCATGACGCGTCCGTGGACGCCGACCAGGCGACCGGTCCCCGGCCGGACGCGGTCAGCGTGATCGTCGTGAGCGCGCCGGAGGTCCGGGTGGCGACGGTCAGCCGGCCCGTGCCCTCCCGGCCGTCGCCGGTGCTGACGACCTCGGCCGTGACGTCCGGGGAGTGGACGCCGCGCCGGTCGCCGGGGCGGGTGTTGCCGGTGTTCTCGTACGGGGCGTGGGGGTCGGCGCTCAGCTCGCCCGCGCCGTCGATCTCCGTGGCGGTGATCCTGGAGCCGTCGTGGCCCTCGCCGGTGAGCGGGGCTCCCCGGTAGGCGGCCCACAGGGCGATCACCGGGGCGGCGACCACGGTGGCGACCACCGTCGTCGTGACGACCCGGGCGCGCAGCCGGTCGCGGCGTGCGGCGTGGTCCTTGGGGTCCAGCGGGTAGCCCGTGCGGCCGAAGCGCGGGCCGCCCGAGCGGGAGCGCAGGGCGTGCGCCATGGCGACGTGCACGGACGGGCGGGGGGCCTCGACGAGCGGCAGGGCGGCGACCGGGGCGACGGCGGCTCCGGGCCAGGGTCCCGCGGCGTCGACCCGTTCGGCGGCGCGGCGGCACCGGGGGCAGTCGTCGACGTGCCGGACCAGTTCGCGGCGGAGCGCGGCGGAGAGCAGCACCTGGTGGTCGCCGGTGAGCCGGGCGACGGTGGGGCAGTCACCGGACTCGACGACGGCGAGCGCGGCGCGGGTGCGCTCGACCTCGCAGGCCGCGGCGGCCAGGAGCTCCCGGGCGGTGGCCGGTTCCAGGCCGAGCACGGAGGCGACGGCGCGGGGGGCGAGCCGGTGGCGTACGGCCAGTTCGAGCGCTTCGCGCTGCTCCGGGGTGGTGCCCGCGGCCTCGGGCCAGGCGAGCTGGGCGAGCTCCCGTCTGCGCGCCTCGGCGGCCGGGGTCTCGGCGGGGGCGGGGGTGGTGGCGTCCTCGGGGGTGGGGGGCGCGGTGTCCGCCCGCTCCCCGTCCGGCCGCCGGGGGGCGGTGGCGGAGGGGGCCGTGAGCCGTTCCGGGTCCCGGGGCGGCTTCGCGGGGGTCGAGGCGCGTGCCGGGGACCCCGCGCCCCTGGCCGACGAGCCCGACGAAGCCGGCGCGGGGTGCCTGCGGTGGGCCTGGCGGCCGCGCCTGCGCTCGGTGAGGGTGCGCAGACACGCCCAGCGGGCCAGCGCGTACAGCCAGGATTTACGTTCCTCCTCGGGCGTCGGACACCGGGCGTCCTGCCGGTCCGCGATCGCCAGGACCGCACCGAGCGCCTCGGTCGCCGCGTCGTGGTCGCAGAGGACGGAGAGGCAGTAGGTGAAGAGTCCGTCGAGGTACGGCTCGTAACGTGCGGCCGGTCGCTGGGGCGAGGCGTGCGGTGCTCGTCGGTGCGCCCGGTGTGCGCCGGTGGTGTGCATGGAGGTCTGGAGCCTGCTGCTCGTCACCCGGCGACCGTAGACAGAGGAGTACGCACCCTTAGCGCCCCTTGAGCACATTTAATCCTTACGGGTGAATGTATCCCTCGAAAGGGGACGGGGATCAGGGGTGCGGGCGGAGTGCTTCCGTGCGCCCTCTGTGCGGAGGGCGCACGCTCGCTCCCTCCGGCGCGGCGCTCACTCCCCCTTCAGGTCGGCGCTCACTCCCCCCCTCAGGTCGGCGCTCACTCCCCCTCGGGTCAGCGCTCACTCCCCTCGGGACGGCCCTCACTCCCCCACGGGGCGGGCGGTGTCAGACCTCACCTATACGGTGACGCCATGGCTGCCCGTACGAAATCCGCGAAGGACCGGCCGTCCTACCGCTGCACCGAATGCGGCTGGACCACCGCCAAATGGCTCGGCCGTTGCCCCGAGTGCCAGGCGTGGGGGACGGTCGAGGAGTTCGGCGGCGCCCCCGCCGTGCGCACCACCGCGGCCGGCCGGGTCTCCACCGCCGCGCTCCCGATCGGCCAGGTCGACAGCCGTCAGGCCACCGCGCGCTCGACCGGCGTCAGCGAGCTCGACCGGGTGCTCGGCGGCGGGCTCGTGCCGGGGGCCGTCGTGCTGCTGGCGGGCGAGCCGGGCGTCGGCAAGTCGACGCTGCTGCTGGACGTGGCGGCCAAGGCGGCGAGCGAGGACCACCGCACGCTGTATGTGACCGCCGAGGAGTCCGCGAGCCAGGTCCGGATGCGGGCCGACCGCATCCGGGCGATCGACGACCACCTCTACCTCGCGGCGGAGACCGATCTGTCGGCGGTGCTCGGGCATCTGGACGCGGTGAAGCCGTCCCTGCTCGTGCTGGACTCGGTGCAGACGGTCGCCTCGCCCGAGATCGACGGCGCGCCCGGCGGGATGGCGCAGGTCCGGGAGGTCGCCGGTGCGCTGATCCGGGCGTCCAAGGAGCGCGGGATGGCCACGCTGCTGGTCGGCCACGTCACGAAGGACGGCGCGATCGCCGGGCCCCGGCTGCTGGAGCACCTGGTCGACGTGGTGCTCTCCTTCGAGGGCGACCGGCACGCCCGGCTGCGCCTGGTGCGCGGCGTCAAGAACCGTTACGGGGCGACCGACGAGGTCGGCTGCTTCGAGCTGCACGACGAGGGCATCACCGGGCTCGCGGACCCCTCGGGCCTCTTTCTGACCCGGCGCGACGTGGCGGTGCCGGGCACGTGTCTGACGGTGACGCTGGAGGGCAAGCGGCCGCTGGTCGCGGAGGTGCAGGCGCTCACCGTCGACTCCCAGATCCCCTCGCCCCGGCGCACCACCTCGGGCCTGGAGACCTCCCGGGTCTCGATGATGCTCGCGGTGCTGGAGCAGCGGGGCCGGATCAGCGCGCTGGGCAAGCGGGACATCTACAGCGCGACGGTCGGCGGCGTGAAGCTCACCGAGCCCGCCGCCGACCTCGCGATCGCCCTGGCGCTGGCCAGTGCCGCCAGCGACACCCCGCTCCCGAAGAACCTGGTCGCGATCGGCGAGGTGGGGCTCGCGGGCGAGGTCAGGAGGGTCACCGGGGTGCAGCGGAGACTGGCCGAAGCACACCGTCTGGGCTTCACCCACGCCCTGGTGCCGACCGACCCGGGGAGGGTTCCTTCGGGAATGAAGGTCACGGAAGTGGCCGACATGGGGGATGCTCTGCGGGTCCTCCCGCGCCGGTCTCGGCAGGAGGCGCCGCAGCCTCGTCAGGAAGACAGCGCACGCCGGTAGACTTTGCCCTGGTCTCGCCCGCCCGTGGACACGGCATGGGGGACGCAAGAGCACCGCAAACCTGTGACCGGAGGAGTGCAGTGGCAGCCAACGACCGGGCGACAGCGCCCGGAAAGTCCGGCCAAGGCACCGGTAACGAGGCGCTGATGCGCGCCTCGTTGAGCGCGGTCGCGCCCGGAATGGCCCTGCGGGACGGCCTGGAGCGCATTCTCCGGGGCAACACCGGCGGGCTGATCGTCCTGGGCATGGACAAGACCGTCGAATCGATGTGTACCGGCGGGTTCGTGCTGGACGTGGAGTTCACCGCGACCCGACTGCGCGAGCTGTGCAAGCTCGACGGGGCACTGATCCTCGACAAGGACATGACCAAGATCCTGCGGGCCGGCGTGCAGCTGGTCCCGGACGCCTCGATCCACACGGAGGAGACGGGGACCCGGCACCGTACGGCGGACCGGGTCTCCAAGGCGTGCGGCTTCCCCGTCGTGTCGGTCTCCCAGTCCATGCGCCTGATCGCGCTGTACGTGGACGGGGAGCGGCGGGTCCTGGAGGAGTCCTCCGCGATCCTGTCCCGGGCCAACCAGGCGCTCGCGACGCTGGAGCGGTACAAGCTGCGGCTGGACGAGGTGGCCGGGACGCTCTCCGCGCTGGAGATCGAGGACCTGGTCACCGTCCGGGACGTGACGGCGGTGGCGCAGCGGCTGGAGATGGTGCGGCGGATCGCGACGGAGATCGCGGAGTACGTGGTCGAGCTCGGCACGGACGGACGGCTCCTGTCGCTCCAGCTGGACGAGCTGATCGCGGGCGTGGAGCCGGAGCGGGAGCTGGTGGTCCGGGATTACGTCCCCGAGCCCACGGCGAAACGGTCGCGCACGGTGGCGGAGGCGCTGACGGAGCTGGACGCGCTGAGCCACACGGAGCTGCTGGAGCTGCCGGTGGTGGCGCGGGCGCTGGGGTACAGCGGCTCGCCCGAGACGCTGGACTCGGCGGTCTCGCCGCGGGGCTTCCGGCTGCTGGCGAAGGTGCCGAGGCTGCCGGGGGCGATCATCGAGCGGCTGGTGGAGCACTTCGGGGGGCTTCAGAAGCTGCTGGCGGCGAGTGTGGACGACCTCCAGACCGTGGACGGGGTCGGGGAGGCGCGGGCGCGGAGCGTGCGGGAGGGGCTTTCGCGGTTGGCGGAGTCTTCGATCCTGGAGCGGTACGTGTGATTCTGGGGGGTTGGGGGGGGTCGTCCTTGGTGGACGGCCCCTTTTGTGTGCCGTCCACCGGGGTGGGGGGTTCCGTCCTCAAACGCCGGACGGGCTGGGTGCGGTGGGGTTGGCCCCGCGAAGGTCCGGTCGCCCCCCCCGGCCTGGGGTTCCGTCCTCAAGCGCCGGACGGGCTGGGGTGCGGTGGGGTTGGCCCGCGTAGGCCCGGCCGGCCCCTCGGCCCAGGGGTCCGTCCTCAAACGCCGGACGGGCTGGGGTGCGGTGGGCCTGGCCCGCGTAGGCCCGGTCGGCCACCCGGCCCAGGGGTCCGTCCTCAAACGCCGGACGGGCTGGATCTGCGCCGTCAGGTGTGGCGTTGGGGCGTCGGTCACCGGGCCCGGGGTTCCGTCCTCAAACGCCGGACGGGCTGGGGGGTGGCGGCCGGGGGTGAGGTCGTGGGCGGGTTAGTCCTTCTTCAGGACGAAAGAGGCTTGGCGTACTGGGTTGTCGGGGGCCTTGGCTTCCAGCAGGTAGGTTCCCGGGCCTGCCTTGGTGGCCGGTGGGGTGGCGCAGTTCGGGGACGAGCGGGTGCGGTTCCAGTCCACCGTGTGCACGATCGTCGCGCCCGCCGGGACCTTCAGGAAGAGCGGGCCCGGGGCCGTGGGGCAGTCCTTCGAGGACCAGACCACGTCGTCGTCCTCGCCGCCCGCCTCGGTGACCGTGAGCACCACGTTCTTCGGCCCGAGGTCGGCCTTGCAGGCGGTCGACGAGGTGTTCTTGGCGACAAGTTCGAACTTCGGCTTGTCGTCGGGGGCGTAATTGACCTTCTTCGTCCGCAGCGTCAGCTCCACCGCGCCGGGCTTGCAGTCGGGGAGCGACGAGCCGGCCGGGACCTGCTGGCCCGCCGTGCCGCCGCCGCCCGAACCCGTGCCCGTGCCCTCCGAGCCCGCACCGGCCGTTCCCGTACCGCCTTCTGACGTACCGTCGGACGCCGAGCCGCCGGACGCGCCGTCCGAACCCCCGCCGGAGCCGCCGGTGTCACCGGAGTCGCCGTTGCTGCCGTCCGAGCCCTCGTCGCCCGACTCGTCGCGGCCGCCCGGCTGTTGGGTGATCGTCGGGCCGGAGCTGCCCGGGCCCGGGGTGATCGACTTCACCGGGTCGGACGCGCCCGGCTTGGCGTCGTCCTTGCTTCCGCCGCCGCCCGCCGAGGTGACCACCCAGGCGATCAACACCGCGAGCAGCGCAACCAGAAGTCCCGCTACCACCCTCCGTCGCCAGTAGATGCTGGAGGGAAGCGGACCGACCGGACTGCGCAGAGATCCCACGGGCCAAACTCTACGAGAGATCCGGGCCGACTCCGGCCCCACCCGCCGCTCCGGTC
Organism: Streptomyces sp. cmx-18-6; assembly: GCF_046548915.1. Taxonomy (NCBI): domain Bacteria; kingdom Bacillati; phylum Actinomycetota; class Actinomycetes; order Kitasatosporales; family Streptomycetaceae; genus Streptomyces; species Streptomyces sp. cmx-18-6. The sequence continues at coordinate 167,626 of NZ_JAEBEP010000015.1, read as the reverse complement.
ACAAGTTTTCCCGATCATCATCACGGGGACCCGGTCACAGGGGACAGAACGGGTGGCGTTCTCACCCCCCGGGGCCGCCGCGCGGGCCGACACCCCCGCACCCGTGACGCCGCTCCCGCCTTCCGTGCCAGGATCGTCAGTGCGATGACTGCCATGACTTCGACTTCACCTCAGACGCCCCAGGGGCCCCGGACGCCCTCCGCCGCCGCCTCCCTCCACACCCCCGTCATCGGGTGGTTCGAGCAGCACGCCCGCGATCTCCCCTGGCGCCGCCCCGAAGCGGGCGCCTGGGGGGTGATGGTCAGCGAGTTCATGCTCCAGCAGACCCCGGTGAGCCGGGTCCTCCCGGTGTACGAACAGTGGCTCGCCCGCTGGCCCCGCCCCGCCGACCTGGCCGCCGAGGCTCCCGGGGAAGCGGTCCGCGCCTGGGGCCGGCTCGGCTACCCGCGCCGCGCGCTGCGGCTGCACGGGGCCGCGCAGGCGATAACGGAACGGCACGGCGGCGACGTACCCAGCGAGCACGGCCAACTGCTGGCGCTGCCCGGGATCGGCGAGTACACGGCGGCGGCCGTGGCCTCGTTCGCGTACGGGCAACGGCACGCGGTGCTCGATACGAACGTCCGCCGGGTGTTCGCCCGCGCCGCGAACGGCATCCAGTACCCGCCGAACGCCACCACCGCCGCCGAGCGCAAGCTCGCCCGGGCCCTGCTGCCGGACGAGGACGAGCGCGCGGCGCGCTGGGCCGCGGCCACGATGGAGCTGGGCGCGCTCGTGTGCACCGCGCGCAACGAGAGCTGTGAGCGCTGCCCGATCGCCTCGCAGTGCGCGTGGCGGCTGGCCGGGAAGCCCGCGCACGAGGGGCCGCCGCGCAAGGGCCAGACGTACGCGGGGACCGACCGGCAGGTGCGGGGGCGGCTGCTCGCGGTGTTGCGCGACGCGCTCAGTCCCGTACCGCAGGCCGCTCTGGACGCGGTGTGGGAGGAGCCGGTGCAGCGGGCCCGGGCGCTGGACGGGCTGGTGGCGGACGGGCTGGTCGAACCGCTGGCGGACGGCCGGTACCGGCTGCCGCTGACCTGATGCGGTCGGTCGCCGCCGACCTGGACCCGGCGGTCGCCGCAGAGCTGGACCCGGCGGTTGCCGCCGATCTGGACCCGGCGGTTGCCGCAGAGCTGAACCGGCGCTGTTACACAACCGATGGGCAGCCGTGCGTCGGCGTACGGCTGCTCCGCACAACCTCGTGACAACGCCTCCGTAGCGTCTCCGACAGCAGTACACGGGGATTCACGGGGACGGAGGCGGTTGTCATGGCGCAGGGCGAGGTGCTCGCGTTCGAGGACTACGTACGCACACGGCAGGAGGCACTGCTGCGCAGCGCACGACGGCTGGTCCCGGACCCCGTGGACGCGCAGGACCTGCTCCAGACCGCCCTGGTGCGGACGTACGGCCGCTGGGACGGCATCGCCGACAAGTCCCTCGCCGACGCCTATCTGCGCCGCGTCATGATCAACACCCGTACGGAGTGGTGGCGGGCGCGCAAGCTCGACGAGGTGCCCACCGAGCAGCTGCCCGACGCGAGCGTGGACGACGGCAGCGAGCAGCGCGCGGACCGTGCGCTGCTGATGGACATCCTCGGGATCCTGGCTCCGAAGCAGCGCAGCGTCGTCGTGCTGCGACACTGGGAGCAGATGAGCACGGAGGAGACGGCCGCGGCGCTCGGCATGTCGGCCGGTACGGTCAAGAGCACGCTGCACCGGGCGCTGGCGCGTCTGCGGCAGGAGCTGGAGAGCCGCGAGCTGACGAGCCGCGAGGCGGTCGCCCGGGAGACCGGGGGCGGCAGTCGGCGGGAGGGCGGGGTCACCGGCCGGGTGCCGGCCCAGCGGGCGAAGGTCACCTCCGTCACGGCGGCGCGGTCGCACACACCGGCGCGGCACGACGGGCGTCACGACGAGCGGGGGCGGGAGCGGTGCGCGGCCTGACAGCCAACAGCGACGGCAGCGGGAGCAAGAGCGGCAACGGCGGCAGCGGGGCGGGTTCCGACGACGGGGGCGCTTCCGGGAGACCCCGCCGGAACGACAGGTTCCGGGCAGGCATGGCGGCGAGTGGTACGGCCCTGGCCGGACTCGCCGCCTTCGGGCTGTTCTGCGTCGGCTGCTCCAGCGGCGGCACAGGCACCCGCGACGAAGGCCCGGCGGGCAGTCAGCCGGTCGCCCAGGTCTCCCCCCGGCCCACCCCCTCCGGCACGACGCCCACCACCAAGCGCGTCAACGCCGTAACACTCCTCAAGCGCGATCCCACCGTGAGCGAGCGCGTCAGGGACGGCCTGGAGCCCTGCGCCGGCAAGTCCTACCCGGTCGACACCTCCTACGGCTCGATGACCGACGGTCCGTCCGCCGATGTCGTGGTCAACGTGATGAGCTGCGCCGATTCGGTGGGGATCGGGACGTACGTCTACCGCGCGCGCGAGGACGGTTCGTACGAGAACGTCTTCATGGCGGAGGTCCCGGCCGTCTACGGCACCATCGACCGGGGCGACCTCGTGGTGACGACCCAGGTCTACGGGTCGGATGATCCGCTCGCCTACCCGTCCGGCTCCGAGGTGGTCACCTACCGTTGGGCCAACGAGCGCTTCACCGAGCACGACCGGGTGCACAACGACTTCAGCCGTGCCGTCGACGGCACGGACGGCGAGCTGCACGAACCTTCGGAGCCGCCGGAGCAGGCGGAGCCGCCGGACACGGCAGAACCGGCGGAACCGGCGGAACCATCAGCTCCGGCGGAACCGGACAGGACGGTCGGACCGGATGAGCCGGCGGAGCCGAGCGGTCGGTGAACCGGCGCTGGACCGGCGCCGCCCGGCGCTGGACCGCTGCTGAACCGGCCGCTGAAGACGCGCCGGTCTGACCTGATCCACCGAGCGGGACCTGAGTGGGACCTGAAGCGGGAACTGAAAGCGAGAAGCAGTCGCATGGCCGAGACCCACGTCCTCTTCGTCGAGGACGACGATGTCATCCGTGAGGCCACCCAGCTCGCCCTGGAGCGGGTCGGCTTCACGGTCACCGCGATGCCGGACGGGCTCTTGGGACTGGAGGCGTTCCGGGCCGACCGGCCGGACATCGCCCTGCTCGACGTGATGGTGCCGGGGCTCGACGGGGTGAGCCTGTGCCGCCGCATCCGTGACGAGTCGACCGTGCCCGTGATCATGCTCTCCGCGCGGGCCGACTCGATCGACGTGGTCCTCGGCCTGGAGGCGGGGGCCGACGACTACGTCACCAAGCCCTTCGACGGCGCGGTCCTGGTCGCCCGGATCCGCGCCGTACTGCGCCGCTTCGGCCACGCGGCCGGACCGGAGGGCACGGGCCAGGGCGGTACGGACGGGGAGGGCGGGGAGCTCGGCGGGGTGCTGGCCTTCGGCGACCTGGAGGTCGACACGGACGGCATGGAGGTGCGGCGCGGCGGGGAGCAGGTGGCGCTGACGCCCACGGAGATGCGGCTGCTGCTGGAATTCTCCTCCGCGCCCGGCACCGTGCTCTCCCGCGACAAGCTGCTGGAGCGGGTCTGGGACTACGGCTGGGGCGGCGACACCCGGGTCGTGGACGTCCACGTCCAGCGGCTGCGCACCAAGATCGGCCAGGACCGGATCGAGACGGTCCGCGGCTTCGGCTACAAGCTGCGGGCGTGATGCGACTGGCCCTGCGGACCGGTGTCCGCTGGAAGATCAGCATCGCCATCGCGGCGGTCGGCGCGCTCATCGCGGTCGCGCTGAGCCTCGTGGTGCACAACGCGGCCCGGGTCTCGATGATCGAGAACGCCCGTGAGGTGCAGCTGGAGCGGCTGCTCGGCGCGCAGCGGTTCTACGAGGCGACGAACATGCAGAAGGGCGGGCCCAAGTTCGGCGCGAAGCTCAACGATCCGGCGATCCCGGCGAGCCTGCGCGAGGAGGTCCGCAAGAACCGGCGGGCCACGCATGTGACGCAGAGCGACGACGGGGTGCCCGACGTGTGGGCGGCCGTCCCCCTGGCCAACGGGGACGTGCTCTCGCTGCACACCCGGTTCGCGGACCGCTCCGCCACGATCATGGACGACCTGGACCGGGCCCTGATCATCGGCTCGGTCTCCGTCGTCTTCGGCGGCTGCGCGCTCGGCGTCCTCATCGGCGGCCAGCTCTCGCGCCGGCTGCGCCAGGCGGCGGCAGCGGCGGGCCGGGTCGCCGAGGGCCACACCGACGTACGGGTACGGGAGGCGGTCGGCGGGGTCGTCCGCGACGAGACGGACGAGCTGGCGCGGGCGGTCGACGCGCTGACCGACGCCCTGAACGGGCGGATCGAGGCGGAGCGCCGGGTCACCGCCGACATCGCCCACGAGCTGCGCACCCCGGTCACCGGGCTGCTCACGGCGGCCGAGCTGCTGCCGCCGGGCCGCCCGACCGAGCTCGTACGGGACCGGGCCCAGGCCATGCGGACGCTGGTGGAGGACGTGCTGGAGGTGGCCCGCCTGGACAGCGCGTCGGAGCGGGCCGAGCTCCAGGAGCTGCCGCTCGGGGAGTTCGTCAGCCGGCGGATCGCGTCGCTGGACCCGGACGTGAGCGTGCGGGTGGTGCACGAGTCCTGGGTCTCCACGGACCCGCGCCGCCTGGAGCGCATCCTCGGCAACCTCCTCGGCAACGCCGCCAAGCACGGCTCCACCCCGGTGGAGGTCACGGTGGAGGGCCGGGTGGTACGGGTCCGGGACCACGGTCCGGGTTTCCCGGAGGAGCTGCTGCGGGACGGGCCGAGCCGGTTCCGTACGGGCTCCATGGACCGGGCCGGACACGGGCACGGGCTTGGCCTGACGATCGCGTCGGGCCAGGCGAGGGTGCTGGGGGCCCGGCTGACCTTCCGCAACGCGGCGCCCTCGGGTGCGGCGGAGGGCACGGGCGGCGCGATCGCGGTGCTGTGGCTGCCGGAACACGCGCCCACGGCTACGGGGAGCTTTCCCCTGCTGCGGATGGAGGACGGGGAGCGGCAGTCGCAGGGGTGAGCGGTGGCCGCCCGGAGGGGGGTGGGCGGTGGCCGCCCCCGGGAGGGGGGTGAGCGGCAGCCGCAGGGGTGAGGTTCCCTGGATCCGCCGGGTACAACGGCGACGGCGACCCCGAGGAGTGAGCCGTGAGGCTGTCCTCGACGTCGCCGTCGATCGGGTGACCCGGGCGCACGCCCCGGGTACCGGGGTGTAACGGGTCCACTGACTCTTTTCGGTTGTGCTGCGCGCCCGCCGGAGTCCCGGCGGAGTCGCGCGGTTACGCCGGCCGGATCAGATGGAGACGTGCACCGAGCGGAGGAACGCGGCCGGGTTCAGCGCCGAGCCGTAGTTCGGGGAGGTGCGGATCTCGAAGTGCAGGTGCGGGCCGCTGGAGTTTCCGGTGTTGCCGGACAGGGCGATCTTCTGGCCCGTCTTGACCTGCTGGCCGATCTTCACGTTGATCTTCGACAGGTGCGCGTACTGCGAGTACTTGCCGTTGGCGTGCTTGATCACGACGGCGTTGCCGTACGCGGGGCCGTCGCCGCCGCCGTTCGGGCCGGCCTTCACGATGGTGCCGGTGTGGGCGGCGTTGACCGGGGTGCCGACCGGCACGGCGAAGTCCTGGCCGGAGTGCTTGGCGGCCCAGCGGGCGCCGCCGGTGCCGTAGCCGGCGGACAGCGTGTACTTCTTGACCGGGGCCTTCCAGGAGGCGGCGTTCTTCTTGGCCGCCTTCTTCTTGTCCTCGGCCTTCTTCTTCGCGTCGGACGCCTTCTGCGCCGCCGTCTTCTTCGCCGCGTCGGCGGCCTTGCTCTGCGCGGTCGCCTGCTGGGCGACCGACTGGGCGGTGGTGCCCGCGGCGAGGGGAGCGGCGGCGTCGGCGTTGCCGGCCGCGAACGCCGAGCCTGCACCCAGCACCACGGACGCACCCAGGCCGGCGGCCAGGACGGCGCCACGGACGCGGGAGGCGGACGGGCGAATGGTGTGCTGGTTCGTTGCGCGCTTCATACGGTGAAGTCCTCCGAAGGTGAGTGGACCCGGCGTGCTGTCCGGGCTTGCTCCACCTTGGTAACCCGCACCCCCGCCGGTGCTCAAACCCCCCATCTACGAAGAAAAGCCGTAGAGGGCGCCCAGGGAATTCGTTGCGGTTGGTCCCTTTTCAACCACCCGGGGAGTCTTCGGAATCCTTCGCCCGCAGGAGGTTTAGCCCCAGTTCTGTGCGCACTTTTCCGGACATGACGCCATGAACCGGCCATATCGGTCGAAACTTCGGAAGTGCCTGCCGAGGGCGGGTCGAAGGTCCCTCCGCCGATCACCGCGCCATCTCCTAGCACGGCTAGTAGACCTGTTTCGGCCTGTGCGCCTTGTCACCGCCGGTGGGGCCTAAGTCCTTCCGATTCGGGACCTTCGGCCCGCTACATCACTACGCTGACGGGAAAGCGGCACCGCACCCCCGGGGGACCACCATGACGGCCGAGAACACCCATGACCTGGACGGCATCGAGCTCGCCGATGCCGTCGAATCCATCCGCAACCAGCTGATCGAGGCGGCGGGCCGGGCCACGGACCGGCCCCTGTCCTTCGAGGTCGGTGACATCCAGATGGAGTTCACCCTCGAACTGCGCAAGGAGGCCAAGGCGGGCGGCAAGGTGAGGGCCTGGGTGGTCGAGGCGGGCGCGGACGCCTCCCGGGCGACGGGCCGTACGCACAAGGTCGCCTTCACGCTGAGCCCGCGGAACGCGGTGACCGGCCAGGCGTGGGAGATCGGGACGCAGGACGACGGGTCCACGGCGGGGTTCGGCGACGGAGCCGGGCCGGGCGGGGACACGGCGGGGTTCGGTGAGGGGGCGGGGGCGGGAGTCCGCCCGTGAGCACCACAGTCCCCTACCACCCCGCCGACCGTACGGTGGTCGTCTCCGGCGCCCTCCAGGGCAGCGGCGTCCTGCTCACCGACCGGCTGGTCCTGACCTGCGCCCATGTGGTCAAGGCCAGGCCCGTCGCCATCGGCCACCCCGCCCGCCGGGACCGTGTAGGGGCCCACGTCGTCTGGATCGACTACGGGCTGGACGTGGCGCTCGTGCAGTCCACCGTGCCGGTGCGGCCGGTCTCCCCGGTGCGGCTCGGCGTGCTGGACACCCGCGAGGCGATCCCCGACTGCGAGATCACCGGCTTCCCGCAGGTCCAGCGCTACGGCCGTGACAAGCGGCTGGAGGCAGACCAGTACACGGCGACGGTCCTGCCCATGGCGGGCCGGGTGCGCGACGTGCTCGTCTGCGAACTGGACGGCCCGCCCGCCGCCCGCCCGGACGATGAGCCCCCGGCGCTGTCCGGGCTCTCCGGCGGCCCGCTCTTCGTCGGGGACGTGCTCCTGGGCATCGCCCGGCAGATCCCGCGGCAGCGCGAGGGCCGCCGGGTCGAGTGCGTACCGCTCGGCCCGGCCCTCGCCACGGAGTACTTCCGCTACGTCTTCCAGCGGACCGGGGTCGAACTGCGCGAGGAACGCGTCCACGGCAGCTTCCCGAGAGACCTGCGGTACGAGGCGGAGTACGCGCAGGCGCTGGGTGCCAAGTACCGCCGTACGAAGATCTTCGGCCTGGACGAGCTGAGCCGGCACGACTCCGAGTGGGACCTCGACACGGCCTACCTCAGCCTGGAGGCCCAGGCCCAGGCCCAGGGCCGAGGGGAAGCTCAGGGCCCTCCCCTCCCCCAACGCATCGACACCCTCCTCACCGGCCGCCCCCGGGTCCTGCTGCGCGGCGAGGCGGGCGCGGGCAAGACGACCCTCCTGTGGTGGCTGGCCGCCCACGCCTCGGCCCGCACCCTGGACGACGACCTGGCCCCGCTGAACGGCCTGGTCCCCTTCGTCGTACCCCTGCGCACCCTGCACGCCCGCGGCGGTACGTTCCCGAGCCCGGCGGAGCTGTGGGGCGCGGCCGGCCTGGCGATCGACGCGGCCCCGAAGGGGTGGGCGGGGCGGGTCCTGGAGTCCGGGCGGGCCCTGCTGCTGGTGGACGGGCTGGACGAGGTGCCGCCGGAGGACCGCGAACAGGCGCACGACTGGCTGTCGCAGCTCCTGGCCCGCTACCCGGAGACCCGGTGCGTGGCGACCGTACGACCGTTGGCCGTCGAACCGGACTGGCTGCGCTCGGAGGACTTCGCGGAGTTACGTCTGCTGCCGATGCGGAACGAAGATATCCAGGAGTTCGTGGCCTCCTGGCACCGGGCGGCGCGGCTCTCCGAGGAGGACGCCGAGCGCCTGGACGAACTGGAACGCGACCTCTCCCGCCAGTTCGAGCAGAACTCCACGCTCCGTGACCTGGCCCGTACACCGCTGCTCTGCGCGGTGATCTGCGCCCTGCACCGCCGCCGCGACGGCTTCCTCCCGGAGACCCGGTGGAGCCTGTACCGCTCGGCGCTGGAGATGCTCCTCGGCCACCGAGACCGGCGCCGCCGGATCGGTGACCCCGAGGGCATCGAGCCGACCATCGAGGAACACACCCAGCTCCTCCAGCGGATCGCGGTCTGGCTGGTGCGCGAGGGCCAGTCGGAGTTCACCCGGGAGCAGGCGCTGCGCCGGCTCGGCCGGGCACTGGCGGGGATGGAGCGGGTGAGCGCGCAGGGCACGCCCGAGAAGATCCTCACGCACCTGCTGAACCGCAGCGGCCTGCTCCAGGAACACGCCGACGACACCTACCAGTTCATCCACCGCACCTTCCAGGACTACCTGGCCGCCAAGGAGTTCATCGAGGACGACCACCTCAACGAACTGCTGCGGCACTCGACGGAGGAGACCTGGCAGGACGTGATCCTGCTGGCGGCGGGCCATTGCGGACGACGTGAACTCGCCCTGCTCGTCAGCGGGTTGCTGGACGTGGGCCTGCTGCACGAGGCCGGTACGGCGGAGCGCACCGCCGCCCATGTCCTGGCCGCCCTGTGCGCCCAGCACGCGACCTGGCTGGACGAGGCGGTGCGGAGAGCGGTACGGGAGAGCACGGCAGCGCTCTTCCCGCCGCGCGACGGCGGCCAGGTGGCCTCCCTGGCCCGGCTGGGACCGGCGGCGCTGGCGTTCCTGCCCGATCCCCGGCAGGTGTCCGACGAGGACCCGTGCCAACAGCACGTGGGCGAACTGATCGTGGCCATCGGGGGAGCCCCGCCGTACCCCATGCCCATGACTGGATCCTGGGCCGCCCGGGTCTGAGCCATTGCTTTGCGAGCGCGTGGGAACGCTTTCCGCCCGAGGAGTACGCCGCCCAGGTACTGGCCCACTGCGCACTCCGGACGACGATTCTGGGCGTGGCCGACCGGAAGCGGCTGAGGGCACTGCGGCACCTCCCGTCCGTGGAGGCCCTGTCACTGGGCTCGGACCTGCCCGAGGCGGAGCTCGGTGCGGCGCTGGAGGGCATCCAGGTCGAAATGCTTCTCCTCATCCAGAACACCCTGCTCACCGGGGTCTCGTGGCTGAGCGCGGTCGCCGACTCCCTGTCGCTGCTGTCCGTCGAACAGTGCCCGGGGGTCCGGGACCTGACGCCGCTCACCGGTCTCGGCAAGCTGCGGATCCTGCTCCTGGACGCGGAGGGAATGCCCCTCGCAGACCTGGCGCCGCTGGCGAACCTGCCCAGCCTGACCGACCTCAGCCTGAGGCGTCTCTCGGTGGACCGGCTGAGTGAGATCCCGGCCCACCCGGGGGTCAGCGTCCTGCGAGTGACGAACTTCCGTCCGCTCACGCTGGACGGGCTCGGCGCCTGGAAGTCGCTCAGGGCGCTCCGGGTCACCGAACTCGCCGCGTTCGACGACGCCCTCGTCAAGCTGCGGGAGCATTCCCGGATCACCGATCTCCAGCTGACCGCCTTCCCCTGGGGGAGCCGGCCGGACCACGCGGTGTCCGTCCCCACCATCGAGAAGCTGTCCGTACCGGCCCCTCCCCCCGGCGAGAACGTGGCGAGGCTGCGGACGGTCTTCCCCTGGGTCACCCGGCTCACCCTGGACGCTTCGGGCAGGCGGACGCTGAATCTCACGCCGCTGCGTTCCTGGCCCGGTCTGTCGTGGGTGGAGGTCGTCGGGGCGAAGGAGACCCGCCTCATCGGGGCGGAAGGACTGGGCGACCGGCTCGACGTCTCCCCCTTCGCGTGAGGACGCGGAAAGAGGGGCTGCCCCGGACCCGGCCGTGAAGCCGATTCCGGGGCAGCCCCTCCTGCGTGCCCTGTACGGGCCTTACGCGTCCTTCGTCAGGTTCGGGCCGGCGCCGCCTGCCGCCTGCTCGATCGGGGGGACGTCGGGCAGAGCCGACTTCTCCTCGCCGCGGAACGAGAACTTCTTCTCGTCGCCCTCGCCCTCGACGCCGACGACCACGATGTGACCGGGGCGCAGCTCACCGAAGAGGATCTTCTCGGAGAGGATGTCCTCGATCTCGCGCTGGATCGTCCGGCGCAGCGGCCGGGCGCCCATCACGGGGTCGTAGCCCTTCTTCGCCAGGAGCGACTTGGCCTCGGAGCTGAGCTCGATGCCCATGTCCCGGTCCTTGAGCCGCTCGTCCACCTTGGCGAGCATGAGGTCGACGATCTGGATGATGTCTTCCTCGGTCAGCTGGTGGAAGACGACCGTGTCGTCGACACGGTTGAGGAATTCCGGCCGGAAGTGCTGCTTGAGCTCTTCGTTGACCTTGGTCTTCATCCGCTCGTAGTTCGTCTTGACGTCGCCCTGGGCGGCGAAGCCCAGGTTGAAGCCCTTGGAGATGTCCCGGGTCCCGAGGTTGGTCGTCATGATGATGACCGTGTTCTTGAAGTCCACGACCCGACCCTGGGAGTCGGTCAGGCGACCGTCCTCCAGAATCTGGAGCAGGGAATTGAAGATATCGGGGTGGGCCTTCTCGACCTCGTCGAAGAGGACGACGGAGAACGGCTTGCGGCGCACCTTCTCGGTGAGCTGGCCGCCCTCTTCGTAGCCCACGTAACCGGGGGGCGAACCGAAGAGGCGGGAAACCGTGTGCTTCTCGCTGAACTCCGACATGTCGAGGGAGATCAGCGCGTCCTCGTCGCCGAAGAGGAATTCGGCGAGCGTCTTGGAGAGCTCGGTCTTACCGACGCCGGACGGGCCGGCGAAGATGAACGAGCCACCGGGGCGCTTGGGGTCCTTCAGGCCGGCTCGCGTACGGCGGATCGCCTGCGAAAGGGCCTTGATGGCGTCCTTCTGCCCGATGACGCGCTTGTGGAGCTCGTCCTCCATGCGCAGCAGACGGGAGGACTCCTCCTCCGTCAGCTTGAAGACCGGGATACCGGTCGCCGTGGCGAGGACCTCGGCGATGAGCTCGCCGTCGACCTCGGCGACGACGTCCATGTCGCCGGCCTTCCACTCCTTCTCGCGCTTGGCCTTCGCCGCCAGCAGCTGCTTCTCCTTGTCGCGGAGGGAGGCTGCCTTCTCGAAGTCCTGGGAGTCGATGGCCGACTCCTTGTCGCGACGCACGCCCGCGATCTTCTCGTCGAACTCGCGGAGGTCCGGCGGCGCGGTCATCCGGCGGATGCGCATCCTCGATCCGGCCTCGTCGATCAGGTCGATCGCCTTGTCCGGGAGGAAGCGGTCCGAGATGTACCGGTCGGCCAGGGTCGCGGCCTGGACGAGGGCCTCGTCCGTGATGGAGACCCGGTGGTGGGCCTCGTAACGGTCGCGCAGGCCCTTCAGGATCTCGATGGTGTGCGGCAGCGACGGCTCCGCGACCTGGATGGGCTGGAAGCGGCGCTCGAGAGCGGCGTCCTTCTCCAGGTGCTTGCGGTACTCGTCGAGCGTGGTGGCGCCGATGGTCTGGAGCTCACCGCGCGCCAGCATGGGCTTCAGGATCGAAGCCGCGTCGATGGCGCCCTCGGCCGCGCCCGCTCCGACGAGCGTGTGGAGCTCGTCGATGAACAGGATGATGTCGCCGCGGGTGCGGATCTCCTTGAGGACCTTCTTGAGGCGCTCCTCGAAGTCACCCCGGTATCGCGAACCGGCGACCAGGGCGCCGAGGTCCAGGGTGTAGAGGTGCTTGTCCTTGAGGGTCTCGGGCACCTCGCCCTTGACGATCGCCTGGGCCAGGCCCTCGACGACCGCCGTCTTGCCGACGCCGGGCTCGCCGATGAGGACCGGGTTGTTCTTGGTCCGGCGGGACAGCACCTGCATGACCCGCTCGATCTCCTTCTCGCGCCCGATGACCGGGTCGAGCTTGGACTCGCGAGCGGCCTGCGTGAGATTGCGGCCGAACTGGTCGAGCACCAGGGAGGTGGAGGGCGTGCCCTCCGCGGGGCCGCCCGCGGCCGCCGTCTCCTTGCCGCCCGAATATCCGGAAAGCAGCTGGATGACCTGCTGCCGGACCCGGTTCAGGTCGGCGCCCAGCTTCACGAGGACCTGGGCGGCGACGCCCTCGCCCTCGCGGATCAGGCCGAGCAGGATGTGCTCGGTGCCGATGTAGTTGTGGCCCAGCTGAAGGGCCTCGCGGAGCGACAGCTCCAGGACCTTCTTGGCTCGCGGGGTGAAGGGGATGTGCCCGGAAGGAGCCTGCTGCCCCTGCCCGATGATCTCCTCCACCTGCTGGCGGACCGCCTCGAGCGAAATCCCGAGGCTCTCCAGGGCCTTAGCGGCGACACCCTCACCCTCGTGGATCAGGCCCAGGAGGATGTGCTCGGTGCCGATGTAGTTGTGGTTGAGCATCCGGGCTTCTTCCTGAGCCAGGACGACAACCCGCCGCGCGCGGTCGGTGAACCTCTCGAACATCGTTAATCGCTCCTCAGAGCGGTCGGTCAGTGAGGGGTCGGTCCCCTCCCAGTCCTTCCGCATGCTAGTCCCGCAGGACGGGACAGCTCATTCCAACTGCCGACATCCGTCCGGATCACCCCGCACCGGGCGGGGATTCTTACTGCCGAACAGCTGACAACTGCTCCAACCCGATGGTGCGAGACGATGTTCCCGCAGGCCAGGCAGATACCCCTTTCGCCAGTACGCCGATGGCGAACGTGAGACGCCTCGGCCAGCGTGTCGCCCCTTCCCACTAGGAAAGTCTTACCCGCAATCACTGACAGTCCATGCGGCGCGCCCCGGTTCCCTCCGCTACGGGCGAACAACCTTGCGCGGGTGAATGCCTCTGCGCGCCCCGGAAATCCGGACACACCGTGACAGGTTGGGGACGCTGCGTAACTTCGGTGTCGGTTCAGCGGTTCATCGGACATGGCCTTCATCGTCCCGCCGCCCCGATCGTCGTCCGACGCCGCTCCGGGCCCATCCGCCGCCGGCGCCCATGGGGACGCCGTCGCCCGGTGGTACGAGCGGGAGCTCGGCTGGCCCACCGAGGGTCGCGCTCCGGTGCGGCTGCTCACCGGGGTCCGCTTCGACGTGCTGGAACTTCCCGCGGCGGCCGGTCATGCCCTGCTGCGCCGCCCGCTGCGCACCGGACCGGTGCTGCTGGCCGGTGCGCGGATGGGGCTGCTGGTCGCCCCGGGCTGCGCCGACGAGCTGCCGGGGCTGCTCGACTGGCTGGAGTGGGGCCCGCTCGCCCTCGGCCTGACCGCAGTGGGGGCCGGGGGCCGGATCGCGGCTCCGTCGCACCCGGGAGGTGCGGGCTCGCCGGGGGCCGCTGTGTGGCTGCGGCCCCCCGAGCCGAGGCTCGCGCCCACATCGGCGCTTCCCGCGCTCGCGGGCTTCGGGAGCAGCGGCGGGGGTGCCCCCGACCTCGTACGACTGGTGGACGCCGCGGCGACGGAATGCCATCGGGTCCGGTTGTCGCGCGCCCGTGCGGGGTTGCTGTTCGGCAGTCCGGCAGATCAGCCGTTGGCCTTCTCGTAAGCCTCACGGATCTCGGCGGGAACGCGGCCGCGGTCATTCACGTTGTGCCCGTTCTCCCGCGCCCACCGGCGGATTTCCGCGGTGTCCTTGTTGCCGCCGGTCACGGCGCGGCCCTTGCCGCGACCCGTCGCCGCACGGCCACCGGTACGGCGGCCGCCCTTGGTGTAGGGCTCAAGAAGACCGCGAAGCTTGTCCGCATTGGCCGTGGTGAGGTCGATCTCGTATGTCTTGCCGTCAAGGGCGAACGTCACGGTCTCGTCCGCCTCGACACCGTCGAGGTCATCGACAAGAAGGACCTGAACCTTCTGTGCCACGGGATTTCCTTTCATCGAAAATGGAGTACGCGGAAAGGAAACCGCTTTTCCCGGGAAAACACAAACCCCCGGGAGAGGTTCAGGAGCTCGAGAACACGGGAAACGTGCGCGATTCGGACATAGGGATGCAGGTCCTTCTACAGTCCAAGGCACAGCCCAAGGCGCAACCCAAGGCACAGTCCCCGGCGCATCCAAGGACCGGTCACGGGTGCGGACGGCAGAGGCAGTCACCGGCGTAGTCACAGGTGCAGAAGCATCCGGCTGTTGCCCAAGGTGTTCGGCTTCACCCGTTCGAGACCGAGGAACTCGGCGACGCCCTCGTCGTAGGAACGCAGCAGCTCGCTGTAGACATCTGTGTCGACCGGCGTCTCTCCGATCTCGACGAACCCGTGCTTCGCGAAGAAGTCCACTTCGAAGGTGAGGCAGAAAACCCTGCGCACACCGAGCCGGCGCGCGGTCCGCAAGAGCTTCTCCAGTACGTGATGCCCCACTCCGGCGCCCTTGATGCGGGGATCGACGGCGAGGGTCCGGACTTCCGCGAGGTCTTCCCACATCACATGGAGAGCGCCGCAGCCGATGATCCGGGCGTCCTCGTCGCGTTCCGCGACCCAGAACTCCTGGATGTCCTCGTAAAGAGTGACGGTCGCTTTGTCGAGCAGGATGCCTCCGGAGACGTACCCGTCGAGGAGTCGGCGTACGGACGCCACATCGCTCGTCCTGGCCCGTCGAACGGTGAAGGCGGGCTTATTTACCGACGGGTCGGTATGGAGTTCGGTTTCCGGATCCGTTTGCGGTTGCTCAGAGGACATGCCCCCGACGCTATCGCCCGCTCTCCGGCTCCGCCCCATCGGCCGGGGCGGCGTCTTCGGCAGCGGCTTCGGCGGCTTCGGCGGCCGGTCCCGCGGGGGTGGGGGAAACCATGCGAACGGCATCCTGGAGCGCTTCGCGCTGCTCGGGGGACATCATGCCGAAGAACGCGACAAGGGCGGCGGCGGGGTTGTCACTGCGCGACCAGGCTTCGTTCATCAGTGCGGCCGAGTAGGCGGCCCTGGTGGAGACGGCCGTATATCGATACGCGCGGCCGTCGACTTCCCTGCGAACCCAGCCCTTCTGATGGAGATTGTCCATTACCGTCATCACCGTCGTGTAGGCGATGGACCGTTCCTGCTGGAGGTCCTCAAGGACTTCCCGCACGGTCACCGGACGGTTCCATTGCCAGACGCGTGTCATCACGGCGTCTTCCAGCTCTCCCAATTGGCGGGGCACGGGATCACTTTAGTGCTAGATGTCCTGAATGGCTGGTTATTTACACAGCAAAAGAGCGCACAGCTCTCGTGAGCCGTGCGCTCCCAGGGGCACGCGAGGTTACGCGGGGGCCGGTGAGCCGCAGAGCCGCTTACGCCGCCGGCGTTCACCGGTGCGCGTGCGTTCGCCGGTGTGTATTCAGCGAAGCGCGTTCGTCAGCGGTGCGCGTTCGTCACCGAAGCGCGTTCGTCACCGAAGCGTGTTCGTCAGCCGTGCGCGTTCGTCACCGAAGGGCGTGCGTAGCCGTGCGCGTTCGTTCACCGGTGCGCGTTCACCGGCCGGATTTCTCCGGCCGGCATTCCGTCGCCAGGCGTTCGCCGTCAGGCATTCTCCGGACGAGCGGTCTGCTTCACCGATTCCGCGCGGGCGATCGCCGCGTCCACGGCGTCGTCCTCCTTGGTCTTGTTCGGACCGCCCTGGCTCTTCACGATCGTCACGATCAGACCGATGAAGAAAGCGGCCATCACCACGGGGGGCACGAGCGCGGATACATAGTCCATGCCGTCCAGAGTAGCGAGCCCGCGACGGCGGGACGCGGCGACCTCCCGATGGAAGGCCGCCGCGTCCGTGGTGTGCCGGTGGGGAGGGCGGGGTCAGCCCGCCGCGCGCTCCTCCTCCGAGGGGGGCGGCGTGGGGCGGCGGGGCGGGAAGACCTCGGAGGGCTTGGGCGCCGGGCGCTGTCCGGGGGCCGGCGGGCGGCCGGGGGCGGCCGGGGCCTTGGGGCGCTCCGGTTCCCGGTCGGCGGCCCGGCCGCCGGGGAGGGCGAGCAGGCGGCTGCGGGGCCCGGGGGCCGTGAGGGCGGCGGAGCGGCCGGCGAGCCGGGCCCGTACGGAGCGCTCCGCGAGGATCTGGCAGCGCTCCAGGAGGGCCGCGGCGAGGGGTTTCCCGCGCAGCGCGCGCAGGGCCGCCAGATCGTCCGGGCGGGGGTCGTAACCGGCCGCCAGGGCGTCCTGGAGGAGCTCCAGGTAGCCGCTGACGGAGCCGGGGAGGGCGGCGCGGTAGCGGGCCAGGTCGGCGAGGAGGAACGCTCGCAGCCGGCCCGCCTCCCCGACCGCCTCGTCCACGGAGCCCGCGAGCCGCAGGCAGTCCTGGACGTCCTCGTCGGACAGGGGCATGGGGTGGAGGGCGATGGCGAGGGCACGTCGGAGCACCCGCAGCTCGTCCGCGCTGAACGCCATGCCGCCTCGTGAACCGTAGGGCGTGGGCATAACGCGACAATACGTGCTAAATGGACAAAATCCGTTTAACTGGCCGTCGATGGCGCGGCGTCCACGGACGCCGGCCGAAGCCCCGCCGGACGCCGTTCCCGCAGGTACGCCGCACCCGGTCGGACACCGTGCCTACGAGCGGGACACGTTCCGCTCGTACACCAGGCGCAGCCCGATGAGCGTCAGCCACGGCTCGTGCTCGTCGATGACGGAGGACTCCCCCAACACCATCGGAGCAAGGCCGCCGGTCGCGATGACCGTGACGTCGTCCGGGTCGGCGGTCAGCTCCTTCTTCATCCGGGCCACCACCCCGTCGACCTGGCCCGCGAAGCCGTAGACGATGCCGGACTGCATGGCCTCGACGGTGTTCTTGCCGATCACGCTGCGCGGCCGGGCCAGCTCGATCTTGCGGAGCTGGGCGCCCTTGACGCCGAGCGCCTCGACGGAGATCTCGATGCCGGGGGCGATGACCCCGCCCGCGTACTCCCCGCGCGCCGAGACCGCGTCGAAGGTCGTGGCGGTGCCGAAGTCGACGACGATCGCCGGGCCCCCGTACAGCTCGACGGCGGCGACCGCGTTGATGATGCGGTCCGCGCCGACCTCCTTGGGGTTGTCCATCAGGATCGGCACGCCGGTCTTGACACCGGGCTCCACGAGGACGGCGGGGACGTCGCCGTAATAGCGGCGGGTGACCTCGCGCAGCTCGTGCAGGACCGAGGGGACGGTCGCGCAGATCGCGATGCCCTCGATGCCGTCGCCCAGCTCCATGCCGAGCAGCGGGTGCATGCCCATCAGCCCCTGGAGCAGGACGGCGAGCTCGTCGGCGGTGCGGCGGGCGTCGGTGGAGATCCGCCAGTGCTCGACGATCTCCTCGCCGTCGAAGAGGCCGAGGACCGTGTGCGTGTTGCCGACGTCGATGGTGAGCAGCATCAGGCGTCGGCCCCGTCACTGGTGGTGGACGCCTCGCGGAAGTCCAGGCCGATGTCGAGGATCGGGGAGGAGTGGGTGAGCGCCCCGACCGCCAGGTAGTCGACGCCCGCGTCCGCGTAGGCGCGGGCCGAGTCGAGGGTGAGGCGGCCGGAGGACTCCAGGATCGCGCGGCCGGCGACCAGGGCGACCGCCTCGGCCGTCTCGCCCGGGGTGAAGTTGTCCAGCAGGATCAGGTCGACGCCCGCGTCCAGCACCTCGCGGACCTGCTCCAGCGTGTCGACCTCGACCTCGATGGGCAGGTCGGGGAACTCGGCGCGGACGCGCAGGAACGCCTCCGCGACCCCGCCCGCCGCGACCACGTGGTTGTCCTTGACCAGCGCCGCGTCGGAGAGCGACATGCGGTGGTTGACGCCGCCGCCGCAGCGCACCGCGTACTTCTCCAGCGCGCGCAGCCCCGCCGTCGTCTTGCGGGTGTCGCGGACCTGGGCCCTGGAGCCCTCCAGTACGTCCGCCCAGGCGCGGGTGGCGGTCGCGATGCCGGAGAGGCGGCACAGCAGGTTCAGCGCGCTGCGCTCGCCGGTCAGCAGGTCCCGGGTGCGGGTGGTGACCGTCAGCAGCTTCTGGCCGGGGGCGACCCGCTCGCCGTCCTCGACGTGCCGCTCGACCTCGAACTCGTCGGTGCAGACGATCGACAGGACCGCCTCCGCGACCCGCAGCCCGGCCACGACCCCCGCCTCGCGGGCGGTGAAGTCACCGGTGATCACGGCGTCCTCGGGGACGGTCGCCACGGTCGTGACGTCCACCCCGCCGTCGAGGTCCTCCTCGATCGCCACATGGGCGACGTCCTCGACCTGTACGGGGTCGAGACCCGCCTCCGCCAGCAGCAGCGCGAGCGCGGGGTCGAGGCCGCACTCCAGGGCCTCGGGGTCGAAGCCGTCACCGCAGCCGCAGCCGTCGCCGCAGCCGCCGTCCGAGGGCGCGGACGGTGCGGGCGCGCCCACCCGGATCAGCGGTACGTCCACGGGTGTGGGGCGCGGATTCTCTTCGGGCGTGGACACGGTTGCGGCTCCTCGGGGGCGTGGCGGGTGGTGCGGGTGCGGCTGGCGCGGCTGCTGTCGGGCAGTCTGCTCAAGTCTGCTCAATCCGACGCGCGTACGGGCGGGAATGCGGCGGTCTCCGTACGGTGGACGACCGGCGTGCGGTCCGGGGCGATGCGGACCACCAGGTGGCGGCGCCAGTGCTCGTCGTCGCGGTCGGGCCGGTCCTCGCGCCAGTGGCAGCCCCGGGTCTCCTCGCGCTCGCGGGCGGCGGCGACCAGGACCCGCGAGACCAGCAGCAGGTTGGTGACCTCCCAGGTGTCGACCCCGGGGACCGCGTCCTTGGGGTCGGCGGCGTCCGCGTCGGCGGCGGCGCTGCGGTGCAGGGCCTCCAGCTCCTCGGCGGCGGCGGCCAGGCTCCCGGCGGAGCGGAGCACTCCCGCGCCCCGGGTCATGATGCGCTGGATCGCCGTACGCGTCTCGGGGGCGAGCAGCGCGACGGGGGCGTCGGCGTCATGGGGGGCGTCCGCCGGTTCGGTGCGCGGCGGGCGGGTCCGCGCGATGTCGGCGGCGATGCGCTCGGCGAAGACCAGGCCCTCCAGGAGGGAGTTGGACGCCAGCCGGTTCGCGCCGTGCACCCCCGTACAGGCGACCTCCCCGCAGGCGTACAGGCCGGGGACGGTCGTGCGGCCGCGCAGGTCGGTGCGGATGCCGCCGGAGGCGTAGTGCGCGGCCGGGGCGACCGGGATCGGCTCGGTGACCGGGTCGATGCCGTGGGTCCGGCAGGCGGCCAGGATGGTGGGGAAGCGCTGCTCCCACATCCGCGCGCCGAAGTGCCGGGCGTCCAGATACATGTGCTCGGCGCCGTGCTCGTGCATCTGCCGGGTGATGGCCTTGGCGACGATGTCGCGGGGGGCCAGCTCGGCCAGCTCGTGCTGTCCGAGCATGAAGCGCGTGCCGGTCGCGTCGACGAGGTGGGCGCCCTCGCCGCGTACCGCCTCGGAGACCAGCGGCTGCTGGCCCTCGCTGTCCGCGCCGAGGAAGAGGACGGTCGGGTGGAACTGGACGAACTCCAGGTCGGAGACCTCCGCCCCGGCCCGCAGCGCCAGCGCCACGCCGTCCCCGGTGGAGACGGACGGGTTGGTGGTGGCGGAGAAGACCTGGCCCATGCCGCCGGTCGCGAGGACGACGGAGGGGGCCCGGACCGCGCCGACGCCGTCGTGCTGGCCCTCGCCCATGACGTGCAGGGAGACGCCTGCCGTACGGCCTTCGGCGTCGGTGAGCAGGTCCAGGACGAGCGCGTTCTCGATGGTGTGGAGGGCGGCCTCGCGGACCGCCTCGACCAGGGCGCGGGAGATCTCGGCCCCCGTCGCGTCGCCGCCCGCGTGGGCGATGCGGCGGCGGTGGTGGCCGCCCTCGCGGGTCAGCGCGATGTCGCCGGCGTCGGTGGTGTCGAAGTGCGCGCCGGTGGTGATCAGCCGGCGCACGGCGTCGGGGCCTTCGGTGACCAGGGTCCGCACGGCCTCCTCGTCGCAGAGGCCCGCGCCCGCGACCAGGGTGTCGTCGAGGTGCTGCTCGGGGGTGTCGCCCTCGCCCAGTGCGGCGGCGATGCCGCCCTGGGCCCAGCGGGTCGAGCCGTCGTCGAGCCGGGCCTTGGTGACGACCACGGTGTCCAGGCCGGCGGCCGCGCAGCGCAGGGCGGTGGTGAGACCGGCGACTCCGGAGCCGACCACCACGACGTCCGCGTCGATGGCCCAGCCGGGGGCGGGGGCGGTCAGCCGTATTCCGGTCACGTCAGGGCTCCGAAGGTGAGGGGGATGTTGTCGATGAGGCGGGTCTCCCCGACCCGGGCGGCGACGGCGAGGATCGCCTCCCCGCTCTCGCGGTCGTCGGGGATCTCGGTGAAGTCCGCCGGGTCCACCAGCGCCAGGTAGTCCAGCACGAGCGGGCTCCTGCCCCGGGCGGCGGCCTCCTCCAGGACGGCCAGCGCGGTGGCCCGGACGGCGGCGGGCGCCCCGTTCGGCCGGGCCAGCGCCACGGCCTGGGCGTCGGCGGCGGCCCGGGCCTCGCCCAGCTTGTTGAGGCCGGCGGCCCGGTCGCCGCCGGGCGCGGTGGCCTTGGCCCGCTCGTGCAGGGCCTGCTGGGCGGCCAGCCGGTCCTGGGCGGCGAACAGGGCGCGGGGCAGGGCGAGAGCGGTGTGCCGCTCCTGCGGGGACAGGAAACGGTTGCGGCTGGAGAGCGCGAGGCCGTCGGGGTCCCGGACGGTGGGCACGCCGGTGATGCGGACGCCGAAATTCAGGTCGCGGACCATGCGGGCGATCAGGGCGAGCTGCTGGGCGTCCTTCTGCCCATAGAACGCCTCGTCGGGGCGGGTGAGGTGGAGGAGCTTGGCGACGACGGTGAGCATGCCGTCGAAGTGGCCGGGGCGAAAGGCCCCTTCGAGGCGTTCGCCCATGGGGCCCGCGGTGATCCGGACCTGGGGCTCGCCGCCCGGGTACACCTCGTCCACACCGGGGGCGAAGACCGCGTCGGCCCCGGCCGCCTCGGCGGTCTCCAGGTCGGCGTCCAGGGTGCGCGGGTAGCGGTCGAGGTCGGCGGCCTCGCCGAACTGGAGCGGGTTCACGAAGACCGTGACCACGACCTGGCCGTCCGGTCCTGCCGACTGGCGGGCGGCGCGGATCAGGGTGGCGTGGCCCTCGTGGAGCGCGCCCATGGTCATGACGACGGCCCGCTCGGCCCCGGCGGGGCGGGACAGCGCGTCGAGGTCGGCGGCGGTGCGGAGGAGGGCGGGGGCGGAGGGCTCGGCCGGGCGGGGCGCGGCAGTGGGGGGTGTGGCGGGGCGCGGGGCGGGGTTTCCGGTCGTCGTCATCGGGTCTCCCCCCGTCCGGGGCCGCCGGGGCCGCTCTCCTGGTCCGCCAGGGCGACGAGCAGGTCCTCCGCGAGCTCCGGCTTGAGGAGGCCGTGGGCCAGCGCCCGGTCGGCCGTGGCGCGGGCCATCGCGAGGTAGCCCCCCACCATCTGGGGGGCGTGTGCGCGCAGCTCCGAGACATGGGCGGCGACCGTGCCCGCGTCGCCCCGGGCCACCGGGCCGGTCAGCGCGGCGTCGCCGGAGCGCAGGGCGTTGTCCAGGGCGGCCCCCAGGAGCGGGCCGAGCATCCGGTCGGGGGCGGCGACCCCGGCCTTGGCCAGCAGCTCCATCGACTCCGCGACCAGGGTGACCAGGTGGTTCGCGCCGAGTGCGAGGGCCGCGTGATAGAGCGGACGGGACTCCTCCGCGATCCACTCCGGCTCGCCGCCCATCTCGATGACCAGCGCCTCGGCGGCCAGCCGCAGCTCCTCGGGGGCGGTGACCCCGAACGAGCAGCCCGCCAGCCGCTGGACGTCGACGGACGAGCCGGTGAACGTCATCGCCGGGTGCAGCGCGAGCGGCAGCGCCCCGGCCCGCAGCGCGGGGTCCAGGACCCGGGCCCCGTACCTCCCGGAGGTGTGGACGAGCAGCTGCCCCGGCCGGACGGCTCCGGTCTCGGCGAGCCCCTCCACCAGGGAGGGGAGCGCGTCGTCGGGGACGGTGAGCAGCACCAGCTCAGCACGGGCGAGCACCTCGGCGGGCGTCACCACGGGCACGTCCGGGAGCAGGGCTGCCGCACGCCGGCGGGAGCTGTCGGAGACGCCCGAGACCGCCACCGGGCGGTGTCCGGCGAGCTGGAGCGCCGCGGCGAGTGCGGGGCCGACGCGGCCCGCTCCCACGACGCCGACGGTGAGGCGGGCGGGGCGGTCCCTCGCGTCGAGGGGTTCCTTGGGAGCTGTCGTGTTCACGTGGCGATGGCCTTCCGTTCCAGTCCGCGGGGGGTACCGGACGATTCATCTGCATGCTACGCCAGCGTTTCGGCGAAGCCCGCCCGCCGCCCACAGCCTGTGGATAACCTCGCGGGACCGGAAAACACGGGGGCGTGCTGTCAGTGGCCCGGGCGATGATCGTCCCATGACAGCCATGGATGAGCAGGAGCAGCGGCGGCGTCGACTGGCCGCCTGGCGGGGGTCCCGGCGGGCGCTGGCGCGGCTGGGCGCGGACGGCACGCTGGGCGAGCGGCTGACGGCGCTGGCGGCCGACGCCTCTTCCGTACACGATCCGGACGACGCGGTGGATGTGTACGGGGGCGGGGTCGTCGCGGAGCTGGAGCGGCGGGTGGCCGGGCTGCTGGGGACGGAGGCTGCGGCGTTCTTCCCGACCGGCACGATGGCCCAGCAGGTCGCGCTGCGGTGCTGGGCGGGGCGTACGGGCAACGCGACGGTGGCCCTGCATCCCCTGTCCCATCCGGAGCTGCACGAGGGCGGTGCGCTCGGGGCGGTGAGCGGGCTGCGCACGGTGCACCCGACGTCCGAACCGAGGCTGCCGAGCGCCGAGGAGGTCCGGGAGCACCCCGAGCCCTTCGGCACGCTGATGCTGGAGCTGCCGCTGCGGGACGCCGGGTTCGTGCTGCCCGAGTGGGAGGAGCTGACGGCGGTGGTGGAGGCGGCGCGGGAGCGGGACGCGGTGGTCCACCTGGACGGGGCGCGGCTGTGGGAGTGCACGGAGCACTTCGGGCGGGGGCTGCCGGAGATCGCGGCGCTCGCGGACAGCGTGTACGTCTCCTTCTACAAGTCGCTGGACGGGCTGTCCGGGGCGGCGCTGGCGGGTCCCCGGACGCTGGTGGAGGAGGCGCGGGTGTGGCGCCACCGGTACGGGGGCCAGGTCTTCCAGCAGTACCCGGCGGCGCTCTCCGCCCTGATCGGGCTGGACCGGGAGCTGCCCCGCCTGCCGTCGTACGTCGCGCACGCGAAGGTGGTGGCGTCGGCGCTGGCGGAGGGGTTCGCCGAGGCGGGGGCGCCGTGGTTCCGGGTGCGTCCGGAGCCGCCGCACACGCACCAGTTCCAGGTGTGGCTGCCGTACGGGGCCGAGGTGCTGGACGAGGCGTCGATGCGGCAGGCGGAGGAGACGGGCGTGGCGCTGTTCCGGCGCTGGTCGGCGGGGGCGGCGGGCGCGGCCGGGCTGCCGCCGGGGGTGTCGGTCACCGAGGTGACGGTGGCGGGGGCGGGGCTGGAGTGGTCGGCGGAGGACGTGCGGGAGGCGGTGGGGGTGTTCGTGGGGCTCCTGGAGTAGGGGCCGTGGCGCGTGGCCGGGCCGGGGCGTCCGGGGTCCGCCCTCGAACGCCGGGCGGGCTGGGGTGGTGTCGGCCGGGCTGGGGTGGTGTCGGCCGGGCCCGGGTTGACGGCCGCCGTCAAATGAAGCGACGCCCCGTCCGCGTACGCGCACTATGGACCCGTGAGCGTGGACATAGACATCACCGGCCTGCCCCCCGAACGCATCGTGTTCGCGACCTCCCCCCTCCTGGAGCTGGGGGTCGCCCTGCACGCGCTCTCCGAACCCGGGCACCACCCCGGCGTGCACGGCTGGGTCACCGCGACCGCGGCGGCGCTGGAGCCCGACCTCGCCGACCGGCTGCTGGAGGCGGAGTTCCTGTGGCGGAACACCTTCTCCGACATCTTCATGCCGTTCGCCGGGATCCACGGGGGCGACGGCAAGACCGGGGCGACCCTCGCCGAGGACCTGGACCTCCTGGACCGGCTCGACGACGAACGGTTCGTGGCCGCGGCGCTGGAGTTCACCTGCGCCGGTCTGTACGGGGCGGGCGCGACGGCCCCGCTGTCGGACCCGGTGACGCGGGCCCGCGCCCTGGAGCTGGCGGCGGCGCGCGGGCCGCGGCAGGTGAAGTTCACCCAGCGGCTGCTGGCCGACCCCGCTCCCGTACGCCGCTGGATACGGCAGCTCTTCGAGGACTGCGACCAGGCGTTCTTCGCGGACACCTGGCGGCGGGGTTCGATCCAGCTGGTCGCCGACGCCCGGCACAAGACGGAGGTGCTCCAGCGCAAGGGCGTGCGGGAGGCGATGGGCGCGGTCTCCGCGGCCCTGACCGTGGACGAGGGGGCGGGCAGGCTCTCCGTCGACAAACTGGCCGAGGGCTGGACCACCGCCGTCGACCCGGACGTCGGCGCCGGGCTCACCCTCATCCCCACCAGCTTCGGCTGGCCGCACCTGATGGTGCTGCACTCCCGGGGCTGGCGGCCGGTGATCCACTACCCGGTCCGGCTGCCCGACCTGCCGGCCCCCGCCTCCGTCGAGCTGCTCCAGCGCCGGATGGACGCGCTGGCCCACCCGATGCGGATGCGGCTGTGCCGCAACCTCGCGCGCTCCCCGTACACCACCGGCGAGCTGGCCGACTCGCACAGCATCACCTCACCCGAGGTCTCCCGGCATCTGTCGGTGCTCAAGAAGGCCGGGCTGGTGACGACGCGGCGGCGCGGGCGTTACGTCCTGCACCAGTTGGACCTGACCGTGGTCGCCCGGCTCGGCAGCGACTTCCTGGAGGGCGTGCTGCGGTGACCCGGGAGGGCGGGTGCGGGTGCGCGAGCTGCGGTGACCGGCCGGGATGCGGGAGCGCGAGCTGAGGTGACCGGCCGGGGTGCGGGTGCACAAGTTGCGGTGACCGGCCGGGGTGCGGGTGCGCGAGCTGCGGTGATCGGCCGGGATGCGGGAGCGCGAGCTGAGGGCCCGCACCCGGCCCCTGGGGCCCGCCCCGGCCCCGGGGCTCCCGTCCCGCCCTCGGGTCACCGCAGCCTCAGTCGAAGCGGATGTGCCGCAGGCCCGTCCAGGTCCGCCGCAGCCGGTGCCGCAGCCGGCTGTCGGTGTCCGGCGTGAGCGTGAGGCCCGCCGCCCCCGCCACCAGGTCCGCCACCTGGGGCACCGTCACCTCGTCCGTACGGATGTGGCGGGCGAACTCCGGCCCGGCGAGGCGTTCCAGGCAGTCGTCCAGCCTCCGTACGGCGAAGCTGTCCCGCTTCAGCCCGCGCCCGAGGCCCCGTTCCCGCAGCCTCCGCAGGACCGTGCCCCGGTCCGCGAGCAGGGCGGTGTGGTGCACGGTGTGGCCGTCCTCGCGCAGCCCGCCGACGATCTCCGCGAAGTAGCCGGGATCGACCAGCGTCATCGGCGCGATCACTGGCCCCGGGTGCCCCGCCAGCGCCAGCCCGAGCACTTCGCGGACCCCGGACCGCCAGGCGGCCAGGTCCTGGAAGTCGCCGCGCAGGTGGGGCGGCAGGGTCCGGTGCAGGCCGAAGCCGATGTGCTCCGGATCGCAGATCACGCTGCCGGGGAGCCGTCGCCGGATCTCGTACGCGGTCTGCGTCTTGCCGCCCCCGAACGGGCCGTTGATCCACAGCAGCGTGCCCATCCCGAAACCCCCGTCCCCTCGGCCCGCTCCCGCCCTCAGCCCGCTCCCCCGCCCGCGCGGACCAGCCCGGTCTCATAGGCGAGGACGACCACCTGGACCCGGTCGCGCAGGTTCAGCTTGGTGAGGATGCGGCCGACGTGCGTCTTGACCGTCGCCTCGGAGAGGACGAGCAGGGCCGCGATCTCACCGTTCGACAGGCCCTGCGCGACCAGGAGCATCACTTCGCGCTCGCGTTCGGTGAGCTTCTCGATGTGCTTGTTCTTCGGCTCCTTCTCGCTGCTGGGCAGCATCGGCGAGAAGCGGTCGAGCAGGCGGCGGGTGGTGGACGGGGCGACGACGGCGTCGCCGCTGTGCACCGAGCGGATCGCGGAGAGCAGTTCGGCGGGCGGCACGTCCTTGAGCATGAAGCCGCTGGCCCCCGCCTTCAGCCCGGAGAACGCGTACTCGTCCAGGTCGAACGTCGTCAGGATCAGCACCTTGGGCGGATCCGGCTGGGCGCAGATGCGACGGGTCGCCTCCACGCCGTCCAGCCGGGGCATCCGGACGTCCATCAGGACCACGTCGACCGCCGTGGAGCGCAGGATGTCGATCGCCTCCGCCCCGTCCCCGGCCTCCGCCACGACCTCCATGTCGGGCTGGGCGGCCAGGACCATCCGGAAGCCCGTGCGCAGCAGCACCTGGTCGTCGACGAGCATGACTCTTACGCATCCTGCGGGTGCTGAGGTCTCTGAGGCAGTCATGCAGCCAGGGTACGCAGCGCGGAGCCCCGCCCACGGAGCCCATGAACGGGGCCGGGTCCGACGCCCTGCCCCGCCCTGCTCACCGTCGCTCAGCGGGCCGGGGCTCTACTCGGAGCGGGTCACCTTCGCGTGGTCGGTCACGACGCGCCGGAAGAGATCGTGACCGGTCCGCCCCGCGTGCCGGAGAGCCCAGTCCTGTGCGGCTTCCTGGTCGTCCCGGGGGCCGGAGTCGGCACCGCAGTCGGCAGCCGCACAGAACGCTTCGTAGGTGACCCCGCCTTCCGGGGCATGCCGGATCGTGTGGGATACGAACCGGTACACCGTCCGCGTACTCACTGGTGTCCCTCCGGGTGGCGTCGCATGTAGACGTTGCAGTCGGACACCGTGGTCATGTCGCCTCCGGCACGCGCACGGTCGCGCACGTTGGCCAACTCCGCGCAACCGGCGCATCCGTCCACGGGTGTCGGTTCCAAGGCCGTTTGCTGTAGCGGTAGTTCTACCGGTGCACTGGGATACGTCCTGGGCTCGCTCATAAGACGATCTTCCAGCCGTCGCCAGGACGGGGGAACCTCGCCCATGTCCCACTTCGGGACGTCCTACAGCGAGTAGAACGTCCCCAGGAGCGTCCGCGCAGCAGAGGGGAGAGCAGCGATGCCGAACGAGCGTTTGCGGGCCGTCATGGCGTCCGGAGGATGGACGCACGGGAGCCTGGCCGAGTCGGTGGGAGTAGACCCGAAATCCGTGGAGCGGTGGGTCAACCTGGGCCGCACACCACGGCGCGCGACAGCCCTGCAAGCTGCCGAGACGCTGGGGGAAGACGTGCACGCGCTCTGGCCGGCGCTCAGGCAGGCTCGCGCCGCGCGGGCGGTCAGCCCGGAACTGGTGGCGTTGTACGACCAGCGGGCGGACGTGCCCGTTTCCACGTACGTGGAGCTGTTCGCCCAAGCGCGGGAGCACATTGACGTACTGGTCTACGCGGGGGTGTTCCTGCATGAGGCGTACCCGCGCCTGAACGACCTTCTCCGAGAGCGGGCCGCCGGGGGATGCGTGATCCGGATCGCTCTGGGGGACGCGGACGCGGAGAACGTGCAACAGAGGGGCCAGCAAGAGAAGTTCGGTCACGGGATCGAGAGCCGCTGCCGTCTGGCGCTGATGCACTACCGGCCGCTCATCGGGGTACCGGGCATTGAACTGCGGACGCATGGAACGACGCTCTACAACAGCCTGTACCGCGCGGACGATCAGGTGTTGGTCAATGCCCACGTGTGGGGCGTGAACGCGTACGGGGCGCCCGTCTGGCACCTTCGGCGCAGTGGCGACGGGGGTGTGTACGCCGCCTACGCGAACAGCTTCAACGCCGTGTGGGAGACAGCTCGGACCGTGGAAGGGTGAGCCGATGGCACGCACCGAGTACTACGACGATCCGAACGCCCCCCGGCCCAACAGCCTGGTCGTAGCGGCCTCCGCAGTCGTCACCGACGAGCGGGGCCGCATCCTGCTTCAACGACGCCGGGACAACGATCTGTGGGCGTTGCCGGGCGGCGGCATGGACATGGACGACTCCCTGCCCGGTACGGCCGTCCGCGAGGTCAAGGAGGAGACGGGGCTCGACGTGGAGATCACGGGACTTGTCGGCACCTACACGGACCCGCGCCACATCATCGCGTACACGGACGGAGAGGTGCGAAGGCAGTTCAACGTGTGCTTTCGCGGACGCGTCATCGGCGGAACGCTGACGATCTCGGACGAGAGCACCGAACTCCGATTCGTGGACCCGGACGAGGTGAGTGAACTGCCCATGCACCCCACCCAGCGGCTGCGCATCCAGCACTTCCTGGAGGACCGGCCGACGCCCTACCTCGGCTAGCCACGGTCGACGGTCGGGGATGTTCTCCCGCGCGGAAGGCAGCGGTGGGAGGAAGCGGTGGGAAGAAGGGGTGGAAGGAAAAGGAAGGGGTGGAAGGAAGTCTCGGTCAGTCCGCCGGCTTCAGCGGCAGCAGCGCGCTGATCCGGAATCCGCCGCCGGGCCGCGGCCCCGCGTCCAGGGTGCCGCCGACCATGCCGACCCGCTCCCGCATCCCGATCATCCCGTGCCCGGCCCCGTCCGCGCCGCCGTCCTCGTACAGCTCGTGCGCCGCGCCCCGGCCGTCGTCCTCGACCAGCAGGCCGAGGCCGTCGTCGAAGTAGACCAGCCGGACGCTGGCCCCGGCGTCGGGGCCGCCGTGCTTGCGGGTGTTGGTGAGGGCTTCCTGCACGATGCGGTACGCGGTGAGCTCGACGCCGCTCGGCAGCGGGCGGGCGGTGCCCTCGACCTTGAAGTCGACGGCCAGGCCGGTCTGCCTGACCTGCTCGATCAGGTCCTCGATCTGCTCCACGTCGGGCTGCGGAACGTACTCCCCGCTCTCCCGCGCGTCGCCGGTCCTCAGCACCCCCAGCAGCCGCCGCATCTCCGCCAGCGCCTGGCGGCCGGTGGAGGAGATGGTCTCCAGCGCCTGCCGGGCCTGGTCGGGCGCGGCGTCCATGACGTATGCGGCGCCATCGGCCTGAACCACCATCACGGACACGTTGTGCGCGACGACATCGTGCAGTTCCCGGGCGATCCGGGCCCGTTCGGCGGCCACGGCCACCTTGGACTGGGCCTCGCGCTCCCGCTCCAGCCGGGCGGCGCGCTCCTCCAGCTGGCTGAAGTAGGCCCGCCGGGTCCGCAGCGAGTCGCCCATCACCCAGGCCAGCACGAACGGCACCGTCATGATGACCGTCACGAAGATCTGCTGGGGCCAGGAGCCGCCCGGCTCGGCCGCCCAGCGCACCTGCGACAGGCTGGCCGCGCTCAGGCTGCAGACCAGCGCGAGCCGGGAGGCCCAGCGCTCCCCGATCGTGGCCACCGTGAAGGTGATCACCAGCAGCGCGAAGTCGCCGATCCCCGGCCGGATGCCGAAGACCAGCTGGCCGACGCCCACCGCGATGGCGAGCAGCAGCATCTTCTCCGGAGCTCGTCGGCGCAGCGCCACCACGGTGGCGAGGCCGAGCGCGACCGGGACGGCGAGGAACATCTCCCGCCCGGCGTCGTACATGCCCGACGCCATCGACATGCCGGAGAGCCCGAGGAGGACGACCGCCCAGAAGACGTCGACGCCCAACGGGTGTCTGCGGAGAAAATCGTAAAGGCGCTGCACGTAGCCCAGCGTAAGGACAGCGGATAGGTGCCCGGGTCAACCGGAGGGTCGATCCAGATCCCGGGACCGTACTCCCCAAGGTGGAGACTTGACCGCATGACGGAGGACTGGCGCGGGTGGCGGGAGGCGGCGCAGACCGCTCTGTACGGGGACGAGGGCTTCTACCGCAGCCCGGTCCGCAGCCCGGAAGGACCGGCGGGCCACTTCCGTACGTCGGTGCACGCCTCCCCCCTGTTCGCGCGGGCGGTGGCCCGGCTGCTGGCCCGGACCGCGGGCGAGCTGGGCGCCGGCACGGTCGCGCTGGTCGATGTGGGGGCCGGGCGCGGCGAGCTGCTGACGGGGGTGCTCGCCGCCGCCCCGCAGGGGCTGGAGGTGATCCCGTACGGGGTGGAGGTCGCCGCCCGCCCGCCGGGCCTGGACCCCCGGATCGTCTGGTGCTCCGAACCGCCCCGGGGCGTCACCGGGCTGCTGTTCGCCAACGAGTGGCTGGACAACGTCCCGGTGGAGGTCGCCGAGGTGGACGGGGACGGCGTCGCCCGGTACGTACAGGTGCGGGCCTCGGACGGTGCGGAGCGCCTCGGGCCGCCGGTGACCGGGGCGGACGCGGCGTGGCTGGAGCGCTGGTGGCCGCTGTCCGCGCCGGGCGAGCGGGCGGAGATCGGGCTGCCCCGGGACCTCGCCTGGGCGCGGGCGGTGGGTTCGCTGGACGCCGGGCTCGCGGTGGCGGTGGACTACGCGCACGTACGGGGCGGGCGGCCGCCCTTCGGAACGCTGACCGGGTTCCGGGGCGGGCGCGAGGTGCACCCGGTGCCGGACGGCTCCTGCGACCTGACCGCGCACGTGGCGCTGGACGCGTGCGCGGGGGGAGCCCTGGGGGCGGTCCCGGGGGGCGTGGAGCCCACGGAGCGGAGGGGGGCGGTGGCGGTCGAGCTCACGGACCAGCGGACCGTGCTCGGGCGGCTGGGCGTGTCCGGGGAGCGGCCGCCGCTGAGTCTGGCCGCCTCGGATCCGGCGGCGTACGTACGGGGGCTGGCGGCGGCCGGCGAGGCGGCGGAGCTGACCGCGCGCGGCGGGCTCGGCGACTTCGGGTGGCTGCTGCACCGGGTGGGGCCGATGGTGCACGGGTGACCGTGGTGGGGGCGGGTGACCGCAGGGGTTGCGGTGGGGCCGGTGACGGGCTCCGCCCCGTACGGCGGCAGGGAATCCCGTACAGCGGCAGGGAATACTGGCCCCCATGACGGAGACGACGATCGGCATCGGCGGCGCGGCGGAGAGCACCGACATGGTGCTGAACATCGGACCGCAGCATCCCTCGACCCACGGCGTGCTCCGGCTGCGGGTCGTCCTGGACGGCGAACGCGTCCAGCACGCCGAGCCGGTCATCGGCTATATGCACCGGGGCGCGGAGAAGCTGTTCGAGGCGCGGGACTACCGGCAGATCATCATGCTGGCCAACCGGCACGACTGGCTCTCGGCCTTCTCGAACGAGCTGGGCGTCGTGATGGCCGTCGAGCGGATGCTCGGCATGGAGGTCCCCGAGCGCGCGGTGTGGACGCGGACGCTGCTCGCCGAGCTGAACCGGGTCCTCAACCACCTGATGTTCCTCGGCTCCTACCCCCTCGAACTCGGCGGCATCACCCCGGTCTTCCACGCCTTCCGGGAGCGCGAGGAGCTCCAGGCGGTGATGGAGGAGGTCTCCGGCGGCCGGATGCACTACATGTTCAACCGGGTCGGCGGGCTCAAGGAGGACGTCCCGGCGGGCTGGTCGGGGCGGGTCCGCGACGCCGTCGCCTCGGTCCGCTCCCGGATGGACGTGTACGAGAACCTCGTCCTCGGCAACGAGATCTTCCGGGGCCGTACGCGCGACGTCGGCGTGCTCTCGGCCGAAGCCGTGCACGCGTACGGGGTGTCGGGGCCGATCGCCCGCGCCTCGGGCGTCGACTTCGACCTGCGGCGCGACGAGCCGTACCTCGCGTACGGGGAGCTCCAGGACACCCTGAAGGTCGTCACCCGGACCGAGGGCGACTGCCTGGCCCGCTTCGAGTGCCTGCTGGAGCAGACCCTCAACGCCCTGGACCTGGCGGACGCCTGCCTGGACCGGATCGCCGGTCTGGAGCCGGGGCCGGTCAACCAGCGGCTGCCCAAGGTGCTGAAGGCCCCCGAGGGCCACACGTACGCCTGGACGGAGAACCCGCTCGGCGTCAACGGCTACTACCTGGTCTCCAAGGGGGAGAAGACCCCGTACCGGCTGAAGCTGCGCTCGGCCTCCTTCAACAACATCCAGGCGCTCACCGAACTGCTGCCGGGGACGCTGGTCGCCGACATGGTGGCGATCCTGGGCTCGCTCTTCTTCGTCGTCGGCGACATCGACAAGTAGCGGGCCCGGCTTCTCTCAGGAGACCGCCTCCCCTCAAGGGACCCTCCCCTCAAGGGACCCTCCCCTCTCAGGAGACCGCCTCCCTCAAGAGGCCCTCGTCTCTGAGGAGACCGCCTCCCCTCAGGAGACCGTCATCCTTAAGGAGACCGTCTTCCCTCAGGAGACCGCGCCGCGCAGCCGGCCCACGTCGATCTGCTCGGTCTCGTCGTGCGCGGTGAGGTCGATGACCTTGCCGACCGCCCGGTTCTGCGCCGCTCCCGTGCGGTGGGCGGCGAGCGCCTCCTCGCCGACGACGTCCGCGAGGTCCTCGTTCTGGACGGCCTCGATCGCGGCGTTCGCCTTCTGGGCGCCGAAGAAGTCGAAGCTGCCCTGGGGGGCCAGGTGGCGGCGGGCGGCGTACGGGACGACGGCCGAGGCCGTGGGGGCTCCTCGCGGCACGTGCACGGGCGCGGCGGAGACCGGAAACCGACTGCCGGGGGCCGGGGTCGGGGCCAGGAGCGGGGAGGCGGACGTGATCGGGGCCGGGGCGCTCGCGGCCGACGTGCCGTGAGCCGGGGTGCTCGCCGGGAGAGCGCTCTGAGCCGGGGCGTTCGGGACCGGGGCGTTCGGGACCGGGGTGCTCTGGGCCTGGGTGCCCGGGGCCGGGGTGCCCGGGGCCGGGGCGTTCGCGGGAAGGGCTGTCGGGGCCGGGGCGGGCAGGGCGGTCGTCGGGCGGCGGTGCGTGTGGTGCCCGCCCGCCCCGGCGGCCGCCGCGTCCTTCCCCTGCGGGCCCTCCCCCTCCGCCTTGCCCTCCGCGTCCCGCTGACCGGTGGCCCCGGCGGTGCGGCGGGCCTTCTGGAGGGCCGCGTTACGGGTGAGGTTCATCAGGGCCTCGTCCGCGCGGCGGTACGCGGCCGGGGTCGGCGTGGAGCGTCCGGCAGGCAGCTCCGGGGCCGGGGCGGCGGCCTCGATGGCGAGCTGCCTGCGGCCCTCCAGCGCACTGGCCCGCTCGGTCTCGGCGTTGGCGTACCGGCGGAGCAGGCCCGCGTGCTCCCCGCGCAGCCCGGCGAGCTCCACGCGCTTGCGGCGGAGCTTGGTCTCCAGACGGGTGCGCAGCTCGCGCGACTCCTCCAGATCCTGCTCCAGCTCGGCTATCCGCTCCTCGGCCCGCCACTCGTCACGGGTGCGGGCCCGCGTCAGCTCGGCGACCCTCAGCCCGGCGGCCCGGTCCCAGCTGCGCATCAGATACGCACCGGTCAGCGCCGCGGCGGCCACGACGGCCACCAGGCCGCGCAGGAGCAGGGGTTCGGCCAGGAGCCAGGCGCCGGCGGCACCGACGACCGACACTCCCGCCACCACGGAGGGCGGCAGGATTCTGTGAAGGGGTGGCGAATGGCGGTGGCGTCCACGTGGCATGGCCTGAAATTTACCGTGCGTACGGGTCACTTGGGGGGCCGCCCGGCAATCTGTTCTCCGCCGGTTACCTCGCGGCCCCCCAAAAGCCCGCCACCCGCCCCTTGTTTCACGATTCCGGTTACGGTTCCGGATCCGGTTCCGGTTCCGGATCACGATCGGCTTCGCGGCGGGGCCTTACTTCTTGATCAGGCTCTTCGACTCCAGATACTCCTTGGCCACGTCGGCGGGCTTCGCGCGCTCGGCGTCGACCTTGCGGTTCAGCTCCGCGAGGTCTTCCGTGGTGAGGGTGTCGGTGAGCTTTCCGAGCGCTTCGGCGATCTCCGGCGCGCCCGCGTCCTTGGCATTGAGGACCGGCAGCACGTTGTCGGCGTTCTGGAGCTTCTTGTCGTCCTCCAGGAACACCAGCCCGTCCAGCACCGCGTCCGTGGTGGTCGTCAGGACCAGCTGGACCTTGCCGTCGCGGACGGCCTGCTTGGACGCCGGGCTGCCGACGCCCTTGGGGTCGATACCGGTGACGTCGATGCCGTACGTCTTCTTCAGGCCGGGTGCGCAGAAGGGCCGCACCTCGCACTCGTCGCCCGCCGCGATCTTGACCTTGAGCTTCGACTTTCCGAGGTCGGAAAGGGTCGTGAGCTTGTTCTTGTCGGCGAATTCCTTGGAGACCGCGAAGGCGTTCTGGTCGACGGCCTTCCCGGCCGGGAGCACCTTGAGGCCCAGCGGAGTGGCGAGCTTCTCCAGGGCGGCGACCGTGGCGTCGGCGTCCCCGGAGGCCAGCGGGTTGTCCTGGGCCTTCTTGGCCCCGTTCACCTTGGCGTTGAGGAATTCGGTGATCGTCGCCGCGTATTCCGGTACGACGTCGATCTCGCCCTTCTCCAGCGAGGGCTCGTACAGCTCACGGTTCTTCACCGTGGTGACCGAGGTGCTGTACCCGGCGTCGCCCAGGATCTGCGCGTACAGCTCGGCGAGCACCTTGGACTCGGTGAACGCGGCCGAACCGACGACCAGGGAGCCCTTCTTGCCGTCGCCGCCCGAGGAGCCGGAGCCCTTCTCCTTCTCCAGGCTGTCGCCGCCGCAGGCCGCCAGCGACCCGGCCAGCGCCACCATGCCGATGACCGCTCCGGCTATCCGCGAGGTCCTGCTCATGTTGTTCTCCGTCCGAACTGAAGTAAAGAAAGGTGACCAGAAGAAGGAAGAGGGCGGGCCCGTCATGCGGCCCGGCGGTGGCGCAGCGGTGACAGCAGCCGGTCCAGCGCCACCAGCACCCCCTCCACCAGCAGGGCCAGCGCGGCGACCAGCACCGCGCCCGCGAAGACCTGCGCGGTGTCGTAGGTGTTGAACCCGGCGGTGATGATCCGGCCGAGCCCGCCGAGACCGACCATGGCGGCGATCGAGGCGGTGGCCACGACCTGGACGGCGGCGGAGCGCAGCCCGGTCATGATCATCGGGTAGGCGAGCGGCAGCTCGACCCGGACGAAGAGCTGCCCGCCGGACATGCCCATGCCCCGGGCGGCCTCCACCACGGACCGGTCCACCTCCCGCATCCCCACATAGGCGTTGGTCAGCAGCGGCGGCACGGCGAACAGCACCAGCGCGATGATCGTGGGCCAGTAGCCGGAGTTGCGCAGGGGCGTGAGCATGAACAGGGCCAGCACCGCGAAGACCGGAATGGCCCGTCCCACATTGGAGACGTTGATCGCGAGCGCGCCCCCCTTGCCGATGTGGCCCAGATACAGGGCCAGCGGCAGGGCGATGGCGCAGGCCACCGCGAGGGCGACCCCGCTCACGTACAGATGCTCGCCGAGCCGGTGCGCGGCCCCGCCGTCGCCCGACCAGTTGGCCCCGGTGGTCAGCCAGGTCCAGGCTTCGCCGATGACTCCCACGGGTCAGCCCGCCTCCACCTTCGCCGGAGCGGGTATCCCCGCCGGACCGCCCGAACCGACCGGACCGCCAGGACCGTCCGGGCCACCCGGACCGCCAGGACCACCCGGACCGTCCGCGCCACCCAGGCCACCCGGACCGTCCGTTCCCGCCTGCCCGCCCGGGCCCCTGCGGGCGCCCTTGCCGCCGCCCGCACCCGTACGCGTGTCCCCCGTCGACGCCGATATACGCGTCCACGGCGTCAGCAGCCGCTGGAGGCCCAGGAGCAGCAGGTCGGCGGTGATCGCGAGCAGCACGCACAGGACCGAGGCGGCGAGCACCTGGGCCTTGAAGAAGCTCGGGAGCGCGTCCTCGATGAGATTGCCGAGGCCCCCCTTGCCGACGAGCGAGCCGACCGTGGTCAGCGCGACCGTCGACACGGTGGCTATGCGCAGTCCCGCCATCAGCGCGGGCAGCGCGAGCGGGAGCTCCACCTCCCACAGCAGCCGCCAGGGCCCGTATCCCATGCCCCGGGCGGCCTCCTTGGCCTCCTGCGGGACCGCTTCGAGGCCGGCCAGGATGTTCCGCACCAGGATGGTCAGCGAATAGAGCACCAGGCCCGTGACGACCAGCGCGGCGGACAGCCCGAACAGGGGCAGCAGCAGCGAGAACATCGCCAGCGAGGGCACGGTGTAGAGGATCGTCGTCAGCCCGAGCACCGGTCCGGCGAAGCCTCGGCCCCGCCGCGCGAGCAGCGCCAGCGGAAAGGCGACCGCGAGCCCGATGATCACCGAGACCACCGTGATCCCGATGTGCTGCACGGTGGCGTCCGTCAACTCCTGGCTGCGGGAGCGCAGATACTCGCCGCAGATCCAGTCGTTCGTCGCCATGCAGTTCCCCTTGGCCATCCGGCCCCCACCTCCCGTTCTCCCCGTCGCGCCCGTCTCGAACTGATGTCTGGCGAGCCTATCCTCGACCACTGACAATCGCGGAGGCTGTCGCATTCCAGCAACATGTCCTTCACAGAACGCCCTCCACAATGGGGAATCATGATCCGTTTCGAGCACGTCACCAAGCGGTACGCGGACGGCACCACCGCCGTCGACGACCTGTCCTTCGAGGTCGCCGAGGGTGAACTGGTCACGCTCGTCGGACCTTCCGGCTGCGGCAAGACGACCACCATGAAGATGGTGAACCGGCTGATCGAACCGACCGAGGGGACGATATTCCTCGACGGGGACGACATATCCGCCATCGACCCCGTCGAACTCCGCCGCCGCATCGGCTATGTGATCCAGCAGGTGGGCCTCTTCCCGCACAAGACGGTGCTGGAGAACACCGCGACCGTCCCCCATCTCCTCGGCTGGAAGCGCGGAAAGGGACGCGAGCGCGCCGCCGAACTGCTCGACCTCGTCGGACTCGACCCTTCCGTTTATGGCGACCGCTATCCGGAACAGCTCTCCGGCGGTCAGCGCCAACGCGTGGGCGTCGCCCGGGCCCTGGCCGCCGATCCGCCCGTCCTGCTGATGGACGAGCCTTTCGGGGCGGTCGACCCGGTCGTCCGCGAACGGCTCCAGAACGAATTCCTGAAACTCCAGGCACAGGTCCGTAAGACCGTGCTCTTCGTCACCCACGACATCGAGGAAGCCGTCCGCCTCGGCGACCGGATCGCCGTGTACGGGAACGGCCGCATCGAGCAGTTCGACTCCCCCGCCACCGTCCTCGGCGCGCCCGCGACCCCGTATGTGGCCGACTTCGTCGGCGCGGACCGGGGACTCAAGCGGCTCTCGGTGACCCCGATCGAGGAGAGCGACCTCGACCAGCCTCCGGTCGTCCACCTCGACGACTCCCTGGCCGAGGCCACCGCGCGGCTGAGGACCGAGGGCGCGCGCTGGGCCGTCGTCCTGGACGGCCGGGACAACCTGCACGGCTGGATCCCGGCCGACGCGACCGCGATCACCGGTGCCACCGCGACCTCAGGCACCGCCGCGACCCCGGGCACCGCCGCAACCTCGGACGCCACCGCGACCTCGGACGCCACCGCGACCACCGGCACCAGGAAGCCCGCCCAGGGCACCGTCCGCGAGCACGCCCGCCGGATGGAAGCCTGGCTTCCGCTCGGCGCACCGCTCAAGCAGGCGTTCGCCACCATGCTCCAGCACGACGCGGGCTGGATCGCGGTCATCGACAAGGAGAGCGAGGGCCGCTTCCTCGGCGTCCTGACCCCCGCCCGGCTGCACGAGGCCCTGCGCCGCTCGATCGACGCGGACGCCCAGGCGCTGCCGCGCGCGGAGGTCGCCGTGGAGACGGTCGCCACCGCGTAGCCGGGGGTCTCACCGCGCGCTGAGCCGCCCGCTCAGCCACTCCAGCGCCGGCGGGATCTCCCGCCGCCAGGTCGTGAAGTTGTGCCCGCCGCTGTCCAGCACGATCGACGACACCTGGGCGGGCTTCTTCACCTTCCCGATGAACTTCATCGTGCCCTTCAGGTTCCCCTCCCCCTCCCGCGACGTCGTCACCAGGAAGGACCCGCCGGACGGCGGCCGGTTGTCCAGGGTCCACAGCAGGTCGGCCCGGTCGCGCAGCGCCTGGTCCCCGTGGAACAGGTCGCCGGTCGTCGGGTCCTCGGCGGCCCGGTAGTACGCGGACAGCCCGGCGCTCGCCGCGTAACGGTCCGGGTGGTGCAGCCCGATCTTCAGCGCGCAGTAGCCGCCGGTCGAGTTGCCGATGATGCCCCAGTTACGGGCCTGCTTCCCGACCCGGTACGACTGCGTGATCGCCTCCGGGAGGTCCTTCGCGAAGAACGTCTCCGTCTGCGGCCCCTTCGGGATGTCCACGCACTCGGTGTCCCGGGGCGGGGCGACCGTGGGCCGCAGCATCACCAGGATCATCGGCTGCGCCTTGCCCGCCTTGACCCGCTCGTGCGCCGTCTGCGGGTAGCGCAGGCCCTTGAGCAGGTTCTCCGCCGTCCCCGGGTAGCCGGTCAGCACCACGACCGCCGGGAACGTCCGCCGGGCGTGGGCGCTCTGGAAGTACTCCGGCGGCAGATAGACGTACGCCGCCGACTCGATGCCCGAGACCCGCCCGGCGATCACCACCTTGTCGATGCGCCCGCCCGCCTCCGGCACCTTGCCGCCCGGCACGTCCGGGTGCTGGGTGTCGATCCGCGTCATGTGCCGCGAGGCGAGCTCCCCCTCCGCGTGGTCGGTGACCACGCCCAGGTCCTGCTTCTGGCCGAAGAGGTCGGCCCAGGAACCGTAGAAGAGGAACGCGTTGTTGGCCGCGAGGCCGACCGAGGCGAACAGCGTCAGCTGGGTCGCCAGCAGCAGCCCGACGCGCCCGGCCACGGCCCGGGCGCTCCGCCGGGCCAGGCGTGGCCAGAACCAGACCGTGGCGGCGAACAACACCACGGCCAGGGCGGCCACGACCGCCAGGACTACGTTGCTGGTCAGACCCATGAGCGAGCTTTCTCCGCGTTCTCTCTGCTGTTCTCTGCCGTTTGCTGCGTTTTCTGCGTTTTCTGCGGTCTCAGCATGTTCTCTGCGTTGTCGGGCGGGAGATTTCCGGAATGTGGATGAACCCCCACTCCCCAACCCCCGTCCTAGAGGGAGCACATCGTCCGGCAGGCCACGGCCGACGGACTCAAGGAATGCTGAAATCTCATCTGGAGCCACGGGAAGCGATGTCTGTCACGGTAGATGGGGATAATTCGGTGTCGGTTCCGCAACGCGTCCGGCGGCTGCTGCGCGGCCCGCGGCCCGAAGCCGTACCGGCCGTCGTCGGCACCGCCTGCACCGTCGTCGGGCTGATCGACATCGCCGCGGGGGTCTTCCCGCGCTTCCGGCACAGCCGGATGCACACCCTGGCCGAAGTGCTCCCCGGGGCGCTCGGCCCGTTCGCCGCCGCGCTCTCGCTGAGCGCGGGCGTGCTGCTGCTCCTGCTCGCGCACGGGCTGAAGCGGCACAAGCGGCGGGCCTGGCGGGCGGCGGTGATCCTGCTGCCGGCGGGGGCCGTGGCGCAGTTCACGTACCGGCACTCGGTCGTCGGCGTCCTGGTCTCCCTGACGCTCTGCTATCTGCTGGTGCGCCACCGGGACCAGTTCCGGGCCCTGCCCGACCCGCGCAGCCGCTGGCGGGCGCTGGCCAACTTCATTCTGCTCGGGGCGAGTTCGCTCGCGCTCGGGCTGGTCATCGTCTCCGTGCACCCCGGCCGGGTGGTCGGCGACCCGTCCATCGCGGACCGGCTCCAGCACGTGCTGTACGGCCTGTTCGGCGTGGAGGGGCCCGTCGACTACGCGGGGCGGACCAGCTGGACCGTGGCGTACTCGCTCGGCGCGCTCGGCCTGCTGACCGCCGTCACCACCATCTACCTGGCCTTCCGCCCCGAACACCCGGCCGCCCGCCTCACCGAGGACGACGAGAGCCGGCTGCGGGCGCTGCTGGACAAGCACGGCGGCCGCGACTCGCTCGGCCACTTCGCACTCAGACGCGACAAGGCCGTCGTCTTCTCCCCCAGCGGCAAGGCCGCCGTCTGCTACCGGGTCGTCTCCGGGGTGATGCTGGCCGGCGGCGACCCGATCGGGGACGTGGAGGCGTGGCCGGGGGCGATCGAGCGGTTCATGGACGAGGCGAAGGCGCACTCCTGGACCCCGGCCGTGATGGGGTGCAGCGAGCGCGGCGGCGAGGTCTGGACCCGCGAGACCGGGCTCACCGCCCTGGAGCTGGGCGACGAGGCGGTGGTGGACGTCGCGGATTTCTCGCTCGCCGGGCGGGCCATGCGGAACGTACGCCAGATGGTGGGGCGCATCGAGCGCAACGGCTACGAGACCCGGGTCCGGCGAGCACGTGACATCAACCCCACCGAGCTGGACCGCATCCGCCGGGCCGCCGCCGACTGGCGCGGCACCGACACCGAACGCGGCTTCTCCATGGCGCTCGGCCGGATCGGCGACCCCGCGGACGGCGACTGCGTGATCGCCACCGCCCATCTGCCGGGCTCCGAGGACGAGCAGCACGGCGACCTGAAGGCCGTCCTGCACTTCGTGCCGTGGGGGCGCGACGGGATGTCCCTGGAGCTGATGCGCCGCGACCGCTCCGCCGACCCCGGCATGAACGAGCTGCTGATCGTCGCCTCCCTCCAGGCGGCCCCGGGGCTCGGCGTCGCCCGGGTCTCGCTGAACTTCGCGATGTTCCGCTCCGCGCTGGCGCGGGGCGAGCGGCTGGGCGCGGGGCCGGTGCTGCGCTGCTGGCGCGGACTGCTGATCTTCCTCTCGCGGTGGTTCCAGATCGAGTCGCTGTACAAGTTCAACGCCAAGTTCAAGCCGCGCTGGGAGCCGCGCTTCGTGGTGTTCCGCACCAGTCGCGACCTGCCCCGCATCGGGATCGCGGCGATGCAGGCGGAGGGGTTCGTGAACTTCTCGCTGCCCCGCCCGTTCCGCTCCCGGGGCCCGCGCCCGTGCGGCCACGCGCTGCGCACCGTCCCGGAGCACGAGGTGCGTGCGGCGTAGCGGGCGGCCCCACGGGCCTAGGCTGGTGGTATGAGTACGTCACGCGGGCGGGGCACGGTACGAGGGCTGCCGGAGTGGGACCGCTGTGCGGTCATGGGCGTCGTCAACGTGACGCCCGACTCCTTCTCGGACGGGGGCCGCTGGTTCGACACCACGGCCGCCGTCAAGCACGGCCTCCAGCTGGTGTCCGAGGGCGCCGACCTGGTCGACGTCGGCGGCGAGTCGACCCGCCCCGGCGCGAGCAGGGTCGACGAGTCCGAGGAGCTGCGGCGGGTGATCCCGGTCGTCAGGGGGCTCGCGTCGGAGGGCGTCACCGTCTCCGTGGACACCATGCGCGCCCGCGTCGCGGAGCGGGCCGTCGCCGCCGGGGCCGTACTCGTCAACGACGTCAGCGGCGGCCTCGCGGACCCGGACATGATCCCGGCCGTCGCCGCCGCCGACGTACCGTTCGTCGTCATGCACTGGCGCGGCTTCAGCGAGACCATGAACAGCCGTGCGGTGTACGGGGACGTGGTCGCCGAAGTCCTGGCGGAGCTGCGGCAGCGGATGGACGCGGTGCTCGCGGGCGGACTCGACCCGGACCGCGTCGTGATCGACCCCGGCCTCGGCTTCGCGAAGACGGCTCCCCACGACCTGGCGCTCGTCGCGCACCTGGACGAGCTGCACGGACTGGGCCGCCCGCTGCTGGTGGCCGCCTCCCGCAAACGCTTCCTCGGCCACGTCCTGGCCGGCCCCGGCGCGTCCCTCCCGCCCGCCCGCGAACGCGACGCGGCGACCGCGGCGGTCTCCGCCCTCGCCGCCCGGGCCGGGGCCTGGGCGGTCCGGGTCCACGAGGTACGGGCCACCGCCGACGCCGTACGGGTCGCCCGCGCCGTCGAGGGAGCCGCGTGAACGAGGACCACGCGAGCGCCGCCGCCGACATCGCCGAGGTCGAGGCGGCCAACACCGCCTTCTACGAGGCGCTGGAGCGGGGCGACCACGAGGAGCTGTCCGGCCTCTGGCTGCCGGGCGAGGACCTGACGGTCTCCTGCGTCCACCCGGGGTGGCCGGTCCTCTCGGGCCGGGGCGACGTGCTGCGCAGCTACGCCCTGATCATGGAGAACACCGAGTACATCCAGTTCTTCCTCACCGACGTCACCGTCGCCATGACCGGCGACACCGCCCTGGTCACCTGCACCGAGAACATCCTCAGCGGCGGCCCCGCCGAGGAGGGCGACGCGCTGGGCCCGCTGGTGGGCCAGCTGGTCGTCGCCACGAACGTCTTCCGGCGCACCCCGGAGGGCTGGAAGCTCTGGTCCCACCACGGCTCGCCCGTACTGGCGGACGGCGACGACGAGGACGACGAGGAGGAGCCGGCCTCCTGAGCGGGTGGGGGACGGGCCGGATCCCGGACCACGACCGGGGCCGGAATCCACCGCCGGGGGTTGGGATCCACCGCCCCCGGGTATGGGCGGCTACCAGCCCCGCGGGGTGCTGTCCATAGCCCCCGCGGACAAGCACTGTCGGTACCCGCAGGTAGATTCGAAAGAAGGCACCCCGTCGCCCGCACGCGGCCGGATGCCTCTTGGACCAACGACAGCAGGAGTGATTCGCGTGGATCGTGTCGCGCTGCGCGGCCTCAAGGCCCGTGGGCACCATGGCGTCTTCCCCCGGGAGCGGGAAGAGGGCCAGACCTTCATCGTCGACCTGGTGCTCGGCCTCGACACCCGCCCCGCGGCAGCCGCCGACGACCTGTCCCGCACCGTGCACTACGGCGTCGTGGCGGAGGAGGTCGTCGACGTGGTGACGGGCGAGCCGGTCGACCTGATCGAGACGCTCGCCGAACGCATCGCCCAGCAGTGCCTGAAGCACGAAGGCGTTCAGGAGGTCGAGGTGGTGGTCCACAAGCCGGACGCGCCGATCACCGTTCCCTTCGACGACGTGACCATCACCATCACCCGGAGCCGAGCATGACTGCGTTTTCCACCGAGGGGCAGAGCGACCCGACCGTACAGCCGGTGCCCACCGCCGTCGTCAAGCAGGTGGACGCCGCCGACATCACCCTGTCCAACCCGAAAATGGCCGTGATCGCCCTCGGCTCGAACCTGGGCAACCGGCTGGAGACCCTCCAGGGGGCCGTCGACGCGCTGGAGGACACCCCGGGCCTGCGGGTCAAGGCCGTCTCCCGGGTGTACGAGACGGAGCCCTGGGGCGTCGCGGCCGACTCCCAGCCCTCGTACTTCAACGCGGTCATCCTCGTGAAGACGACGCTGCCCCCGGCCTCCCTGCTGGAGCGCGGCCAGGCCGTCGAGGAGGCTTTCGACCGGGTCCGCGAGGAGCGCTGGGGCCCGCGCACCATCGACGTCGACATCGTGGCGTACGCCGACGTCCTGTCCGACGACCCGGCGCTCACCCTCCCCCACCCCCGCGCCCACGAGCGGGCCTTCGTGCTCGCCCCCTGGCACGACGTGGACCCCGAGGCGCAGCTCCCGGGGGCGGGACCCGTGGCCGAGCTCCTCGAAGGGGTCGGCCACGACGGGATTCTTCCGCGCGCCGACCTGGAACTGCGCCTGCCCGAGTAATCGTTAGGCTCGACGGGCACCAGCACAGGAACACAGGCGACGAAGGGCGGCTCACGCGGTGAGGCAACTACGGCTCGGGGTACTGGCGGGCCTCTTCATCGCCGCCGGCGTCCTCTCCTGGGGCGGCGCACGCCTCTGGGACTCCCTCGGCACGCTCCCGAGCGTGCCGCTGGCCGCGTCGATCGTGCTCGCCGTGATCGCGGTGATCCTCCTGGCGACCGCGCTCTCCCTGCGCGCCCGCCTCCGCGCCCAGCGCGAGCGCCGCCCGGGGGCCAAGGGCGTCGAGCCCCTGATGGCGGCCCGCGCGGTGGTCTTCGGCCAGGCGAGCGCCCTGGTCACCGCCCTGATCGCCGGGGTGTACGGCGGCACGGGCGTCTTCCTGCTCGGCTTCCTCGACCTCCCGCCCCGCCGCGACCAGGCCATCTACGCCGGCGCGG
Organism: Streptomyces sp. cmx-18-6; assembly: GCF_046548915.1. Taxonomy (NCBI): domain Bacteria; kingdom Bacillati; phylum Actinomycetota; class Actinomycetes; order Kitasatosporales; family Streptomycetaceae; genus Streptomyces; species Streptomyces sp. cmx-18-6. The sequence goes on along the minus strand of NZ_JAEBEP010000015.1, from coordinate 123,724 downwards.
CGGTGGTGGCGGGCATCGGGGTCATCGCGGCCGCCTTCTTCCTGGAGCGCGTCTGCAGGCTCCCCGAGGACGGCGACGACAACCACGACGGCACGGGCGCGGCAGCCGCGTAGGCGCTCCTTTCACTCCACCCCCCGCGCCTGGTGCCCGTCGGGGCCAGGAAGGTGGAGTGCGGCCGGAAGCCGTACGGCGTGAACGGCTCGCCCGGCGCTCCACGGGACCGTACGGCCTCGACCGTCACCCGGCCCGACTCCACCGGATCGGCGTCATGGTGCTCCGGCCGGAAGGCGCCCCGGGCCGCCCGGCGGTCCACCGGCGTCAGATGGGACGCAGGCCCTTCCGGGTGGGAAACAGGCGCCGACCCTGCTGGTTCACGCGGCGCTCCTCGGCCTTCACCGGCTCAGGCCGAGGAGCGTTTCGGGCACCACTGACAGAGCGGGCCGAAGGACTAGCGGGCCAGTATCAGGCTCATCGCCTCGGCGCGGGTGGAGGCGTCACGGAGCTGGCCGCGCACGGCCGACGTGGTCGTCTTCGCCCCCGGCTTGCGGATGCCCCGCACCGACATGCACATGTGCTCAGCCTCGATCACCACGATCGCGCCCCGCGCCTCCAGGATGCGCATCAGCGAGTCCGCCACCTGCGTGGTCAGGCGCTCCTGCACCTGCGGGCGGCGGGCGAAGACGTCCACCAGCCGGGCCAGCTTCGACAGACCGGTGATCTTGCCCGAGTCGGCCGGGATGTAGCCGACGTGCGCCACTCCGTGGAAGGGCAGGAGGTGGTGCTCGCACAGGGACATGATCTCGATGTCCTTCACCAGGACCATCTCGTCGTGCCCGAGGTCGAACGTCGTGGTCAGCACGTCCTCCGGCTCCTGCCGCAGGCCCGCCAGTATCTCCTTGTACGCCCGCGCCACCCGCCCCGGCGTGTCCTTCAGGCCCTCGCGGTCCGGGTCCTCTCCGACCGCGATGAGCAGTTCGCGTACGGCCGCCTCGGCCCGCTTCGCGTCGAATTCGCCGATCGATCCCTGGCCGTCCAGCGTCACCGGGTCGGTCATCTGTGCCTCGTTCCTCTGTGCTGCCCCGTGCGCGGTTCGCACGGAACATCCGCAGGCATACGGAAAAGCCGCGCCCCCACAGGCTAAAACCTGGGGGGCGCGGCTTCCATTCCGGGCCCGGTGACGCCCCCGTGACGGGGGTCTCACCGGAGTCGGTACGGGGGTCAGCTCTCGGGACGCTCCTCGGGGATCGCCTCCGTGGAGGGGGCGATGTCCTTCGTGAGGTCCGTCGCCGGGGCGATCTCCGGCGGGGTGGCCGATCCGTTGGCGGTCGAGGCGCCGTTGGTGAGGGCCAGCTCCTTGGGAGAGAGCACCGGAGGCCGCGTCGACGGGGTGCGCCGGGCGGAGCCGGTCCACGCCGGGCGGGCGGGACGCTTGACGATCGGGGCGAAGATCTCCGCGATCTCGTCCTTGCCCAGCGTCTCCTTCTCCAGGAGTTCGAGCACGAGGGCGTCGAGGATGTCGCGGTTCTCGACGAGGATCTCCCACGCGTCGTTGTGGGCGGTCTCGATGAGCTTCTTGACCTCTTCGTCGACCAGCGCCGCGACCTCTTCCGAGTAGTCGCGCTGGTGGCCCATCTCACGGCCGAGGAAGGGCTCGGTGTTGTCGCCGCCGAACTTGATGGCGCCGAGCCGCTCTGTCATGCCGTACTGCGTCACCATCGCGCGGGCCGTCGCCGTGGCCTTCTCGATGTCGTTGGCCGCGCCGGTGGTCGGGTCGTGGAAGACCAGCTCCTCGGCCGCGCGCCCGCCCAGCATGTACGCCAGCTGGTCGAGCATCTCGTTGCGCGTCGTGGAGTACTTGTCCTCCTCCGGGAGCACCATCGTGTAACCGAGGGCACGGCCGCGGGAGAGGATCGTGATCTTGTGGACCGGGTCCGACTGGGGGGAGGCCGCCGCGACCAGGGCGTGTCCGCCCTCGTGGTACGCGGTGATCTTCTTTTCCTTCTCGGACATGATCCGGGTCCGCTTCTGCGGGCCCGCCACGACGCGGTCGATGGCCTCGTCGAGACTCTCGTTGTCGATGAGCTTCTTGTCGCTGCGCGCCGTCAGGAGCGCGGCCTCGTTCAGCACGTTCGACAGGTCCGCGCCGGTGAAGCCGGGCGTCCGGCGGGCGACCGCGCCGAGGTCGACGTCCTTCGCGACCGGCTTGCCCTTCTGGTGGACCTTGAGGATCTCCAGCCGGCCCAGCATGTCGGGGCGGTCGACCGCGATCTGCCGGTCGAAGCGTCCCGGGCGCAGGAGGGCCGGGTCGAGGATGTCGGGGCGGTTCGTGGCGGCGATCAGGATGACCCCGCCCTTCACGTCGAACCCGTCCATCTCGACGAGCAGCTGGTTGAGCGTCTGCTCGCGCTCGTCGTGACCGCCGCCCATGCCGGCGCCGCGGTGCCGGCCCACGGCGTCGATCTCGTCGACGAAGACGATCGCCGGGGCGTTCGCCTTGGCCTGCTCGAAGAGGTCACGGACCCGGGAGGCGCCGACGCCGACGAACATCTCGACGAAGTCGGAACCGGAGATCGAGTAGAACGGCACGCCCGCTTCGCCGGCGACGGCGCGCGCGAGCAGCGTCTTGCCCGTACCGGGCGGCCCGTAGAGCAGGACGCCCTTGGGGATCTTGGCTCCGACCGCCTGGAACTTCGCCGGCTCCTGGAGGAACTCCTTGATCTCGTGGAGCTCCTCGACGGCCTCCTCGGACCCCGCCACATCGGCGAAGGTCGTCTTGGGGGTGTCCTTGGTGATCAGCTTGGCCTTGGACTTGCCGAACTGCATGACCTTGGAGCCGCCGCCCTGCATCTGGTTCATCAGAAACAGGAAGACGACGACGATCAGGATGATGGGCAGCAGCGAGAGGAGGATCGAGACGAACGGGGACTGCTTCGACACCGAGACGGTGTAACCCTTCTCGACGTCACCCGCCTCGAACTTCTGCTGGAGCGTGTCGGCGATCTCGACGCCCTGATTGCCGATGTAGCTCGCCTGGAACTTGCTGCCGGACTCACCGGCGAGCTTCTGCCCCTTCTTGAGTTCGATCTTGACAAAGTTTTCGTCACCGGTGGTCAGCTTGGCCTGCTCCACCTGGTTCTTGCTGATCGCCTGGATCACCTTGCCGGTGTCCACCGTCTTGTGGCCGCCGGACGAGCCGACGACCTGCATCAACACGAACACGGCGAGGACGGCCAGCACGATCCACATGACCGGCCCACGGAAGTATCGCTTCACGTCCATCCATACGGAGCGAAGACGCCCCGTCCCTCCTGCCCGTAGGTAAATGCTGCTGTTTGAAAAGAGTGTTCTTCGGACGGTACCCCAGCGGGGACGCCCGCGACCGCCGGGTGCGGCGGAGAAACCTGCTTTCGCAGCTTCAACGGCCCACGGGCGGCGAGGGTTCCCCGGGCGTCAGCCGCCGTAGACGTGCGGGGCGAGCGTGCCGACGAAGGGGAGGTTGCGGTACTTCTCCGCGTAGTCCAGCCCGTAGCCGACGACGAACTCGTTGGGGATGTCGAAGCCGATCCACTTCACGTCGATCGCGACCTTCGCGGCGTCCGGCTTGCGCAGCAGGGTGCAGACCTCGAGGGTGGCCGGCTCCCGGGAGCCCAGGTTGGACAGCAGCCAGGACAGCGTCAGACCGGAGTCGATGATGTCCTCGACGATCAGGACGTGCTTGCCCTTGATGTCGGTGTCCAGGTCCTTGAGGATCCGGACGACACCGGAGGACTGGGTGCCCGCCCCGTACGAGGAGACGGCCATCCAGTCCATCGTGACGGGGGTGGACAGCGCGCGCGCCAGGTCCGCCATGACCATCACCGCGCCCTTGAGGACGCCGACGATCAACAGGTCCTTGCCCGCGTACTCCGCGTCGATCTTCGCGGCCAGCTCGACGAGCTTCGCGTCGATCTCTTCCTTGGTGAGGAGCACCGACTGAAGGTCGGTGCCCATGTCCTTCTCGTTCACCCACGTCTCTTTCTCTGCCTGCCGGGCCCGGGGTGCGTCCCGGGCCCGGCCCGGCTGTTCGCCTGCGTTTCAGCCGCTCGCGCGTCAGCTCTGCCGAATGACCAGTCTGCCACCCTGCCGCCGGGCCTCGACGCGGCCGGGCAGGTTGATGGCCCGCTGGCCGCGCCAGCCGGTGATCAGGCGGTCGACTTCTTCGAGATGGCGGGCGAACAGGGAGCCGGCGGGCGCACCGGCCTCGATGACGGCCCGGCGCAGCACCCGGCGGCGTACCGCGGGCGGCAGGACGAAGAGCTTGGCGCACTCCAGGCGGCCGGTCTCGTCGCGTACCGAGAGCTCGGCCTCGGCGGCCCAGGCGTCGAGGGCGTCGGCGTCGTCGCGGGAGAGCTGGGCCGTCCGGGCGAGGGCTTCGACGACGCCCTTGCCGAGCGCCTTCTCCAGGGCGGGCAGGCCCTCGTGGCGGAGCCGGGAGCGGGTGTAGGCGGGGTCGGTGTTGTGCGGGTCGTCCCAGACGGGGATCGACTGGACCAGGCACGCCTTGCGAGCGGTCTGCCGGTCGAGCTGGAGGAAGGGGCGGCGGTAGCGGCCGGCCGGCCCGGAGGCGGCGGCCATGCCGGAGAGCGAGCGGATGCCGGAGCCGCGGGCGAGGCCGAGGAGGACCGTCTCGGCCTGGTCGTCGCGGGTGTGGCCGAGCAGCACGGCGGCGGCCCCGTGGCGCTCGGCGGCGGCGTCCAGCGCCGCGTAGCGGGCGTCGCGCGCGGCGGCCTCGGGGCCGCCCTCGCGTCCGACGTGCACGGCGACGGCCTCGACGGGGTCGAGGTCCATGGCGGCGAGCCGGGTGACGACCTCGGCGGCGCGCAGGGCGGAACCCGGCTGGAGGTTGTGGTCGACGGTGATGCCGCCGGCCCGGACGTCGAGCTTGCGGGCCTCGAAGGCGAGGGCGGAGGCGAGGGCCATGGAGTCGGCCCCGCCGGAGCAGGCGACCAGCACGAGGGGGGCGGCGGGCCGGTCGGGGAGGGGGGACCGCTCAAAGGGGGCGAGCCGGTCGGCGGGCGCGGCGCGGTCCGGGAGTGCGGTGCGGTGGCTGCTCGCGCCGGCTTCGGCGAACCGGGCGGCGCGGGAGGCGGGCGCGGGGCGCCTGGCCTCTGAGGCCGGCCGTTCGTGCTCGGCGTGCCGGTGGAAATCGGTGAGGACGTCGTGGAGTACGCGGCGGACCGCCAGGCGTATCGCCGCGACCGCTGGATGGGGACCCATGTCCGGTGCCCTTCGTGGAGGTTCTGGGAGGAGCGTCGAGCGCCGGAACGCGTGAGTCCCGTCACTCAGAGTGCGTCGATGGTGACAGAGGCAAGCTGTCCATCGAGCATTGCACGCCTTCCCATGCCCTCATGGTCCCTCGGATGGGTGATAGAAGGGCAGTTCTCCGGTCACGGGCCCCAGGAGCCTCAGGACTCTGCCTTACGGTGCACCCGCGCGACCCACTCCGCGGGTGCGGCGATCTCGGCCTTGGTCGGGAGGGTGTTGGGCGAGGTCCAGACGCGGTTGAAGCCGTCCATGCCGACCTCCTCGACGACGGACCGTACGAACTTCTCGCCGTCCTTGTACTGCCGGAGCTTGGCGTCCAGGCCGAGCAGCTTGCGCAGCGCCTGGTCGAGCCGGCCGGCGCCCTGGGCCCGGCGGCGCTGGAACTTCTCCCGGATCTCGCTGACGGACCCGACGACCTCGGGGCCCACGCCGTCCATCACGAAGTCCGCGTGGCCCTCGAGGAGGGACATCACGGCGGTGAGCCGGCCGAGCACCTCGCGCTGGGCGGGGGTCTGCACGATGTCGACGAGGCTGCGGCCGCCGTCGTCGCCCTGCTCGCCCTCGGGGCGGCCCGCGCCGGACAGCGACTGGGCGGCCTCGCGCAGCCGCTCCAGGAAGGTCGTCGGGTCGACGTCGGTCTCGTCCAGGAAGGTCTGGATCTCGCCCCGGAGGTGGTCGCGGAGCCAGGGCACACCGGTGAACTGGGTGCGGTGGGTCTCCTCGTGGAGGGCGACCCAGAGCCGGAAGTCGTGCGGGTCGACGTCGAGTTCCCGCTCGACGTGGACGATGTTGGGGGCGACCAGGAGCAGCTGTCCACCGTTCTTCGCCGAGCCGGGCGGCGGTGGGGTCTCCCCTGCTCGAACGGACCTGAGAGCTTGGGGAAGGGTGGCGGGGGCGAACGTCTCGTACTGGCCGAGGACCCGGGAGGCGAGGAACGAGAGCAGCATGCCCAGCTCGACGCCGGTGACCTTGCCGCCGACCGCGCCGAGGACGGCCCCGCCGGGTCCGCCGGAGCGGCGGCTCGCCATCTTGGCCAGCAGCGGGCCGAGCAGTTCGCGGAAGCCGGCGACGTTGGCCCTGATCCAGCCGGCCCGGTCGACGACCAGGACCGGGGTGTCCTCCGGTTCGACCCCTTCCGGGATCATCCGGGTGAAGAGGCGGACGTGTTCCTCCGACGCCTTCGCGTGCCGCCGGAGCTCCGCGACGACGGCGCGGGCGTCCTCACGGCTGATCTCGGGCCCCGGCCGGACCAGTCGGGTCGCCGTCGCGACCGCGAGGTTCCAGTCGACCATCCCTGCACCACCGATGCTCGTCATGCGTCAACCGTACGTGAGCGGCTCGCCCGGTGGTGGGGTGTTGAACCGCTCTTCGGGTGCCGGGGCCGGTTCAGCCGCCCGCGCCGGCGAGTGCGGTGGCCAGGGCGTCGAGGGCGGATTCGGCCTCGGGTTTCGAGGGGGTGTCGGCGGCGAGGAAGGCGAAGGCGAGCAGCCGGCCCCGGTGGTCGACGACGGTTCCGGCGAGGGAGTTGACGCCGCTGAGGGTGCCGGTCTTGGCGCGGATCAGGCCGGTGGCCCCGGTGTCGTCCCGGTAGCGGGTGCCGAGGGTGCCGGTGAAGCCGGCGACGGGCAGGCCGGTGAGGACCGGGCGCAGTTCGGGCCTGGCCGGGTCGGCGACGCGGGCGAGGAGGGTGGTGAGGAGGGTGGCGGTGACCCGGCCCTTCCGGTCGAGTCCGCTGCCGTCGGTGAGGCGGGCGCCCGCGGTGGGCACCTTGAGCTTCTTGAGTTCGGCGGTGACCGCGCGGCGGGCCCCGGCGAAATCGGCGCTCTCGCCGGCGGCGATGGCGGTCTGCCGGGCGAGGGCCTCGGCGATGTCGTTGTCGCTGTTGGTGAGGGTGCGCTCGACGAGGGCGGAGAGCGGGGCGGAGTGGTGGGTGGCGACCGTGCGGGCCCGGCCGGCGGCCCGGGCCTCGCGAGGTGCGCCGGTGACCTCGGCGCCCGCCTTCCGCAGCCCGGCGGCGAAGGCGCGGGCGGCGTCCCCCGCCGGGTCCTCGCTGCGTTCGGCGGGGCCGCGGTCCGTGTCGTCGAGACGCCCCTCGTCGACCATCAGGGCGGTGACGGGGGCGATGTTCGGGTTGGGGCTGATCGGGTGGAGCACGGGCCCGGTGTAGCGGGAGGCGTCGTACGTGAGCCGTACGGGGCCGTCGCCGTCCTCGCGCAGGGCCTTGGCGGCGGCGGTGGCCAGCGAGCGCAGGGCCGCCCGGCCGAGGGTGGGGTCGCCGCCGCCGACGAGGGTGAGGGTGCGGGCGTCCTCGGAGAGCCGGACGGTGGTGGCGATGCGGTGGTCGGGACCGAGGGCGGAGAGGGCCGCGGCGGCGGTGGCGATCTTGACGGTGGAGGCCGGGGTCATCGGGGCGGCCGCGCCGTGCCCGTACAACTGCTTGCCGGTGGCCGCGTCGACGACGGAGGCGGAGGCCCTGCCGCCGAGTGCGGGCGCTTCGACGAGCGGGGTGAGGGTGGAGCGCAGACTCGCGGGGTCCTGCGGGGCGGAACGGGTGACGGCGGCGTCGAGCACGGCGGGGGCGCTGGGGGCCGGTTCCGGGGCGCCCGGCAGCGTACGGCCGTGATGTGCGCCACCTGTACGGTCCTCGGCGGCTGCGAGCCGCCGCTCGGCCTTACGCTGACCGTTGTCCCAGGGGCCGGCGGCGAAGACCGCGCCGGTGGCCACGACCAGGCCCAGCACGGCGGAGCCTGCGACGACCTGCCAGGTGGGGGAACCGTTGCGCCCGCGCTTCGGGTTCCTGATCCTGCCCCACGGGTCCGACGGGCGGTTCGACGGTCTTTCCACCGGCTCGGCCACCGTTGACCAGCCCCTTTCGCGAGCACTCTTCTGCGTGGGGGACACTTAACCACCAGTCGTATGTGTTGATCATGGAGGAGCCACCCGTGGAGTTCGACGTCACCATCGAGATCCCGAAGGGTTCGCGGAACAAGTACGAGGTGGACCACGAGACCGGTCGGATCCGTCTGGACCGTCGACTCTTCACCTCGACCAGCTACCCCGCGGACTACGGATTCGTCGAGAACACCCTCGGCGAGGACGGCGACCCGCTGGACGCGCTGGTCATCCTGGACGAGCCGACCTTCCCCGGTTGCCTCATCAAGTGCCGCGCCATCGGCATGTTCCGGATGACGGACGAGGCCGGCGGCGACGACAAGCTGCTGTGCGTCCCCGCGTCCGACCCGCGCGTGGAGCACCTGCGCGACATCCACCACGTGTCGGAGTTCGACCGCCTGGAGATCCAGCACTTCTTCGAGGTCTACAAGGACCTGGAGCCGGGCAAGTCCGTCGAGGGCGCCGACTGGGTCGGCCGTACCGAGGCGGAGGCCGAGATCGAGGCTTCGTACAAGCGTCTCGAGGCGCAGGGCAACAAGCACTGACGTCCTCCTCCTGACGGTCCGGCGTCCCTCTTACGGTTCCGTTTGCGGGCCGGACGGCCGTACGGGAACGGGCGGTACACCTTCACCGGTGTGCCGCCCGTTCCGCTGTGCGGACGGTTCGTCATGCGGGGATCATGCCGGTGGCCATACTGGGCACACGTGCGCCCAGAGATGCAGCCGAGGAGGAACGAGGTCGAGTGGTGGCGGAATCGGGCGGTCCGGAGGACCTCAAGCCCCAGTCCGACGAAGCGCGGAGCGCCTTCGTCCCGCCCGCCGGGACGAGTCAGCCGGCCTCGCCGCCCGAGGAGGACCATCCGACGTCGGAGTTCGCGCTGCCGACCGGGGTTCATCCGGAGCCCAGCGGTCCGGCCGGTTCCAGCGGCGGCTCCGGGGGGCTGTCGAACTCCGACACGCTGAGTTCCGCTTTCACCCCGCCGAGCACCTACAACGCGCAGCAGGCGCCGCCCGCGTTCACCCCGGCGCAGGGCATCCCGATGGTCAAGCTGACCAAGGAGGCGCCCTGGCAGGACCGGATGCGCACGATGCTGCGGATGCCGGTGACCGAGCGCCCGGCCGCGGACGCCGTGCAGCGGCACGACGAGGACGCGGGTCCGGCCGTGCCGCGCGTCCTCGACCTGACGCTCCGTATCGGGGAGCTGCTGCTGGCGGGCGGCGAGGGGGCCGAGGACGTCGAGGCGGCGATGTTCGCGGTGACCCGTTCGTACGGGCTGGACCGCAGCGAGCCGACGGTCACGTTCACGCTGCTGTCCATCTCGCACCAGCCCTCGCTGGTGGACGACCCGGTGACGGCGAGCCGTACCGTACGCCGCCGGGGCACCGACTACACCCGGCTGGCGGCCGTCTTCCGGCTGGTGGACGACATCACCAGCGAGGACACCGACATCACCCTGGAGGAGGCATACCGGCGTCTCGCGGAGATCCGCAGGAACCGGCACCCCTACCCGGGCTGGGTGCTGACGGCGGCGGCCGGGCTGCTGGCGGGGTCGGCCTCCGTGCTGGTCGGCGGCGGGGTGCTGGTCTTCGTCGTGGCGGCGGCGGGCGCGATGCTCGGCGACCGGCTCGCGTGGCTGTGCGCGGGGCGCGGGCTGCCGGAGTTCTACCAGTTCACGGTGGCCGCGATGCCGCCCGCCGCGATGGGGGTGGCGCTGACGCTGACCCACTCGACGGACATCCGCCCCTCCGCGGTGATCACCGGTGGGCTGTTCGCGCTGCTGCCGGGGCGGGCGCTGGTGGCGGGGGTGCAGGACGGGCTGACCGGCTACTACATCACCGCCTCCGCCCGTCTGCTGGAGGTCATGTACTTCTTCATCGGGATCGTCGCGGGCGTGCTGATCATCCTGTATCTGGGGGTGCAGCTGGGGGCCCAGCTCAACCCCGAGGCCCAGTTCGTGCCCAACGACCGGCCGGTGCTCCAGATCCTGGCGTCGATGGCGCTCAGCCTGGCCTTCGCGATCCTGCTCCAGCAGGAGCGTTCCACCGTGCTGGCGGTCACCCTCAACGGCGGTGTGGCCTGGATCATCTTCGGGGCGATGGCCCGGACCGGGAACATCTCGCCGGTCGCGGCGACGGCGGTGGCGGCCGGTCTGGTGGGCCTGTTCGGCCAGTTGTTCTCGCGCTACCGGTACACGTCCTCGCTGCCGTACATCACGGCGGCGATCGGGCCGCTGCTGCCCGGTTCGGCGACGTACTTCGGTCTGCTGGGCGTGGCGCAGAACGACGTCACCCGCGGGCTGACCTCGCTGTCGACGGCGGTCGCGACGGCGCTGGCCATCGCGATCGGGGTGAACCTGGGGAGCGAGATCTCGCGACTGTTCATGGGGATGCCGGGCACGATCGGCGGGGCGAGCCGCCGGGCGGCGAAGCGGACCCGAGGGTTCTGAGGCCCGGCGGCCGGAGGCGTACGGCTTCGCGGGCGCGATGCGGGGCCGGAGGCGTACGGCTTCGTCGGCGCGACGGAAGACCGGAGGCGTACGGCTTCGCGGGCGCGCTCCCCGGTGTGCGCGCGGGCGCACCGGCCGGATCGCTCGCGGGCGCGACGGAAGGCGCCCCTGCCCTGTGGATCCGGGCAGGGGCGCCTTCGTACGCGTACGTACGAGAAGGGGTCAGCGCTTGGCGTGGCGGCCGCGCTGGCCGGAGCCCGGGCCCGGCGGCGGGCCGCCCGGGTTGTTCCGCGCCTCGGCGGCGGCGGCCTTCTTCGACTGGCTGCGGGAGCGCAGGACCTCGATCACGATCGGCACCACGGACATGAGCACGATCAGGATGAGGATCATCTCGATGTTCTCGTGCACGAAGTCGATCTTACCGAGCAGCGCGCCGAGCACGGTGACGCCGACGCCCCACAGGAGCGCGCCGACGACGTTGTAGATGACGAACAGGCGGTAGTTCATCCGGCTGACGCCCGCGATGATCGGCGTGAACGTCCGCACGATGGGGACGAACCGCGCCAGGACCAGCGACTTCGGGCCGTGCTTCTCGAAGAACTCGTGGGCCTTCTCCACGTTCTCCTGCTTGAAGAGGCGGGAGTCCGGGCGCTTGAAGAGGGCCGGGCCCACCTTGCGGCCGAAGAGGTAGCCCACCTGGTCGCCGAGGATCGCGGCGATGGCCACCAGCGTGCAGACCAGCCACAGCGGGTACTTCAGCTGTCCCGTGGTCACCAGGAGACCCGTGGTGAACAGCAGGGAGTCGCCGGGCAGGAAGAAGCCGATCAGGAGTCCGGACTCGGCGAAGACGATGAGGAGCAGGCCGGGGAGGCCGAACGTGTTGAGCAGATAGTCCGGGTCCAGCCAGCTCGGGCCGAGCGCAAGCGTATTCAAGGGTCCGGGCTCCAGGATGAGGTGTGCGACGGGGGCTCTGTGGCCACCCCAAGCTATCAACGCCCGATGAACACCCTTGGTTCCAGTGGCGCGCAGCGACAATGCGCATCCTACGAAGCGGCTCCGGATGACGTGTCCCACCGGTGGTGCCAAGGAGCTTTTGCGCGCATTCGTCACCTTATGGTGACCCGATGGCCCCCGAATCCCCCGCGCCGCCCCGCCCGCCGGCCGCCCCGGCCCGGCGGCTTCTGCCGCTCGTCCTGCCCGCGATCGTCGTCGGCGTGGTCTGCGCGCTGGTGCTGCTCGGGGTGAGCCTGCTGGCGGAGCGGCTCCAGGACGTGCTGTGGGAGACCCTGCCCGACGCGCTCGGCGTGGGGCGCTTCTCCTCGCTGTGGATGATCGTGATGCTCACCGCGACCGGCCTCGCCGTGGGCCTGGTCCTGCGGGCCGTGCCCGGTCACGGCGGGCCCGACCCGGCCACCACCGGGCTGGTGGACGCCCCGATGCGGCCCGGGATCGTCCCCGGGCTGCTCCTGGTGACCATGCTGGCGCTGGCGGGCGGGGTCAGCCTCGGGCCGGAGAACCCGATCACCGCCGCCAACGTCGCGCTCGCCTACTGGCTCGGGCGGCGGGCCGCGCCCGGCTCACCGGCCGAGCTGTGGGTGGCGCTCGCCGCCGCCGGGACGATCGGGGCCCTGTTCGGCACCCCGATCGCCGCCGCGCTGATCCTCTCCGAGACGCTGGCCTCGCAGCCGGGCCCCGGGGCGTTCTGGGACCGGCTGTTCGCCCCGCTCGCGGCCGGCACGGCGGGGGCGCTGACCATGTCGCTGATCGCGGAGCCCAGCTTCGACCTGGCCCTCCCCCCGTACTCCGGACCGCACTGGGGCGATCTGCTCTCCGCCCTGCTGATCGCCTCGGCGGGCGCGCTGCTCGGGCTGCTGGCGGTGTACGCGTTCCCGGTGGCGCACCGGGTCTTCCGCGCGCTGCGGCACCCGGTGCTCGCGCTGGCCCTCGGCGGGCTGGTGCTGGGGCTGCTCGGGGCGCTGGGCGGGCATCTGACCCTCTTCAAGGGGCTGGACGAGGTGAAGGAGATCGCCGGGGACCCGGACGGGTGGTCGGCCGGGGAGTTCGCGGTGATGGCGGTGGTGAAGACGGCCGCCCTGGTGATCGCGGCGACCTGCGGCTTCCGGGGCGGGCGGATCTTCCCGGCGGTCTTCGTGGGGGTGGCGCTCGGGCTCTGCGCCCATGCGCTGGTCGACGCCGTGCCGCCCGCGCTCGCGGTCTCCTGCGCGGTGCTGGGCGTGCTGCTCGCCGTCACCCGGCAGGGCTGGGTGAGCCTGTTCACGGCGGCGGTGCTGGCCGGCGACGCGTCCGTGCTGCCGATGCTGTGCGCGGCCACCCTGCCCGCCTGGCTGCTGGTGACCGGGCGGGCCCAGATGCAGCTGGACGAGGAGGGGAAGGCGCTGCGGTGAGGGGGACGCGTGGGGTGGGGAGGGCGGGGCGGGGGGGTGCGGAGGGGCCGTTCGTCCGCATCCCGCGCGCGGGGCGGAGGGGGTCGGTCGGGTCGGTCGCACGCGGAGCGGAGGGGACCCGGCCGCCGGCACGCGGGGCGGAGGGGCCGTTCCTCCGACGCGCCGGACGCCGTGAATCTCCGTATCGTCGACTTCGTACCGTTACGTACCTTTGCTCAGCGTTTCGATCCGCCGCCGCCCGATGGAGGTCCCCGCATGTCCACGCCCGTCAACGTCGCCGTCATCTACTACTCGTCCACCGGCACCGTCGCCACGATCGCCAGGGCCATCGCCCAGGACGCGGAGCGGGCCGGGGCGGTGGTGCGGCTGCGGCGGGCCGCGGAGCTGGCCCCGCAGTCGGCCGTCGACGCCAACCCGGCCTGGGCCGCCAACGTGCAGGCGACCGCCGACGTGCCCGAGGTCTCGCCGGACGACATGGTCTGGGCGGACGCGGTGATCTTCGGCTCGCCCACCCGGTACGGGAACGTCACCGCGCAGCTCAAGCAGTTCATCGACACCCTCGGCGGGCTCTGGCAGTCCGGGCAGCTGGCCGACAAGGTCTACAGCGGCTTCACCGCCAGCTCCACCGCCCACGGCGGCCAGGAGTCCACGCTGCTGGCGCTCTACAACACGATCCACCACTTCGGCGGCATCCTCGTCGCCCCCGGGTACACCGACCCCTCGAAGTTCGTCGACGGCAACCCGTACGGCACCTCGCACGTGTCCGGGCAGGGCGACATCCCGGTCGGCGAGCAGACGCTGACCGCCGCCCGGGTGCAGGCCGAGCGGGTCGTGAAGTTCACCCGGGCGCTCAAGGCCGGCCTCGCCGCCGAGAGCTGAGAACCAGAGCTGAGAATCCAGAGCTGAGGAAGAGGACTCCCCCATGCCGCTCCACCGAGGCGCCCACCCGCAGCGGGACGAACACTCCGAGGAGCGGCGCAGGCTCGCCCTCAACCCCTTCTACGGCGAGGCCGACCCCACGGCGGCGATGAACACCGCGCCGCCCCGGCACAAGCTCCCGGACGGGCCGCTGCCGCCGCTGACGGCGTACCGGCTGGTCCATGACGAGCTGATGCTCGACGGCAACTCCCGGCTGAACCTGGCCACGTTCGTCACCACCTGGATGGAGCCCCAGGCCGGGGTGCTGATGAGCGAGTGCCAGGACAAGAACATGATCGACAAGGACGAGTACCCGCGCACCGCCGAGCTGGAGCGGCGGTGCGTGGCGATGCTCGCGGACCTCTGGCACGCTCCCGATCCGGCGTCGGCCGTGGGGTGTTCGACCACCGGGTCGAGCGAGGCGTGCATGCTGGCCGGGCTCGCCCTGAAGCGGCGCTGGGCGAAGCGGAACGCAGACCGCTATCCGGCGAGCGCCCGGCCCAATCTGGTGATGGGCGTCAACGTGCAGGTGTGCTGGGAGAAGTTCTGCAACTTCTGGGAGGTGGAGGCCCGGCTGGTCCCGATGGACGGCGAGCGCTTCCATCTCGACCCGCAGGCCGCCGCCGAACTCTGCGACGAGAACACCATCGGGGTCGTCGGCGTCCTCGGCTCCACCTTCGACGGGTCCTACGAGCCGATCGCCGACCTCTGCGCGGCCCTGGACGCCCTCCAGGAACGCACCGGTTTTGACGTCCCCGTCCACGTCGACGGGGCCTCGGGCGCGATGGTGGCCCCCTTCCTCGACCCGGATCTGGTGTGGGACTTCCGGCTGCCGAGGGTGTCCTCGATCAACACCTCGGGCCACAAGTACGGGCTGGTCTACCCGGGAGTCGGCTGGGCGCTGTGGCGTACGGCGGACGAGCTGCCGGAGGAGCTGGTCTTCCGGGTCAACTACCTGGGCGGCGACATGCCGACCTTCGCGCTGAACTTCTCCCGGCCCGGGGCGCAGGTGGTGGCGCAGTACTACACGTTCCTGCGCCTCGGGCACGACGGCTACCGGGCGGTCCAGCAGGCATCCCGCGACGTGGCGTGCGGCCTCGCCCGGTCGGTGGAGGAGCTCGGTGACTTCCGGCTGCTCACCCGGGGCGACGAGCTGCCGGTCTTCGCCTTCACGACGAACCCGGACGTGCACGCGTACGACGTGTTCGACGTCTCCCGCCGGCTGCGGGAGCACGGCTGGCTGGTCCCGGCCTACACCTTCCCCGCCAACCGGCAGGACCTGTCGGTGCTGCGGGTGGTGTGCCGCAACGGGTTCTCCTCCGACCTCGCCGCCCTGCTGATCGAGGACCTCAAGCTGCTGCTCCCCGAACTACGGTCGCAGAAGCACCCGTTGAGCCACGACCGGGCGGTCGCCACGGCCTTCCACCACTGACGCCCGCTCTACCGGCTCAGCCGCGCGAACTTCCCCACCGCCAGCGGGAAGAACACCGCCACGATCGCCACCGGCCAGAGCACCGCGAGCAGTTGGGCGTGTTCGGCGGCCCAGGAGCCGGTCGCGCCGCCCGGGTTGCCGAACAACTCCCGTACGGCGGTGGCGGTGGCGGACATCGGGTTCCACTCCACCACCGCGCCCAGCCAGCCGGGCATCGACGCCGGAGCGGCGAAGACGTTGGAGAGGAACCCGACCGGCCAGATGAGGATCTGGACCGCCTGCACCAGCTCGGGGCGGCCCGCCACCATGGCCAGCAGGATGCCGACCCAGAGCATCGCGAAACGGAGCAGGAGCAGCAGCCCCACCGCGGCCAGTGCGGCGGACGCGCCGTTGTGCCAGCGCCAGCCGACCGCGTAGCCGACGCCGCCCATCACCGCGAGCGCCGCCGCCGACTGGAGCATGTCCGCCGCGCTGCGGCCGACCAGGACCGCGCCCGGGACCATCGGCAGGGAGCGGAACCGGTCGATGACGCCCTTGCCGAGGTCCTGGGTGACCGCGAGCATCGTGCTCTCCAGGCCGAAGGCCATGGTCAGCGCGAGCATCCCGGGGACCAGGAACTCGGTGGGGTCGCCGTCCACGCCCCGGCCGCCGCCGACCAGGTACGTGAACATCAGCAGCAGCATCACCGGGAAGACGAGGCCCACCACCACCTCGACGGGCTGCCGGGCCCAGTGGGCGAGTTCGCGGCGGGTCATCGTCCAGGAGTCGGTCAGCGCCCAGGCGATCCGGGAGGGGCCGCCACCGTGACCCGCGAGTCCGCCGCCGGGCCCTGTGACTGTGGTCGTCGCGCTCATGCCGCCGCCTCCGTCGTCTCGCGTGCCGTCTGTTCGCCGGCCTGTCGCCCGGTCAGGGAGAGGAACACCTCGTCCAGCGTCGGGCGGCGCACCGCGATGTCCTCCGCCTCGATGCCCGCCTCCTGGAGCGCCCGGACCGCTCCGGTGAGGGCCGCCATCCGGTCCGGGGCCGGGGCGCTGATCAGCCGGCGGTCCGGGTCGAGCGCCGGGTCCTCGACGCCCAGCGCCACGGCCGCCCGTGCCAGCCGGGTCGCGTCGCGCAGGACGATGTCGATCCGGTCGCCGCCGACGAGCGCCTTGAGCTCGTCGGAGGTGCCCTCGGCGGCGACCTTGCCGTCGTCGATGAGGGAGATCCGGTCGGCCAGCTGGTCCGCCTCCTCCAGATACTGCGTGGTCAGCAGGACGGTGGCGCCGCCGCCGACCAGGGACCTGACCGCGTCCCAGACCTCGGCCCGGCCGCGCGGGTCCAGGCCGGTGGTGGGCTCGTCCAGGAAGAGGACGGATGGTTCGGTGATCAGGGACGCGGCCAGGTCGAGCCGTCTGCGCATCCCGCCGCTGTACTGCTTGACCGGCTTGCGGCCGGTGTCCGCGAGCCCGAACCGCTCCAGGAGCTCGTCCGCCCGGCTGCCCGCCCGGCGTGCGCCCAGGTGGTACAGCCGCCCGAACATCTCCAGGTTCTGCCGCCCGCCGAGCTGTTCGTCCACCGCCGCGTGCTGGCCGAGCAGTCCGATCCGCCGCCGCACGTCGAACGCCCGGTCGCGGACGTCGAGGCCGGCCACCGTCACCCGGCCCGCGTCGGGGCGCAGCAGCGTCGACATGATCCGTACGGCGGTGGTCTTGCCCGCCCCGTTGGGGCCGAGCACCGCGTGGACGGCGCCGGCTCCGACCGCGAGGTCCAGCCCGTCGAGGGCGCGTTTCTCCCCGTACCTCTTGTGGACGCCGTCCAGGACGATCGCCTCGGTCACGTTCCCCGCCACCCCTCGGTCATCACGTAGTCAAACTTGACTAGGAGGTCGAAGGTAAGCCAGGTTCCGTCATTCGTCAAACTTGATTAGTCGGCGTCCCCGGGGTCGGGAACCCCGGTCGCGTACGGGTTCTCCTCACCCTCCGCGAGCACCCCGACGAACGGGTCGCCCTCGCCGTCGAAGGTGTACGCGCCGCCCTCGATCCGCTCGATCAGGCCCCGCGTCCACTCCGCGCCCGCGTCGGCCGAGTGCACCCACAGGTTCATGATCTCGCCGACGTGGCCGAGGGATTCGGGGCCGTCCTCGGGGGTGTAGTACTCGGTGACCGAGTCCCGCCACTCCTTCATGCCCGTCACCCGCTCCTTGAGCAGCGCGACCGCCTCCTCGCGCGGCAGGTCGACGATGAACCCGATCGCCGCCGAGAGGACGTCGAGGCTCTGGTCGTAGAGGCGGATGGCGTCGCGCAGCAGGGTGCGGTACTCGTCGAGGCCCGCTTCCGTGACCTCGTACTCGGTACGCGGCGGGCCGCCGGCGGTCGAGGGGGCCGTCTCGTGCGCGAGGAGCAGTCCCTGCTTCGCCATCTGCTTCAGGGCGTGGTAGATCGACCCGGGCTTGGCGTTGGACCACTCGTGCGCGCCCCAGTACTCCAGGTCGTTGCGCACCTGGTAGCCGTGCGCGCGGCCGTGCATGCGCACGGCTCCGAGGACCAGCAGCCGGATCGCGGACATGGCACCCATCCCTTTCCCCGGCGATTCGGGGGGCTTTCGCCTCCGGGCACATCCGGGCTTACTGTTCAACTTTGACTAGGGTATCCCGTACGACTACGGCCAACAGCGCCGCGACCACGCACCCGGCGGCGAGTGCGAACCACACCGGGTCGTACGTGCCGAACGCGTCCCGCGCGGTGGCTCCGAGGAAGGCCGAAGCTCCCGCGCCCAGTTGGTGGGCGGCGTTGGCCCAGCCGAAGACGATGGGGCCGTCCTCGCCGTAGACGCGGCGGCAGAGCTCGATGACCGGGGGCACGGTCGCCACGTCGACGAGCCCGTAGACGAGCACGAAGAGGAGCATCGGGGCGGTGACCGCCGAGGAGAACAGCACGGGCAGCGCGAGCAGGGTGAGCGCCCGGACCGCGAAGCAGACGGTCAGCAGGCGGCGCGGGTCGAACCGGTCGGTCAGCCAGCCGGAGAGGATCGCGCCGAGCGCGGAGAAGACGCCGATCAGGGAGAGCAGCGAGGCGGCCGCCGTGACCCGCATGCCGTGATCGTGCGCGGCGGGGGCCCAGTTGGACCACATGATGCCGTTGGTGGACGCGCCGCACAGGACGAACATCCCGGCCAGCAGCCAGAACGGGCCGGTGCGCAGGGCGGCGGCGAGCACCTTCAGCGTGCGCGCGGCGGCCCCGGAGGCCGGCGGCGGCCTGGGGACGAACTCCCGTGCCCCGTACGGCTTCGCGCCCACGTCGGCCGGGTGGTCGCGCAGCAGGAGCAGCACCAGGGCGGCGACGGCCAGCGCCACGAACGCCAGGGTCACCACCGGCGGCCGCCAGCCGAAGCGGTCGACGGACCCGGCCAGCAGCGGCAGGAAGAGCAACTGCCCCAGGTGGCTTGAGGAGCTGAGCGCCCCGGTGACCAGACCGCGTCGCCGGTCGAACCAGCGGGCGGTGACGGCGGCCGCGAAGGTCATCGTGAGGCAGCCGCTGCCGAGGCCGATCAACACGCCCCAGTACGCCGTCAGTTGCCAGGGCCGGGTCATGAACCCGGTGAGCAGGGCCCCCGCCGAGACGAGCAGCAGCGCGCCCATGACCACCCGGCGGGTCCCGATCCGGTCCATCAGCGCCGCCGCGAAGGGCGCGGTCAGGCCGAACAGCACCATGTTGACGGAGGCGGCCAGCGCGATCTGGCCCCGGTCCCAGGCGTACTCCTCGTGCAGGGGCGTCACCAGCAGCCCGGGCACGGTGGTGAACGCGCCGGCGGTGACGATGGCGGCGCCCGCGACGACGGCGATCACCCAGGCGCGGTGGAGGCGGGGCCCCGGGGTGCGGCATGTGGTGGTGGTCGGTGTCGGATGAGCCATGGGACCAGCCTGGCGAGCCTCGTCCGCCGTAACGAGTGTCCAGATGGACCACATGCGCAAGAATATGGCCATGCCCACGGTCTTCACCCACCCCGGACGCCATCGCGTCGCCGTCCTCGCCCGCCCGGTGCTGCTCCCCATCGAGCTGGGCATCGTCCACCAGCTGTTCGGCCAGGCCAGGCGGGGCGCCTCGGCGGACGGGGAGCCGCTGTACGAGGTCGCCACCTGCGCGCTGCGGCCGGGCGACGTGGCGGCGGACGGGGACTTCACGGTGGCGGTCCGGCACGGCCCCGAGGCGCTGGCCGAGGCCGACACGGTGATCGTCCTGTCGTCGTACGACGACTACGTCCAGGACACCCCGGCGCTCCCGGCCCCCCTCGCCGACGCCTTCACCCGCATCCGCCCCGGCGCGCGGGTGGCCTCGATCTGCACCGGCGCCTTCGTGCTGGCCTCCGCCGGGCTGCTCGACGGGCACACCGCGACCACCCACTGGCGGTACACGGACCTCTTCGCCCGGCTGTTCCCGCGGGTCGAGCTGGACCCGGACGTCCTCTACACGGACGGGGGGAGCGTGCTGACCTCGGCCGGGTGCGCCGCCGGCATCGATCTGTGCCTGCACCTGATCCGGCGCGACCACGGAACGGCCGTCGCGAACGACGTGGCCCGGCGGGCCGTCGTACCGCCGCACCGCGACGGCGGCCAGGTCCAGTACATCCGGCGCCCCGTGGCGGACCGCGCGGCCCCCGGCACCTCGGCCGCCCGGGAGTGGGCGCTGCGGCACATCGAGGAGCCCATCACGCTGGGGCAGTTGGCGGCCAGGGAGTCGATGAGCGTACGCCACTTCAACCGGCGCTTCCGGGAGGAGTCCGGCACGACTCCGATGAACTGGCTGAACCGACAACGCGTCGAGCTCGCCCGGGAGTTGCTGGAGGAGTCCGACCTGCCCGTCGACCAGGTGGCCGCGCGGGCGGGCCTCGGCACGGCGGCCAACCTGCGCCAGCACTTCCACGCGGCGCTGGGCGTCTCGCCGAGCGCGTACCGGACGACGTTCCGGGGGCCGGGGGCGGGCGCGTAAGGGTGCGGGCGCGGGCGCGCAGGGGCGCGCAGGCCCGGGGACGTCAGCGCGCGGGCCCGGGGACGTCAGCGCACGGGCTCCAGGGCTCAGAAGGGGAAGGCCGCGCGCCCGTGCTGGATCGACATCCACTTCAGCGTGGTGAACGCCTCCACGACCGCCTCGCCGTTCAGCCGCCCGAGCCCGGACGTCTTCTCGCCGCCGAACGCGGCCAGCGGGTCGTCCTGCACGGTGGAGTCGTTGACGTGGAACATCCCGCTGACGATGCGCTCCGCGAACCGCACCCCGCGCTCCGTGTCGCCGGTGTGCACGGCTCCGCTCAGCCCGTACGGACTGTCGTTGACGATCCGTACGGCGTCGTCCTCGCCGTCGAACGTCAGCAGCAGCGCCACCGGCCCCAGGATCTCCTGCCGCAGCAGCGGGGAATCGGGGGCGAGGCCGGTCAGGACGGACGGCTCCACGACGTTGCCGCGGGTCCGGCCCCGTACGAGCGCGGTCGCTCCGTCCGCGACCGCGCGGTCGACCAGGGCGGTCAGCGCGTCGGCCTGGAAGGCGTTGATGACCGGGCCGATCCGGGTCTCCGGGTCGCGCGGGTCCCCGGACTTGAGGGCGGCGACCTCGGCGGTGAACCGCTCGGTGAACTCCGCGGCCACCGACCGGTCCACCAGGATCCGGTTGGCCGCCATGCTGACCTGGCCCTGGTACAGGAAGCGGCTGAAGACGGCCGCCCGCACCGCGTGGTCGAGGTCGGCGTCCTCCAGCACCACCAGGGCGCTGTTGCCGCTGAGTTCGAGGATCGTCCGCTTGAAGTGCCCGGCCGCGGTGGCGGCGACATGGCGGCCGACCCGGTCGGAGCCGGTGAACGAGATCACCTTGGGCACCGGGTGCTCGATGAACGCGTCGCCTATCTCCGCGCTGTCCGTGATGAGGACGTTGAGCAGCCCGGCCGGCAGCCCGGCCTCCTCGAAGATCCGCGCGATCAGCGTGCCGCCCACGACGGGGGCGCTCTGGTGGGGTTTGACGACGACCGCGTTGCCGAGCGCCAGGGCGGGCGCGACGGACTTCATGGTCACCAGGAAGGGGAAGTTGAAGGCGCTGATCACGCCGACGACGCCCACGGGAAGGCGGTAGAGGCGGTTTTCCCGGCCGTCCGACACGGCGGGCAGCAGGCGGCCCGTGGGCCGCAGCGACTGCCGGATCGCCTCGCGCAGGACCTCGCTCGCGCCCCGCACCTCGTACGCGGCACGCACCCGGGTGCCGCCCAGCTCGTCGATGACCGCCTCGACGATCTCCTCGGTGCGCTCCCCCGTGATGCGCAGGGCCCGCTCCAGGACCGCCCGCCGCTCGTACGGGTTGGTGGCGGCCCAGGTC
The DNA here is from genome assembly GCF_046548915.1 of Streptomyces sp. cmx-18-6. NCBI lineage: Bacteria > Bacillati > Actinomycetota > Actinomycetes > Kitasatosporales > Streptomycetaceae > Streptomyces > Streptomyces sp. cmx-18-6. The sequence continues at coordinate 101,992 of NZ_JAEBEP010000015.1, read as the reverse complement.
CGCTGCGCGCGCTCGGCGGCCCGGTAGGCGGCGTCGACCTCCAGCGCGGTGGCCACGGTGACGGCGGCGAGTTTCTCGCCGTTGTAGGGATTGAAATCGATGATGTCCCACGAGCCGCTGCCGGTGCGCCACTCGCCGTCGATGTACTGGTGGGCCAGTTCATGGAAGAAGGACATGCAATCCCTTACTGCAGGCGTTCAAACCGCAGGCGTTCTACTACAGGCGTTCACAGACCCCTGATGCCACGTCATTGTACTGACTAATCACGAGAGTTGGAGGAGTCCACGAAGGAGATCCCGGCTCTCCTCGGGCCCGGGGCTGTCCTGATGCAGGCAAACCATGGCTTTTTCGTACTGAGCGACCTCCTCGGGCTTGTCCAGATAGAGCGCGCTGGTCAGCTGCTCCAAATAGACAATGTCCGACAGATCGGATTCCGGAAAACGCAGCATGGTGAAAGAACCGCTCTCGCCCGCGTGCCCTCCGTAACTGAAGGGCATCACCTGGAGCGTGACGTTCGGCTGCTCCGACATGTCGATCAGGTGCCGCAATTGGGCGCGCATCACTTTCCGTCCGCCGTACGGCCGGCGCAACGCGGCCTCGTCCAGAACGGCGTGGAAGGTCGGGGCCCGCTCGGAGACCAGTGCCTTCTGCCGCTCCAGACGCAGCGCGACCCGGCGGTCGACCTCGGCCGCCGACGCTCCGCGCATGCCGCACTCGACGACCGCGTGCGCGTACGCCTCGGTCTGCAACAGGCCGTGCACGAACTGCACTTCATAGATGCGGATGAGGGAGGCCGCTCCCTCCAGACCGACATAGGTCTGGAACCAGCCGGGCAGCACGTCTCCGTAACTGTGCCACCAGCCCGCCACGTTGGCCTCGCGCGCCAGACCGAGGAGCGCGTCGCGCTCCGCGTCGTCCGCGACACCGTAGAGCGTGAGCAGATCCTCGACGTCCCTGGCCTTGAAGCTCACCCGTCCCAACTCCATGCGGCTGATCTTCGATTCAGAGGCCCGGATGGAGTAGCCGGCCGCCTCACGGGTGATACCGCGCGACTCCCGCAGCCTTCTGAGCTGAGAGCCCAGGAGGATGCGCCGCACCACCGATCCACTCGACTCGCCTGCCGACACTGGTCCGACCCTCCCCATCGCCTACCGGACACTCGGAGCGCCCCCTGAACCCCGAGGAGCCGGATTCTGCCACCAAAACGCTTCAGCCCGTACTCATTCGATTACGGAAATGGGAAGACGTCCGGAAAGCTCCGGAAACTGCCTCGGGGAAGAAATCCACCAGAACCACCACGGTATCGGGCAGGCCAGGCACGTGCACGTGCATCTGCCCTTGCATCTGCTCTGCGCATTGGGAAGCATGGCCACCGCGCACCTGCGTGCTCGTGTTGTGCCGCTGTACCCCCCGCAGTACCGCTGACAGGCAGTGCCGCTACAGCCGCGAATCCCGGGAGTGCCTCGTATGGGGACGAATGGATCGACGATGCTCGAGCCGTTACGGCAGGGGCTTCCCCCTACCGACCCCTCAGGGGTCGCCGGATCGGCCTCCTGCGCCCTGCCCGCCCGTTACGAAGCGGTAGGCGGCGCACGGAAGTTCACCCGGACCACCCTGGAGCGGTGGGAGCTGGGCGAACGTTTCGACGACGTCGCCCTGGTGGTGTCCGAGCTGGTCACCAACGCCCTGCGCCACGCACTGCCGGCCGACCCGCCGCGGGAGTTCCAGGACCCGCCGGTGCGACTGCATCTGATGCGCTGGAGCTCGCGGTTGGTGTGCGCGGTGCGCGACCCGAGCCGGGAGAGCCCGGTGGCGGGCGAGGCGGCGGACTCCGCCGAGTCGGGGCGCGGACTGTTCCTGGTGGAGTGCGTCAGCGACAGCTGGGGCTGGCACCCTTCACCGGCTCCGGCGGGAGAGCTCCCGTCCGGGCCGTTGTACGGCAAGGTGGTCTGGGCCCTGTTCCGGCTCCCGGAGGGCGTGAAGAGCGGGCAGTGAGAGGGGGGCGGGGCCGGATTCGGCCTCCCCCGGAGCCCTGGGAGCCGCCGCGCCCCCGGGGTTGTTCGGCTGCCCGGGCCCGTTCGCCCCTTGGCCCTGCGGTCGCCCGGGCCCGTTCGCCCTTGGCCCCTGCGGTCGCCCGAGGCCGCGCGGCGCCTCAGGACCGCCCGGCGGCCGGTGTCAGCCTCCCGCCGCCAGGTGGTCGAACTCGCCGTCCTTGACGCCGAGCAGCAGCGCCTCGATCTCGGCCGGCGTATAGACGAGAGCGGGCCCGTCCGGGTGGCGGGAGTTCCGCATCGCCACATTCCCTCCGGGCAGTCTCGCGAACTCCACGCAGGAACCCTGGGAGTTGCTGTGTCTGCTCTTCTGCCAGACGACTCCGCGAAGCTCTGTGGCCGCCATGCCGTTGTACACGTGGTGCACAGGACGCTCCCCGAGTTTCAAGGTGCAAGTGTCAACTACCTCGGATCATAGCTGTGTTCATATGCCAATGCATGAGCAGATGCACGTGCACGCGGGGTGTTCCTTTGATTACAGCCATTTCTCCGTGCCGGGCGAGCGCGCGCCACGACCGCCCCGTCGATGCCGTGCGCGCCGTACGGGCGGACCGCGCCGAACCGGTCGGTCCACCGGCGCTCTTCCGGAAGAGAGACGAACGGCACGTCTATTTCGCTCCCGCTCAACGGAGTTGATTGGCTTCCGTTGGTAACGTGGCGCGCGCTTTCCACCGGAAAATGAGCAAGGGGGAACTCCACGTGACCAGGTTCGTACGCACCGGGGCCGTCGTCGTCGCCGGTCTGGCCGCATCGCTCGCGCTGACCGCGTGCGGCGGTGACAGCGGGTCGGGCAAGGACTCCGGCCCGGATTCCGGGACCAGCCCGACGCCCGGCGGAGAAAAGGGAGCCGGCGAGTCCGCGGGGAGCGGCGGCACGGACGCCGCGGCGCTGACGGGCACCTGGGTGGGACTGACGGACGGCAAGAACGTCACCGTCTCCATCACCGCGGGCAAGGTCGCCCTCGTCGCCGACCAGGCGGTCTGTCAGGGCGATGTGAAGGACATGGGCGAGACGATGCTCGCCCTGAAGTGCAGCGGCGGCAACAACGACCGCTCGATGGGCGCGATCGAGTCCAACGACGGCAAGACCCTGGTCCTCTCGTGGGGCGGCGGGATCAAGGACACCCTCTCCAAGGCCGACCCGGGCAAGCTGCCCACGGATCTGCCGTCGCTGCCGGAGATGCCGGAGATCCCCGAGCTTCCGGAGATGCCGTCGGCGTCCTGAGGTCGTCAGATCGGCAGGCGCTCGGGGCGGCAGGCGCTCAGGTCGGCAGGCCGTTCTCAGTCCGCCGTTCTCCGTTCTCAGTCCGCCGTCCGCCGTTCTCCGTTCTCAGTCCGCCGTTCTCCGTTCTCAGTCCGCCGTTCTCAGTTCTCAGTCCGCCGTTCTCAGTTCTCAGTTCTCCGCGAGCGTGCTGCTCACCCGCGTGGAGCCGCCGCGCTCGTCCATGGCGCGGGTGAACTCCTCCAGCGCCTCCAGGAGCAGCGCCGCGCCCCGGCGCACCACCGGGTCGCCGGCCGGCGCGGTGCCGTCCTCCGTGGGCGTCGGCATGTCCCAGTGGGCCACCGCGTCCACCACCGGCTGCCAGTCGGGCAGCCGCCGCTCCCGTACCGCCTTGGCGCCCTTCTCCGTGGCCCGGCGCAACGCCTCGGCCAACTGGGCGGCGCCCGGCACGGGGTCGGCCGACCGGGCCGGCAGGTGGGCCTCCAGCACCATCGCGGACCGGCCGAGCTGGGCCAGGGCGTGCTGGGCGTCGGTGGCGGCGGCGCGGGAGATGCCCCGGTGGCGTACGGGTTCGTGCTGGGCGGTCGCCAGCGCCTCCTGCCAGGCGACCCTGGCCTCCCGGGTGGCGATCAGGGCGTCCCGCACCTCGTCCAGGTCGCGGTGGGCCGGATCCGCGTACCGGTCGACCACCGTCGCCGCGTACCGCCCGTCCGCCACCAGCCACTCGGCCAGCCGGTTGCGCAGCCGCGGGGTCTCCCAGGCCGGGAAGACGGCGTACGAGATCATCGCGAGGAGCCCGCCGACCAGCGTGAGCACGATGCGTTCGGTGACGGTCTGGGACCAGTCGTCGCCCGCCATGCCGAGCAGGAAGACGACGTACGCGGAGACGCAGACCTGGCCGACCGCGTACCCGGTCCGCATCAGCAGGTACATCAGCCCGGCGCAGACCACCGCGAGCAGCGCGGAGAGCCGGGCGTCGGGGTGGGCGGTCTGCACGACGGCGGTGGCGAGCCCGATGCCGACCAGGGTGCCGCAGAACCGGGCCACGGAACGGCCGTACGTCTGCGAGAACTCCGGGCGCATCACCATGACGGCGGTCATCGGCGCCCAGTAGCCGTGCCCGAGGGGGAGGGCCGCGCCCACGAAGTAGCCCGCCACGGCGACCACCGCGACCCGGATCGCGTGCCGCAGGATCGGCGAGCCCGGGTGCAGCTCCCGGCGCATCGCCTTCAGCACGACCGGCACCAGCCGCAGCAGCGTGGGCCGGTGCCGGGTGTCCGGGGCGAGGTCGGACGGCACCCCGCTGTCGGTGCCGGTGCCCTCCGCGATCTCCAGGACGTCGTCGAGGAGGGCGGCGAGCCGGTCGGCGGCGCGGCGGGCGGGCCCGACGAGGATCACGTCGTTGTCGGGGGTCTTCAGGACGCCCAGGTCGGTGGCGGAGAGGTGGACGGGCTCGCCGTGGCGGACGGCCCGCGCGGCGGCGTCGAGCACGGACCCGGCCGCGCCCAGCAGCTCGTTCACCCAGGCCCGTTCCAGGCCGTCGCCGGGCACGCCCATCGCCGGGTCGGCCAGTGAGGCGAGGACCGGGCGCAGCCGTTCCGCGACGCCCCGGGCCCCGTGGAGTTCGGCGGGGCGGCGGCGGGCCTGGCGCGGGGTGACGGCGGCGGCGCTGCGGGCGGTCATCAGGGGCAGCGGGTCGAAGGGGGCGACCGGGTCGTGGCGCAGTCGCCGGGCGTAGTCGGCCTCGGCCGAGAGCGCGTCGGCCAGCGCGTCGCGCTGGGCCCCCCATCTGCGGACCGGGAACAGCACGATCAGCAACGCCTGGACCACTCCGCCGACCAGGATCATCCCGGCGTGGGCGGCCGCGTCCGCGACGGAGGACGGCAGGGTGATCGTCACCAGCATGATCGCGACGTTGGACGAGGCGATGATGCCGCCCGTGGGGCCCGCCGCCCAGGCGAGACCGGCCAGGAAGGTCCAGACCCCGAGCAGGCACAGGAACAGCACGGGCTGCGAGGCGGAGACGTAGCCGAGGAACGTCGACACGGCGAGGCTGGCCCCGGAGACGAGCGCGAGCACGGGGCGCGGCCGCCAGCTGCGCTGGAAGGTGGCGATGGCCGCCTGGAAGGCCCCGAACGCCGAACTGGCCGCGATCTCGGGCCCGAACACCACGAGGCTCGTCCCGACGACGAGGGCGAGACCGGCCGCCCCGCGAAAGGCGATGAGCGGTTCGAGCCTCTGCCGCTCGATCTCCAGCCCCGAACGGGCGGTCTCTTTCAGCGCCCGGAGCCAGCTCATGGGCCGAGCCTAGCCCGGATCGGGGAGCCTGGCCCGCATTACGGACAAGGCGGCCTTACGCCATGATTTCGCCGTCGCGTCCACCGGGCGTACGGCCGCTCCCGGAACCCACCCGGGCCCGGTCGGCGGCTGCCGTCCCGTGGTTCCAGCCGTCCAGATCGGTGGCCCCGCGGACCCGGGTGGTGGTCGTCCGGGGGAACATCCGCTCGGCGGTCTCGGTGACGGCGACGTCCCGGGCGGCCAGGACGGGGAGCAGGCCGCCGGTGTCCGCGGCGGTGTCGGACGCGGCGGCCGTGGACACCCGTTCGGCGCTGTCGGCCAGTCGCGCGCCCAGCCGCTGCGCGTACGCCATCAGGAACGACTGCCGGAAGGTCTTGGTCCGCTTACGGCCGGAGGCCCGCTGTCCGGCCTCCGCCCGGGTCATCGCCGCCGTCCCCTGCACCAGCAGCGAGGTGAACAGCAGCTCGACGGCCTCCAGGTCCGGTTCGAAGCCGACGACCGTGCTGAAGCCGAGGTCGCCGTTCCACACGGCCCGGCAGCGGTTCGCGGAGGCCACGGCGTCGAGCAGGATCGCCTTCGCGCTCTCGTACGGGGGTTCCACCCCGATCCGGCACGCCCCCGGGCTCCCCGTGCTCCGCGTACGGGCGGCGAGCAGGGCCTCGTCGATGCTGTGTCGGGCCATCAGCTCCTGCGCCTTGCTCGTCAGCGCCTCGGCCTCCTCCGGGAAGCCGGTCGCCTCCGCCTTCGCCAGCAGGGCCCGGATCCGGGTGAGCATGCGGGGTTCGTCGGGGGCGGGCGGGCGGTGGAGGTGGTCGGCGGCGGCGGCGGGCGCGGGGCCGACCGGCTCGATCGCGGGGAGTCGCAGCAGCAGTCGGTAGAGCTCCAGCAGATCGGAGGCGTAACCGAAGCGGTCGGGCTTGTTGCGCGGTGCGGGGCCGGGCAGGTCGGCGAGCTGGGCGCGCCAGCGGGGCGGCAGTTCGGCGTACCGGGCGGTCTCGGCGGCGATCAGCGTGCCCGCCAGCACCGCCCGCCGCTCGTCGAGCTCCAGCCGGACGAGCCGGACCAGGTCGGCGGGGTGCCAGCCCCTCCCCCAGGCCCGGGTGACGAACTCCTCGCCGCGCCGGTGCAGCGCGTCGTCCGCGTCGGGGGCGGCGGCGAGCAGGGAGGCCCCGGTGTCCAGGGCCGCGTCGCCCTCCGCGTACAGCGCCGCCGCGCATGCCTGGTCGATCACCGGTTCCATCCGTCCAGGGTAGGCGGGCGTCGGCAGGGGCTGTTCGGGACGGCCGTACGGGGGGTCGCGGACCCGGTTCCGGGTGGTGGGTCGCGGGCCCGGTTCCGGGTGGTGGATCGCGGACCCGGTTCCGGGTGGTGGGTCGCGGGCCCGGTTCGGGGGCGCTGTCAGTGGGGGGTGCCAGACTCGCGGGCATGACCGGACGGTGGGCGGTGGCGGCGACGGACGGGGGCGGTGCACGGCTCGTGCCGCTCGCGCGGGACGGCACGCCCGCCGGGCCGGTCCTGACCGAGCCCGATCTCGTCCGGGCGGTCCGCTCCCGGCCCGAGGCGGTGCGCTGGGTGTGGCGCTCCACCGCCGAGCTCTACCCCCGGCTGCTCGCCGCCGGGGTCCGCGTCGAGCGGTGTTACGACGTCGAGTGCGCGGAGCTCCTGCTGCTCGGGCACGCGGGGCGGCTCGGTGAACCCCGCTCCGCCGCCGCGGCGCTGGCCCGGCTGGACAACGCGCCCGTGCCCCCGGACCCGCCGGCCCGGTCCGCCGAACCGGGCGCGCAGTCCTCCCTCTTCGAGCCGGCCTCCGGCCCCGGGGTCCCCTTCGAAGGGCTGCTGCGGGTCTACGCGGACCAGGTCCGCCGCCACGACGCGGCCGAGCACCCGGACCGGATGCGGCTGCTGACCGCGTCGGAGTCGGCGGGGATGCTCGTCGCGGCCGAGATGCACCGGGCGGGGCTGCCCTGGCGGGCCGATGTGCACCGGGAGGTGCTGCACGGGCTGCTGGGCGAGCGGTACGCGGGCGGCGGCGAGCCCCGCAGGCTGGCCGAGCTGGCGGACGAGGTGTCGGCGGCGTTCGGCAGACGGGTGCGGCCCGATCTGCCCGCCGATGTGGTGAAGGCGTTCGCGCAGGCGGGGATCTCGGTGAAGTCGACCCGGCGGTGGGAGCTGGAGGGGCTGGACCACCCGGCGGTCGAGCCGCTGATCGCGTACAAGAAGCTGTACCGGATCTGGACGGCCCACGGCTGGAGCTGGCTCCAGGACTGGGTGCGCGAGGGCCGCTTCCGCCCGGAGTACCAGCCGGGCGGCACGGTCAGCGGACGGTGGACGACCAACGGCGGCGGGGCCCTCCAGATCCCCAAGGTCATCCGGCAGGCCGTCGTCGCCGACGAGGGGTGGCGGCTCGTCGTCGCGGACGCCGACCAGATGGAGCCGCGGGTGCTGGCCGCGATCTCCCGCGACCGGGGCCTGATGGATGTCGCCGGTCACGACGGCGACCTCTACAAGGCGCTCTCCGACCGGGCGTTCCACGGCGACCGCGAACACGCCAAGCTGGCCCTGCTCGGCGCGGTCTACGGCCAGACGTCAGGCGACGGCCTGAAGAACCTGGCCGCCCTGCGCCGCCGCTTCCCGCTCGCCGTCGCCTATGTCGACGACGCGGCACGGGCGGGCGAGGAGGGCCGGACGGTACGGACCTGGCTGGGCCGCACCAGCCCGCCGGTCGCGCTGGCGGGCCAGGACGAGGAGGCGGGCATCCCCCAGGAGGGCGGCGAGAGCGTGTCGGACGGCGGACTGGCCCGGGCCCGGGGCCGCTTCACCCGGAACTTCGTGGTGCAGGGCAGCGCCGCCGACTGGGCGCTGCTGCTCCTGGCCGGGGTGCGCCGGGCCCTGCACGAACAGGGGCTCCGGGCGGAGCTGGTGTTCTTCCAGCACGACGAGGTGATCGTGCACTGCCCCGCCGAGGAGACCGCCGCCGTCACCGAGGCGATCCGCTCGGCCGGTGAGCTGGCCGGGCGGATCGCCTTCGGGGAGACCCCGGTGCGGTTCCCGTTCACCACGGCGGTGGTGGAGCGGTACGCGGACGCCAAGTGAGGCGCGCGGGGGCCTGGTTACGTGTGCGTGGGGCGGGTCGCTACGGCTGGACCTTCAGCCACTCGGGGCTGGTCGCCAGCGTGGTGAGCTGCTCCAGGGTGATCGCGGGCTCCGGGCGGGTGGCGGGCGTCGACTGCTCGCCGGAGTTGAAGGCCGAGACGACGACCCGCAGGCCGTCCGGGCGCATCGTGTCGGCAGTCCACACGACGACACCCGCACCGCCCTTCTCACCGGGCCCCTTCGAGGTGGCGAGCAGGGTGCCGTCCGGCAGGGTCGTCGCGTCGCCGTACAGGTGGTCGGCGACGTCCCGCATGTCGGGCTGCACATTGATCTGCACGAGGGTCCTGCCCTTGCCGTCGTCGACGACGACGGAGGCGTACTGCTCCTGGTTGTCCTTCTCCTCCACGGAGAGGCCCTTGGGCAGCAGCTTGAGGAAGGTGGGCATCACCAGCGCGTAGTCGAGCGGCGGCTCCTGGGAGCGCTTGGGCTGGCGGCGCGAGGGGTCCGGCGACCCCTCACCGGCACGCGCGGCGTCCTTATCGGTGCGCGGCGTGTTCTCCGGGCCGGGCTTGGCGTCGGGCTCGGTGCTGGACTTGGCGCTGGGCCCGGTGCTGGGCTCGGCGTCGGGTCCGGCATCGGGCTCGGCATCGGACTCGGCTTCGGCTTCGGCGGAAGGGGTCGCCGAGGAGGTCGCCGGGCCGCTGCCCGCCACCCCCGTACCGTCGCCGGGGCCGCTGCTCAGCAGTCCGGCCCCGAACGCCCCACCGCCCCCGATCAGCGCCAGGGCCAGCACGCTGCCCGCCACGGCGGCGCTCCGGCGACGGCGGAGCGAGCGGCGACCCCGGTCCAGGGCGCCGTCCACGACGGCGGCGCGGCCGGTCATCTCGAAGGTCTCCCCCGTACGGCGGAGCTCCTGGCTGAGTTCGTCCTCAAAGGGCATGGGGAACCACCACTTCTCGTTCGGGGTGCACAGCGATTGACGGTGAACAACTGAGGGGACAGGTGACGTGGATCAGTCAGTGAGCGGCGAACTCCGCGATGCTGCCGCCGCCCAGCAGGACGCGCAGCCGCCCCAGCGCCCGCACGCAACGGGTCCGTACAGCGGCCTGGCTGACCTGGAGCGCGGCGGCGGTCTCCTCGATGCTCCGGTCCTCCCAGTACCGCAGGACCACCACCGCCCGGTCCTTGGGCGTCAGTTGGGCGAGCGCCCGGAGCAGCGTCATCCGCAGCGCCGGATCGTCGGGGTCGGCCCGGGAGCTCCCGGGCCGGGGCCCCTCGGGGAGTTCGGCCAGCGGGCGTTCGCTCGCGGAGCGGCGACGCCGGTGGGTCAGAAAGGTCCGGACGAGCACGGTCTGCGCGTACGCCGCCGGGTTGTCGATACGACGGGCCCGCCCCCACAGCACGTACATCCGGCTCAGCGTCTCCTGCACCAGGTCCTCGGCGAGATGGACATCGCCACTGGTCAGCAGGCAGGCCGAGCGGTACAGATGGCTCGCCCGCCCGGCGGCGAACTCCTTGAACTCCTCGGCACGCGACGTCCTCATACCCTCCCCCGTTCGTCCGTTCCGCCCCTCCCTCCCATCGACGCGCCGGGCCCCGGCAAATGTTTCAGACGCCCCGCGAGAATCTTTTCCCCTCTCGCGGGAGTGCGCGCGAGCGCGCGAAAGCGCCCCGTTCACGCGCCGGAAGGCGTGAACGGGGCGCGGGGCGGTGGTGCGCTTCCGCTGCTGTGTCTACCCGCGTTCCCACAGCGCGGGGACGTTCGGCGGCTCCCAGCCGGTGATGGCCTGGTGTGCCTGCCGGCAGCGGTAGGCGACCCCGCCGTAGGTGACGCGGTCTCCCGCGCGGTAGGAGGTTCCTGCCGCCCAGGTGCCACCCGGCGGGTTGGTGGGCGGATTCGTGGGCGGGTCGGTGGGCGGATCGGTCGGACGGGGCGTCTGGGCGACGTCCAGGACGAAGTCGAAGCTGCCCTGTCGCCCGTTGCCGACGCTGCGGACGTTCATCAGCAGCCTCGGATCGAACAGGGCGTCGGTGTTGTTGCGCGGCTCGCCCGGGAAGTACAGCTGGGTGGTGAGGATGCGTCCCCCGGGAGCCTGCGCCTTCACATGGATGTGCCGGGTGCGGCCCGGGTAGAGGCCCGGCACGACGGTGGTGAGGCTGAACGCCCCGTCCGCCCCCGTGAACTGGTGGCCCCGGAAGGCGTATTGGGCCATGTCGTACGACCCGTTGGTGTCGGCCTGCCAGAAGTCGAGCAGCGCTCCGGAGATGGGCCGGCAGGCCCGTCCGAAGACGTAGCCGCTCACGGTGAGCGGCACGCCGGGGGTCCCGGGCGTCACCAGGCTGGTGCGGCGCGGGGAGTTGGGCTTGAAGTACGGGCCCTCCATCTGCGGCGGCGTGGGGTCGTCGCCGTCGTCGCACTGCGGGGTGGGGGCCAGCAGCGGCCCGTCCCCGCCTGCGGAGGAGGCGGCGTCCCGGGCGAGCGCGACTCCTCCCCCGGCGAGCAGAGGAGCCGCGCCCGCGACGATCGCGGCCTTGAGGAGGCCCTTGCGGCTGATCCGCCGCCGGTCGTCCGGTTCCTGGTCGGAGGCGTTCGCCTCGTGGGGGGTTCCGTTGTCCATTTGTGGGGTCATGACAGTTTCCTCGGAGTCCTCGGTGCGGGGAGGCGGAGAGGTTCAGGAGGTCGGGTGGTTCAGGAGGTTCAGGAGGTCGGGAGGTTCAGGGGGTCCGGGGGCCCGGGGGTCAGAAGGTCCGGAGGTGCGAAAGGCCGAGGCGGTCAGAGCCGCTGCCAGAGGGCCGGGACGGCCGCCGGGGTCCAGCCGGGCTGGGCCGTGTGCGCCTGGAGGCAGCGGTAGGTCGCTCCGCCGTACGTGACCGTCGCGCCGACCGCGTACGAGGTACCGACCGCCCAGGTGCCGCCGCCCGGCGGGTCGGTGGGCGGCGGGGTGGTGGGCGGCGGGTCGGTCGGGCCGCCGCCGCTGGTGACGAGGGTCAGCCCGTACGCCTGGAGGGCCGGGAGCAGCGGCTGGAAGTACGTCGTCCCGCCGGAGCGGCAGTTGCCGGAGCCGCCGGAGGTGACGCCCTGCGCCTGGCTGCCGGAGATGTAGGCCCCGCCGGAGTCGCCCGGTTCGGCGCAGACGCTCGTGCGGGTCACGCCGGAGATGGTGCCCTCCGGGTAGGTGACGCTGGTGTTGAGCTGCTGGATCGTGCCGCAGTGCCAGCCGGTGGTGGAGCCGGAGCGGCAGACCGAGGCGCCGACGACGGACGGGGTGGAGCCGGCGACGGTCACATCGCCCCGGCCGTAGCCGTTGACCAGGGGCTTCGGCACCCAGTTGGCGTTGGTGGCGACCCAGGCGTAGTCGCGGCCGGGGAAGGTCGAGCCCTGGAAGGTGCCCTGGGCCTGCTGGTTGACGCCGTTGGTGGTGGTGCCCGTCCGGCCGCAGTGGCCGGCGGTGACGAAGCCGTTCTGGGTGCCGCCGCGCGTCACGGAGAAGCCGACGGAACAGCGGCCGCCGCCGCCCATGTAGTACGCGTCGCCGCCCCGGATGTCCGCGAGGGCGCGGGGCTGCTCGGCGGAGCGGGCGACGGTGACCAGCTTGCCGCTGACCCCGGCGGCCTTCACGAACGCCTCGGCGGCCGAGGTGGTCGCTCCGTTCACGACGACCCGGTTGGCCTCGACGTCGACGTACCAGACGGGCACGTTCTTCGGGGCCTTGCCCAACGCCGCCTTGTCCAATGCGTCCTTGACCGCTTCGAGCCGGTCCAGGCTGTGGCCGACGACCTCCGCCTTCGCGCCCGCCTTCGTGATGAGGGCGGCCTCGGAGGCGTCGGTCGTGGAGACGGTGAGGTCGGCCTCGTCCCCGCTGACCCGGGCGCCGGCGTAGCTCGCGCCGAGGGACTTCTCCAGACCCGCGGCGACGGCGGCGGCACGGTACTCGCCCGCCAGCCGGCTCTTCGCGGCCTCCGCGTCGAGCCCGAGGTCGCGTTCCAGGGCGGCCAGCAGCCCGGGGGAGAGGCTGTCGGCGGAGACGGCCGGGGCGGTGGTTCCCGAAGGGTCGGCGGACGCCACTCCGTTCAGTCCGGCGAGGGCGAGCGCGCCCACGGCCACCGTGGCGGTCGCGGTGGTGAGCACGCGTCTGCGGAGCGTGGTGTTCTCCACGTAACTCTCCTTGGTTCAGGGGGTGTCCAAGTCCGGAGGGGGTTGGTCCGGACCAAGGAATTGCCGACACCGTAGCGGCGCGCGAACCCGGGGCAGGAGATCCCGTTCACCCCCTCCTCCCGCGTTATGGGGGGCCTGGAGGGGTTCAGGTACGGGGACGGGGGCTCCTCAGGGACGGCGACGGGCCTCTCCCCGCGCGAAGACGTCCGCCGCCTCCCCTTCCGTGGTACGCCCGGGTAGGTTCGCCCCCATGCACACAGGGCAACTTCTGGGCTCGGGACGTACCGCCGACGTGTACGAACTCGACGGCTCCTGGGTCCTTCGCCGCTACCGCGACCGCACCGACACCACGGGGGAGCTGGCGGTGATGTCGTACGTCCGCGCCTTCGGGTATCCGGTGCCGCGCATCGGCCCGCCCGCCGAAGGGGCCCGCCCCACGGACCTGGTGCTCCAGCGACTGACCGGCCCGACCATGGCCGAGGCCCTGATGACGGGGGCCATGGGGGCCGCCGAGGGGGGCGCGCTGCTCGCCCGGCTCCTGCGCGAACTGCACGCCATCCCGCCCCGGGTCTCGGGCGATCCGGAGGACTGCATTCTCCACCTCGACCTGCATCCGGAGAACGTGATGCTGACGGAGCGGGGTCCGGTGGTGATCGACTGGTCCACCGCCACGGAGGGGCCGCCCGGGTTCGACCGGGCGATGTCGGCGCTGACCCTGGCCCGGGTGGCGCTCGCCCCGGAGTTCCCGGTGCCGTTGACGCAGGCCCGTACGCTGCTGACGGCGCTCCTGGCGGAGTTGACCGACGACGGGGGCGCGTGCGCCGCCGACCTGGCCGTCGCCCGGGCCCGCCAGCGGGAGAACCCGTGCCTGACGGAACCCGAACGGGGCTGCCTGGGCGAGGCGGTGAAGATGGTGCTGGGCTGTGCGCCGCCCCGGAGCTGAAGCTTTGGCCGCGCACCGCCGAGCTGGATCCTCAGCCGCGCACCGACCCGCTGAAGCCGTACGGGTGAGCCGCCCCCGGGGCTTCGGGCGTGCCGGTCAGAAGACGACGAAGTCGGGTCGCAGCGCGCGGACCGGCGGCTGCCTTCCGGTGCCGTTCTCGGCGACGACGAGGTAGCGGTCGCCGTGGACGGCCAGCCCGACGGGTGCGTGCTGGTCGAGGTCGTACAGGCTGAGCACCCGCAGGTGCCGCCCGTTCTCGGGGTCGATCCGGAAGAGCTCCCGCCTGCCGAGCACCCACACCGAACCGTCGCCCGTGGTGATCCCCCGGGTCTCGTCGTCGAGGTCCGAGGTCCACCGCCGGGTCCCGTCGTCCAGGGAGATCGCGACGAGCCTGCCGTCGTAGTCGACGGAGTAGCCCTGCCTCTTGCGGAAAGTCCGCAGGTCGCCCGGCTTGACGGCGGGCGCGATGAGCAGATTCCCGACGACGACCGCGGCCGGCAGGGGGCGCGCCGCGAAGGTCTCCCCCCGGTAGACGTCGAAGCCGCCGACGAGCAGCGTGTGGTCGGCCGCCTCGGCGGGAACGGTGGTGCGCACCGAGCCCCGGTCGTCGACGGCCAGGACGGCGCGGGTGCCGCGCGCTCCCGGCTCGTCCACCCACAGGGTGAGCGGGTCGGCGGAGACCGTCGCATAGCGCGTACCGGAATCCCGGACGGGCAGAACGGTCCGCGTGGAGACGGCCCCCGTGCCCGGGTCGAGCCGCAGGGCCTCCGCACGCACGGACGCGGAGTCGGGCCCCGAGCCTTTCCCCGGGCCGGACGGGCAGTGGGCCACGGCCACCACCGTACGGCGTGAGGCGTCGACGAAGACGGGACGGCAGCCCTCACCGCCCCCGGCACGCCACCGCTCCCGGCCGTCGACGGCGGACAGGCCGCGCCAGCCCGACTCGTCCCGCACGACCGCCACGTCCCCCGCGAGGGCCAGGGACCGGGAGAACGGCCCGGCCGACGACCGGCCCGGGTCGTCGTGGTGCGCCCACCGCGTGGCGCCTTCCCGCAGGTCGAGTGCGGCCGTGGTGCGGCACGGCTCCCCTTCGGGCGCGTGGCCGATGAGGCCCAGCCCGCCGTGGGTCGCGGTGCTCATGGCGCAGACGGTGTCCCTGGCGGGCGGCTCCCACGTCCACGCGGCGCCGCCGTCGCCGGTCCGGTACGCCGTCACCAGGTCCGGTCGTACGCGCACCACCTGGTCGGCGGTGGTCCACGCCCCGACCGCCTCGGCCGCCCCGGGGTGGTCCTTCGGCACCGCCCAGACCTCCTCGGCCCGGTTGGACCGGTAGCCGACGAACAGCGAGGGGGCGACGACGATGCCGGCGAGCACCCCGCACACGGCCGCGAGCGGTCGCCCTGTCAGCGTGTCCCGCCCTGCGGCGACGATCAGGCCCCCGACCGAACCCCCGACGACCAGCATCATGATCGCGGGCACCGACGGGCCGTCCATCACCAGCAGCCCGACCGAGGCCGCCATCAGCCCGACCCCGGCCCCGCCCACCGTCCCCAGCCCCAAGGCCGCTGCCCGCGGCCACCGCACCGGCCGGCCGAAATCGTTCGCTCTCATATCCCGCCCCGCCCCCTGTCCGTGCGAAGACCGCCCCCCACCGCGCGATGGCGGTGACCTGGCCCCCTCTTTCCACGGTGCCGCGAACCTATCGGCTCCGTACCGTCCCGTCATTGCCCGGTTCCGGCAACGACCCGGCCGGCGGAGCGCGGCGAACCGGGCACCCGGACTACTCCCGCATCCCCGCCAGTTCGACCGGCCGCGTGCGCAGGGCGAACGCGGCCGGCACGACGGCGGACACCGCCGCCAGCACCGCCGCGGCCGCGCAGACCGCGCCCGTCTCCGCCCACGGCACCACGACCCCCGACCCCACGCCGAGCAGCGCCAACGCGCCCCACACTCCCAGCAGGTTCACCGCGGCGACCCCCGCGCCGATCACCGCCCCCACGGCGACCACGACGACCGCCTCCACCGCGACGAGGCGCAGGGCCTGCGGGACGGTGGCCCCGGCGAGGCGGAGCACGGCGAGGTCGCGGACCCGGTCGGAGGTGGCCGTCACCAGCGTGTTGGCCAGGGCGATCCCCGTACACAGGAGGGCCATCCCGAGGATCAGCCACAGTCCCGTGCTGGTGCTGTCGCTCGGCCCCGGGGCGGCCGCGTCGGCCCACTGGGCCCCGGTCAGCACCCGTGCCCCGCCGCCCTCGTCGGCGGCGGCCGTGCGCAGCGCGGCGGCGACCGCGTCCCGGTCGGCGGCCTCCGCGAACGCCACGTCGATGCGGTCCGGCTCCGCTCCCCCGGCGTTGCGGGCGGTGACGTAGACGCCGTTGCTGCCGGTGCCGGTGGCGAGGACGGCGGCGACGCGCAGGGACACCTTGCGGCCGTCGCCGAGCCAGACGGTGACCCGTTCGCCGACCGTCGTGGTCAGCCACTCCTCATTGACGACGATGCTGTCGTCGTCGAGGTCGGTGAGGCGTCCGGACACCACGGGCGGCGCGGAGACGGCGGCGAAGCGGGCGGGGTCGACCGCGCGGGCCTCGGAGGTGACCAGGGCGGTGCCCTCTTCGAGGACGGTGACGGCGGTGGACGACGAGACTCCGGCCGTGACGCCGTCGAGGTCCCGGACCCGCTCGACGAGGCCCGGCGGCAGCGTCCGGCCCGCCGCGCCCGGGGCGACCACGAGATCGGCGGTCGTGGCGGCGCGCACCTCGGCGGCCTTGGCCTCGGCGAGGGTGGCCACCGTGCCGAGCAGGGAGGCGGTGAGCGCGACGGTGATGATGACGGGGGCGGCGACGGCGGCCGTACGGCGCACCCCGGCGGAGGTGTTCTCCCTGGCGAGTACGCCGGTGGCGCCGGGCAGCCGGGCGGGCAGCCAGGTCATCGCCCGGGTCAACGGCCGTACCAGGACGGGCGCGAGGAGCGCGACGCCCACGATGAGCAGCAGGGGCCGGGTGACGTAGGACTTGCGCCCCAGTACGTCGCCGGGGTCCAGGACCAGCGCGGTGGCCAGCAGTCCCGCACCGGCCGGCAGGACGAGGGCGGCCAGGATCCACCGGCTCACCGGCATGGCCCGGCTGTCGACGGCCGCCTCGCGCAGCGCCTCGGTCGGGGCGGTCCGCCCGGCCCGGTGGGAGGCGACGAGCACCCCGGCCGTCGCGACGGCGACGCCGGTCCAGAAGGCGGTGTGCAGCGGCCAGGTCTGCTCCCCGATCGCGAACCACCCCGGGGCCAGGCCCGCTTCGACCAGCCGGGCGGCCAATACGGGGGCCCCGGCGGCCCCGAACCAGCAACCGGCGGCCGAGGCGAGGACCCCGACGACCACGGCCTCGGCGAAGACGGTCCGCCGGACCTGGCCGGGGGTCGCGCCCGCCGTGCGCAGCAGCCCGAACTCCCGCCGGCGCTGGGCGACGGCGAACGAGAACGTCGAGGCCACCACGGAGACCGAGACGAACAACGTGATGCCCGCCGCCGTCCCCAGCAGCGCGTTGACCGAGACGAGCGCCTGGGCGTCGCGGTCCGGGTCGGGGTCGGCGCGCCGCCGTTCGTCGCCCGTGAGGACGTCCATGCCACCGCCGGAACCGGCCACCACGTCCCGTACGGCGGTGGCGTCGGCGTGCACCACCAGGGCGTCGACCGCCGGGGAGATCCGGGCCGCCTGCTCGTCGGTGAGGAACACGGCGTCCTCGAAACCCCGGTCGGCCACGGTGCCGACCACGGTCAGGGTGTGCGTGCCCGCAGGCGTGACGGCTGTGATCCGGTCTCCCGTACGGAGGTGGCTTCCGGGCCCCGCCGTGACGACGGCCTCGTCCGGGGCGGCGGGGGCGCGCCCGGAGGTCAGCCGGTACGGGGCGGCACCGGCGACCGACCACGGGTGCCCGGTCCTCGGCTCCCGGCCCTCGCCGGAGCCCCCCGCGTCCGTCCCCTCCCCCGCGTCCGCCATGTCCACCGGGAAGCTGCGGTCCTCCACCGTCCGCCCCAGCGCGGCGAGTTCGGCGGCGAGCGCGGGCGGCACCGGGCGCGGCCCGGCGAGCGGCCGGGTCCGTACGCCGATCGAGGTCTCCACGCGGAGTTGGTCGGCGGCCCGGACGACGACGGGCGCGGCGGCGAAGCGCTCGGGCCCCCGGTCCGGGGCGTCGAAGGTCGCGGCGAGGGCCAGACCGGTGGCGGCGATCAGCCCGACGCCCAGGGCGAGGGCGACGAAGGAGCCGACGAAGGTGATCCAGCGGGCCCGTACGGCGTGCAGCGCGAGCATCAGCATGAGGTCGCCTCCGTACGGATCGCGGTGGTGAACGGGGACGCGGTCGCCACCGGGGTCGCCGTCGTATCCGCGTCCGTATCCGTTTCCGCGTCCGCGTCCGTATCCGTGTCCGTGTCCGTATCCGTGTCCGTGTCCGTCGTGAACGGCGTCGCCATCCGGGCCGCGACCTGCTCCGCCGTGGGCGCGTACAGCTCGTCCCCGACCCGCCCGTCCGCCAGGAACAGCACCCGGTCGGCGAAGGAGGCGGCGACCGGGTCGTGCGTCACCATGATCACGGTCCGGCCGTCGTCCACCATCGAGCGGAGCAGGGCCAGCACACCGCGCCCGGTGGTGGAGTCGAGGGCTCCGGTCGGCTCGTCCCCGAAGAGCACCTCCGGCCGGGTCACCAGGGCGCGGGCCAGGGCCACCCGCTGCTGCTGGCCGCCGGAGAGTTCGCCGGGCCGGTGCCGGGCCCTCTCCCGCAGCCCCACCTGTTCCAGCGCCTCCAGCACCTGGGCCCGCTTCGGCCTGCGGCCGGCCAGGCGCAGCGGCAGGGCCACGTTCTGCTCGGCGGTCAGGGAGGGCAGCAGGTTGAACGCCTGGAACACGAAGCCGATCCGCCCCCGCCGCAGCCGGGTCAGCCGTCTCTCGCTCAGCCCGGTCAGCTCGGTCTCGCCCAGGAACACCTGGCCGCCCGTGGGCCGGTCGAGGCCCGCCGTGCAGTGGAGGAGGGTCGACTTGCCGGAGCCCGAAGGCCCCATGACGGCGGTGAAAGTACCCCGGGGGATGTCCAGGCTGACGCGGTCGAGGGCCTTCACCTCGCGGCCCTCGCGACCTTCGCGGTCTTGGCGGCCCTCGCGGCCGTAGGAGCGGGTGACGGAACGGAGTCGGACGGCTGTTTGGTTCATGCCATCAGTCAATCCGCGCCGACGTGGCGGCACATCGCAGCGAGGGAGAGTCCTGAAGGTGGAGCTACCTCCACCCCCGGGCGCCGGACAGCGGCAGGTCAGCGGTGGAGTGAGGGGGGTGGTGAGCGGTCGCCGGCGTCTCGTAGCGTGCCCGGCATGCACTCATCCGGCACACGACGGCCCCCCGCGGAGCAGCACCGCGCCCAGCCCCCCGCACGCTCGTCGGCCGGTTCACCGCAGCCGCCGTACGGGCCGCCGCCCGGCCTCTGGCGACCGCTCCGGCAGCGTGGCCACCTGCGCGGCGGCCGGCCGTGGCGCGCCGCGCTCTACCTCCTCACCAGCGTGCCGCTCGGCGCGGCCACCCTGCTCACGCTGGTCCTGCTGGCCGTCGCGGGCAGCGCGCTCGCGGTGGTGCTGGTCGGGCTGCCGCTGCTCCTCCTCCTGGTCCTCTCCGGCATCCCGCTGGCCTCGCTGGAGCGGCGCAGGCTCCGGCTGATCGACAGCGCCCCGCTCCCGGACCCGCACCGCGAACCGCCCGGCACCGGGCTCGCCTCCTGGCTGCGCACGCGCCTCCAGGAGCGGGCCACCTGGCGGGAGCTGGCGTACGCGCTCCTCTTCGCGACGGTGCTGTGGCCGCTGGAGGCCCTGGCCATGGGGACGCTGCTCCTGGTCTGCGGCGGGCTGATCGCCACTCCGGCCGTGATGGCGGTGGGCGGCGACGGGGAGGCGAAGGTCCTGAAGCTGTGGATCGTCGACTCCTACCCGGAGGCGTTCGCCGTGCTGGCGGCCGGGGTGGTGCTGCTGCCGTTGCTGGCGTACCCGCTGGGCGCGCTGGCCGCCGGGCGCGCCGCGCTGACCCGACTGCTCCTCTCCGTACCGGATTCCGGGGCCGACTCCCGCATCCAGGAGCTGGACCGGTCCCGGACACGGCTGGTGGACGCGTTCGAGGCGGAGCGGCGGCGGATCGAGCGGGACCTCCACGACGGGGCGCAGCAACGGCTGGTCGCGCTCTCCATGACGCTGGGCCTGGCCCGGCTGGAGGCCCCGGGCGAGCCGCTGGGCGGGCTGCTGGCCAAGGCGCAGGGGGAGGCGGACGTCGCTCTGCGGGAGATCCGGGAGCTGATCCGGGGCATCCACCCCCAAGTCCTCACCGACCGGGGGCTCCAGGCGGCCGTCGAGGACGTGGCGGACCGCTCGCCGATCCCCGTCGACGTCCGCATCGAGGTGCCGGGGCGGCTGCTCGAAGCGGTGGAGAGCGGGGTCTACTTCGCGGTCAGCGAGGCGCTGACGAACGTGGCCAAGCACAGCGGCGCGACCCGGGCGGTCGTGACCGGGCGGGTCGCCGCCGGGCGGCTGACGGTGGAGGTCGAGGACGACGGGCACGGCGGCGCGGAGGTCGGCGCACGGCACAGGGCGACAGACGGCGGGACGGACGGCACGCCGGGCACCGCACCGGACGGCCGGACAGACACCGCACCGGTTGGCCGAGACACGGTGCCGGACGGCGGGACGGGACTCCAGGGTGTCGCCGACCGCCTCTCGGTGCTCGGCGGCTCCCTGCTACTGTCCAGTCCGCCCGGGGGGCCGACGGTGTTCCGGCTGGAGCTGCCCTGCCCGCCCGCACGATCGAGGACCTGATGCTGCGCGTCGTACTGGCCGAGGACAGCGTGCTGCTGCGCGAGGGCCTCGTAAGCCTGCTGGAACGGTTCGGCCACCAGGTGGTCGCCGGGGCGGGCACCGCGCGGGAGCTGACGGCGGCGGTCCTGGAGCACCGCCCGGACATCGTGGTGACCGACGTGCGGATGCCGCCGGACTTCTCCGACGAGGGCCTGCGGGCCGCGATCGAGCTGCGGGAACGACTGCCGGGGCTGCCGGTCCTGGTGCTCAGCCAGTACGTCCAGCGCGCCTACGCCGAGGACCTGCTCGACTCCCACGACGGTACGGGGGTGGGCTACCTGCTCAAGGAACGCATCGGCCACGTCGAGGAGTTCGTCGACGCCCTGGACCGGGTCGCGCGCGGGGACACGGTCGTGGACCCCGAGGTCGTACGCCAGTTGATCCGGCACCGCCGCGACCCGCTGTCCCGGCTGACCGCCCGCGAGCAGGAGGTGCTGGCCCTGATGGCGGAGGGCCGGTCCAACGCGGCCGTCGCGGACGCCCTGTCCGTGGGCGAGGGCACGGTCAGCAAGCACTTCGGCTCGATCCTCACCAAGCTCGACCTCTCCGTCTCCGACGACACGAACCGCCGGGTGCTGGCGGTGCTGGCCTACCTGCGCGGCTGAGGCTCACCGCCCGCCACAGTCCTCCCCGCCCTCCGCGCCCCTCCCCGTCCTCCCCCGCCCTCCCCTTTCCGCGTGCGCCTCGGCGTGCGCTTGACAGGCATCCCCTCAGAACACCATGATTCCATTAATTGACTAATGGAATTGAGGCGAGGCGCGTGGCAGACACGAGCACTCCGAACGGGACCCCGAACAAGACCGCGGGCAGCTGGGCACTGGAGGCCCGGGGCCTGGGCAAGCGCTACCTGCGCGGCTGGGCGCTGCGCGACTGCTCCTTCCGGATCCCGGCCGGACGCATCTGCGGACTGGTCGGACCGAACGGCGCGGGCAAGAGCACCCTGCTCGGGCTGGCGAGCCGCCAAGTGCAGCCCACAACAGGCGAGTTGAGCGTGTTCGGCGTATCGACGGACGATGACGCCGTCCTGCCGAGATTCGCGTTCCTCGGCCAGGACAAGCCCCTGTTCAAGCGGTTCACCGTCGCCGACACCCTGCGGATGGGCGCGGAGCTGAACCCGGGATGGGACGCGGCGGCGGCGACCCGGATCGTCCGCTCGGGCAACGTGCCGCTCGACGCGCGGGTCGGCACGCTCTCCGGCGGCCAGCGCACCCGCGTCGCCTTCGCGCTCGCGTTCGGCAAGCGCCCCGACCTGCTGCTCCTCGACGAGCCGATGGCCGACCTCGACCCCCTGGCCCGGGACGAGATGAGCACCCTGCTGATGTCGGAGGCCATCGAGCGCGGCACCACGGTGGTGATGTCCTCGCACATGCTGACCGAGCTGGAGGACATGTGCGACTACCTGCTGGTCGTCGCCGCGGGCCGCATCCGGATGGCCGGTGACGCCGACGCGCTGGTCCCGGCCCACTCGCTGGTGACGGGGGTGACCCGGGACGGCGCCCTGCCGCCCGAGCTGGACCGGCACACGGTGGTCGAAACACGCGTCCAGGGACGGCAGTTCCACGCGATGGTACGGCCGAAGGGCCCGCTGCCGGCCGACTGGGAGATCGCCGAACCCTCCCTGGAAGAGGTCCTCCTCGCCCATCTCCGCTCGCCGGACGCCCCCTCGCTCTACACACAGGACGCGCGCGTCGACGCCGAAGGGACCCGGGCAGCATGAGCAGCAGCAACACCACCGTGACCGAGGCGCCGGGCGAACTCGCCCCCCGCCGCCGCGTGTTGCACGGTCTGACCTGGCTCGTCGTGCGTCAGCACCGGGCCGCCCTGTACTGCATGCTCGGCGTCACCGCGCTCTGCTCCCTGTGGATCCTGTACGAGCGCCACGAGCTGGTCCAACTCATCGACGCGGCCGGCGGACCGGACGAGGTCACCGGGGATCCGATCGGGACGAGCCGGGGATACGACTTCATCAGCTCCATCTTCAGCCTGCTCCCGCTGGTCTTCGCCGTCCTCATCGGCGCCCCGCTGATCGCGGGCGACCAGGAGAACGGCACGGCGCAACTGGTCACCACCCAGTCCGTGACCCGCCGCCGTTGGCTGATCGCCAAACTGGCCCTGGCCTACAGCCTCGCCCTGGCCTCCGGCGCGCTGCTCTCGTTCTTCTTCACCTGGTGGTGGGAGCCGCACCGCTCCCTCTTCTCCAGCAAGTGGATGGAAAACGTGATCTTCGACAACACCGGCCCGGTGCTGCCCGCGTACCTCCTCTTCGTCACCGCCGCGGCCATCACCATCGGCGTCCTGGTCCGCAGGGTGCTGCCGGCCATGGTCGCCACGTTCCTCTTCACGATGATCGCGGGGTCCGCGTGGAACATGCTCCGCGAACACCTGGCCCCCTCGCGGATGTTCGCCTACCCGCTGCACAGCGACCTCCCGGCCCGGTTCAGCGAGATCCACGAGCTCGACCGCTGGATCGGCAGCGCGGACGGGCGGCTCTACGGCTGGGGCTCCTGCGCGGAGGAGACCGAGGCGGCACAGAACGCGTGCATCAAGGACAAGGGCATCGTCAACGACGTCATCGAGTACCTCGACTACAACCAGATGGCGGCGATGCAGTGGACCGGAGCCGGAATCCTGCTCGCCGGAACGGTCCTCCTCACGGCGGTGACCCTGTGGCGGGGCTCCCGCCGCCCGCTGTAGGAGCGGTGCGCGCCCTTTACGTAAAGTGTCGTCAATCGAGCGGAAGGTGAAGACCGTGGTCGTGTTCCGCATCGACCGGCGCAGCGGGGTGGCGACGTATCTCCAGATCGTCCGCCAAGTGGAACAGGCCCTGCGGATGGGGGCGTTGGAGGAGGGCGACCGGCTTCCGACCGCCGCACAGGTGGCCGCGACGACCAAGGTCAACCCGAACACCACGCTCAAGGCGTACCGCGAACTGGAACGGGCTGGCCTGGCCGAGGTCCGCCAGGGAGCGGGCACGTTCATCACCCGCTCCCTCGCCCAGCCCCAGTCCGGCCCCGACTCCCCGCTGCGGACGGCCCTGGCCGACTGGATGCACCAGGCCCGCGCGGAGGGCCTCACGGGCCAGGACGTCACCGCCCTGTTCCGCTCGGCCTTCGAGACCGCCTACCCGGGCGAGGCGGCGGACTGACGGCGGCCGGGCCCGACGCCGGGCTCCCCGGTCAGGCGCGGTTGTAGCGGTAGCCGTTGCCGTGGGCGGGGCCGGGGACGTGCCGGATGCCGGACCCGTCGAGGGCGAAGAACGAGGGGTCGCCGTCCCGGCACATCCCGGTGGAGCGCCCCTTGTCCACGGTGGCCGCGCCGACGTTGATCCGCTTCCCGCCGTCCGCCGTGGACGCGAACCTCGCCGTGTACTCGCAGTGGCCCGTCCCCTGTACGTCGGCGACGAGGCTCACCGCGAGCTGTCCCGGGGACACCCTCCGGATGACCACCGTGTGCGGCTGGAGGGCGTTGTACTGCGACGCGATGGTCCAGGTCCCGACGAAGGACTGCGGCACCCGGTTGTCCGGGACCGCGGGCCCGGGGCCGGCGGGCGGCTTCTGGCCACCGCCCGATCCTCCACCGCCGGAGGACTGCCCACCGGACGAACCACCCCCGCCGGACGCGGACGAGCCGGACGACCCGGACCCACTGCCGGAGGAACCGGACCCGCTCCCGCCCCCGGACGAACCACCCCCCGGAGCCACGACTCCACCACCGCCGCTACCACTACCGCTACCGCCGCCACTGCCGGAGGTCTGCTCGCCGCCGTCCTCGGCCCCGGTCTCCTCCCCGTCACCGCCGCCCTTCTGCTTCCCCTTCCCTTTCTCCTCGCCCTCCTCTTTGTCCTTGCCCTTGCCCTTGTCCTCGCCCTCCGAGCCGCCCTCGCCCTTCTTGTCCTTGCTCTTGTCCTTGTCCGCGGGCTCGTCACCGGGGCGGTCGGACGGTGACGAGGCGGGAGCGTCGCCGCCCCCGGGCGGCGCGAGGACCCCACCGCCCCGGGCATCGGCGTCGCCGCCGACACCCCGTTCAAGCAGGGCGACCGTGCCCCCGGCGGCCAGGACGGCGAGCACCGCGGCCGCCACGACCCAGGTACGACGCCGCCGGTGCGGGGCCTTCCCGGCGGGCTGCACACCGGGAACGACGACGGCCGGCGGGGCCCCGGGGGCCGCCTGCGGCGCGGGCACGGGGGCCACTGCCTGCTGGGCCTCCGCAGCGGGGGCGGGCACGGGGGCGACTTCCCGCTGAGCCTCCGCAGCGGGCGTCGGCGCGGCCACGGGAACGGACCCGGGCGCGGCCACGGGCTGGGACCCGGGCACGGCCACGGGCCCGGGCACGGCCACGGGCCCGGGCGCGGCCACGGGCGCGGGGACAGCATCCGGCGCGGGCGCGACCGGTGCCGCGTCGGACCGCAAATCCGTCGTTACGACATCGGGCCGGGGCTCCACAGCCGGACCCTCCGAAGCGGCCCCACCCACACGCCCAGCCACACCCGCACCCGCGTCGCCGCCCCCACCCGCGTCCAGGTCCACGTCGGCATCACCATCAACATCGGCATCACCATCAACGTCCACATCCGCGTCGAGCAGCAAGGCCGCCTGCTGCGCGAGACGGGCCAGCAGCTCGGGCGGCAGCCACGCCCCGCGCGAAACGCCCGAGGCCCCGGAGGCCGCGCCCAGGTCCGCCAACAGCGCGTCCACATCGGGCCGTTCAGCGGCTTTCTTGATCAGGCAGCGCCCGATCAGCTCGCGCAGGGAGGCGTCCCCCACCGCCGCGAGATCGGGCGCGGACTCCACGATCCGGTACATCACGGCGTGCTGGTTGCTCGCCCCGTTCCCGAACGGCAGCTGCCCCGTGGCCGCGTACATCAGTACGCAGCCGAGCGCGAAGACATCCGCCCCGGGCCCGGTCTCCTCGCCGAGGATCTGCTCGGGCGCCATGAACCCGGGCGACCCGATGGCCATGCCCGTACTGGTCAGCAGGGATTCGACGGAGACCTGGAGCGCCCGGGCGATGCCGAAGTCGATGACGCGGGGGCCGTCGACGGTGAGCAGCACGTTGGACGGCTTCAGGTCGCGGTGCACGATTCCGGCGGCGTGGATGCCACGCAGGGCCCGCAACAGTCCCTCGGCCAGGACGTGCACCGAGGTTCCGGGCAGCGGGCCGTGCTCCCGTACGGCCTGTTCCAAGGAGGGGCCGGGCACATAGCCGGTGGCGACCCACGGCCGCTCGGCATCGGCGTCCGCGTCCAGCACGGGGGCGGTGTACCGGCCGCCGACCCGGCGGGCGGACTCGATCTCGCGGCGGAAGCGGGCTCGGAACTCCCCGTTGCCGACGTGCTCTTCGTGCACGACCTTCACGGCGACCGTGCGACCCCCTGCGGAGCGGGCCAGATAGACGCGGCCCATGCCTCCCGCACCGAGCCGGCCGAGCAGAGGGTAGGGCCCGATCCGGGCCGGGTCACCGGCCGCGAGGGGCTGTATGACCTCCATCGCCGGATACCGCCCGCCGTTGTTCTGTTCTTTCTTCACGCTCATACTGACCCGATCCCCCGATGGCCCGTTCCCCTGCGGTCGTTCGCGCGCTCGCGCCCAGGATAGGAGCCCCGGCTGTCGAGGGGGTGTTCGGCATCCCCGTCCGGAAGAATGGCACCGTGCTGACCCACTTCTACCGCGTGACCAAGTACGACCCCGCCGACCGCGACGAACACGGGTCCTACAGGGGCCCGGAGGACACCGACAGCGATCACGGGGAGGTCGAGGCGGCCTACCTCCAGGCGGTCGCGGCATTCGCCGAGGACACCGGGATCGATCACTTGGCCGTACGCGAACCGCAGGTCCCGACACACTTCGCGGCCGGGGAGCGCGTGGACGACTTCGGGCTGGACGGGCTCTTCCCGTCCGGCTGGGCGGCCGGCTTCCACGACGGGGCCGAAGTGCCGCTGCACATCGGGCTGGAACTGGTGCGGGCCATGCTGCGCGGCACCGGCCCATGGTGCGGGTTGGAGGTCGAGGACACCTTCACGGCCCAAGTGGGGTGGGACCAGTACCTCTACATCGGCAGCAGCCGTCCCTGCGCGCAGGCCGTGGCCCGGACCCGCGAACTCGGGCTGTTCCCCGAGCCCTTGGACGCCGCCCCCTACAACTTCGAGGACGACGAAGAAGGCGTCCAGCGGCCCGGCGACGACTTCTGGGACCACCTGCGCCGGGCCGTCCGCGACGGTGTCGCCGGAACCCTGGAGGAGACCTACATCGAAGGCGCCACGCGCTGGCACCGGCTCACCGAGGACACCCTCAGCACACTCCGCGCCGAACTGGCCCCCCGGGCCCGCCTGGAGGTCTGGCCCCCCTTGTCCCCCGACATCGAAACCGTCCTGGGGGCACTCCCCGCCGAAGGCATCATCGAGGGCGTCTGGCAGGACGACACCGGCCGCCTCCTCAGCGCCCTGGCCGACGAAGAGGACTTCCCGGAACTGACCGCACGGATGTCCCGTGCCTCTGCCGCCGCACTCCTACCGATCTACACGGAGGAACGTGTGCCGCTGTTCACCGCCGTCATGCCCGACGCGGACGGAGTCCTCCGAGCCCGCTGGCGGACCGCGCCGACCCCAGCCGACCGGCAATGGGCCCTGCGCCACAGCCAAGGATGAGTGCGACAGGGAGCAGGGCCCCGGACGGGTGACGCACGGAGCGCCGAGACCACGCGTGCCACCCCCAGGCCGCCACCGCCCACCAGACTGCTGAGGCCCGCCACCCCCGCACCCCACCCCGGGAGCCTCCCCCATGTCCCAGCCCCCCACCGAACCGGACACCTACCTGACCGTCTGCGGCCACACCCACCTGTTCCCGGGCACCCGCTGCCGGATCCAGGGCCTGCCCGACCCCGTCGCGTACGCGGCGGCCCCCCACCCGATCGACGTCTACTTGCGCTTCTCGGACAGCGCGACCACGGACGCGGCCCTGCACACCACCACAGCGGGCCCGACGCTCACAGTCCCGACGTACACCACCGGCGCGGGCACCACCGTCGACGGCCGCACCTGGACCGTCAAGGAACTCACGGACGCGGGCGACGAGGTCGAGCTGAGGATCGGCACCCTCATCTCGACCTGAGAACCTGAGAACCTCAGGCACCCCGGGCACCCCGGGCACCCCGGGCACCCCGGGCACTCCGGGCACCCCGGGCACCCCGGGCACCCCGGGCGCTTCCGGCCACTCCATGGGCAGCGAGCAGACAAAAGCCCAGGTCAGAGCACATCTGACCTGGGCTTCCCACCGAGCCCCCTGTCGGATTCGAACCGACGACCTACGCATTACAAGTGCGTTGCTCTGGCCAACTGAGCTAAGGAGGCGTGCCGGAGCAGTGTAACCAACCGCGCACCCGGACCGTTCACGATTTCCTGTGCCCCGGGCTGCTGACAGATCCGAAACCAGCAGGTAGCGTCACGGCAGGTTCGCGTCTGTGGACCAGACCACTCCCTACTCGGATCGTCCGGCACGTTCCTGCCGGTGGAGGAGAAGATTCAGCATGGCCAGTGTCACGTTCGACAAGGCGTCCCGCGTCTACCCCGGCTCCACGAAGCCGGCTGTGGACCAGCTCGAGATCGACATCGCGGACGGTGAGTTCCTCGTCCTCGTCGGTCCTTCCGGTTGTGGCAAGTCGACCTCCCTGCGCATGCTCGCGGGTCTCGAGGACGTCAACGGCGGTGCGATCCGCATCGGCGACCGCGATGTCACGCACCTGCCGCCGAAGGACCGGGACATCGCCATGGTGTTCCAGAACTACGCGCTCTACCCGCACATGTCCGTCGCGGACAACATGGGCTTCGCGCTGAAGATCGCCGGTGTGAACAAGACCGACATCCGGGCGAAGGTCGAAGAGGCCGCCAAGATGCTGGACCTCACCGACTACCTGGACCGCAAGCCGAAGGCGCTCTCCGGTGGTCAGCGTCAGCGTGTGGCGATGGGCCGGGCCATCGTGCGGGAGCCGCAGGTCTTCCTCATGGACGAGCCGCTGTCGAACCTCGACGCCAAGCTCCGCGTCTCCACCCGTACGCAGATCGCCTCGCTGCAGCGCCGCCTCGGCATCACCACCGTCTACGTCACCCACGACCAGGTCGAGGCCCTCACCATGGGCGACCGGGTCGCGGTGCTGAAGGACGGGCTGCTCCAGCAGGTCGACTCGCCGCGCAACATGTACGACCGCCCGGCCAACCTCTTCGTCGCCGGCTTCATCGGCTCCCCCGCGATGAACCTGATCGAGGTCCCGATCACGGACGGCGGCGTGAAGTTCGGCAACAGCGTCGTCCCGGTCTCCCGCGAGGCGCTCACCGCCGCCGCCGACCGCGGGGACACCACCGTCACGGTCGGCATCCGCCCCGAGCACTTCGACATCGTCGAGCACGGCGGCGCCGCCGCGAAGACCCTCTCCAAGGACTCCTCGGACGAGCCGGCCGGTCTCGCCGTGTCCGTGAACGTGGTCGAGGAGCTCGGCGCGGACGGGTTCGTCTACGGCGCCGCGCAGGTCGCCGGCGAGCACAAGGACCTGGTCGTCCGCGTCGGCGGCCGTGCGGTCCC
Organism: Streptomyces sp. cmx-18-6; assembly: GCF_046548915.1. Taxonomy (NCBI): domain Bacteria; kingdom Bacillati; phylum Actinomycetota; class Actinomycetes; order Kitasatosporales; family Streptomycetaceae; genus Streptomyces; species Streptomyces sp. cmx-18-6. The sequence continues at coordinate 72,790 of NZ_JAEBEP010000015.1, read as the reverse complement.
CGACAAGGGCACCGAGCTGCACGTCGTGCCGCGCCCGGAGGAGCTGCACGTCTTCGCGACCTCCACCGGCGAGCGCCTCACCAACTGACGCGCCCGCTTCCCCGAGTCGTACGTTCGGCCCCGCGCCCCGCCAAGGGGTGCGGGGCCGTTTGCGTGGCTGACAGCGGGTTCGGGTTTCGACGCCGGACCGCGTCAAATACCCCGGCACACAGGGCATTTCCCCCCGGCTCGTCAACCTGGCATTCGAAAGGACGCGTCGAACCATCCCCCGCGAGAGTGACGAAATGTCGCTGAGCCATCACTGCCCGCTACGCTCGCTGCGTGACCCACACCGCTCGGCGCATCGGCCGATCCCTCGCCCTCGTCCTGCCCGTCGTCATGGTGCTCTCCGGGACCCTTGCGGTCACCAGCGTTCCGTGGGCGTCGGCGGACAACGACTCCGCTCTGCTGGCCGCCTCCTCGGAGACCGTGTCCAAGCCCGCGAAGCCCCACGCCGCCCAGGACGTCCTGCGCGACAAGCTGCTCGTCGAGCTCCACGAGAAGGACCCGGGCACCGCGCTGACGGGCCTCCAGCGCGCCGTCGAGCAGCGTCCGTCGCTGGCCCGGCACTGCATGTCGATCGCCAAGGCGCTCGGCAAGGCCGCCGTCGAGCAGTACGGCCCGACGCGCGCCCAGCGCTTCTCCCGCCCCGTCTGCGACACGTCGTTCGCCTCGGGGGTCGCGCAGTTCAGCTGACCGAAGCCGTACGGAGCCGGCGTCGGATGCCGCCCCGCGCGGGCACCGCATATCGTCCCTGCCATGCATACGTATCCGACGCAGGCCGTGATCCTCGCCGGTGGCCAGGGGTCGCGGCTGCGGCCGTACACCGATGACCGCCCCAAGCCGATGGTCGAGATCCCCGGAACCGGGACCCCGATCATCGGCCATCAGCTCTCCTGGCTGGCCGCCGAAGGAGTCACCGACGCCGTGGTCTCCTGCGGCCATCTCGCCGAGGTGCTCCAGGAGTGGCTGGAGTCCGCCGTACTGCCGCTGCGTGTCACGACCGTGGTGGAGACGGAGCCGCTGGGCCGCGGCGGCGGTCTGAAGCACGCGGCCGAGCGGCTGCCCGATCCGGAACAGCCCTGGTACGCCACCAACGGCGACATCTGGACGCGTTTCTCGTTGCGCGAGATGGCCGCGTTCCACGCCGAGCGCGACGCCACCGCCACCCTGGCCCTCGCCAGGCCCCGGATCCCGTGGGGCGCCGTGGAGACGGACGCGTTCGGGCACATCACGGACTTCATCGAGTCGCCGCCCTCGCCGTATCTGATCAATGCGGGGGTGTACGTGTTCTCCCCCGCCTTCACGGAGCTGCTGCCGGACCGGGGCGACCACGAGCGGACCACGTTCCCCCGGCTGGCCCGGGAGCGCCGGCTGGCCGGGTACCCGCTGCCCCACGGGGCGTACTGGCGGGCCATCGACACCGCGAAGGACCTCACCGAGGCGGCACGCGAGCTGGGCGCGCGGGCGAGCGACTGAGCCCGCACACCCCACACGCCGAACGCCTTCCGACTGCCCGGCAGCCCGCACGTCGCAGACGATGAGGGCGCGGCCGTCACGCCGGTGCGCCCCGGAGGATACGCGCGACCACCAGTTCCGGATCGTCGGTCGGCAGGGCGTGGCCCGCACCGGGCACGATCTCCACCTCGGCGGCGGGGACGAGGGCTCCCACCCGGTCGGCGACCTGGCGTGCGTCGTGCAGCGTGCTCCGCTCCCCCAGCAGGAAGAGCGAGGGCGCCCGCACCCGGCGCAGCTCCTCGTCGGAGAAGACCCGGGCCGGTGGCAGGGCGCGCCGGAAGCCGATGGAGGCACGTCCCAGCTCCATCAGCTCGGTCTCCAGGATGGCGCTGTTGCCGACCCGGCGGGAGAGCCAGGGCCGCCAGGCGCGGGGCGCGAGGCCGGCCAGGCCGCCGGCGATGAGCCAGGTGTAGAAGCGGCGGCCGGGATCGGCGAATCCGGCGGGCTCCAGGAGGGTGAGGGCGGCGGTGCGGCCCGGGCGGTGGATCTGGTGGCCCAGCGCCAGCCAGCCGCCGTAGGAGCAGCCGACGAGGTGGGCGGCGGTGGCCTCCATCCCGGCGAGCACCTCCTCCAGCCAGCGGGCGCCGTCCTCCGCGCCGGTGAGGGGCGCGCTCTGGGCGCTCGCGCCCGGCTCGCCGACCGTGTCGACGGCGATCACCGTGCGACGGCGGGCGAGCGGGGCGATGTACCGGTGCCACATCAGGGAGTTGCCGTTGGCGCCCGACAGCAGGACGACCGGGTCGGGGCTGGGTGGTCCGGCGCGGTAGACGCGTGTCGTGCCGAAAGAGGTCGGCAGGTCGAAGGTCTCCCGGGGGCCCGTCCACAGCTGGTCGAGGAGACGCCCGTAGACGGCGTGGAATCGTTCGCGGGCCTTGTCGTTCTTGAACTCGCCTATGCTCATGGTACAGACGTACCATGAATTGGTACACCCGTACCACTGGCAGGAGGCCGGACCATCACCGCGCGTGTCGATCACGAGGAACGCAGGAAGCAGATCGCGGAGGCCCTGCTGCGCATCGCCGCCACCGAGGGGCTCCAGTCGGCGAGCATGCGGGCGGTCGCCGCCGAGGCGGGCGTCTCTCTGCGGCTGGTGCAGTACTACTTCACGACCAAGCAGGCCCTGCTGCTGGACGCGTTCGCCCGGCTCGGCGTCCAGCACCAGGCCCGTATGGACCGGTGGGTTCGCGCTGCCGGCTCGCCGCCGCGACCGCGCTCCACGGTCACCGCCATCCTCTCCAGCATCCTGCCGACCGACGAGGAAAGCCGCCGGATCACCCGGATCTACGCCGCCTACTACACGCTCGTCCTCGGTGACAGCTCGCTGGAGGAGCACGCCACCCCCCAGCCCGACCTGCTGGAGGGCTTCCTCACCCAGCAGCTCCGGTCGGCACAGGAGGCCGGCGCCATCGATCCGGAGAAGGACCCCGCCATGACGGCGGCCGGGCTGCTGGCCATGGTCAACGGCTTCGGCTCCAGCGTGCTGGGCGGCCAACGCACCGGCGAGGAAGCCTTGGCGATTGTGCGCCACCACCTGGACGAACTGTTCGGCCCCGCCCGAGAGGAGCGCGACGGGCCCCGGCCCGATTCCCGCTGAAGGGGTACGGGGTGACGGAATAGTGCGTCGTCGCCGTGTTGCCACGGGTTCCACGGCTCCCGTGACCCGCGAACGTCACGACGCACAGGGCTTTGTGGCCGCAGCGGGAGGGGCGGCCCCACCCGACACCGGGTGTAGCCGCCCCTCTCGTCGGTTCCGCCGCAGCTCAGCCGAGGAGGCCGCCGATCGGGTTGCGGCCGCCGCCGGACGAGCCGCCCTGCGTGGAGCCTTCGCCGCCGCCGGTGGTGGCCGCGGGCGGGGCTTCCGGCTCCGCGTTGCCGCCGGTGGAGCCGTCGCCGCCCGTGGAGCCGGAGGAGGTGGGGCCGGCGCTGGTGGCGGGCGGGGGCTGCTGCTGTTGCGGGGTCGTCTGCTGCGGGGGCTCCTGGCCGGTGCCCTGGGTCTCGCTGGGTCGGCTGCCTGCTCCGGTGCTCTGCCCGCCCCCGGAGTCGCGGGTCGCGCCGGGAGTGGCCTGGCCGCCCGTCGCGGGGGCGGTGGCGGTGCCGGAGCTGGTCGGCTGCGGGGTGCGCTCCTGCGGCGTACGGGACGCCTGGCGCTCGCCGGTGGACTCCTGGGGCAGCGGCATGCCGGGGAGGCGGTTGGTGGGGTTGTCGTTGCGGCCGGGGACGGTGACGACCTCGGTGGAACGGACCGCCCCGCCGAGGATGGAGCCGATGAGCAGGGTGAGGCCGATGGCGACGCTGGCGACGACGGTCCCGCGCCGCAGGACGCGCCGGCGCAGGTCCCAGATCTCGGAGCGCGGCCCGAGCTTGCGCCACGCCTCTCCGGCGAGCCGGCCGTCGACGGAATAGACGGGGGCCCCCGCGATGATCAGGGGGCTCCAGGCGGCCAGCAGGATGATGTCGGGGGCGTCGTACACGGCGACCGTGCGCCAGCTGACCGTCACCAGCAGAGCGGCGGAGAGCAGGGCCCCCACGGACGCGGCGACACGCTGCCAGAGGCCGAGGACGGTGAGGACGCCGACGACGACCTGGAGGAAGGCGACGGTCAGGCCCGCGCCGACCGGGTGGGAGAGGGCGAAGTCCCGGAGCGGCTCGGCGAGCGCCCAGGGGTGCAGCGAGGTCAGCCACTTGACCATGGAGCCGCGTTCGCCGCCGTCGAAGTAGACGGGGTCGCAGAGCTTGCCCATGCCGGCGTAGATGGAGATGAAGCCGAGCAGGACCCGCATGGGGAGCAGGACGACGCCCAGGTTCATCCGGTGGCCCGGGTAGTAGGCGTGCCGGACGGGGTCGTTGCCGTGGCGGCGGGCGCGGGCCTCGGAGCTCTCCTGGGAGTCCTCCTCGTACCCGTCGTCGTCGACGAGGACGGCGTGGGAGCCGGTGGGCCCGTCGTCGACGGAGTCGTACGCGCCGACCGCCTGTCGCATCGGCGGCAGCAGGGGGCCCGTGCGTCCCGGCTGCTGCGGTGCGGTCAGTACGGGGTTGGGCTGCGTCTCCTCCAGGAGCGGGATGACCTGGGTCGCGCCCGCCGCGTGGCCGTCCGCGGTTCCAGCGGTGAGCGCGGCGTCGAGGTGTCCGGCGGTGGAGTTGCGCACGGCTTGGAGGAGGCCGGTGGCGCCGGGGTCGCCCGGGGCCGATCTGCCGCTCCAGACGACCGGCGCCCGCCGGCGGCCCCCGCCGGCACCTGCGCCGCTCATGGCGGGGATACGGGCCGTGTCCGCGGGGGCACCGCGCAGCCGTGCGCGCTGGCCCGGGGCGAGCTGCACCCGGAAGCTGGCGTGGTTGACGATGACCTGCGCGGGGTCGCTGTCCACCTTGGTCATGCTCAGGGCGGGTTGCTCGTCGAACCGAGGCGTTCTGGTGTCCACACTCATCTAACCGAGTGATGGGTGTTTAGGACACTGCCTTGACGGGCCCGATGTGTCCGAGACCCGTCAAGATCCGGCCAAACTCGGGCATCTGGGAAAACGGGATCCAGAACCCCGTTCGGCGTTCGCGCGGCGACGCGCCGGGCTCACCGGCCCGGCGCGTGCCGGGCTCATGAGCCACGGGCCGCCCGAACGCCGTACCGCGACGCCCCGTTCCGCCCGAACGCCGTACCGCGACGCCCGGTTCCGCTATCCGCGGCGGCGCGCCACCTCGTACAGCACGATGCCCGCCGCGACACCGGCGTTGAGCGACTCCGCGCCGCCCGGCATGGAGATCCGGACCCGGTAGTCGCAGGTCTCGCCCACGAGGCGGCCCAGCCCCTTGCCCTCGCTGCCGATGACGATGACGACGGGCCCGGCCAGCTGCTCCAGGTCCTCCACCGTGTGCTCGCCGTCCGCGGCCAGGCCGACGACGGTCAGGCCCGCCTTCTGGTAGCCCTCCAGGGCGCGGGTCAGGTTGGTGACCCGGGAGACCGGGGTGCGGGCCGCCGTACCGGCCGAGGACTTCCACGCGCCGGCGGTCATACCGGCCGCCCGGCGCTCGGGCACGACCACGCCGTGGCCGCCGAACGCGGAGACCGAGCGGACGATCGCACCGAGGTTGCGCGGGTCGGTCACACCGTCGAGGGCGACGATGAGCGGGTCCTCGTTGTTGTCGTACGCGGCGGCGGTGAGGTCCTCCGGGTGCGCGTACTCGTACGGCGGGACCTGGAGGACGAGGCCCTGGTGGTTCAGGCCGTTCGTCATCCGGTCCAGCTCGGGGCGCGGGGCCTCCATCAGGTTGATGTTGCCGCGCTCGCCCGCGAGCTTGAGGGCGTCGCGGACGCGCTCGTCGTTGTCGATGTACTGCTGGACGTACAGGGTGGTGGCGGGGACGCCGTCGCGCAGCGCCTCGTAGACCGGGTTGCGGCCGACGACCATCTCGGAGGTGCCCTTCACCCCGCCGCGCCGGGGCGCGGGACGGCGGGCGGCCGCCTGCTTGGCCTGGGCGTTGGCGACCCGGTTCTTCTTGTGTCCCTTGCGGGCGGAGGCGGGCGGCGTGGGTCCCTTGCCTTCGAGACCACGGCGTCGCTGACCACCGCTGCCGACCTGCATGCCCTTCTTGTTGGACGTGCGGCGGTTCCTGCGCTGGCTGTTCCCGGCCATGACCTACCTGTTCCTGTAAATCTTCGATCTACATGTAGATGTGGATCGTGTACGTATAAGTGTGCCGCCCGGATGGCCGGGCGGCACCATTGCACTGCTCAAAGGACGTGCTCAGCGCGGTCCGAGCGTCCACCGGGGACCGTTGGCGCCGTCCTCGATGACCAGTCCGGACTGGTTGAGCTGGTCGCGGATGGCGTCGGCGGCGGCCCAGTCCTTGCGGGCGCGGGCCGACTGCCGCTGGTCGAGGACCAGGCGTACGAGGGTGTCGACGACGCCGTGCAGATCCTCGCCCCGGTCCCCCTCGCCCGCCCAGTGCTCGTCCAGCGGGTCGAGTCCGAGGACGCCGAGCATGGCCCGGACCTCGGCGAGGCGGGCGACGGCGGCCTCCTTGTCGTCGGCGGCGAGCGCGCTGTTGCCCTGGCGGACCGTGGTGTGGACGATCGCGAGGGCCTGCGGCACGCCCAGGTCCTCGTCCATCGCCTCGGCGAAGGCGGGCGGCACCTCGGCGGCGGGGGCGACGACCTCCCCGGCCTTCTCGGTGACGCGCTGGACGAAGCCCTCGATCCGCGCGAACGCGGACTCGGCCTCGCGCAGGGACTCCTCGCTGTACTCGATCATCGACCGGTAGTGCGGGGTGCCCAGGTAGTAGCGGAGCACGATCGGACGCCAGTGCTTGACCATCTCGCTGACGAGGACGGAGTTGCCCAGCGACTTGGACATCTTCTCGCCGGACATGGTGACCCAGGCGTTGTGCACCCAGTAGTTGGCGAACTCGTCGCCGTACGCCTTGGCCTGGGCGATCTCGTTCTCGTGGTGCGGGAAGATCAGGTCGAGGCCGCCGCCGTGGATGTCGAACGCGGAGCCCAGGTACTTGTGGGCCATCGCGGAGCACTCCAGGTGCCAGCCGGGCCGTCCGCGGCCCCACGGGGTCTCCCAGCTGGGCTCGCCCGGCTTGGCCGCCTTCCACATGGCGAAGTCCCGCTGGTCGCGCTTGCCGGTCTCGCCCTCGCCCGAGGGCTGGCGCAGCTCGTCCAGCTCCTGGTTGGAGAGCTCCAGGTAGCCGGGGAGGGACCGGACGTCGAAGTAGACGTTGCCGTCCGCCTCGTAGGCGTGGCCGCGCTCGATGAGGCCGCGCATCATCTCGATCATCTCGGTGATGTGGCCGGTGGCACGGGGCTCGTAGGTGGGCGGCAGGCAGCCCAGCGCGTCGTACCCGTCGTTGAACGCGCGCTCGTTCTCGTAACCGATCGACCACCAGGGGCGGCCCTGCTCGGCGGACTTCTTGATGATCTTGTCGTCGATGTCGGTGACGTTCCGGATGAACGTCACGTCGTAGCCGCGGTAGGTGAACCAGCGGCGCATGATGTCGAAGTTCAGCCCGGAACGGATGTGCCCGATGTGCGGTGCGGCCTGGACGGTAGCGCCACAGAGGTAGATCGAGACACAACCCGCGGTGAGCGGGACGAAGTCACGGATCTGCCGGGCGCTGGTGTCGTGCAGGCGAATAGTCACGCCTCAAGGGTAGTAGGCCGACACCAGTGCCCCGCGACCCTTGGGCGATCGCGGGGGCAACTTTCTGATACCGGCCTGGTCGGAACCCTTCCCGGCGGCTCTCTTTCTTTCCCTCAGATGTTCCCGACGACCTTGCGCGGGGTGATCCGGACCACGACCCGGGGGGCGTCCTGGCCGGAGGCCGGGTTGAACTCGGCGTACGGCTTGCCGACGTACTTGAGCGACAGCTCGTCGATCAGCTCCGGCCCGCCCTCGGTGGTCAGCGCCACCTCTCCGCGGATCTCCGCGTACGTGTACGGGGCGTCGAACGGCTGGACGACGACGGTGACGCGCGGGTCGCGGCGGAGGTTCTTCTCCTTGCGGCGGCCGACCGTGGTCGAGATCAGGAGGTCGTCGCCGTCGCGCTTCACCCAGACCGGGGACACCTGCGGGCTGCCGTCCGGCTGGATGGTGGCGATGTTGACGAAGACCGGGGTGTCGAGCAGGTTCTTGAGCTCGGTGGAGAGTGCGGCGGTCATGGCGTACGTCCTCCTGGTGGCTGGCGTGGTCCGGTGCTCCTACCCCCCAACCACCCGCGCCTTCGGTTATTCCCGCGTCGCCCGTACTTCTCGCCGCGTACCGCCGGACGGGTGAACGTACGGGCGGGGCGGGCGTGAAGGCACGGGCGAGGCGGGCGTGAAGGCACGGGCGCGGGGAACGGCCGGGCGGGGTCAGCCGGTGCGGTGGAGCCGGGCGGGTCAGCCGGTGCGGTAGACCAGGGCCGTCGCGATCCCGGCGAGGCCCTCGCCGCGCCCCGTGAAGCCGAGTCCGTCCGAGGTCGCGGCGGAGAGCGAGACCGGGGCGCCCACGGCGGCGGACAGCACCTTCTGCGCCTCTTCGCGCCGCTTGCCGACCTTCGGGCGTACGCCGACGACCTGGACGGCCACGTTCCCGATCTCGTACCCCTCGGCGCGGACGATCCGGGCGGCCTCGGTGAGCAGCGTGACGCCGGCGGCCCCGGACCACTCGGGGCGGCCGGTGCCGAAGTGCTGCCCGAGGTCGCCGAGGCCGGCGGCGGAGAAGAGGGCGTTGCAGGCGGCGTGCGCGACGACGTCGGCGTCGGAGTGGCCGGCCAGGCCGGGGCCCTCGCCCTCCCACTTCAGGCCCGCGCACCACAGCTCACGGCCCTCTTCGAAGGCGTGGATGTCGGTGCCGATCCCGACGAGCGGGATGAGGGGGGCGGGGGCCGCGGGGGCCGCGGGGGTGTCAGAAGCCATCGTTGGCCCTCCTGCGGGCGAGTACCGCTTCGGCCAGCACCAGGTCGAGCGGCCGGGTGACCTTGAACGCCTCTTCGTGTCCGGGGACGACGACGACCGGCTGCCCGAGGCGTTCGACCATGCCCGCGTCGTCCGTCGCGCCCTCGCCGTCGAGCGCGACCTCGGCGTGGGCCCGCACCAGCGTGTCGCGGTCGAAGCCCTGCGGGGTCTGCACCGCGCGCAGCCTGGCCCGTGCAGGGGTGGAGAGCACCGGTTCCGGTTCCCCGGCGGTCTCGGCGGGCTCGACCTCCTTGACGGTGTCGGTGAGCGGCAGGGCGGGAACGACGGCCACCGCCCCGTTCCGTACGGCTTCGACGACCGCGTCCACCGTGTCGACCGGCACCAGCGGCCGGGCGGCGTCGTGGACCAGGACCACGGAGACGTCCTCGGGCAGCGCGTCGAGGCCGAGGCCCACCGACTCCTGCCGGGTGCTTCCGCCGGGGACCACCAGGTAGTCGGTGTGCTCGGGCAGGGCGTGCTCGTCCAGGAGGTGCTTGACCTCGGGCGCGCTCTCCGGCGGGGCGACGACCACGACGAGGGAGACCGCGCGGGAGGCCGCCATGGCCCGGATCGCGTGGATGAGCATGGGGGTGCCGCCGAGCGCCCGGAGGGCCTTGGGCGTGCCCGGTCCCAGTCGTATGCCCCGCCCGGCCGCGGGAATCACCGCGGCGGTACGGAGAGGGCGGGGCCGGTCGGGCGGCGGGGGCGTCGATGGCATCGGTTGCACTCCGAGGGTCCGGGGTCCGAGAGGGCCGAGGGGGGCCGAAGAGGCCGAGGGGGCGGGAAGGAAAGGCCGGAAGGGCTGAGCGGGCCGGGAAGAAAGGTCTGCGGACTCGGCAGGTTTGTCTCCACGGCCGGTGTGGGTAGGGGCCCAGCGAGCCGGGCGTGACGCCCTACTCGCACCGGGCCCCTTCCGTGACACCCGGTCGAGCAGGGCCGGGCGAGGCCGGTCGGGGAAGCACAGCGGCACTGCACCACCGGGTGGGTCGGCACACCGGCCGGCCTTCGACAGGACATCGACCGGCCTCGCCGGAGGCGGGCTCGCCGGAAGCGGTGGTCGGCACTCGGCGCTCGGGAGAGAAGCCGGGTACCGGATGGCTGGATCGGACCCGGACATGCCGCAGTGCCCGACGACACACCGTGAATACGGCTGGTCAGCGGGCACCGCAGCACATTCTTACGACCGGTTTCTCACGAATTTCCTCCGCCGGGTGCGAACCGGTTCAGGACGCGAGGACCTCGTCGAGCAGGGCCTCGGCCTTGTCCTCGTTGGTGTTCTCCGCGAGGGCGAGCTCGCTCACCAGAATCTGGCGGGCCTTGGCAAGCATGCGCTTCTCTCCGGCGGAGAGACCGCGCTCGCGCTCACGACGCCACAGGTCACGCACGACTTCAGCGACCTTGATGACATCGCCGGAGGCGAGCTTCTCGAGATTTGCCTTGTAACGCCGGGACCAGTTCGTCGGCTCTTCGGCATACGGCGCCCGCAGCACCTCGAAGACCCGGTCCAGCCCGTCCTGCCCGACCACGTCGCGCACGCCTACGAACTCCGCATTGTCCGCCGGCACACGAACAGTCAAGTCGCCCTGGGCGACCTTGAGCACCAAGTAGGTCTTGTCCACGCCTTTGATCTGGCGAGTTTCGATAGCCTCGATCAGCGCGGCCCCGTGATGGGGATAGACCACGGTGTCGCCAACCTTGAACGTCATGTGACAGGTACCCCTTCCGTGGCTATCCAGAGTAACACGAGAATCGCATCTCCTGAATGGCGTTTTCGCAGGTCAGGGCATATCTCGGGGCTTGACAACAGCAACACGAACGTGCTGCGGAAGGCATCCGGAAGACGGTATTCGCAGGTCGGAGCGGCTGTACGACCGGAGCGAAACACCCACGTCGCACGGCCCGGAAGCCCCACAGAAGAGGGCGAAAGTCCCGTTATGTCGGGTTCCGAGTGGCGAACATTACCTGCTCCGTTCGGTCATCGATCACCCGTACGGATGTAAGTGTGGGTGCCCCATGAAATTGATCAAGGCCGCCACCTCGCCACGCCTTTCGCGGGAATGCGCCGCGGCCGGAGGAATTGATCACCAGGATTATGTGAACGGCACGTGACGCGGCGGCCGCCGGCGCGGCCGGGCTTCCGGTTCGCCGCGGCAGTTCGCCCCGCCGGCCGGCCCCCCGGGGGAAGAGCCGCACCGCCTTGAGGCGGGTCGGGTGCGGGGCGGGAGCGGCGGCTCGGTAGCCTAAGGCCGCTGACACACCCTTAGGGCGGCCTTACGCCACCCCTTCCCGGCCGCCCCGGGGCGTTCAGCTCACCGCCCGAGCGTTCAGCTCACCGCCCGACGTCCGAAGTCCGCAGTCCGATCGTTCAAGGAGTTGCCGCCGCCGTGAGCCGCAGCCTTCGACACGGCGCTCTCGCCGCCACTGCCATCGCTTTCTCGATCGTCTCCCTGTCCGCCTGCGCCGCGGGCAACAACGCGGAGACGTTGCAGGTCAGGCCGGACAACGCGGCCACCTCGGTGGGTGACGTCAAGGTCCAGAACGTGAACGTGATCACGCAGGCCGAGGCTGAGGCCGAGGGCCCCGCCGTGGTCGCCGCGACGCTGTTCAACGACGGCACGGAGCCCGAGGTCCTGGAGAGCGTCACGCTGCCCGGAACCGACGCGCAGGTGAAGCTCCGGGCCGCGTCGGGCAACGGCCCCGTCGAGATCCCGGCCGGCGGCCAGGTCGTCATCGGCGGCAAGGGCAACGCCTCCGCCGTGATCGAGCAGGGCCGCGAGGCCGCGCAGGACGGCAACGTCCAGCAGGTCGTCTTCAAGCTGAGCCGGACCGGCGACATCGGCCTCGGCGCGAGCGTCGTGCCGGCGACCGGCTTCTTCAAGGACTTCGGCCCCGACGCCCCGGCCGCCGCCCCGTCGCCGAGCGGCACGCCCGCCGCCAACGGCTCCGAGACCCCGGCCGCGCCGGCCGAAGGCGGCTCGGCGACCCCCCAGGCCCCGGCGACCGGTACGGACGCGCAGGGCGGCGCCGAGGGCGCCGAGGAGCCGGCGGCCCACTGACGCGACCCGCGTGCGCCCGCTCGCGTACACGCGTATCGGCTGACGCCCGCACCACGCGAAGGGGCGCTTCCCGGCCGGGAAGCGCCCCTTCGCGTAACTCCGCGCCGTCCGTCCCGGCCATCGCGGTCTACGGCTCGAACTTGTAGCCGAGGCCCCGCACCGTGACGAGGTAGCGCGGCGCGCCGGGGTCGGGCTCGATCTTGGCGCGCAGGCGCTTGACGTGGACGTCCAGGGTCTTGGTGTCGCCGACGTAGTCCGCGCCCCAGACCCGGTCGATGAGCTGCATACGGGTCAGCACGCGGCCCGCGTTGCGCAGGAGCATCTCCAGGAGGTCGAACTCCTTGAGCGGGAGGTCCACCTTGCCGCCGGAGACCGTGACGACGTGCCGGTCGACGTCCATCCGGACCGGGCCCGCCTCCAGGGCGGCCGGGGTGACCTCCTCCGGCTCCCCCCGGCGGCGCAGGACGGCGCGGATGCGGGCGACGAGCTCGCGCGAGGAGAACGGCTTGGTGACGTAGTCGTCGGCTCCTATTTCGAGACCGACGACCTTGTCGATCTCGCTGTCCTTGGCGGTGACCATGATCACCGGAACGTTGGAACGGCTGCGGAGCTGGCGGCACACCTCGGTGCCGGGCAGGCCGGGCAGCATCAGGTCGAGCAGGACCAGATCGGCGCCGTTGCGCTCGAACTCGTCCAGACCGTCGGGGCCGGTCGCCGCGATCGCGACCTCGAAACCTTCCTTGCGCAGCATGTAGGACAGGGCGTCGCTGAAGGATTCCTCATCCTCGACGACAAGCACTCGGGTCACGGAAGAGCCTCCGGGGCGGGGAAGGGGTCATAGGAGTCGGTCTCGAACGGGGGCTTGCCCTCGCCGCCGACGCCATTGACGCCGTTGACGATAAGCGGTCCGCCGGTGGTGCGCTCCCTCACGACGCCCGATTCGGGCAGCCTGAGGGTGAAGGTGGAGCCCTGTCCCTCGGAGCTCCAGACGGTGACCTCCCCGCCGTGCGAGGCGGCCACGTGTTTGACGATGGCGAGGCCGAGACCGGTGCCACCGGTGGCCCGTGAGCGGGCCGGGTCGACGCGGTAGAACCGCTCGAAGACGCGCTCGCGGTCCTTCTCCGAGATGCCGATGCCCTGGTCGGTGACGGCGATCTCGATCAGGTCCCCGCCCGGGGCGGCCGTGCGGCGGGCCGCGATGCCGACCCGGGTGCGGGGAGGGCTGTAGTTGACGGCGTTCTCGACGAGGTTGCCGAGAGCTCCGACGAGCTGGCCCCGGTTGCCCCAGACCGTGAGGTCCTCGGCGCCGCCGGAGGCCATGGTGATCTGTTTGGAGCCGGCCTGCTGGCGGCAGCGGTCGATCGCCTCGGCGACCAGCACCTCCACCCTGACCGGCTCGGCGTCCTCCAGGGGGTCGTCGTTCTGCACCCTGGAGAGGTCGATGAGCTCCTGTACGAGGTTGGTCAGCCGGGTCGCCTCGATCTGCATCCGCCCGGCGAACCGCTCCACCGCCTCCGGGTCGTCGGAGGCGTCCATGACCGCTTCGGAGAGCAGGGAGAGCGCTCCCGTGGGGGTCTTCAGCTCATGGCTCACGTTGGCGACGAAGTCGCGCCGTACCGCTTCTATCCGGCGGGCCTCGGTGAGGTCCTCGACCAGCAGCAGCACCAGTCGTGAGCCGAGCGGCGCGACCCGGGCGGAGACGGCGAGGGCGTCGCCCCGGCCGGTGCCGCGCCGGGGGAGGTCCAGCTCCACCTGGCGTATCTCACCGTCGCGCCGGGTGTCGCGGGCCATGTTGAGCATCGGCTCGACGGACAGCCGGCCGCCCCTGACCAGGCCCAGCGCATACGCGGCGGAGCTGGCCTTGACGACGCTGTCGCTCTCGTCGAGCACGACGGCGGAGGAGCTGAGCACGGACAGGACGGTGTCCACCCCGGGCGGCAGGGCGGCGTTGCCGTCCGGCCGCAGGGACGTGCGCGTGGGCCGTTTGAGGTCGCGCTCGCTCCAGCGGAACGCCAGCATGGCGATCACACCGGTGCACAACCCGGCGATCGCTGCAGCTGCGGCGACCGCCGCGTTCACGTCCATGCTTCAAGGTTATGCGGGTGCGCCGACACTCTCCCAGCCGTCCGAGTGCCATCTCGAACACTCGTCGCCCAGAGTTCACCGAGGGGATGGAGCCGGTTCACTTAGGGGGCCGGATACGGACGCGTTGCGGCCCCACCGTGTAACTGTGGGGGTCGGTCCGAGACCCCGGCCTCAGTTGGAACTGGAGAGGGACTTCCATGCGCGACGCTTACCACGAGGAACTCGACTCGATCGGAGAAGGTCTGGTCGAGATGGCCCGGCTGGTCGGATCGGCGATCGGCCGGGCGACCACGTCCATGCTCGACGCCGACCTGAAGCTCGCGGAGAGCGTGATCGCCGGCGACCAGAAGGTCGACGACCTCCAGCACGACCTGGAGGCGCGCGCGATCGCCCTCCTGGCCCGTCAGCAGCCGGTGGCCACCGATCTGCGGATCGTGGTGACCTCGCTGCGGATGAGCGCCGACCTGGAGCGCTCCGGCGACCTGGCCCAGCACGTGGCGAAGCTGGCGCGGCTGCGCTTCCCGCAGTCGGCGGTCCCGCACGACCTGCACGCCACCATCCTGGAGATGGGCCAGCTCGCCCAGCGGCTGATGGCCAAGGCCGCCGAGGTCATCATCACCAAGGACGTCGACCTGGCGCTCCAGCTGGAGCAGGACGACGACGAGATGGACCTCCTGCACCGCACGCTGTTCCAGCACCTGATGGACGACCGCTGGAAGCACGGCATCGAGACGGCCGTGGACGTGACGCTGCTGGGCCGCTACTACGAGCGTTTCGCCGACCACGCGGTGTCGGTGGCCAAGCGCGTCGTCTACCTGGTGACGGGCGAGCACGCGGACGAGATCCAGGCGGCGTCGTCGGTCGAGGGCTCGTGACCGCCGTCTCGGGGGCTCGCCCGTAGGGGCCGTCACGGGGGCTCGTCATTGTCACGGGGGTGCGCGCACGGCGCTCCGTACGCACCCGGCGCACGCGAGTCGCACATGCGTTCCTGCGCGTGTGCGCCGTTGATGCGCCCGCCGGGCTGGGCATGCAATGGGGCGGGGACGGCGCCATGGCCGTACGCGATACGTGCCGTGGCCGTACGTTCCCGGCGGCGGCGCACCGGCGTCCGCCGCCCAGCCGTACGCCCCTGAGGAGGGACCATGGCCGATTCCCCCATGACCGAACCCCAGCAGGAGACCCCGACCGAAGTGGCGCACCTGACCGTGCTCGGCGCCTGTGGCTGCGGCTCGGGCTGCGGGTGCGGCTGCCAGTCCGGTGCTCCGTGCCAGTGCGGCGGCTGCTCGGGCTGACCCGCACCCGCACCGGGCCCCTCGTACGGCACGCGGACGGCGTCCGCCCGGCCCGCCTCCGGGCGGCCGTCGTCGCCGTGTCGTCACCGTGTCGTCGGCGTACGGAGGTCAGCCCGCGCGCTCCACCGCCGTCGCCGGGTCGGGCTCGGCCTGGTCCGCCCGGGCCTGGGCGGGTACGGGAGCGGGTTCGATCGCGGGCTCCTCCGCCTCGGTCTCCGCCCGGGGCAGGTCGCGCATCAGCAGCCAGTAGCCGAGGGCGGCCACCGTGCCGATCACCGCGCAGGCGCCCCAGAGCCAGGCGGCGCCGTAACGGTCGATGACGAACCCGGACATCAGGGGTGCGACGAGCGCGGCCACCGCCCAGGACATCGTGTACATGCCCTGGTAGCGGCCCCGGCCCTGAGCCGGTGACAGCCGCACGACCAGGCTCGTCTGGGTGGGCGCGTTCACGATCTCGGCGAGGGTCCAGACGCACACCGTCAGGGCGTACACCGCGACCGACCCGGCGAAGGCCGTCAGCCCGAATCCGTACCCGGCGATCATCGAGGAGATGATCAGCAGCCGGCGCGGGTCACGGTGCTGGATGAAGCGGGTGACGGGGATCTGGAGGGCCACGATCAGCACGCCGTTGACGGCCATCGCGGTGCCGAAGTCGGAGCTGGAGAACCCGTCCGCCCCCATGGCCACCGGCAGCCCCACGTACCCCTGCATGAAGATCAGCGACACCAGGAACGACAGCCCCACGACCCCCATGAAGCGCCCGTCGCGCAGGACGGTGGTGAGCCGTACCTCGTCCTTGACCCGCTTGCCGCCGACGCGCTTCGCGGACGCCTGCGCGGGCCGCGACTCGGGCACCTTAAGGAAGACGACGACCGCGCACACGAGTGTCATCAGGGCCTCGCCGACGAACCCGGCGAGGTAGCTGTACTCGGCGATGAACCCGGCCGCCGCCGACGAGATCGCGAACCCGAGGTTGATGGCCCAGTAGTTGAGCGAGAAGGCCCGCACCCGGTCCTTCGGGGGCACGATGTCCGCCATCATCGCCTGGACGGCGGGGCGCGAGGCGTTGCTCGCCATGCCGACGAGGAACGCCACGCCCGCGATGGCGACCGGGTGCTCCATGAACCCGAGCAGCGCCACGGACGCGGCCGTCGACAGCTGCGCGACCAGCATGGTGGGCCGCCGCCCGAGCCGGTCGGTCATCACCCCCGCGCCGAGCGAGGAGATGACCCCGCCGAGTCCGTGGAGGGCCACGACGAGACCGGCGTACGAGGCCGAGTACCCCTGGTCCAGGGTCAGGTACAGCGCCATGAAGGTGGCGACGAAGCCGCCGAGCCGGTTGACCAGGGTGCTCAGCCAGAGCCACCAGAACTGCCGGGGCAGCCCGGATACGGTCTCGTGGGCGGCTTTTCTGAGACCGGCGACGGACATGCGGTTCTCCCCCCACGGGATGTACGGAACGAGGCGTCACGGGTAAGCGTCCCGATGACAGTTCGAACATTACGGAGCCCGGCTTCCCGCCCGCCACCCGATTGACGCCGACCGTCAACAGTCCTTCGCCCCGTGGCCCGCCGTCCGCCCTGTGGCCGGGCGCGCAGAGGCCGCACGGGTTCGATTACGCTCGGGCTCATGGCCGACGCACCGTACAAGCTGATCCTCCTCCGCCACGGCGAGAGCGAATGGAACGCGAAGAACCTGTTCACCGGTTGGGTGGACGTCAACCTCACCGAAAAGGGCGAGAAGGAAGCAGTCCGCGGCGGTGAGCTGCTCAAGGACGCCGGTCTGCTCCCCGACGTCCTGCACACCTCCCTCCAGCGCCGCGCGATCCGCACCGCGCAGCTGGCCCTGGAGTCCGCCGACCGCCTCTGGATCCCGGTCCGCCGCTCCTGGCGCCTGAACGAGCGCCACTACGGCGCGCTCCAGGGCAAGGACAAGGCGCAGACGCTGGCCGAGTTCGGCGAGGAGCAGTTCATGCTCTGGCGCCGCTCGTACGACACCCCGCCGCCGGCGCTGGCCCGCGACGCCGAGTACAGCCAGTTCGACGACCCGCGCTACGCGACCCTCCCGCCGGAGCTGCGCCCGGACACGGAGTGCCTGAAGGACGTCGTCGTCCGGATGCTCCCGTACTGGTTCGACAGCATCGTCCCGGACCTCCTCACCGGCCGCACGGTCCTGGTCGCCGCCCACGGCAACAGCCTCCGGGGCCTGGTGAAGCACCTGGACGGCATCTCGGACGAGGACATCTCGGGCCTCAACATCCCGACCGGCATCCCGCTCTCGTACGAGCTCGACGCCGACTTCAAGCCGCTGAAGCCGGGCGGCACGTATCTGGACCCGGACGCGGCGAAGGCGGCCATCGAGGCTGTGAAGAACCAGGGCAAGAAGAAGTAGCCCACGCGTCTACCCGAGCCCCTGCCCGCCGGTCCACCCGGAGGGCAGGGGCTCTTCGTCCTTCCCGGCGGTTCGCGGTCGACCGGGCGGCGGCCGTGATGTCCTGGCTAGGCTGGCCGGTATGACATCCACCGTCGCGCGCGCCCGCCGTCTCGTCGAGCAGGCCGAGGCCGTGTTGGGCGGTCAGGGGCTCTCGGCGCGCTTCGAGGTCGAGGAAGGGCGGGACTGCTGCCTGATCGACGTCGAGTTCGCCGACGACAAGGGGTTCCTGACGCAGGTCAGCGATGCGGTCGTCGGCCGGGTCGGCGTCCTCGACCCGTACAACGAGGACCTCACCGAGGAGCAGTGGCTGCGCCACGTCCTCGCCCGCGCCGCGCCCGGGGCGGAGCCGGGCGGCGGCGGCACCGGGGGTCGCTGCCGCTGACCGTGGGGCGGCCGGTCGGGGGGGGCGACGTCTGGCCCTCCGCTGGGGGGGGGCGGCGCCTGGCGGTTCCTTCCGGTTCCTTGCGGTGCATCGCGCCCGGTGCCTGGCGGTTCCTTCCGGTGCCTTCCGCCTCCTTTCGGTTTCTTGCGGTTTCTTGCGGTTCCTTGCGGTGCCTTCCGCTGTCAGAGCGGCCGCAGGCTCCAGGGGCCGTCCGAGCGGACCATGACGTGGCCGGGGGACGAGAGGGTGATGCGCCCGCGCAGGTCGCCCTCCCGCTCCGCCGCCACGGGCCTTCCCCGCCGGTCCGTGACCTCGATCCAGGACCAGTTCTCGGGTCCGTCCAGGGTGAAGGCGAAAGCGCGGCGCGGTCCCTCCCAGCGCAGGAGCGCGGGTCCCGCGCCCCGGGTCTCCCCGGTGAGGGCGAGGACGCCGATCCCGTCCTGCGGCAGCGTGTCCAGATACCAGCGGGCCAGGCCCGAGGAGCCCGAGCCGCGCCGCTTCACCAGGACATGGGTGAACTCGGCGGGGACGATGAACGGCAGGGCCTTCGACCCGTGGGTGGAGAGCCCGATCGCGGCGTCCTGGGAGCTGAGTTCGGGGGTGTCGATCACTCCGGTGACGCTGAACCAGCTGAACGGCCCCCCGGACCTGATCGTCAGGAAGGCCGGTCTTCCGTCCTGATGCGGGACGGGTATCAGCCGTCCCCGCCAGCCGCGTTCGGATACGACGCCGGCCGGCCCTCGGCGCTCCGGACCCATGTGCCCCCCTCTGCCACGATGTCGGGCTCACCCTAGTAGGCGCGTCTGTCCCGTCGAACCCCGTTCGACGGGACAAAGGTGACGGAAGGACAGGCCGGTCCCCGGGGCGGGGCGGTCGCGTTCGCGGAGGGTGCGGGCGAGCGGGCGGTCCGGGTCGCGCCCGAACACGTTTCGGTCCGGCACCGGTCATGCGCCCGGCGACCGAACTCGGGGCGCCACGCACTACGGTGTCCCCAAGCTGTCCGGCGAGCGGCCCCGTACAGGGAGCACCACCGGGGCGTGGCCGGGGTGTTGACTCCGGGCAGCGAACACGGGGCGGCGAACATGGGTGGCGGCACCAAGGGCAAGGAGATCGGGGAGAGCGATCATGGGCGAGTCTCTGAAGACCTTCGTCGGCGGCACCGAGGTCGAGGTGCCCAACAGCATCCCGGACATCCGCGCCGCCCTGCCCGACGAGAGACGCGAGGAGTTCGACCTCGCCATCAACGAGGCCGGGGTGCACGAGATCCAGGCCGTGATGCGGCACTGGATGCTGGAGGCCGTCCCCGATCCCGAGGCCGAACGGATCCTGGACCGGCTGGCGCAGGACGAGGCCGAGAGGCGGAGCGTCGCTTGAGCTTCCGCATCTCCTACGCGCCGCCCGCCGACGACACCCTGGCCAAGATGCGCGACGGCGAGTCCTTCCGGGACGAGATGGCCCGCACCCTGGGCGAGGAGCCGTACGGACACGCGTCCTCCGCCGTGAAGAGCGAACGGGACCGGCGCGAGGCGACCGTCTTCGGGGCCATCGTCCTCTACTACGTCTCCCGGTCCGTGCTGACCGTCACCGTCGTCCGGCTCGTCCCCCTGCCCTGACGCCGAAGCACCCTCGTCCCCCTGTCCTGAGGCGAAGCACCGGGGCAGGGGGACGCCGAAGTACCGGGCAGGACGACGCCGAAGCCCCGCGACAGAGGTGACGCCGAAGCCCCGGCGCGAGGGGACGAGCCCAGGCACCGGGGCAGGGGGCGCGTTCGTCAGCCGAGCTTCTTCGCCTGGGCCGCCACGACCTCCACCGGTGCGGCGAGTTCGGCTCCCTTGTCCATGGCCGCCGCCAGGTTGATGGAGTAGAACGTCGCGACGGTGCCCTCCTTGCGGAGCGCCACCAGCTTGAACGGCATCTTCTGGCCGTCCTGCTCCGCCGTCACCGTCCAGCCCGCCGCCTCGTCGCCCCCGGTGGCCTTGTCCTCGGCGATCGAGACGATCTTCTGCTTCTCGCCGGCGAACGTGGCGGTGAAGCCGCCCGCGCACTCGGTCGCGGACTTGCTGATGGCCGCGAACGCGTCCGGGCCCGCCGTTCCCTCGTACGTGTTGAGTGCGACGAGGGTGGCCGTCAGGTCGAAGGCGGCGGCCATCTCCTTCTCGAACTCGCCGTCCTTCATGTCCTCGATCGACTTCTTGTCGCGCGCCTTGGGCTCGGTGACCACCTTGCGCTTCGTGGTGGCCTTCGTACCGGCCTCGGGCACGCCGGCCAGGGCGTGCGCGACCGGCAGGCAGGCTTCCTTGTCGGCCTTGACGTCGCCCGCCGGGATCTCGTCGGCCGGGCCGGCCTTGGTGATCTTCTGACCGGCGACGTCGCCCTGCTTCAGCGACGCGGTCTCCAGCTCGGCGGCGCTGAGCGCCTTCGCCGAGGTCTTCGGGGCCGAGCCGCCGCCCTCCGCCGCGTTCCCGCCCTTGCCGCTCTTCCCGCCCTCGGCGTCGGACGAGCCGCCGCAGGCGGTGGCCAGCAGGGTCAGGGAGACCGCACAGGCGGCGAGGGCGGTACGGCGTACGACAGTGGTGCGCATGGTTCATCTCTCCGTCTGAAGGAGCAACCGCCTCTTGCCCCTACGGCAGTTGGGCACCGTCTGGGACGGACCGTCGCAGTGCCTCACACTTTACGATCGAACCCCTGATCGAAGACCGGTCGGACGACGCCCCGCCCATGATCGTGATTCTGCTGTGATCCATCTGTGAACGCACTGTGCGGCAACGCCTTACAACCTTTGTCGCAGCCTCGAAACGCCGTTACTTTTCGGACGATCGACGGGTCAGATGGCTGAAAGCGTCCAGGTTACGGGTGGACTCGCCGCGCGACACCCGCCACGCGTACTCCTTGCGGATCGAGTCGGCGAAACCGAGCTCCAGGAGGGTGTTGAACGCCCCGTCCGCCGCCTCCAGGACCGTGCCGAGCAGCCGGTCCAGCTCCTCTGGAGTGACCACCGACAGCGGCAGCTTGCCGACCAGGTAGACGTCTCCGAGCGAGTCGATCGCGTAACTCACGCCGAAGAGCCGGAGGTTGCGCTCCAGGAGCCAGCGGTGCACCTCGGCGTCGTTCTCGTCGGGGTGCCGGACGACGAAGGCGTTGAGGGAGAGGGAGTGCTTGCCGACGATCAGCGAACAGGTCGTCGACAGCTTGCGGGTGCCGGGCAGCGTCACCACGTAGTTGCCGGGAGCGGGGCTCTCCCAGGTGAGCTCGGCCTCGTTCAGCGTCGCCTCGATGACCTGGGCCGCTGCTGTCTCATCGGGTACGTCAGCCATGCTGCGAGCGTACGTCAGGGGTGCGGGACGCACGGGACGGGCTCGGGGGCGCAGGGCTCGGGGGCGCAGGGCTCAGCCGTACCGCGTACGGAAGTGGCCGGCTCAGCCGTGGTGTGTACGGGCCCGGCGGCGGTGGTCCGCCAGTGCGGCCGTGTACACGTCGGCCGTCGCCGAGGCCGCCGTGTCCCAGCCGAAGCACTGCGCGTGCGCCGCGGCCGCCGCCCCCATGCGCTCGACCAGCTCCGGCGCGTCCGCGAAGCGCCCGAGTGCGCGGGCGTACGCCTCCGGGTCGTGGCCGGGTATGAGGAAGCCGCTGACCTCGTCGCGTACCGCCACCGGCAGCCCGCCCACCGCCGCCGCGACCACCGGAGTGCCGGCCGCCTGGGCCTCGATCGCGACCAGGCCGAAGGACTCGCTGTACGACGGCATGACCAGCACCGACGCGGCCCGGAACCAGTCCGCCAGCCGGTCCTGCCCCACCGGCGGGTGGAACCGTACGACATCCGCGATGCCGAGGCGGGCCGCCAGCTTCTGGAGACCCTCGGGCTTCGCCAGCCCGCTGCCGCTCGGGCCGCCCACGATGGGCACGACGATCCGGGAGCGCAGGGAGGGGTCCCGGTCCAGGAGCACGGCGACCGCGCGCAGCAGCACGTCCGGGGCCTTCAGCGGCTGGATGCGGCCCGCGAAGAGGGGGATCAGCGCGTCCTGCGGGAGGCCCAGCCGGGCCCGCGCGGCGGCGCGGGCGGACGTGGCCTCCCTTGGACGGAGCTTGTCGGAGTCCTTGGGGAACGGGCGGAAGCGGTCCAGGTTGACGCCGGGGTGCACGACGGCGACGGCGGCGGGGTCGGCGTCGTAGAAGCGGACCAGCTCGTCGGCCTCCTCGGCGGTGTTGGCGATCAGCCGGTCGGAGGCGTGGACGATCTGGGTCTCGCCGATGACGCGGGCGGCCGGCTCGGGGGCGTCGCCCTCGGCGAGCGCGGCGTTCTTGACCTTGGCCATGGTGTGCATGGCGTGCACGAGCGGGACGCCCCAGCGCTGGGCGGCGAGCCAGCCGACCTGGCCGGAGAGCCAGTAGTGGGAGTGCACCAGGTCGTAGTAGCCGGGGCGCTGACCGGCCCACGCCTGCATCACCCCGTGCGTGAAGGCGCACAGCTGGGCGGGCAGCTCCTCCTTGGCGAGCCCCTCGTACGGCCCGGCGTCGACGTGCCGGACCAGGACGCCGGGGGCCAGCTCGACCACGGGGGGCAGCGAGCCGGTGGTGGCCCGGGTGAAGATCTCGACCTCGATGTTGATCGCGGCCAGGCGCTCGGCCAGCTCGACGATGTAGACGTTCATCCCGCCCGCGTCGCCCGTGCCGGGCTGGTGCAGCGGGGAGGTGTGCACGGAGAGCATGGCGATCCGGCGCGGCCTGCGGGGGGACCCGGGGAAACCACCGGGGAACCTGATGCGCGGGCCGACCCGGGTGGAACCGAGCCGGGAGACGTACTGGCTCACGTCGTCGGTCCTCCTCACTCAGGGCATGACGGGGCGGGGCGCGGGGCCCTCCGAAGGGCGAGAACAGCGGAATCCCGCCTTTCATTTCCGCTTTGCCAAATCATTACGGACGCGGGTCGCGTCGTTACGGACGTGGGCCGCATCGTCACGGTCGTGGGCCGCATCGTCACGGTCGTGGGCCGCGACGTGACGGACACGCGCCGCGCCACCACGGTCGCGGGCCACGCCATCACGGACACGCGCCGCGCCATCACGGCCTCGGGCCACGTCGCTACGGACACGAGCCGCGTCGTCACGGCCTCGGGAGCGGCCTCAGGGCTGTGCGCCGCCCGGGAGCCCTCCGGCCCCTGGCCACCCGCGTACCCGCCCCTGCCCCGTCGCATACGCTCACCGCATGCGCCAGCGCCCCATCGGCACCGCCACCCGCGGGACCACCAACCCGAACCGGCTGCGCCGCATGGACCGCTGGATCGCCGCCGCGCACGGCCCGGCCCTGCGCCGCGCGGAGACCCCCGTGGCCGTCGATCTCGGGTACGGGGCCGCCCCCTGGACCGCCGTCGAGCTGCTGGCCCGGCTGCGTACCGCCGAACCCCGCACCGCCGTGGCGGGCGTCGAGATCGCCCCGGAGCGGGTCGCGGCGGCGAAGCCGTACGAGCGCGAGGGGCTCACCTTCGTCCACGGCGGCTTCGAGATCCCGCTGGCGACCCGGCCCACGCTCATCCGGGCGGCGAACGTGCTGCGCCAGTACGACGAGGACCAGGTCGCCGGCGTCTGGGCGCGGCTGTGCTCCCGGCTCGCCCCGGACGGGCTCCTGGTGGAGGGGACCTGCGACGAGATCGGACGCCGGCACGTGTGGGTGGCCCTGGGGCCCGAGGGGCCGCGCACGGTCACCTTCGCGACCCGGCTCGGCTCGCTGGAGCGCCCCTCCGACCTCGCGGAGCGCCTGCCGAAGGCGCTGATCCACCGCAACGTTCCGGGCGAGCCGGTCCACGCCTTCCTGCGCGACTTCGACCGGGCGTGGGCGGCGGCCTCTCCGTACGCCTCGCTCGGCGCCCGGCAGCGCTGGATCGCGGCGGTGCGAGCGGTGTCGGCCGACTGGCCGGTGACGGACGGCGTACGGCGGTGGCGGCAGGGCGAGGTCACGGTGGCGTGGGACGCCCTGCGGCCCAACGACGGCTGACAGCCGCCGGCGACAACCGCTGACGGTCACCGGCGACAGCCACTGGGGGGGCGCTGGCGGCCGCTCAAACGTTCCCTGACCGGGCATTTCCTCGATCGGGCGAAAGTATGCTCTTCGGGGAACGTCGCGGGTGCGTCGTTCGTCCCTGGGGTGGGGAGAAGGCGGCCGGATACCGACTGCCTCTGTTGCTTTACGGGGCGGCATGGCACGATCGCGACGTCGACTGGACGTTACTGACGGTAAGTCAGATGCGTGTTATCCGGCTTCTGTTGCTTTTGTCTTTATTTTGTTCTGGCTCGGAGGGGGAGTTTCGTGAGCCGACGCCACTGTGCCGCTGCCGCCATCACGCTGGTCTGCGCGCTGGGCCTGCTGACCGTCCCGGCGCAGGCGATGGCCGCGCCGGTTCCGGACCCCGCGCCGCCCGCCTCCGTCTCCTCCCCCGCCGCGCGCCCCTCCCCGAGCTCCGACGCGGACCTCGAAAAGGTCCGCGAGCAGATCGAGACGCTCTACCGGAAGGCCGGGGCGGCGACCGACGCGTACAACCTCGCCGAGGAACAGACCAAGAAGCAGTCCGGCGAGATCGTGAAGCTGGCGAAGGCGATCGTCGACAACCAGGCCCGCATCGCCGAGCTGAAGGACCGGGCCGGCGCCCAGGCGCGCGAGCAGTACCGCAACGGCGGCCTGCCCCCCGGCGCCCAACTGGTCCTCAGCGACGACCCGAAGCTCTTCCTGGACGGGATCAACAAGGTCCGGCAGAGCCAGCAGGCGAACAAGACGGTCCTGGCCGACCTGAACCGCGCCCAGGAGGACCTGGAGACGTACACGAAGGACGCCAGCACCAACTGGCAGAAGCTGGAGACGAACCGGCTCAAGCAGGCCAAGGCCAAGAAGAAGATCAACGCCCGGATAGCCGAGGCGAAGAAGCTGGAATCGCGGCTGGAGAAGAAGGAGCGGGACCGGCTCCGCCAGTTGGAGCTGGAGGCCGCCAACAGGGCCCAGTCCGCCTGGCTCGCCTCCCGCCCCGTCCCGGGCGTCGCGGACGTCAGCGGTGCGACGACCGAGGCCGGGAAGGCGGCGGTGGCCTTCGCGACCGCCCAGATCGGCAAGCCGTACGTATGGGGGGCCACCGGCCCCGGCTCGTACGACTGCTCGGGGCTGACCTCGCAGGCATGGGCGGCGGCGGGCCGCCCGATACCGCGCACCTCGCAGGAGCAGTGGCGGCTGCTCCCGCGCATCGACGTCCGGGACATGCGCCCCGGCGACCTGATCATCTACCACGCCGACGCCAGCCATGTCGGGATGTACGTCGGCGACGGCGCGATCGTCCACTCCCCCCGCCCCGGCCGCAACGTCACCCTGGCGGGCGCGGGCTCGATGAAGATCCTGGGCGTGGTCCGGCCGGACATGCCCTAGCGGACGGCGCCCTCCCGTCGATCTCCCCTGCCCGCCTCACACCGTGTCGTGCCGGCGCACCGCCGCCTCGACCGTCTGGGCGAGAAGCACGGCGATGGTCATGGGACCCACGCCGCCGGGGACGGGCGTGATCAGCCCGGCCCGCTCCCGCGCCGAATCGAAGTCCACGTCACCGACGTTGCCCGGGTTGTACCCCGCGTCGACCACCACCGCCCCGGGCTTGATGTCCGCACCGGTGATGAAGCGCGGCCGGCCGACCGCCGCGACCAGGACGTCGGCCTGCCGCACGATCGCGGACAGGTCGGACGTACGGGAGTGGCAGTAGGTGACGGTGGCGTTCCGCTCCAGCAGGAGCATGCCCGCGGGCTTCCCCAGGATGGGGCTGCGGCCCACCACGACCGCGTGCTTGCCGGTGAGCTCGACGTCGTACTCCTCCAGCAGGCGCATGATCCCGCCCGGGGTGCAGGAGACGAAGCCGGGCAGGCCGAAGCCCATGGCCGCGAAGGAGTGCATGGTCACCCCGTCGACGTCCTTGTCCGGGGCGATCGCCTCGAAGGCGGCGCGTTCGTCGATGTGCGGGCCGACGGGGTGCTGAAGGAGGATGCCGTGGACGCCGGGGTCGTCCGAGAGTTCGGTGATCTTCTCGACCAGGCCGGCGGTGCTGATCGAGGCGGGCAGCGCCACCTGCCGTGACTCGATCCCGGCCTTCGCGCACCGGGCCCGCTTCATCCGGACGTACGTCACGGACGCCGGGTCCTCGCCGACGAGGACGGTCGCCAGGCACGGGACCGTGCCCGTACGCCGGTGGAGGTCCGCGGCGGTCGCGGCGGCGCCCTCGATGATGCGGCGGGCGGGACCGGTGCCGTCCATGAGCCGGGCCCTCTGCGCCTGATCCGGTGCCTCTGCTTGCTTCCGCGCCTGCGCCTCTGCCTGCTCCTGCTTCTGCGCCTCTGCCTGCTTCTCGGGCATGGGCCACTCCTGAGCCTCAACGGTGAGTTGCCCAGGCGCACGGCATCGACGGGATGTCAGGCCGCTCCCCGGTGGTACTCCACCTCAGCGCCAGTCACGACCCGCGGTCATTTTAGTGGGCGGGGCGTCTTCCCACCGCAGCGGGAGTACGTGAGCGGCGCCACGCGACGGACGCGAGCCCCGGCCGTACACGGGTGATGTATGTCATGGCCCCTCCCCCACCCCCACCGCGCCCCATCCCGCCGTATCCGTTCCGGGACGCGGCTTATGACGGCGCATATGACGGGGGCCGATCCCCGTGCGCCATTCCGTTCCCCCGCCGTGGACCGCTATCGTCCCCGACTGGCGGGTCGTCGATCGGCGTCCCGCCGCGCCCTCGGGGGAGGGAAGGAAACCCGAACCGATGCCCGTACCCGCGTCCGCACCCGTACCCGTGCCGCAGCAACGTGACGTTCCCGCTGCGGAGAACAGCCATGGCGACGACCTCACCGTCCTGGTGATCGAGGACGACCCGGCGGGCAGCATCACGGGACCCGAACTGTCGGCGGCGGCCGGAACCCGGGTCCGTATCCGTACCGCCCGCAACCTCACCGAGGCCGGGCGGCTGCTCACCGACGACGTCGACTGCATCCTGTTGGACCTCGCGCTGCCCATGCCGGCCGCCGCCTCCTCCATCGCCGCCGCACCCGGCGCGGAGCACCGCCCGCAGCCTGCTCCCGGCCGGGCCGACGAGCTGGCGGTGCTCACCCACGTACTGCGGATCGCGCCGCTCCACGCCGTCCTCGTCCTCACCGCGCAGGACGACACGGAGCTGGCGGCCGAGGCGGTACGGGTCGGGGCGCAGGACTACCTCTTCCGGGGCGAGCTGGACGCGCGGGTGCTGAGCCGAGCGATCCGGTACGCCGTCGAGCGCAAGCGCGCCGACATCGCCCAGCACCAGCTGACGGAGTCCGGGCTGCGCGCCCAGGAGAACGCCCGCCTGGAGCGCGGCCTGCTGCCCACCCCGCTCCTGGAGGGCTCCGACCTGAGCTTCGCCGCCCGCTACCGCCCCGGGCGCAGCCGCGCCCTGCTGGGCGGCGACTTCTACGACACCGTGCGCACCGCGGACGGCACGGTGCACGCGATGATCGGGGACGTGTGCGGGCACGGCCCGGACGAGGCGGCGCTCGGGGTCGAGCTGCGGATCGCCTGGCGGGCCCTGACGCTGGCCGGGCTCTGCGGCGACCGGTTGCTCGCCACCCTCCAGCAGGTGCTGGAGCACGAACGGCAGAGCGAGGAGATCTTCGCGACGGTGTGCACCGTCGACATCGCCCCGGACGGGCGCCGCGCCGGACTCTGCCTGGCCGGCCACCCCGCGCCCCTGCTCACCCGTCACGGGCAGCCGGCGCGACTGCTCCCGTACGAGGACGGCGGCCCGGCGCTCGGGCTGCTGCCGCACGCACGGTGGCCGCGCCGGCAGGTCGAGCTGGGCGGCGCGTGGAGCCTGATGATGTACACGGACGGGCTGATCGAGGGCCGCGTCGGCGCGGGCAGCAGTCAGCGGCTCGGCCAGGACGGCATGGTCGCGATGGTCAACAGCCGGCTGGAGCAGGGGCTGACGGGCGAGGACCTGCTGGAGGCCGCGGTCGCGGAGGTGCGGGAGCGACACGGCGGCGAGCTGACGGACGACGTGGCGGTGCTGCTGCTGGGGCGCGACCCGGAGCGGGTACGCGGACGGGGCCGGAGCGCCTCGCGCCCCGGCCCCGCATCGACCGCTCCTGCTTCTGCTGCTTCTCCTGCTGCCGCTCCCGCCGCCGCGAGCGTTCAGCGGCCGCCGTTGTACGGCCCGTAGGGCCCGTCGCTGCTGGAACCGCCCCGGCGGCCGCCACCGCCCGAGACCTCCTTGAGCGCGGGCCGTACGTCGACCATGAACACGATCGACGCGACCACGCCCGCGAGCTGGAGGAAGAGCAGCGGGATGAGCAGGTTCACCACGACGGCGACGCCGAGAAGGATCAGCCAGAAGGGCTTGGTCTTCTTGTCGGCGGCACGGTAAGCGTCCTCACGGGCGGTCGCCGCGAAGAAGAAGGCGACCACGGCCAGCACCAGCATCGCCGTATAGAGCAGCTGGAGGAGTGTGCCGAATCCTGAGAGCAACATGGTGTGCACCGCCTAGTAAGTGGATGAGCGCCCTGCGGCCAAGGTACCGGGACAACGAGCCGGCCACCGGTAAGGTGCCCGCCCCGCGCCCCGGTCACGCGTACGGGTCGTCAGCGCGCGCCCTGGTCGTCCGGCGCCCCTGGCGCCGCCGGGGTCACTTCTCGGTGGGCGGCGTGGCCTTCTTGGCCGCGGGCTTGCGCGGGGCAGGCGCCTTCTTGGCGGGCGCGGCCTTGGCCTCCGCCGGCTTGGCGGCGGGCGCGGCCGGGGCGGCGGGCGCGGCCGCGACGACGGTCGGCCTGCTCTTCGCGGCACTCTTCGGGGCGGTCTTCGGCTCGGCGGGGGCGGCCTTGGGCTCGGCCTCCACGACGGCGGCGATCTCGACGATCTCGTCGGCCGTCTCGCCACGCCAGACCCGTACGGTCTGCTCGCCGTGCTCGGCGACCTTCTCGTACGTCTCCCGGGCCTTGATCGCGTACTCGGCGGCGATGCCCACGCTGCGGAGCGCCAGGTCCTGAGCGCTCTCGCCCAGCTTCTTCAGGTCGGCGGAGTCGAACGAGCCGAACACCTCGGTGACCTTCGCCTGCACGGTGGCCTGGGCCTCCTTGGCCTGCGTGGTCACCTTCTCCTGCACGGCCTTGGGGTCGGTGTTGCGCACGGCCTCGAACCGCTCGGGCGCCTCGGCCCGCAGCTGCTCGATCAGCGCCGGGACCTTGCGCGCCTGCTGCACGGCCAGGTCGGCCGTACCGGCGGCGAAGTAGAGGGGGGTGCGGTCGGTGAGGGTCTTGCGCAGGTCATCGGTGATGGCCATGACTGTGGTCCTCCCGGATCATCAGAACCAGCTGCTAGCTGTGAGGGTTTTCGTCTTCTTCTTTTTCTTCTTCGACACCGGCACGCGCGGCACGCGATGCGTGCTCGGCGTTCCCAGCATGCTCGGCGTCCTCAGCGTGCTCGGCGTCTTCGGCGTCCTTGCCGACGACACCGGTACGGGCTCCGGCATCGACCACGCCGTCCGCGTCCGTCTCGGGCACGAACCCGTTCTCGCGGCGGAAGGAGTCGTAGATCTGGAGCAGGACGTTCTTCTGCCGCTCGTTGATCGACGGATCGGCCAGAATGACCGCCCGCGTCTCCAGCTCCTCCCGCTCCCGCTCGTCGAGGATTCCCGCTCGCACGTAGAGGGTCTCGGCCGAGATCCGCAGCGCCTTGGCGACCTGCTGGAGCACGTCCGCACTGGGCTTGCGCAGGCCACGCTCGATCTGGCTGAGATACGGGTTCGACACCCCGGCGGCGTCGGCGAGCTGCCGCAGCGAGAGCTGCGCGGCGCGGCGCTGCTCCCGCAGGTACTCACCGAGATTGCCGACGTTGAGTGATGCCATGACTCGATAGTGCATACCAGCGCTAACTTTTGCAAGCAGGTGCTTGCAAAAGTGTCGCGCGCCACGGTGACCGAGTGTTGAGCGTGAGCACGATGGTTGTCACTTGAGCAGGACAACTGTCACCGCCCAGCTCGGCGGACTCCCGTGCAGGCGAGGACCGCGCCGGCGTCGTCGGCGAGGAAGAGCATGAAGGCCCACGTCCGGTCCGGTGAGAAGATGCAGCCGATCCTGACCTGATCGGCTTCGAGCCGGGTGAGGATGTCGACGGTGGACGGCAGGGCGAGAGTCTCAGCACCTCGCTTCCGTGCCCGCCGGAGACGAGCCGCGTAGATGCTGGCAAGCTGCTGACTGGGAACGCGGCCGTCCCATACGACAAAGTCGCCTCCAGCAAGAAGCGCCTCCCTGGCGGCTTCGCAGGCCGTGGTCTGGTCGCCCAGCATCCCGGCGAGTTCCACCCGGTCCATCTGTCCTCCTCCCGCCTGCTGTCCCGCTGTCCGCTCAGTCGTCGAAGCGGAGGCCGGGCCGGGTCCAGAGTGTGAGGTCACTGCTGGTGGCGACCGCCAGGGTCTGGCTGGAGGGAGAGAACCCGGCTGCGCGAAGTTCCGAGTACTCAGAGTGGAAGACGTGCCACCACGTCCCTCCCGCCGGGCCTTTGTGGGACCCGCCGTCGGCGGAGAGGATGACGCGGTCGTGGGGCCACTCGGGACTTACGACATCCAGGGTCCAGCCGTCCGGCGTGGTGCTGTGCAGGCCGCCGCCGAAGAGCCCGGCAATGCGCACCGGGACGCCCGCGATCGGGCCAAGCCCAGGGCAGGTGAGGTCCGGGTGGGCGTCGGGGGTACTCGTTTCCGGATCAGGATCCCGGTCGCGGGCGATCTTCTCGCCGGTGACCCCGTCGAAGAGTCCATGGCCGTCGCTGGACACGACCATGACGAGATCGTGGCCGCTGTCGGGATGAACGGCGAATCCAACACCGAGAAGGCCCCCGATGGGAGTCCTGCGGTCCATCACCGGCTGCCACGGCTCGGGAGCCGGCATGACGGTGGCGGCGAGATAGCGCTCGCGCAACTTCTGCTGGTACTCCGTGATCAACTCGTCTCCTCGGTGCGATCCGCGTCGATGGTCTCTCGCGCAGCGGCCCACGTCGACTCGAATTCCTGGCGGGTCATCTCGGCAGCGCCGTCCGATTCTTGCCACCCGCGCAGGGCGCCTTCCGCGAGGACGCCGTACTGCCGCTCGTAGGCGGCCATGACCGCGAGGTCGCCACAGTCACGGATCTCGATGACCTCCGCCGGCGAAGCTGCGGTCACGGGCCGGCGCTGAGGTCCTTGCAGGTCGACCTGGCGCAGGGCCCATTCCTCGCCGTCGAGCGCGAAGTACGACCAGACATCGCTCTCGCCGTCGTGAGCGCGGATCCACAGCATCACGCTCACATGATCTCCCGGTGAGGAGAAGGCGCGTTCGGCGACGCCCACGGGCCGACCGCTTCCCGTTGATGCACCTGCCACGCCGTCCGGCTCGTTGAGCGAACGATCACAGAGGAAACATCACGCTCAGTCTCGGCAGCTTGCGTGCTGCCTCGTCCTCGCGTCGCACGTCCCACCGCTGACCGAGCGGGCCCGAGCTGCTCCCTTCATCGCCTTGTTCGGCCTCGACATCCTCGTAGAACGCGTCGCTGCAATCGTCATCGACACCGGTCAGGCTCCCGTACGCCTCCATCGCGACATAGTCGAGAGACTCCCACCCGGGCCAGTCGTCGTTCCACATCTCCCGCGGGCGCCCCACCAAGCACTGGACCTCCGGAACGTCGGCCAGAGAGTCCGGATCAGCCAGTGCCCTGGAGAAGGCATCACGTCCGAGCCCCACCGTCCACAGGCCGAAGCAGCAGAATCCGTCATCCGAACACCAGCCACCGAAGATCCGGTCCGCTGCCGCCCACAGATCCCCCGTGAATGCCTCGTGCGTCACCTCGTCCAAGCGCAGCTGGAACTGCACAACCTCAGCCAGCGGCCTTCGCGTCAATGCGCCACGCAGCCACGCGAGCCGCTCGTCCGGGCCCCGCGCTTGACGCCGGCACTCCTCGATGAGCTTCCAGAAGGAATCAAAGTCCGCAGCGGCACTGTGCCAGGCACCTCTGACAGTGCGGGGTCGACGAACTATGTTCGAGGAGTGGAGAATCCGGAGATCATCATCAAGCTCACCTCGGATGAGGCGCTGGTCCTGTCGGACTGGCTGGAGCAGGTGCAGATGACGGACCTCAGTCGTCTCGTCGGCGATGCGGCGGTCTGGGCACCCCTTCACCGCATTGCCGGAACGCTCGACAAGTCGCTGTCGGGGATCTTTGCGGCGGACTACGCCGAACGTCTGGAGGCGGCCCGCAGCAGGCTTCGTCCAGACCTGGGCGACAGCGCCATTGACGAGGAGGGTACGGACACATGAAGCCCCTCTCGGAGATGACTGAACGCGAGTACTTCGTCAGCATCGGCCAACGTCCCGGCATGTTCGTCGGCAAGACCTCCTTCCACATGCTGACCGCGTTCCTGACCGGTTATGACCAGAATGCTCTCCGGCACGGTGGGCCCGGGCTCACCGGCTGGCACGACTGGCTCGTCGCCCGTCGCGGACGCGACTGCAACCATGCCTGGCCGGGCCAAATCCTCCACATCGCCCTCCCGAACGGCTGGGACGACTTGTGGAATCTTCCGCCTGAGGATGAACAGCAGGCGATCAAGATCCTGTTCGAGCTCCTCGACGAGTTCGCTGCCGAGCGCGAAGCAGCGCAGGACTCACAGACCTCAGGTTGAGTGAGACGCCGCACCGAACAGCGTGTCACTCAAGATGAACCACTGCCGGTCAACGCCTCGTCATGGTTCACCTCAACTGAGACGGGACAACATGGCAGTGCCCCTCCTCGGCCGTTCGGCCAGGAGGGGCACGGGGATGTGTTCAGGGTTCGAGCAGGAGCCCGAGGGCGTGAGCGAACTCCGCCGGCTCGGCGCTTGCGCCGAGGTGATTGCCGGGCATGTCGATCAGAGGTAGTTCGAGAAGTTCAGCGAGTGCCTGGGTCGCCCGGCGCGCCATCTGGTGATGGCTCAGCGAGCCAGCGCACAGCGTCACCGAAACGCGACGGATGGCCTCGATGTCGGGGACGTAGAAGACCGTGGGGCCGGCCATCCGCCCCAGGAAGTAGCGGTTCTTGTCGAGTTCCTCGACCGGTAGCTCGGGTAGCGCCATATGGGCGGGAGGCGTCTGATCTGGTCCTGTGTGGTGGGCAGCGCCGCTGAGGTCAAAGAACTCTTGCACTGCCCGCTGAGGATCAGCCTCTGCGGCCTTGAACGCTGCTGCGGCTCGTTCAGTCAGGTCTGTGTCATCCAGGAGGGACGCAAGGGGCGGCTCATGCAAGACGGCCCGGCCGACCACGTCAGGATGCTGCTTGCCCAGCTCCAGCAGCGTCACGGCACCACCACTGGTACCGACGAACAGGGCGGGCCCTCCGGTGAACCTGTCGACAAGTGCGGCAAGGTCCTCGGCAAGGACCTCGGGCGTGGGCGCGGCCATCCCTGGGACCGCACGGCTGGCACCGATACCACGCGGATCGTGGGTGACGACGGTAAACCGGCCGGCAAGCTCATGCGCCAGCGCCGCGAAACCGGCCCGCCCAACCGGTGCCCCGACGAGGAACAGCAGTGGCCCCTCACCCTGGACGCCGAAGGCAATGGTGCAGTCCGGTCGGTCGAGAAGGTCCACCGGACTCGTGATCCGATCACTGAAGTCCGCGATCTTCCGAGTGATCACATCGAGCGCACGGTCCAGCTCCTCGCGCCTATCGCGGACGCGACGGCGATGAGCCGTCAGCAACTCCACTCGGAGCCTGGCCGGATCAGCCACCTTGTCGTCAGCGCCTGTGAACTGCGCGATATCGGCCAGCGGCATTCCCGTCTCACGGAGATGAACCAGCATGCGGATCAGCTCGACGTCGGCCGTCGTGTATTGGCGACGCCCCGCACTGTCGCGCCGTGGAGACGCTACAACCCCTTGACGTTCGAAGTACCTCAACGTGTCGGGCTCCAGACCGATCCACGCCGAGACCTCCCCGATACCAAACAGCTCATCTACCTCACTCATGCCTCAAGCCTCGCCCCTGAACCTCGGTACAGGTCAAGCGATCGTCAGCCGACTGCGGCTTCGACCAACCCAATCACCCTGTCCGGACACACCCCAGGGGTCGCGGATGAGGCAGCGTTGCCCCGTGGTTCGCGGCGTGCCCTGACTGATTTCCGCATGTCAGCCGTAACCGTGCGTCACCAACGTCGAGTCACACATCCAGGTATGCACGGATGAGTGCGTCGAGGCGCTGCCATGCCGGGGACGAGGCGTTGACCGCGCCCTGGATGAGGGCGGGGATATCGGAGGTCTCATCCAGCTCGGGCGGGTCGTCGGATCCGTAGCGAGCCCGGGTCGCCTTGGCGATCCGGCGGGCGAGGTCGTCGACGCGGGGATCGTCGGCGTCGAGGTCATGTGCGTGGTCGTAGTCAAGGAAGAGCTTCCGCAGCGCCGGGTCGGTCAGGATCTCGGACTGGTCGTGGAACAGTGCGATCGCCTGTTCCGGGTGGGTGGCGAACACGAGGATCCACAGGTCGCGTTGCAGGTCCACCCATCGAGGGGTGAACCTCCATCGGGCCAGGTTCGCCAGATGGTCGCCGACCTCGGTGGGCAGTGTTGCCAGCCGGCCGGCGGCGAGCTGGCGCACACGCTCTTGCGTTATCCGCAGGCCACGGATGCGGTCGGTGAGCTCGTCGTCGATCGCGTGCAGCGCCTGCTGGAACTCGTCGTTGGTCGCTGATCTCAAGTCCCGGATACGGGCCAGGGGAACGCCGGCGTCGGCGAGCATCCGGATCTTGATCAGGTCGATGGCGTCGTTCGCGCCATACCGCCGGTAGCCGGACGCATCGCGGCCGGGCTCGGAGAGCAGCCCTTTGTCGTGATAGACCCGAATGGTCTTGATGGACACCCCGACATACCTGGCCAACTGCCCGATGGTGATCACCCGACCATCGTCCCGCTTGACCATTCCCCTAGGGCAGGGTTGCAGGATGGTGTCATGGCGAACACGGATATCGATCGGGAAACCCTGCGCGAGCTTGCTGACGCGGGCAACGAGACCGCTTTGGACCGGCTGGCCAACCTCGCCGACGCAGCCGGCGATCTCAGGGAGCTGAGCGAGCTGTTGGACGAGGGATCCACGCGCGCTGGATTTCTGCTCACTCAACGCGCGGCCTCGACCGGCGACCTGCGCGAGCTCCAGCGAATCGCCGATGCCGGGTACGACGAGGCCGGGGACGAGCTGAACAGACTACTCAAGGCACCGGCCGACGGTCATCGGGATTGAGGACCTGGCCGGCCGCAGTGGCCGCCCGGGGTGTGCGGCCACTGACTTCGGGCCGTAGCCGGTACTCGACCGTCCTGATCCCGAGATTGACCGCTGCCCTCCTTGCCTGCTGCCATCGCCTGCCCGATCATCCTGACCGCCTCCGACCGGCACCGGCTGAAGAAGGCGGCCTACGGTCATAAGGCCGAGCACCAGGCCCGGATGCGCGCGCACATCGTGCGGCACGCGGCCCGGGGACGCTCCAACGCCCGTATCGCCGCCGAGACCCGCCTGCACGCTGACACGGTGCGGACCTGGCGGAACCGGTTCGCCGGCGGCGGGCTGCCGGCCCTGGCAGACCGCAGACGCTCGGGGCGCCCGGCCCGTTTCACCCCTGTGCAGGCCGCCGAGGCCAAGGCCCTGGCCTGCCGTCTCCCGGCCGAGACCGGGGTGCGGCTGTCGCGCCGGCCGTGCCCGGAGCCGGCCGCCGAGCTGACCGCGCGCGGGATCACCGACACCGTCTCGGCGTCCACGGTGCGCCGCTGGTTACGCCAGGACGCGCTCAAGCCCTGGCAGTACCGGTCCTGGACCTTCATCCGCGACAAGGACTTCCGCGCCCGGGCCCAACGGGTCCTTGACCTGTATGCCCGCACCTTCGAAGGCGTCGCCCTCGGCGCTGACGAGCACGTCCTGTCCAGCGACGAGAAGACCTCGATCCAGGCCCGCTGCCGCTGCCACCCGACTCTGGCCCCGGGCCAGGCCAGGGCGATGCGCGTCAACCACGAGTACGGACGCGGAGGTGCGGTGGCTTACCTGGCCGCCTACGACGTCCACCGGGCCAAGGTCCATGGCCGCGTCGAGCCGACCACGGGCATCGCGCCGTTCATGGCTCTGGTCGAACAGGTCATGACGCAGGAGCCCTACGCCGGCGCGAAACGCGTCTTCTGGATCGTCGACAACGGCTCCTCGCACTGCGGCCGCACGTCCATCGACCGCATGGCCGCACGGTTCCCGGACGCGGTCCTGATCAACACCCCTTTCCACGCCTCCTGGTTGAACCAGGTAGAGATCTTCTTCTCCGGCCTGTCCGGTCCTGATCTGCCGGACACGCCCTAGGCTCATCTCATGTCCGAGCCAGCCCCTGACCCTCACACGCAGTCCTTGCTCAACCAGCTCCGGCCGGGGGTCGTGAGAACGGTGAAGGTCACCGGGTTCGACGGAGCGGACGTCCTGGTGCAGCTCGTAGGTGCCGAAGGGGAGAGGGCCGAGATCGGTCGGATTCCGAGACATGAGGCGTCGATCGGTCGGATGGAGCATCCATCCGAGCTGTTCGAGGTCGGCCAAGAGCTCAAGGCCGAAGAGATCGGCCGTTGGCGCGAAGGTCAGCTCCACCTGTCCGCCCGGGCGTGCGAGAGTCCGGCCTTGCGATCCTTTCTCCTCGCGTTCGCACCGGGGCAGGTCGTCACTGGGACGGTCTCCGCGGTCCACAACTTCGGGGTCTTCGTTCACGTCGATGGCGAACCAGACGGCCTGTGCACCGGCTTCATCCGGGTGCCGGACCTGACGTGGGACTGGATCAACCACCCCTCCGATGTGGTCGAAGCCGGCCGGCGGATCACCGCTGAGGTGATCATTGCCGAGACGCGCTCCGGACAGATCACTCTCTCGTTGAAGGCTCTGCGGAAAGATCCGCTCATTCGGTTTGCGGATCAGGTCGGCCAGGTCCTCACCGGAGCGATCACCAGGATCGTTCCCTTCGGCGTGTTCGTGGAGCTTGCTCCTGGAGTTGTGGGGTTCCTTCACCTCTCAGAGCTGACTGACGAGCCAGTCGAGACCCCGGATCAGCTTGTCGATGAAGGCGAGTTGATCACGGTGGAGGTCACCGAGGTCGACCTCCGGAGTCACCGGGTGCGGCTGGGCGCCGCCGGCGGAGCCGACAGGACCTAGCGAAGGCGAGCCCTGCACCCAGCATCACACCAGGTGCTCGACTGTGACGCTGTCCCAACGGGCGACGGGATACTCCGCGGCCAATCGGCGGTGGCAGTGGTGCGGTTCGTCCTCGCTACAGAGGAGAGAGGAGAATCGCGTTGTCGATCAGGCCCTGTGGGACGGTGTCCTCAACGGCCCGTTGCTCCATCAGTTCCAGGAATCGGTTGCGGCCGCCGGCCGACCGCGGCCGGTCAGCCGGCTTCCAGAGCCTCGGCCCGCTTCTTGAGGTCCTCCGCGACGTGGTCCCAGTCCGGGTCGTGCATCCACAGGTTCTCGGCAGCCTCCCGCAGCAGTGCCGGTTCGTCCGGCCGTTGCAGGAGCACCAGCCGATAGGCCAGATTCCGGATCCAGACCGGCAGGCACCCGTCCACCACGTGGGGGCAGAGTTCACGAAGCATGGCGAGGATCGAATCCGCGTCGGCGAACGTCAGCTCCTCGACGAAGTAGTGCTCCCCGTGTTCGAGCCCGCACTCCGGCGTGGGCCGGTACTCGTCTCCGTAAAGGCATCTGGCGTGCTGCGTAAGGGTCCCGTGCATGGCTTGAAGCCTATGCCGCCGTGATCCGCCGTGATCCGCTGTGATCCGCCGGACAGACGCCGGCAGCGGCAGCGGCAGCGGCAGCGGCAGCGGCAGACGAAGTTCACAACATCTCTTTTGAAACAACTGTTGTACGTCTAGTCTCTGCGCCCATGACCTCTTCTTCCGCGCCGCCCGACGAGCCCGCCGCCGAACGGGACATCCAGCTCGACACGGCCAGATTGCGCGTCCTCGCCCACCCGTTGCGCTTGAACGTGCTGGTCCTGCTGCGCCAGCGTGGTCCGTCGACGGCGACGCGTATCGCTGCTGAGCTCGGTATCAACCCCGGTTCGGCGAGCTATCACCTGCGTCGCCTCGCGGCGGGCGGGCTCATCGTGGAGGCGACGGAGCGCGGCACGGGACGCGAACGATGGTGGGAGTCCGCGCACCGCCAATCGATTCACGACCCGGCCGCCGAGCCCGTGGAGCAGCGCGAAGCCGGACGCGCCTACGCGCATGCCGTCGTCCTGGCGTCCATCGACCGCCTGCGGAGGGCCGCCCAGGAGGTGCCGCTGCTTCCGGCCGAGTGGTACGAGGCCAGTGTGTACAGCGACTTCGCCCTGTGGCTGACCCCGGCGGACGTCGACCGGATGCGGGCCGAGGTCGTCGAGGTGATCTCCCGCTACCGGCACAGCGAGGCCGAAGCGCCGCACGGGGCATCCCCCGTATCGCTACAGCTTCAGGCGTTTCCCGTGCCCGGCACCGTGGATCTCGAGGCGGGTGAAGTATGACCGCGCACGGCATAGCGGTGCCCGGGCCGCCCGCGTACCGGGATGTCAACGTCCTGCGCTGGCTCGCCGCTCACACCGCCTCCGTCACCGGCGACGTGGTGTACTTCCTCGCCCTCTCCTGGGCCGCCACCCGTGCCGCGGGGCCGTCGCAGGTCGGTCTGGTGATCGCCGCCGGGGCGTTGCCCCGGGCGGTGCTCATGCTCGGCGGGGGCGTCGCGGCGGATCGGTTCGGGCCGCGCCGGGTCGCCGTCGCCGGCGACGCGACCCGCTGCGTCGTGATTCTCGCCGCCGCGGCGGCTGTGCTGCTGATCTCGCCGAACCTCTGGCTGCTCATCCCGTTGGCGCTGGTGTTCGGCGTGGTCGACGCGGTGTTCATGCCGGCCGTGGGCGCACTTCCACCGCGCATCACCACCCCCGAACAACTCGCCCGCGTCCAGGGGATGCGCGGCCTGTCGATCCGGCTGAGCAATGCCGTGGGGCCCGTCCTGGCCGGCCTCGTGCTCGCGGTGGGCGGCGCGGCGAGCGCGCTCGCCGCCGCCGGCGGGCTGTTCGCCGTCTCGCTGGCCCTCCTCCTCGGCGTGAGAGTGTCGCCCTTGCCGTTGGTACGTCGACACACCTCCGCCCGGCACGATGTGAGCGACGGACTGCGCTACATCCGCCGGCACCGGATGCTCGCACCGCTGGTCGCGGTGATCGGTCTGAGCGAGATGTGCTTCAGCGGTCCGGTCGCCGCCGGTCTGGTGCTCCTGGCGGACGAACGCGGATGGGGCGCCGCGGGCATGGGGTGGATCGCGAGCGCGTTCAGCATCGGGGCCGCGGCCGCCGCGCTGCTGCTCACGGTGCGGGCCCGCGTCCCACGCGCCGGACTGGTGATGTCGGGCGCGTTGTTCGTCACGGCCGTGGGGGCGGTCGCCCTGGGGCACGCGGGATCTCTGCCCCTCGCCGTCGCGTTCGGCGCGTTGATCGGGCTGACCAGTGGAATCACCGCGACGGTGACCGGAGCCCTGGTCCAGACGGAGACCGACCCCCGGTATCTGGGCCGGGTCACCTCGGTCACGACCCTGTGCGCCCTGGGCCTAGCCCCGGTTCTCTTCCCTCTCGTCGGCGTCACCGTGGCCGTATGGGGCGCCGCCGCGTTCTTCACCGTGTGCGGTGGAATCTGCTTGCTCGCCGGGGTGTTCGGAGTCTCCGCCCCCGTGTTGCGTCGTGCTGAGCTCCGAGGGCCCGGGCCTGAGCCCGTACCGTCGTCGGCGACGCCGCGTTCCGGGCAGGCGGGTCCAGAGCCGGGACCGTAGAGGGAAGCGGGGTCCGATGCCCGCTGCATCCGGATTCAGCCCGGCCGCGGACGTCTGTGCGTACGCCTACGTCTGTGCGTACGCCTACGTCTGCGCATGCGCATGCGTCTGCGCATGCGGTCTGCGGGCTGCGGTCTGCGGGCTGCGGGCTGCGGTCTGCGGTCTGCGGTCTGCGGTCTGCGCGTACGGTCTCCGCATGGTTGATGAGAAACCCTCCGGGGCGTCGATCCACGAATTCGCCACCTGGGAGCCCGTGTTGAGGCTCCTGTGGGCCGCAAAGGCCGAAGGGTCCCC
Organism: Streptomyces sp. cmx-18-6; assembly: GCF_046548915.1. Taxonomy (NCBI): domain Bacteria; kingdom Bacillati; phylum Actinomycetota; class Actinomycetes; order Kitasatosporales; family Streptomycetaceae; genus Streptomyces; species Streptomyces sp. cmx-18-6. Next base: position 32,419 of record NZ_JAEBEP010000015.1, on the reverse strand, counting down.
GGGGGCTCTGCCCGCGCCCGTGCGGGTGGCGGGACGCGTTGGACGGGACAGCTGGACCCCGTCGCTGCGGCGTCGGCGGCCGTCGCCCGGCCGGGCCCTTCAAAGCCCGGACATGCAGGACGAGTTCGACGCCGTGGAGCGGGTGCGGAGCGCCCTGACGGAGGCCGGCGTCGACGACGTCTCGTACGCGGCGGAGATCGAACCGACCGGGAGGACCGTGCTGCGCGTGCTCGACCCCGGCCCGGCCGTGGAACCCGGCATCGGCATCCCGCACCCGGGTGCGCTCGTCCTGGTCGAGGGCGCGCTCCCCGAGCCCTGGCGTCGCCTCCCCGAGCCGACGCCCGGAGCGAGGCCGGCCCCTTCGGCGGACCCGGAGTCGCTGGAGCGGACGCTGCGGGAGCGGCTGCCGGACGCCATCGGCGCGACGGAGCAGGAGATCACCGCCGCCGAAGCCCGCCTGGGCGTCCCGCTGCCCGACGAGCTCAAGGCGCTCTACCGGGTGACCCGCGCCCGGTGGGCGGACTGGGCTGCCGACCACGCGGCGGCGGACCGGGTGTTCGAGGTGGTCCGGTGCGAACTCGTCGCCGTGGACCACCTCCACCTCGCCGAGGCGTCGGCCCGTCACTGCCGCTGGGAGTTCGCGGCGGAGGAGGCGGTTTTCACCGGGCCCGACGCCCCGGTGCAGGGCCTGGTCGGGTCACCCGGCTGGATCGTGTTCGGCGGGAGCGGCGGGGGAGATCAGATGGCGGTCGACCTGACGCCCGGCCCGCGCGGGCACACCGGGCAGATCATCCTGCTGGACCACGAGAAGAACATCGGCGCCGAGCTGGTCGCCGACTCGCTCACCGACCTGGTCCTGGGCGGGGAAAGGGACCGGGAGAGGGAACGGGAAAGGGACCGGGAAAGGGACCGGGCCGGGAGGGAGCGGCGCGAGGAGCCGCCGCTCGTGGCCCGGGTCAATCGCGCAAGCCTCCGGAGCGTCCAAGAAGCCGCCCACCCCGCGCTGGAGGTCCTGTCGATCGGGGTGTGGGACGGCGCGACGTTCAGCCTCGCCCCTGTCATCGGGCTGCCCCGACTGCGTACCCTCACCGCCCACGCCGGCACCCTCGCCGATCCGCTGGAGATCGCCGCGCTCACCGGCCTGGAGTTCCTCGAACTCGCCCCGCGGGACTGGCGCGTCCTCCTGGACGCCGACGCCGTGCCCCGCAACCTGTCGGCCGCCGCCATCACGGCGTACGGCGACCAGGACCTCCTGCCCGTCGTGGACCTCGCCAACGAGATCCTGGCCCTCCACGGCCGGCCCGGAATCACCCGGACCGTCCTGGAAGGGGACCTGGGGTCCCTTGTGTGAAGGCCGAGCGATTGCGCGGCGATGCCGTGCCGCGTGCGTGGGCCTCCGCATGCGAAAGCGGCGATTCCGGTAGAACGCCCGCCCGCGAAACCGGCTTTGACCTGCGCCGCCGCCCATCGCCCCGCTGCCCGGCTGAGTACGCGTACTCAGGCACCGTCTGCCGCGCTCCTTCATGCTGAGGCGCGAAACGCCGGATCGTCCCAGGGGGATATACGCATGGACCACGCCTTGCAGCTGCGCACCGCCACCCTCCAGGATCGCGACTGGATCCACGAGCTGCGCCACCGGGTGTACGCGGAGGAGCTCGGCCAGCATCCGGTGGATCCGTCGGGCAGGCTGAGCGACGGGCTCGACGGCGACAACGTCTATCTCGTGGCCGCGCGCGGCGGGACGCGGATCGGCTTCGTCAGCCTCACCCCGCCGTGGGTCGGCCGCTACTCCCTCGACAAGTACCTGACGCGCGAGGAGCTGCCGGTCCTGAGCGAGGAGGCGCCGTTCGAGATCCGCGTCCTGACCGTCGAGGAGCGCTGGAGGTCCACCGCGGCGTCGTCGCTCCTCATGTACGCGGCACTGCGCTGGGTCGCGGCACGGGGCGGCCGCCGGGTGGTGGCGATGGGACGCACGGAGCTGCTCGACATGTACCTCGCCGCCGGGCTGCGGCCGGTGGGGCGCACGGTCCGCTCCGGCGCGGTGTCGTTCGAGGTCCTCAGCGGCTCCGTGGCCGAGCTGACGAGGACGGTCGCGACCCGCCACGGCCGGACCCTGGAGCGGCTGCGGGCGGGGCTCGACTGGCAGCTCGACGTGCCCTTCGCGCCGCGTGCGGACGGCTGTGAGCACGGTGGGGCGTTCTTCTCGGCGATCGGCACCGACTTCCGGACGCTGAACCGCCGTCACGAGGTGGTCGCTGCGGATGTGCTGGACGCCTGGTTCCCGCCGTCCCCGGGGGTCCGCGCGGTCCTCTCGGAGGACCCGGGATGGGCGGCCCGGACCTCGCCGCCGACGAGCGCGGACGGCCTGCTCGCGGAGATCGCCCAGGTCCGCGGGCTGCCGGTGGAGTCGCTGGTCGTCGGGGCGGGCTCGTCCGACCTGATCTTCCGGGCGTTCGGCCGGTGGCTGACGCCGGGGAGCCGGGTGCTCCTGCTCGATCCGGGTTACGGGGAGTACGCACATGTCACCGAGCGGGTGATCGGCTGCCGGGTCGACCGGCTCCAACTGCGCCGGGAGGACGGCTGGCTGCTCGACCCGGCCCGGCTCGCCGCCGCGACCGGCGACGGGCGGTACGACCTCGTGGTGGTGGTCAACCCGAACAACCCGACCGGCCGCCACGCCCCGGCCGACGCGCTGCGCGCGGTGATCGAGGCGTCCCCCGCGCGGACCCGGTGGTGGATCGACGAGGCGTACCTCGGTTACGTCGATCCGGCGGACTCCCTCGCCGGGCTCGCCTCGGCCGACGCCCGGGTGGTGGTCTGCACCTCGCTGTCGAAGATGTACGCGCTGTCGGGGATGCGGGCCGCGTACCTGGTGGCCGGTCCGGAGACGGCCGGGGAGCTGCGCCGCTGGACGCCGCCGTGGCCCGTGAGCCTGCCGGCCCAGCTGGCTGCCGTGACGGCGCTGCGCGACCCCGCGTACTACGCGGAGCGCTGGGCCCGCACCCATGTACTGCGCCGGGAACTGGCCGACGCCCTCGCGGAGTTGGACGGGTTCTCCTCGGTCGACGAAGGGGTGGCGAACTTCCTCACGGTGACCCTGCCGCCGGACGGGCCGAGCGCGGCGCGGCTGGTGCGCGAGTGCCGGCGGCACGATGTGTTCCTGCGCGACCTGTCGCCGATGTCCCCGGCGTACGAGGGGCGGACCGTCCGGATCGCCGTTCGCGACACGACGGAGAACGCTCGGATCGTGGCGGCGTGCCGCAGCGCCCTGGACGCCCTGCGCGCGTCGGGCGCGGTGGAGCCGAGCGCGATGGTGTCGGGTGCGGTGGCGTCGGGTGCGGTGGAGCCGAGCGCGGTGGCGTCGAGCGCGATGGCGTCGGGTGCGGTGGAGCGGGCCTCCTCGTGACGACGGTCGCCGGTCTCGTCCCGTATCTCGGCGGGGCGCTGGCGGTCGGGGGCGTCGCGGTGGCGGCGACCCGACGCCGTGAGCTGATGGTCCGCTGGTGCGCGTGGGCGCTCGGAGTGCCCCTGGTGACCGCCGCGTTCTGGCTCGGCCCGCCGGGGATCGCGGTGCTCGCGGCCGTGGTCGGCGTGGTCGCGGTGGCGGAGTTCGGCGGGCTGCTCCGGCTGGGACCGGTGGACCGGGCGGTGCTGGGTGCGGCGGTCGTCGGACTCGTCCTGACCGCCTGGCTGGCCCCCGGGGAGGTGTTCCGGGCAGCGGCGGTCGGGGCGCTGGCGATCGCCGGGGCGCCGCTGCTCTCGGGCGACGCGGAGCACGGGCTGCGCCGGCTGGGGGCGGGTCTGCTGGGGCTCGTGTGGCTGGGCGTCCTGGCCGGCCTCGTACCGATCGGCGCCCTCGGCCTCGTCCTGTTCATGGCCGTGTCGATCGCGGACATCGTGGCGTACGCCGCCGGTAGCCGGTTCGGCGGCCCCCTGCTCTCCGCGCTGTCGCCCGCCAAGCGGTGGAGCGGCACGCTGGCCGGGGCCGCGGCCGGTCTCCTCACGCTGGCCGTGCTGTCCTCGCTGACGTGGCAGACGGCGGTGGCCGTGGCGGTCGGCGGCCCGCTCGGGGACCTGCTGGAGTCGATGGTCAAGCGGGGTGCGCACGCCAAGGACGCCGGCCGGTGGCTGGCCGGCTCGGGCGGCCTCCTCGACCGGATCGACTCCCTCCTCATCGCCCTGGCGGTGCTGCTGGTGTTGCAGTGAGCCGTGGGGCGGGGTGGGGTGAGGTGAGGTGAGGTGGGCTAGAGGGGGGGACGGGCCAGGGGGCGGGACAGGCCGGGGGCGGGGTAGGCCAAGGTCAGCTTTGGTCGGCGCGACGCGGTCCTCCCCGCCGGTCGTGCCGGCCGGCGCCGCGAGTGCAGGACATTACTGCTCGGTCACCCCTCCTGGGCACTCCTGGGCGGTGGGCTCTCCTAAGGCCCCAGGGCCTGTCCGATCTCCCAATCGACGCAGGTCCTGCCGGAAGAGTGCGCGAACGTGGTGGGCCGGAAGTGGGTGAACGGGGCGCCCGTCTCCAGAGCGTCCGTCACCGCACGGACGAACTCGGCCAGGCTCGTCCCCCAGAGGCTGCCCTCCAGGTCTCCGGAGCCGATGCCCATCTCGTGCACCTGCCCGTATCCGGGACCTGGCCGGTGGTCGACGAACGCGACGCCTCCGTCGTTGGGCAGCGCGAAGGGCACGCACTGGTGCAGATGGCCGGCGATGTCGTCCTCTTCCCCCAGGTCGGCCTCGGCGTTGTCCTCGCCGACCTCCACGAGTATCTCGTGCATCGACGCGATCTCGGCGGTCGAGGCGAGCCGATGGCCCAGCGGAAAGATCCCTCCGGCCGGGAACACTCCGGGCTCAGGCCCTCTGTCCCGCTCGGGTTCGACAACCCCGTTCCGCCGCTCCAACAAGCCCCGGAGATCGGGGTGCAGGGCGAAACCCAACCGCTCCTCCAGCTCAGCTATCTCGGCCGCCGTCGCCGGTGGCCGCAGCGCGGCGTGGTCCGCCGGCGACTGGGCGGCCAGCCACGACTCAAGCCGGGACCATTCCTGGTCGAACACAGCCGGTTCCTTCGATGTCATGAGCCGACCCTAAACGGCGGGTCTGACAAGAAGCCCTCCCGCCCGGGTGGCTCTCCTCCCCGGCGGCCCTCCAGCCCGGGTGGAGAGGCACGGAGCGCAGGGCGCGCACCGCCGGGCCTGAGGGACCATGGAGCATGCGAGCGGACACCTGGCACCTCACCGAAGACGTCGACGAATTCCTCACCCGGGCCGGGGACTTCCTGCGCTCGCGGCCCGGCCCGCACGTGATGCCGCTGACCTGGGCCGCCAGGCTGCGAGCGCGCGGGGTGGCCGCCCTCTGCACCGAACCCCCCGTCTTCGGCGTGCTGGAGCGGGCGGGCGAGGTCCACGCCGTGTTCTTCCGCCTCCCGCCCCGCGCCCTGGGCCTCACCCCGCTCACGCCCGAGCAGGCCGACTCCCTCGCCGCCCGTCTGGCCGCCGCCGGGCACGCCCTGCCCGCCGTCAGCGCGGACCACGGCACCGCCGCCGCCTTCGCCGAGGCATGGCAGCGGCACACCGGTACGACGCCGGAACTCCGCGACGTACGACTGTGCCTGTACGGCCTCGGCACGCTCACCCCGCCCGAGCCGTTGCCGGCGGGACGGGGCCGCGTGCTGGGCGAACAGGACCTCCAGCAGGCCGTGTTCTGGTGCGGCGAGTTCGCCAGGGCCGTGGGGGAGGACGTCTCCATCGACGCGGACACGTGGGCCGGCACCCGCTACGCCGACAAGCGCTACACGCTCTGGGAGACCCCGGACGGCACTCCCGTATCCATCGCGGGCATGAACCCGCTGTTCGGCGGCCAGATCCAGGTGGACATCGTCTACACCCCCGCCCACCTGCGCGGTCACGGTTACGCGGGTGCCGTCGTGGCGGAGGTGAGCCGGGCCGCGCTGGCCGCGGGCGCGAGGGATGTCGTGCTGTTCGCGGACCGGTCGAACCCCACCAGCAACGCCCTGTACCAGCGCCTCGGCTATCGCCTGCTCGCCGATTGGGCCGTGTACGAATTCGAGGGGCCCGCGGCGTCCTCCGGGTGATCGCGGTGCGGGGCCGGCGCAACCGGTGGCGGTGGTGTCGGCGTTGGCGTTGACCTTCACCTTGGGGGAAGCCGCAGCATCGGCAGGGCCGGGCGACGAGCCCGGCATGAGGAGAAGCGAGAAGCAGGAAGTGAGAGGGGAGGCGCGAGGTGCCGGGAGCGAGCACGGGTCTGCTGACCATCGGGGCGTTCGCGAGGGCGTCCCGCCTGTCGCCGAAGGCGTTGCGCCTCTACGACGAACTCGGCCTGCTCACCCCCGCCCGCGTCGACCCGGTCAGCGGCTACCGCCTCTATGCCCCGGAGCAGTTGGACCGGGCCCGGCTGGTCGCCTGGCTCCGGCGTCTGGGGATGCCCCTGGCCCGTATCCAGTACGTCAGCACGCTGGACGCGGACGCGGCGGCCCGGGAGGTCCGGGCGTTCTGGGCCCAGGTCGAAGCGGACACCGCCGCGCGGCGGAACCTCGCCTCCTTCCTCATCGGCCATCTGTCCTGGAAGGACCCCGCCATGAACCCGAACCCGACCGCAAGCCCCCTGGGCATCCGTTACGCCGCCCTCTCCGACACCGGCCGCGTCCGTGGGAGCAACCAGGACACCGCGTACGCCGGTTCGCGCCTGCTCGCCGTCGCGGACGGTTACGGCGGCGCGGGAGCCCCCGCGAGTGCGGCCGCCGTCGACGCGCTCAAGCACCTCGAAACGGACGGCATCCCGGCGGGCGACCTCCTCAACGTCCTCGAGGACGCCATCGGGCAGGCCGAACAGGCCGTCCGCCGCGTCACCGGACCCGGCTCGTCCGCCGAAGAGGCCGGCACCACGCTCACGGCGATGCTCTGGACCGGATCCCACCTGGCCCTCGTCCACATCGGGGACTCCCGCGTCCACCTCCTGCGCGACGGGGAGCTGTTCCAGATCACCCACGACCACACCGTGGTGCAGACGATGATCGACGAAGGACGCCTGACCCCGGAGGAGGCCGCCTCCCATCCCCAACGGTCGCTGCTGATACGCGCCCTGGGCCAGGGACCCGACAGCGGACCCGGCATGGGCCCCGGCATGAGGGCCGGCACGGGCCCCGACATCGGGTTGCACGACGCCCGGCCGGGAGACCGGTATCTGCTCTGCTCGGACGGGCTGTCCACCGTCGTGCCGGCCGACGACATCCGGCGGGTGCTCTCCGGGACCGATGAGCCCGAGCAGGCCGTCCGCGAGCTCATCGCCCTCGCCAACAGCGCCGGAGGCCCCGACAACGTGAGCTGTGTGATCGGCGACGTCGTGGAGCTCCAGGGGTGAGCGGTACCGGCTCACTCTCCCGGGACGGCTGAGAGACCGAGCGGGGCGGGCGGCCGCGTCCGGCGCCCCCGCCCTTGCTGGTACCCACTTTTTTGTGGGTACTTGGCAGTGATCCACGCCGGGCCGATCCTGGTTGAGGGCCGCCGGAGAACCGGAGGCCCGCACGGAGCGGAGAGGGGGAGCGGCGATGGTTCAGGAGGCCGACCGCTCTGCCGGCCGCGCTTCCGTGAGCTTCTCCAGGCGGCGGTGGCCCCAGTCGGACAGGGCGTCCAGCAGCTCGGAGAGTTCCCGGCCCGACGCGGTCAGGGAGTACGTCGTCTTCAGCGGAAGCACGTCGTGCACCTCCCGCCGCACCAGCCCGTCCGTCTCCATCTCGCGGAGCGCCTGAGTCAGCACCTTCTCGCTGAGTCCGGGCAGCAGCCGCCGCAGCTCGCCCGGGCGGCGCGGGCCGGACTCCAGCATCCAGATCAGCGTCGACTTCCATTTTCCGTCGATCACGGCGATCGCGGCGGTCACCCCGCAGACGTTCAGGTCCTGGGCCCGGCTGCGCGTCATTCCCGCCCCTTTCCTTAAGAAAAACCTATTTTCTACGGAGTTGAGTCATGTCGCAACAGAATGAACAGTCCAGTGTCACCGTCATCGGTCTGGGGCCGATGGGCCGTGCCCTGGCGGGCGCGTTCCTGGACGCCGGTGTGCGTACCACCGTATGGAACCGTACGCCGGGCCGGGACCGGGAGCTGGTCGAACGCGGCGCGATCAGCGTCGGGTCGCCCGAGGAAGCGGTGGCCGCGAGCGGGCTGACCGTGGTCTGCGTCGTCAACTACGACGCCGTGGACGGCATTCTGCGGCGCGACGCGGTCACCGCCGCCCTCAAGGGCCGCACGGTCGTCAACCTGACCGCCGACACCCCGCACCGCGCCCGGGAGGCCGCGCAGTGGGCGGCCGAGCACGGTGTCCGCTATCTGGACGGCGCGATCATGACGCCGACCGTGACCATCGGCACTCCGGCCGGGGTGTTCATCTACAGCGGGCCGGCGGACCTCTACGACGAGCACCGGCCCGTACTGGACGCGCTGAGCGGCACCCACACCCACCTCGGCGAGAAGATCTGCCGGGCGGCCGCCTACGACATCGCGCTGCTCGACATCTTCTGGACCGCGATGGCCGGCTACAACCACGCCCTGGCGGTGGCGCGGGCGGAGGGGATCACCGCGCGGGAGCTGGCCCCGTTCGCCCAGGGCATCGGCGCCATCCTGCCGGCGATCTTCGAAGGGGTCGCGGAAGAAGTGGACGACGAGAACTTCTCCGACGAGGGCAGCCCCCTCACCTCCACGGCGTCGACCATGGCCCACGTCATCCACACCTCCGAAGCGCACGGCATCGACGCCGGCGTCATGCGCGCGGCGGAGGGCCTCGCCCGCCAGGCCATCGGGCGCGGATACGGCGGCGAAGGGTTCCACCGGGTCGCGGAGCTCCTCGGCCGCCGCTGAGGATCGCTGCGGCGTACGGGGTGTACGCCTGGTACGGGGTGTATGCCGCGTACGGGGTGTACGCCGCCGCGTCGGACGCGATGGTCGGACGTGATGGTCGTACGTGATGGGCGCGGCCTTCGACATGGCGGTGGACGCGGCCGTGGACGCGGCGGTGGACGCGACCGTTCCACGCCACCGGCGCCTGATGCGTCAGCCGGTGGTCGCCGACTCGTTCACAGGACTGACAAGAAGCCGTCACACAGCGGCGGAATGCCCACCCGGGGCGGGCCGTTGAACGACACATGTCCATCGGAGTAGCACTCAGCGCGACCGAGGTCGACAACCAGATCGACGCCACCGTGCACCTCGCCCGGGAGGCGGCGGCCGCCGGGCTGCGGTCGGCGTGGTTCGGGCAGAGATTCGGCGTGGACTCACCCGCGCTCGCCGGAATCGTGGGGAGGGAAGTGCCCGGCCTCCAGGTGGGCACGTCCGCCATCCCCATCTTCGGCCGCCACCCCCTGCTGGTCTCCAGCCAGGCCCAGACCACCCAGGCCGCCACGCACGGCCGCTACCACCTCGGGCTGGCCCTCGGCACCAAGCACCTGACCGAGGGCGGGTTCGGGATCCCCTTCGAGCGGCCCGTCGCCCGGCTGCGTGAATTCCTCGTCGCCCTGCGGCAGTTGACCGAGACCGGCACCGCCGACTTCCACGGCGAGCTGATCACCGCGACCACCCCGCTCCCCGCACACGTCCCGGGCGCCGAGCCCGGGGTGCCCCTGCTCGTCGCCGCGATGGGACCCCGGGCGCTCCGGGTCAGCGGGGAGCTGGCGGACGGGATCCTGCCGTACCTCGCCGGGCCGCGCGTCCTGGCCGAACACATCGTCCCGGCCGTCACGGCGGCGGCCGAGGCCGCCGGCCGGCCCGCGCCCCGGATCGTCGCGCTGGTGAACGGCGTGGTGACCGACGACGTCGAAGGCGTACGCGAGAAGGTCACCGAGCAGATGGCGATCTACGAGCAGATCCCGTCCTACACCCGCGTCATCGAGCTCTCCGGCGGCCGGCGGGCCTCCGACGTGGCGGTGATCGGCGACGAGCGGACGGTCGCGGCCGAGGTCCAGCGCTACCGGGACGCGGGGGCGACGGAGGTGGTCTTCGCGGGCACGGACGTCGCCGGGGACGCCGACCGCCGCCGCACCTGGGCCCTCCTCGGAGAGCTGGCCGGCTGACCGCCGGGAGGCGGTACGGGTGGCCGCTCGGGTGGCGGGCCGGATAGCGGACATGTTCTGTCCGCCACCCCTGCCATGGTGGGCCCGTGGCAGAAAACACGGAGAACACGAACACCGAGACGGCTCCGCAGTCGGCACCCGAGGCAGCACAGCGGCCAGCACCTCGACCGGCACCCGGGGCAACACAGCGATCAGCACCTCGGCCAGCACCCGAGGCAGCACAGCGATCAGCACCTCGACCGGCACCCGAGGCAGCACAGCGGCCAGCACCTCAGCCGGCACCCGAGGCAACACAGCGGCCAGCACCTCGACCGGCACCCGGCGCAGCGCCGCAGAAGCGAAGCCGTAGGCCGGGCCCCGGTGCCAAGAGCCGGGCCCCCGTCCTCAGCCCCCGCGCGCTCAACCGGGCCACCCTCGCCCGGCAGTTGCTGCTGGAGCGGGCCGACGTACCGGCCCTCGACGCCGTCGCCCACCTCGGCGGGCTCCAGGCGCAGGAACCGCAGGAGCCGTTCACCGGGCTCTGGTCGCGGCTGCGCTCGTTCGAACCGGCGGCGCTCTGCGACCTGCTGACCGAGCGGCGCGTCGTACGCACCCATCTCATGCGCCGCACGGTCCACCTCCTCGCCGCCGAGGACGTCCTCGCCTGGCGGGCCCGCCACAACGCCATGCTGCGGCAGCGGGTGCTCGGGGTCTACCGCCGCGAGCTCGAAGGGGTCGATCTCGACGAACTCGCCGCTGCGGGGCGGGAGGTGCTGGCCGATGGCGAGCCGCGCTCGATGGCCGAGCTCGCCCGTGCGGTGGCCGACCGCTGGCCGGAGCCGGGTGCCCGGCCCCTGGGCGAGATGCTGGTCGCCGGCGTCCTGACGATGGTGCAGCTGCCGCCGCGCGGGCTGTGGCGCACGAAGGCGGGGGTGCGCAACGCCCTGGTCTCCTCCTGGCTGGGGCGCGAGATCGACCCGCTGCCCGCTGACGGCTCCGATCCGGTGGGCCAGACCCTGGTACGGCGCTACCTCGCCGCGTACGGTCCCGCCGCCACCGCCGACGTACGCGCCTGGTCCGGTCTCGCCGGGCTGCCGGCCGCGGTCTCCGCCGTGCGCGAGGAGCTGGTCTCCTTCCGCGACGAGCGCGGCCGGGAGCTGCTGGACCTGCCCGACGCGCCGCGCCCGGACGCCGACACCCCCGCCCCGGTACGGTTCCTGCCGGCGTTCGACAACGCGATCCTCGGCTACGACGACCGGACCCGGATCATCGACGACGCCCACCGCGGCCTGTCGGTCACCGGGGCGCGCGTCGTCCTGGTCGACGGCCGCGTGGCCGCGACCTGGGACGTGGACGCGGAGACGGACACCGTCACGGTCACCCTGCTGGGCCCCTTCTCCCGCGCCGACCGCACCGCCGTGGCCGAGGAGGGGCGGGAGCTGGCGGCGTTCCTCTCCGAGGGCGCGAGTCATCGCGTCCGGGTCGTCGCGTCGCCCGGTTGAGCGGCGGGGGCGGGGGCGGGTCATCCCTTTCCGGACGATCCACCACAGATCGAATGGTTACGCTGGCTGCATGACCGCCATGACGCCCGCCCGCACCGCGCCCGATCTCTCCTTCCTCCTCGATCACACCAGCCATGTCCTGCGGACCAGGATGTCCGCGGCCCTCGGGGAGATCGGCCTGACCGCCCGGATGCACTGCGTCCTGGTCCACGCCCTGGGGGAGGAGCGCACCCAGATCCAGCTCGCCGAGATCGGCGACATGGACAAGACCACGATGGTGGTGACGGTGGACGCCCTGGAGAGCGCCGGTCTGGCCGAGCGCCGCCCCTCCAGCCGGGACCGGCGGGCCCGGATCATCGCGGTCACCGACGAGGGCGCGGCGGTCGCCGCGCAGAGCCAGGCGATCGTCGACCGGGTCCATGAGGAGGCCCTGGGCTCGTTGGCCGCGAGCGACCGCGCGTCCCTGCTCCGGGCGCTGAACGCCCTGGCCGTGGACCACCTGGCCACACCCTCGGAATCCCCCCGGCAGGTCCGCCGCGCACGCCAGCCCAAGACGTGACGGCCGGGCCGGGCCGGGCCAAGAAGGGACATGCCGGGGCCTGGAAGCGCCCCCCTGCCCGAGAACTGACGCCCCGGCCCGGGAAGGGACACGCCGACCCGAGAACTGACGCCCCGGCCCGGGAAGGGGCACGCCGACCCACGAAGTGACGCCCCGATCCGGGAAGGGGCACGCCGACCTGAGAAGTGACGCCCCGGCCCCCACGCCGACCCTCCACAGGCGGCACGGCAGAGGAAAGAAGAACCCAAGAAGATAGTCCGCAACAAAACCATCTGCTACGGTCTCTCCTGTCAGCTCGACCGACAGGAGAAGTCCCATGTCCGCCACCACCCCGCGTCGCGCGCCCGCCCCGGAAGCGACCGAAGCGACCGAAGCGACCGAAGCCCCCACCGCCCCCGCCACCGAACCCCCGCCCCCGCTCACCCCCCGGGCCCGGACGGCGGCGCTCGCGGTGATCGCCACGGGGATGCTGATGATCGTTCTCGACAGCTCCATCGTGACCGTCGCGATGCCGGCCATCCAGGACGATCTGGGCTTCACGCCCGCCGGCCTCAGCTGGGTGGTCAACGCCTACCTCATCGCCTTCGGCAGCCTGCTCCTCCTCGCCGGACGGCTCGGCGACCTGATCGGCCGCAAGCCGATGTTCCTGGCCGGGACCGCCCTGTTCACCGCGGCCTCGCTGGTGGCGGGGGCCGCCGCCTCCCCCGCCGTACTGATCGCCGCCCGGTTCGCGCAGGGCGTCGGCTGCGCGATGAGCGCCGCCGTGGCCCTCGGCATCCTGGTCACCCTGTTCACCGAACCGGCCGAACGCGCCCGCGCCTTCGGCGTGTTCGCCTTCACCGGAGCCGCCGGGGCGTCCATCGGGCAGGTGCTCGGGGGCGTGCTCACCGACGCGCTGGACTGGCACTGGATCTTCTTCATCAACCTGCCGATCGGCCTGGCCGTCTTCCTGGTCGCCCTGCGCGTCCTGCCCGCCGACCGGGGCCTGGGCCTCGCGGCCGGCGCGGACGTGGCGGGGGCCCTGCTCGTCACCGCCGGCCTGATGCTCGGGATCTACACCGTCATCGAGGTGGAGACGTACGGGTGGGTCTCGGCGCACACCCTGGGCCTCGGCGCGCTCGCCCTCGTCCTGCTGGCCGGGTTCGTCGTCCGCCAGGCCACCGCCCGGACCCCGCTGATGCCCCTGCGCATCCTGCGCTCGCGCAACGTGTCCGGGGCCAACCTGGTCCAGGTCCTCATGGTGGCCGCGCTGTTCTCGTTCCAGATCATCGTCGCCCTGTACCTCCAGAAGGTCCTTGGCTACGGGGCCGCCGCCACCGGATTCGCGCTGCTTCCGGCCGCCGTCGTCATCGGGTCCGTATCGCTCGGGTTCTCGGCACGGCTCTGCGCCCGCTTCGGTGAGCGGACCGTCCTGCTGACCGGGATCGCGCTGCTGATCGTGGCCCTCGGCCTGCTCACCCGGCTGCCGGTGCGCGCGGACTACGTGAGTGATCTGCTCCCGGTGATGCTGCTGGCGTCCGGCTTCGGGCTCGCGCTCCCGGCGCTGACCTCGCTCGGGATGTCGGCCGCGGGCGACGACGACGCCGGGCTCGCCTCGGGGGTCTTCAACACCACCCAGCAGGTCGGCATGGCGATCGGCGTCGCCGTCCTGTCCACCCTGGCCGCCGGGCGGACCGAGGCCCTCAGCGCCGCGGGCCACTCCGCCGCCGAGGCCCTGACCAGCGGCTACCGGCTCGCGTTCACGGTCGGCGCGGCACTCCTCGCCGCCGCCTTCGTCGTCGCGCTCCTGATGCTGCGCCGCGAACCGGCCACCGCCGCCACCGTCACCGCCGCGCAGAAGGCCACCGGCGCGACGACCCCGTGACCCGGGGGGCTCACCCCTCCGGCTCCAGCCCTCTCCGCAGCTGTACGAACGCCTCCTCGGCCGACTGCACCGCACCCGCGTACACCTGGTCGGCGCTCTCCCCCGCGTCGATCCGCCGCCAGTTCTCCTCGGCCAGGATGCGCAGGACGGCGATGACCTGCCCGGCCGCGAGGCGCGCGGGCACCTCGCCGCCCAGGGCGCGGGCGAGCGCCGCCTCGGAGCGGCCCTGGTAGGCGTACAGGCGGGCCACCAGCGCCGGCGTCCCGTACAACAGCCGGTGGAACGCCAGGACTTCGGGGGCGTCGGACAGTCCGGTCACCGGGTCGCGCCGGTCGAGGCGGTCCAGGAAGTGGCGGCGCAGCGCGTCCAGCGGGCTGTCACCGGGCGCCCGGCCGGCGACCACGCAGGCCGCCTCGTCCTCGTGGTCGGCGAACCGGTGCAGCGCCAGGTCCTCCTTGGCGGGGAAGTACCGGAACAGCGTCGGCTTGGAGATGTCCGCCGCGGCCGCCACCTCCGCGACCGAGACCTTGTCGAAGCCCCGCTCCAGGAACATCGCGATGGCGGCGTCGGAGATCGCCCGGTACGTCAGCTGCTTCTTCCGCTCCCGCAGACTGACCCGGACCGGGGCCGGGTCCGGCGCCCCTTCCCCCACCGCCCCGGCGGCGCTTCCGTTTCCGTTCCCGCCGCCGGCCTTCTCTCCGCTCATGACCATGAAGCGTACGCCCTTGACCTCGGCCGGACTTGCCGTCGCGCGGACGACGCCGCCGCCCGGTCAGCCGTCCTCGCCCGCACTCCGGATCAGCACCTCGATCCCGTCCAGCAGGGTCGCGAGGCCGAAGGTGAACTCGTAGTCGGGGTCGTCCGGTTCGCTCATCACGCCGGAGGCCAGCAGCCGGTGGACGGCGGGGTGGCGCTCGGGGTCGACCAGCCGCCGCAGGGTGCGCTCATGGCTCGCGACCACCTCCTCGGGGGGGACGCCGCGCGCGGCGACGGCGGCGGAGAGGTCGCTCATCAACAGGGCTTCGCTGCGTACGAAGTTGGAGACCAGCAGGATCACCGAGATCTTGTCGCCCTCACCGAGCCCGCTGCCCTCCAGCGCCTGGAGCCCCTGCTCCCACCAGGCGAGCGAGTTCGGGGTGGCGGGCGGGCCGCCGATGGGGATGCGGAGGACCCAGAGGTTGGCGAGGAACTGTTCGCGCTGCCCGGTGGCCCACTCGGTGAGCGCCTCGCGCCAGCCCGCCCCGGCCTCCAGGGCGGCCAGCGGGGCCGGCGGGCCGATCGCCGCCTCCTGCATCAGGACGTACAGCTCGTCCTTGGCGGAGACGTACCGGTAGAGCGACATCGTGGAGGCGCCGACCTCCTGGGCGACCCGGCCCATCGACACGGCGGCGAGCCCCTCGGACGCCGCGACGGCCACCGCCGCCGCCACGATCCGCTCCAGGCTCAGGCCGGGCTTCGGCCCCTTCGCCGGGCGCTCCCGCAGCCCCCAGGCGGCCTCGATGGAGGCCGGCAGATCGCCGCCGCCCGCCCTGCTCTTCTCCGCCATCGCATCCCCTTGCCCACGTTCCGTGCACCCCCGTGCGCCTTGACCCCATCCTAGGGATGCGTAATGCTTACGCAGTAGCGCGTATGTCATACGCAGAAGGGGGCCGAACAACCATGATCCGCCCGGCCACGAACACCACCGCCTCGACGACGGCGACCACCGCCGCCACCACGACCACCGCTCACGGGGCGCACCCCGCCCAGCCGTCCCCGTACGCCATCGAGGCGAGCGGCCTCACCAAGTCCTACGGAAAGCCCGCCGTGCGCGTCCTCGACGGCATCGACCTCCGCGTCGAGCGCGGCAGCGTCTTCGCCCTCCTCGGCCCGAACGGCGCGGGCAAGACCACCTGCGTACGGATCCTCGCGACGCTCACCGCCGCCGACTCCGGCACCGCCCGCGTCGCGGGGTACGACGTCGTGGCCGACCGGAGCGCGGTGCGGCGGGCGATCAGCCTCACCGGGCAGTTCGCCGCCGTCGACGAGACGCAGACGGGTGAGGAGAACCTGCGGATGATGGCCCGGCTCACCGGCCTCTCCCGCGCCGCCGCCCGCCGCCGGGCCGAAGAGCTGCTGGGGCGCTTCGGCCTCACCGGCGCGGCCCGCCGGCCCGTCGTCACCTACTCCGGGGGCATGCGCCGCCGCCTGGACCTGGCCGCCGGGCTCGTCGGCTCGCCGGAGCCCGGCGTGTTCTTCCTGGACGAGCCGACGACCGGCCTCGACCCGCGCAGCCGCCAGGAACTCTGGCGGGTGGTCCGCGAACTGGCCGAGCGCGGGGCGAGCGTCCTGCTGACCACGCAGTATCTGGAGGAGGCCGACCGCCTCGCCGACCGGATCGCGCTGCTGAACAAGGGGCGCATCGCCGCCGAGGGCACCGCCGCCGACCTCAAGGGCCGGGTCGCCGGACACCGCCTCGACCTGGTCCTCACCAGCCGCGACTCCTACCTCGGGCTCGCCGGGCGCGCGGTCCACCACTCCCCCGAGACGCTGACGCTCGGGCTCCCCACGGACGGCAGCGCCGCCCACGTACGCGCCCTGCTCGACGAGATCGACCCGGCGGGCACCGAGATCGACCGCTTCACCCTGCACAGCGCGACGCTCGACGACGTGTTCCTCGCCCTCACCTCGGAGACACCGGAGACACCGGAGGCACCCGCCCATGTCTGACACCACCGCGGTCCGCCCGGGAGGGATCACCCACGCGGCCGTCCTGGCCGGCCGCAACCTGCGCATCAGCCGACGCAACACCGACGCGCTGATCATGGCCCTCGCCCTGCCGATCATGCTGATGCTGATCTTCGTCTACTTCTTCGGCGGCGCGATCGACACGGGCGCGGTCCACGACTCGTACGTCATGTACGTCGTCCCGGGCGTCATGATCCTGTGCGTCGGCTTCGGCGCGGCGACCACCGCCACGGCGGTCAGCGAGGACATGAAGGGCGGCATCATCGACCGCTTCCGCTCCCTGGACGTGGGCGGTACGCCGGTGCTCGCCGGGCATGTGGCGGCGGGCACCGTCCGCAACCTCTGCGCCACCGTCGTCGTCTTCGGCGTCGCCCTGCTGATCGGTTTCCGCCCGGCGGCCTCCTGGGACGGCTGGCTCCTCGTCGCCGCCGTCCTGGTCTCCTACATCGTGGCGCTGTCCTGGATCTCGGCGGCGGTCGGCCTGCTGGCCCGGACACCGGAGGCGGCGAGCGGCTTCACGTTCTTCATGTCCTTCCTGCCCTACCCGAGCAGCGCGTTCGTCCGGATCGAGTCGATGCCGAGCTGGCTGCACGGCTTCGCCGAGCACCAGCCGATCACCCCGGCCATCGAGTCGCTGCGCGGGCTGCTGCTGGGCGAGGCGGTGGGCAACACGCCCTGGATCGCGCTGACATGGGCCGGGGCGCTGCTCGTCGTGGCGGTCTGCGCGTCGGAGGTGCTGTTCCGCGTCCGGACCCGCTGACCACCGCATCCGGACGCCTGACCACCGCGGGCAGCGTGCCGGACACCAGCGGGCGGCTCAGAAGATGTCCGGACACCACGGCCGCCGCCCCGTACGGAAGACGGCGTCCGCCGTCCCCGCCGCCCCGGCGCGCAGCTCCTCGGCCCGTCCGAGGTCCACCAGCCGCCGCGCCGACTCGTCGCCCAGATACAGCGTGGCCAACTCCCCCACGCCCAGGGCCAGATCGGCGCTCCGGGTGGTCGTGGTGCAGCGGGCCCCGGCGGGCGAGACGTCCAGCAGGAAGCGCCCGCCGGCCGGCCCCGCGTCGTCCCGGACGTCGAGCACGAGCGACGCCTCGGTGGCGTAGGAACGGGCCTCCAGAGCGCCCGGCACGTCCAGCATCCGCAGCCACAGCCAGTCGGCGTGCGTGAGCGTCCTGGCGGCCCGGGGGTCGGGGAGCAGCAGGGGGAGCAGGTCGTCGGGGGCGCGGTAGCCGGAGCGGACGGTGGTGATCCAGTCGACCGAGCAGAGGAAGTGCCACAGCGCCCGCTCGACCGCCGGGGTGAGCGCGATCAGGTCGCGGACGGAGGCGGTGTTCAGGGGCTGCTTGGCATCGCCCCACTTGTCGTCGACCCCGTAGACCAGCAGGCCGTCGACCTCGCCGTCCGCGCCGCGGTGGACGGCGTAGAAGGGCTCGGTCCACTTCTCGTGGGCCGGGGTGTACGCCGCCCCCGTGTGCTGCTTCCACCAGCGCTCGTCGCGGCTGACGGCGCCGGGCCCGATCGCCGCGAACCGGGCGTACAGCTCGGGGCCGAGCTTGCGTACGTCGGCGGCGTCGACCATCTCGATCCGGCCGCCGTCCTCCGGCCGGCCCGACCGGCGCGGGTCGAGGCCGGTGCGCGGGACGGCGACCTCCCACTCGGTGGTCCAGGTGGCGGGGCCGAAGCCGAACCGGCCGTAGATCGGGTACTCGGCGGCGATCAGTGTGGCGACGACCTCGCCGCGCTCCTTGGCCGCCGCCAGGTCGCTCGCCATCATCCGGCTCAGCAGTCCGCGCCGGCGGTGGGTGGGCGCGACCGTCACCGCGCTGATCGCGTCGGCCGGCACGGTGGCCCCGCCCACCACGGTCAGCCGCTGGGCGAACGAACGGAACGTCGCCACGCACCGCCCGGCGTCGAACGCGCCCCGCACCCGGGAGAGGTCGGTGTGGGGCAGCCGGCTCGCCGCGTCCTCCTCGGTCGGCGTGTCCGCCACCAGGAAGCCGTTGCGCACCGCCCGCAGCCAGTCGGGGTATGCGGAGGCGGTGACCGTGCGGACGTCGAGGCTCATACCCCCACGCTACGCACGGCCCTCTCAGAATGTCGCGCGGATTTCCCCGACCTCCACCGCCCCGCCGAGCAGCGGCGAACGCCCGATCCGGGCGACCACCGGGGCGTCCACCCCGAGCAGTTCCAGGGCGCGGGCCAGGACCGGGCCGAGCGCCCGGACGGCCCCGTCGTCGATCTTGAAGGCGAGGGCCCGCCCGTCCGCCAGCGCGACCGCCTGCACGGCCTCGGCGCCCATCTTGGAGAGGGTCCCCGGGACCTCGCTCATCAGCCAGGTGTCCGGGCGGCGGGTGCCCGCCACGTACTGGGGGTGGGCGCGCATGGCGTCCGCGACCCGCCGCTCGGCGCTCCCCGGCTCCGCCAGCACGAACGACCGGAACGCGCGGGCCAGTCCGGTCAGCCCGATCGCCATCAGCGGGGCCCCGCAGCCGTCCGTGCCGAGGGCCGCGACCGGCTCACCGGCCGCCTCGGCGACGACCTGGCCGACGAGGAGCTGGAGCGGGTGGGCGGGGTCGAGGTAGCTCGTGGTGTCCCAGCCGTTGCGGACGCAGACGGCGAGCATGGCGGCGTGCTTGCCGGAGCAGTTCATGGTGATCCGCTCGCGTACGTTCCCGGCGGCGAGGTACGCCTCCGCGGCGACCGGGTCCAGCGGCAGGTCGGGCGGGGTCTGGAGGTCGTCGACGCTCAGCCCGTGCTCCGCGAGCATCCTGGCGACGAGTTCCAGGTGGAAGGGCTCCCCCGAGTGACTGGCCGCCGCCAGCGCCAGCCGCTCCCCGGACAGGTCCAGGCCCGCCCGGAGGATCGCGGCGGCCTGCATCGGCTTGTTGGAGGACCGGGGGAAGACCGGGGCGGCGGGGTCCCCGAGGGACCACTGCACGCTCCCGTCAGCGGCGAGCAGGACCAGCGAACCCCGATGGCGTCCCTCGGTGAACCCGGACCGTACGACCTCGGCCAGCACGGGCGGGGCGGGGGCTATCGCGACAGGGGCGTCGGTCGACGTCATGGTGGCCTTCCGGAGACGGTCGGTAGGGGACCCGCCGCCCGGAGGGAAGGGCCGGAGCGGTCGGGCGGATACGGGAGACCCGCCGCCCGGAAGGATCGGCCGGACGGGCGGGGTGCGGGACCCGCCGCGCCCGGAAGGGTCGCTTCAGGCGAGCAGGTCGTCCACTTGGGCTTCCCCGTCACGGTACCTGCGGGCGATCTCCGCGCTGCAATCGTCGGTGGTGCGCTGGAGCTCGTGACGGCGTCGGGAGACCTCCTGCTCGTACCGCACGAGGCGGCCCATCGCGTCGTGCAGCTCCTCGTCCGTCCGGGCGTCCAGGTCGGAGAGCTCGACCTCGGCCAGGTTCTCGGCGGCGAGCCGCCGGAACTCGTCGCCGCGCGGCGTCGTCAGCGTGACGTGCCGGGCGGAGGAGCGGTGCCGGGAGGGGGTGTCGGCCAGGATCTCCGAGAGCCGGTCCACCACCGGCGTCTCCGGCACGGGCGCGTCGGGGTCCCTCCGGCGGGCCAGCTCGGCGCGGAGGATGTCGATCCGGCCCTGGACCAGCCGGCGTACGTAACTGAGGTCGGCCTCGTCCCGCTGCGCGTCCCGGCGCAGCGTCCGCAGCTCCGGCAGCCGCAGCCCGCCGAACCCGGCCGCGCCGCCGCTCTGCTCGGGCACGGAAGCGCGCCCGGGCCGCAGGGGTCTCACGGGTGAGTGCAGGGTGGTGATACGGGCTCCGGGACCGGTACCGGTGCTGATATGCGCTCCCGGTACGGGCCCGGGAGATTGTCCGGCTCCATAGGTGCTCATGCTGTTCCGTCCCCTCGACCGGTGCGTCGGCACACCGACATCGTGCATGGTGCCACCCTGCACGGTGCCCCCGCAGACACTCTGTACCCGTTCAGCCCAAGATAGGTTGGTCTGTATGCGTGCAGTGGTACAGAGAGTGGACGGCGCGAGCGTCTCGGCAGCCGGGACGGGCCACGACCCGTCGGCGCACGGGACGGTCGGCGAGATCATCGGCGAAGGCTTGTGCGTACTGGTCGGAGTCACCCATGGGGACACCCCTGAGAAGGCGGCGCAACTGGCCCGCAAGCTCTGGTCGGTCCGCATTCTGGAGGGCGAGAAGTCCTGTTCGGATGTGAATGCCCCCCTCCTGGTGATTTCGCAGTTCACCCTCTACGGGGACGCCCGGAAGGGCCGCCGCCCCACCTGGAACGCGGCGGCGCCCGGCGAGATCGCCGAACCGCTGGTGGACGAGGTGGTGGACCGGCTGCGGGCCCTGGGCGCGGAGGTGGCGACGGGCCGGTTCGGAGCGGACATGCGGGTGACGCTCACGAACCAGGGCCCGTTCACGGTGATCATCGAGGTGTAGGGCGGGTCCGCGGACCCTGACCGGGTCCGCGACTCCCCGCGCCTCCGGTCCTGATCCGCCGGACACCCCCTGGGGCGTCGGCCTCTCAGGGCTCGACCACCGTCTCCTGGGCCGCCGCCGTGTCCCCGGCGATCAGTTCCGCGTCCACCGCCACGTTCCGCTTGATCAGCGCCAGTGCGATCGGGCCCAGCTCGTGGTGGCGGGCCGAGGTGGTGATGAAGCCGAGCTGGCGGCCCTCCTCGCCATCGGCGGCCAGCCGTACCGGCGTCCCGTGGCCCGGGAGGAGCACCTCGCTGCCGTCCAGGTGCAGGAAGACCAGCCGGCGCGGCGGCTTCCCCAGGTTGTGGACGCGGGCGACGGTCTCCTGGCCCCGGTAGCAGCCCTTCTGGAGGTGGACGGCGGTGCCGATCCAGCCCAGCTCGTGCGGGATGGTGCGGTGGTCGGTCTCGAAGCCGACGCGCGGCCGGTGCGCCTCGACGCGCAGGGCCTCGTACGCCAGGATGCCGACCGCCGGGCCGTTGGCGGCGGCGTACGCCTCCAGGTCGGCGCGCGGCAGGAACAGGTCCCGGCCCTGCGCGGTCTCCCGTACGGTCACGCCGTCCGGGGCCTCCGCGATGGAACCGGCGGGCAGGTGCACGACCGCGGTGTCCTCGGTGCGGTCGGCGACCTCGACCCGGTAGAAGAACTTCATCGACTCCAGATAGGCGATCAGATCGCCCTGGGCGCCGGGTTCCACGTGCATCCACACCGTCGTCCCGTCGTCGACGAGGTACATGGCGTGCTCGATGTGGCCGTTGGCGGAGAGGATCAGGGCCTCGGTGGCCTGGTGCGGGGCGAGGTCGCTGACGTGCTGGGTGAGCAGCAGGTGCAGCCAGCCGAGCCGGTCGTCGCCGGTGACGGCGACGACACCGCGGTGGGAGAGGTCGACGAGGCCGTTCCCATCGGCGAGGGCGCGTTGCTCGCGGAACAGGTCGCCGTAGTGCGCGGCGACTCCTTCGTCGCGGCCCTCGGCGGCGACGGCGCCGGGCAGGGACAGCAGGGGGCTCTTCATGCCGCCCAGCCTACGACCCGGGCTTCCCGTCCCTCGCGGCCGTCCTCGCGGCCGTACAGGACTTGCAGCGCCCGAAGATGGCGAAGTGCTTCATATCGGTCTCGAAGCCGAAGTCCGCGCGCAGCTTCTCGGTGAACTCGGCGACGACGGAGAGGTCCGCCTCGATGACGCCCTCGCAGTCCCGGCAGACCAGGTGGATGTGGTGGTGGCGGTCGGCCAGGTGGTACGTCGGGGCGCCGTGCCCGAGGTGGGCGTGGCTGACCAGCCCGAGCTCCTCCAGGAGCTCCAGGGTCCGGTACACCGTGGAGATGTTCACCCCGGACGCGGTCTTGCGCACCTCGCACAGGATGTCGTCCGGAGTCGCGTGCTCCAGCGCGTCCACGGCCTCCAGGACGAGCTGGCGCTGGGGCGTCAGCCGGTAGCCGCGCTGCCGAAGATCGGTCTTCCAGTCGGTGCTCACCACAGGCCCAGTGTAGGGCGGGGCGAGCACCGGGCAGGAGTACGCGTTCCGTGCGGGCCCCCTACTTGAAGAACGCGATGCCGTCGTCCGGCATGTCCTCGAGGTTCCTCGCCATCTCGGCGACCTCCTCCGGGGTGACGACCTTCTTCAGGTGCGCCGACATGTACGGGCGGAGCTCGACCTCGGGGGTCGCCTTCTCGCCGACCCACATCAGGTCGCTCTTCACGTACCCGTAGAGACGCTTGCCCCCGCTGTACGGGCCGGAGGCCGCCGTGCGGGCCACCGCGTCGGTGACCAGGTCGATCTGCGGCTTCTGGTCCGCGAGCTCGCCGTACCAGATCTCGACGACGCCCTGGTCGCGGACCATGACGACCTCGACCTTGCGGTCCTTGTCGATGCGCCAGTAGCCGGACTCCGACTCCAGCGGGCGGACCTGGTTGCCGTCCGCGTCCAGCACCCAGCTGTGGGAGACGTACTCCAGGAAGTCGCGGCCGTCGTGGCTGAAGGTGACTTCCTGGCCGAAGTTGCACTTCTCGGCGCCGGGGAAGTCGGAAACGCCCGCGCCCGCCCACTTGCCGATGAGGAAGGCCAGCGGGACGAGGTCCGGGTGGAGGTCGGACGGAATCTCGATCATGAGCGGCTCAGACGATCTGTGAGGGAGGGGCGGAACGATCGGGTGGGGCGAGGGTCAGCGCTGGCCCTGGTACAGCTTCTTCACGGCGACCACCGTGAAGGCGAGTACGCCGACGCAGACCAGGATCAGCAGGGAGGTGAAGAATGCCTCAAGCACGGGGGCTCCTCGGAACGAGCGGTATGGCGGCAGTACAGGGCCGGTGCCCAGCCTAATGGGTGGGGGCCCGGCCCACGCGTCCAGGGATGGGCCGGGCGGCCGCACCGCCGGCCCCCTCCTCCCCGCTCCACCCGCTCATCCCCGTCATCCCCACCCCTCCCCGTCCCTCCCCGGCGATTAGAGTTCCGCCCATGCCGAAGAAGCTCGTGATCAAGGTGACCGCCGGGGCCGATTCCGCCGAGCGCTGCTCGCAGGCGTTCACCGTGGCGGCCGTGGCCGTCGCCAGTGGCGTGGAGGTCTCGCTCTGGCTGACCGGTGAGTCCGCGTGGTTCGCGCTGCCGGGCCGGGCCGCCGAGTTCGAGCTCCCGCACGCCGCCCCGCTGCCGGACCTGCTCGACTCGATCCTGGCGGGCGGCCGGGTCACCCTCTGCACGCAGTGCGCGGCCCGGCGCGAGATCACCGAGAAGGACGTGCTGGAGGGCGTACGGATCGCGGGGGCGCAGGTCTTCGTGCAGGAGGCCATGGCGGAGGGGACGCAGGCGCTCGTGTACTGATCCGGCCGGGGGACGCCTTCCGTCCCTCAGTACCGCTTCTTCCCGTCCAGCTCGTCCCACCACTCGTCCGACTTCGGGTCGCCGGAGGGGTCGTCCCACCAGCGGTCCTCCGGGCCGCGCCGGTTGGCGAGCACCGCCGCGACGGGCGGGATCACCATGGCGACCAGGCACATGGCGACGGCCGCCGGCATCGACCACAGGCGCACGACGGCCCAGGCGGAGACGAAGAGGACGACGCAGCCGCCCATCATCCAGAAGTAGCCGCGCCGGCGTCGGGCGTACATATCTCCAGCGTAGGACCGTTCGCGGGCCCGGAACAGGACGGCGCGAAGGGCCGCACCCCGCGTCAGGTGGCGTCCAACCCCCTGGGGTGCGGCCCTCCGGCCGTTCTGTGCCGTGGACCGGCCATGCCGTGGATCGGACGGCGGTGGATCAGACGGCGATCGCGACCTCGGAGAGTCCGCCGGTCTGCGCGACGACCGTGCGGTCCGCGCTGCCGCCCGGGACCAGGGCGCGGAGCGTCCAGGTGCCCTCGGCCGCGTAGAAGCGGAACTGTCCGGTCGCCGAGGTCGGGACCTCGGCGGTGAACTCGCCGGTCGAGTCCAGCAGGCGTACGTAACCGGTGACGGGCTCGCCGTCGCGGGTCACGCTGCCCTGGATGGTGGTCTCACCGGGCTTGATCGTCGAAGCGTCGGGGCCGCCGGCCTGTGCTCCACACATGGTGTTCTGTCCTTCTGGTCAAAGTGGTGCTGGTCGGACGGATTACTTGTTGGCGCCGAGCTCGATCGGCACGCCGACGAGGGAGCCGTACTCGGTCCACGAACCGTCGTAGTTCTTGACGTTCTCCTGGCCGAGCAGCTCGTGCAGGACGAACCAGGTGAGCGCGGAGCGCTCACCGATGCGGCAGTACGCGATGGTGTCCTTCGCCAGGTCGACCTGCTCGTCCTCGTAGAGGGCCTTGAGCTCGTCGTCCGACTTGAAGGTGCCGTCGTCGTTGGCGTTCTTCGACCACGGGATGTTGCGGGCGCTCGGCACGTGGCCGGGGCGCTGCGACTGCTCCTGCGGGAGGTGCGCCGGGGCGAGCAGCTTGCCGCTGAACTCGTCGGGCGAACGCACGTCGACCAGGTTCTGGCTGCCGATGGCCTTCACGACGTCGTCGCGGTAGGCGCGGATGGACTCGTCCTGCGGCTTGGCCTTGTACTCGGTGGCCGGGCGCGTGGGGACGGCGTCGGTCAGGTCGCGGGAGTCCAGCTCCCACTTCTTGCGGCCGCCGTCGAGGAGCTTGACGTTCTCGTGGCCGTACAGCTTGAAGTACCAGTACGCGTACGACGCGAACCAGTTGTTGTTGCCGCCGTAGAGGACGACCAGCGTGTCGTTGCCGATGCCCTTCTCGCTGAGCAGCTTCTCGAAGCCGGCCTGGTCCACGAAGTCCCGGCGCACCGGGTCCTGGAGGTCCTTGGTCCAGTCGATCCGGATCGCGTTCTTGATGTGGTTCTTCTCGTACGCGGAGGTGTCCTCGTCGACCTCGACGATGGCGACCTCGGGGTCGTCGATGTGGGCCTCGACCCAGTCGGCGTCTACCAGGACGTCGCTGCGGCTCATGTTGTTCTCCTCCGGGGCAGTCTGCGGCGGGTGGTGCGAGATGCGGAGTGATGCTGCGGGGGTGCGGGTATACACGCGGACGGAGCGCGGCGCGTACGGGGCACGGGGGCCGGCCCTGACGGTGGTCGAAGGGCCGGGGAGGAGCGGGACGGTGCGAACGGGCCCGCTCAGGAGGTGCGACAGAGCATGGCGGCGATGCGGCACAGGTCTACTGCCCGCCGCTTCGTGAGATCCGCCTGTCGCTTCATGGGTCCGATCGTAGGGAGGTACGGGCGGAGATGTCACCGTCGTGTCGGATACTGAGACGCGATCATCCATGATGCGAGACGGGAGAAGGTGAGACGCGCCGCGGGGGCGGTTCGCGGCCGCACTTTGTCCGTGGTGCATCTACAGAACGGACGTCGGCGTCTCATCATCCGGCCGCCCGGCCGACCGGACGACCGGACGCGGCGTCCTCGGCTCGTAGCCCGTAGTCCGTGGCCCGTAGTCTGTAGTCCGTAGTCCGGCCGGTGCGGTGCGGTGCTCTCAGTCCGCAGTCCGTCCCGCGCGGCGTCCTCAGTCCATCAGCGAGACGTTCGAGCCGTTCAGGTCGATCTCCAGGCCCTTCTCGGTCACCTGGATCTTCTGGAGCTCCAGCCCCTTCGGCAGCCCGTCCACGTCGCCCTGGAAGTCCGTCCTGGTGCGGACCAGGTCCTCCACCCCGGGGATGCCCTCTCCCGGCACCTCGTCCGCGCGCACCTTGATCGTGTGGCCGTCGACCCGGGTCACGGTGGACAGGACGCTGCGGGAGATCGGGCGGCCCAGGATCTCGACCGTGCCGGTGACCTTGACCTTGCCGTCGCCCCCGTACGCGACGGTGACGCCCTTCTCGGCCGCCGCCGTCAGGTCCTCGTACGAGACGACGGCCGTGCCGGTGGCGCGGGCGGCCGTGGCGGTGGAGTAGCCCGAGCCGAGCTTCACGTCCCGCAGCTGCGCCCGCACCTCGCCGACCCGTATGGCACGGCCCGCGGCCTCGGTCCTGATGTCCGTGAGGGTGACGTCGACCCGGTCCAGCTCCGATGCGGCGAGCTGGGTCAGGAAGGGGAATCCCTTGATCGATATCTCGGCCCTGCCGGCACTGCCGCCGCCCTCGGAACCGCCGGCGACGACCCGGTCCTCGGCCTCCGACTCGGCGAAATACACCGCCGCGCGGTCGGCCGCGACGAAGACGGCGCCGAGCACCACCAGCAGGACCAGCAGTATTCGCAGTGCGCGCATGTGTGTCGTTCCCCCACCCTGAGCCGTACGGTCCCCCCGGCATCCGTGAGCCTACTGCGACAGCAGGGGACGCCCCGGGTGATCGACGATCGGCGGCGCCCGATCGGTTCCCGGAGCGTGTACCCCTGTCGCGTGCGCGTATGGCCCTGTTGAGAGGACGTCAGACCAGCGCGCGGCCGATCAGGTACACCGCCGGGGCCGCCGCCGTGAGCGGCAGCGCGACCCCCGCGGTCATGTGGACGAAGCGCGACGGGTAGTCGTAGCTCGCCACCCGCAGCCCGATCAGGGCGCAGCCGCCTGCCGCGAGGCCGAGGAGCGCCCCCCGCGTGCCGTAGTCCGTCAGGCCGCCCACCGCGATGCCCGCGCCGGCGGCCGCGAGCAGCGCCACCACGACGGAGGCGACGCCCGGGAGCGGCAGCGCACGGGCCAGGACGGCGGCCGCGACCGCGACCCCGCCGACCGCCACCGCGTCCGGGAGCGCCGCGAGGTGCCCGGCGGCCAGCACCGCGAGGGCCGCCGAGACGACCGTGGCCATCAGCCCGTGCAGCCGGTCGTCGGCGCCCGCGTTGCTGCGGAGCTGGAGGACCACGGTGAGCAGCACCCAGACGCCCAGGGTCCCCAGGAGCGCGGCGGGCCCGTGCTCCCGGCCCGCCGCGAGGAGCGCGACGTCGGCGACGAGACCCCCCGCGAAGGCGAGCGCGATGCCCTGGCGGGCCGGCCACATGCCGTTGAGCCGGAACCAGCCGGCGGCCGTCAGGGCCTGGAGGAGGACGAGCGGGACGAGCAGGGCGTACGGGCCGACCGCCGCGCCGCCCGCGAGGAGCAGGCCGAGCCCGGCGGTGATCGCGGCGGGCTGCGTCCCCGGCGCGATGATCGGGGAGCGCCCCTCGGCGCGGGCCCGCTGGGCGTCGGTGATCCGGGCGTTGCCGAGGGTGGTGGGCGCGCTGTAGCCGGCGTCGTCCAGCCCCGGCCGCGGCTGCTGCGGCGGTGCGGGCTGCGGCTGCTGTACGGCCGGGGGTACGGGCTGGGTCCCGGCTGCGGGGGCCGCCGGAACCTCGGGCGGCAGCGGGAGCGAGCCGGAGGCGCCCTGCGGGGGCGGGTAGGCGGCCTCGGCGGCGGCGGGCCGGTACGGCTGCTGTCCGAAATGGGGCTGCTGGGGCTGCTGTCCGGCGTGGGGCTGCTGGGGCGTCTGGGGGTCCTGGTACGGCTGCTGGTACTGGGGTTCCTGGTACTGGGGCTGCTGGTGCTGCGGCTCCTGGTACAGCGACTGCGACTGCTGGGGCTGCTGCGGCTGCGGGTGCTGCGGCTCCCGGTACAGCGGCTGCGGAGTCCCGTACGCGCCCGGCTGCCCGGCTCCGTACGCGTCCGGCTGCCCACTCCCGTACGCGTCCGGCTGCTGCTGCCCGTATCCCTGGACCTGCCCCTGGTACGGCTCCGGGTTCCGCGGGATCGTCGGCTGGTACTGCGTGTCCCAGGTCTGGCCCTGCCACGTCTGCGTCGCGCCCTGGTCGTAGCCGCCCGGCTCCGGGGACGCGGGCGCGGCCGACTGCCCGGCCGTCCCATCGGGCCAGTACGGCTGCTGGGGCTGAGCCGGCTGCTGCTGGGGGTCGTACGGATACGGGTACTGCTGATCGCTGGTGCTGCTCATGGCCTGCGGTTCACCCTCCTGCGAACGGCGGGAGCACCTCGACCGTGCCGCCCTCGGCAAGGCGTACGGTCTCATGCCCACGGGTACCGACGGGGTTCCCGTCGATGAGGAACGAGCACCGCTGGAGCACCCGGCTCAGCTCGCCGGGGTGTCGTTCGCGTACGGCGTCGAGCGCCTCGGCGAGGGTCGCCGCCGCGTACGGCTCCTCCGCCGTGCCCGCGGCGGCCTTGGCCGCAGCCCAGTAGCGGATCGTCCCCGCTGCCATGGCGCCACTCCTTCGGTCGGTTCGTCGGACGCCTCGTGCGTCAGCTCTCCATGATGGGTCACGCGGGCGGCACGGCCGTCGCCCAGTCGGCGATCCGGCCGAGGAGAGCGTCGTCCGCCGCGTTCTCCGCGTGCCCCATGCCCCGCTCCAGCCACAGTTCCGCCCCGCCCTCCCCCGCCGCCCCGGCCAGCATCCTCGGGTGGTCCAGCGGGAAGTAGGGGTCCCGGTCGCCGTGCACGAGCAGCAGCGGGGCCGGGGCGATGAGGGGGACCGCGGCGACCGGCGGGAGCGGCACGGGGTTCCAGTCGTCGGTGGCGATCCGGGTGCGGAAGCCGTACCGCCCGACGAGCCGTCCCGAGGGCCGCGTGACCACCCAGTGCAGGCGGCGCATCGGGGCCGTACCCCGGTAGTACCAGCGCGCGGGAGAACTGACCGAGACCACCGCATCGGCATGCGCGCCGAAGTGCGCCCCCGAACGCTCCCCTGTGCGCCGGTCGCGCACCGGTGCACGACCAGCCGCCTCCCGTGCCTCCGGACCCTCTTCGCGGTCCGTATACAGAGCGCCGTGCCGGAGCGCGACCGAGCCGCCCATCGAGAACCCGACCGTAACGACCCGGGCGTGCCCGAGCGTCCGCGCCCAGGCCACCGCCGCGGCCAGGTCCAGCACCTCGCGGTCCCCCACCGTGGAGCGCCCGCCGGACCGCCCGTGGCCCCGGAACGAGAACGTGATCACGGCCGCACGCTGGGAGAACACCCGGGCGGCCCGGCGTACGGCGGGACGGTCGGCCGAGCCGGTGAACCCGTGCGCCACGACGATCGCGGGGACGTCCGCCGGCGCGCGCGGCGGGATGCTCCCGGGGCCCGCGGAACCCGCCGTACACGGTTCGTACACCGCCTCGACCGGCACCCCGTCATCGGTCAGCAATGTGGTGAATCGTGGAACCTGCGTGAGCAAGGGAACAGAAGAACTCAGGAATCGACCCTCGGTCGCGGAACTCATGTGGGTTATTCTGCTGCGAAGAGGATCCGGGCAAAGCAGCCCCCGGGTCCTTTTGTGCTTCCCGGGCGTTGTTACGGAGACGTTTCAACAAGCTCAGCGGTCCCAGGGCGCGGGACCGCACCGTAAAACCTGTATGACGAACGCCGCAGCGTGATCGCGGGGACATCGCCGTACAGCCGTACGAAGCAGTGCCGCATACTCCCCCGGGTCCGACCCGGGAGTGCCCCTCTCGCAGGGAACGAGGAGGACCGACGTAATGGGCGAGCGAACCGTGCAACACGATCGACCGAACCAGGCAGGTGGGCGGCGATGAGTTCACTGCTGCTGTTGACGAACGCACTCCAGCCGTCGACGGAGGTGCTCCCCGCCCTCGGCCTTCTGCTCCACAGCGTGCGGGTGGCCCCCGCCGAGGGCCCGGCCCTGGTGGACACCCCGGGCGCCGACGTGATCCTCATCGACGGGCGCCGCGACCTGCCCCAGGTCCGCTCGCTCTGTCAGCTGCTGCGGTCCACCGGACCCGGCTGTCCGCTGATCCTCGTCGTCACCGAGGGCGGCCTCGCGGCCGTCACCGCCGACTGGGGGATCGACGACGTCCTGCTGGACACGGCGGGGCCCGCCGAGGTGGAGGCGCGGCTGCGGCTGGCCACCGGCCGGCAGCAGATCACGTCCGACGACTCCCCGATGGAGATCCGCAACGGCGATCTCTCCGTGGACGAGGCGACGTACAGCGCGAAACTCAAGGGCCGGGTCCTGGACCTGACCTTCAAGGAATTCGAACTGCTGAAATACCTCGCCCAGCACCCGGGCCGGGTGTTCACCCGCGCCCAGCTCCTCCAGGAGGTGTGGGGCTACGACTACTTCGGCGGTACGCGGACGGTCGACGTCCATGTCCGGCGGCTGCGCGCCAAGCTCGGCCCCGAGCACGAGTCGCTGATCGGAACGGTCCGGAACGTCGGCTACCGCTTCGTCACCCCGGAGAAGGTGGAGCGCGCGGCGGAGGAGGCGAAGGAGCGGGCGGCGGCCCAGCGTCGGTCCGATGAATCCGTAGCCCGTTCGGAGCAGTCGCCTTCGGCCACGGTGGCGGAAGAAGCCCCGGTCGAGGCTGCCAAGAGGTAGGTATATCCGCGTAGACTGCCGCGCGTGGCCAAGGTGACGCGGGACGATGTGGCGAGACTGGCGGGGACGTCGACCGCAGTGGTCAGTTACGTCATCAACAACGGGCCCCGGCCGGTCGCCCCGGCCACGCGCGAGCGGGTGCTCGCCGCGATCAAGGAGCTGGGCTACCGCCCCGACCGGGTCGCCCAGGCCATGGCGTCGCGGCGGACCGACCTCATAGGCATGATCGTGCCGGACGCCCGGCAGCCCTTCTTCGCGGAGATGGCGCACGCGGTCGAACAGGCCGCCGCCGAGCGCGGAAAAATGGTGCTCGTCGGCAACTCCGACTACCGCGACGAGCGCGAGGTCCACTATCTGCGGGCCTTCCTCGGCATGCGGGTCTCCGGGCTGATCCTGGTCAGCCAGGGTCCCAGCGAGCGGGCGGCGGCGGAGATCGAGGCGTGGGACGCCCGGGTCGTCCTGCTGCACGAGCGCCCGGAGGCGATCGACGACGTCGCGGTCGTCACGGACGACGTCGGCGGCGCGCAGCTCGCCACCCGCCACCTGCTGGAACACGGTCACGCGTACGTGGCGTGCCTCGGCGGCGTGGAGTCGACCCCGGTGGTCGGCGACCCGGTCGCCGACCACGTCGAGGGGTGGCGCCGGGCGATGCACGAGTCGGGCCGCTCGACGGAGGGCCGGCTGTTCCAGGCCCCGTACAACCGTTACGACGCCTACCGCGTCGCCCTCGACCTGCTGGCCGGCCCGGACCGACCCCCGGCGATCTTCTGCGCCACGGACGACCAGGCTTTCGGGGTGCTGCG
Organism: Streptomyces sp. cmx-18-6; assembly: GCF_046548915.1. Taxonomy (NCBI): domain Bacteria; kingdom Bacillati; phylum Actinomycetota; class Actinomycetes; order Kitasatosporales; family Streptomycetaceae; genus Streptomyces; species Streptomyces sp. cmx-18-6. The sequence continues at coordinate 752 of NZ_JAEBEP010000015.1, read as the reverse complement.
GGCGGCGCGCGAGCTGCGCATCGACGTGCCCGGGGAGCTGGCGGTCGCGGGCTTCGACGACGTGAAGGAGGCCGGGCTCACCGATCCGCCGCTGACCACGGTCTTCTCCGACCGGCCCGCGATGGCCAGGGCCGCCGTGGACCTGGTGCTGGACGACTCGCTCCGGGTCGTCGGCTCGCGGCGGGAGCGGCTGAAGCAGTTCCCCTCGGCGCTGGTGGTCCGGCGCTCGTGCGGGTGCGGGGGGCCGAACGCTTCGGCGTAGCGGCCGGCGGCCCGGGTGTGTGCGGGCCGAAAACTCAGGTACTTGCATGAGCATGTGGCTTGATGACGGGCCCGACCCCAGGGAAGCGCACCCGTGAGACCTGCGACCCTCGCCCCCTCGCACACTTCTGACCAGGGTCGACCGACCGAACCCGCGACCGTGCGGCCGACGCCTGCGAAGGTTCCGCACAGCTTCGCTTGACAACCAGATCCATGCTCATGCAAGCTTTATTCCAACGCACCGACCTCCCCGACCGGGAGGAAAGTCGCTACAAGAACTTGCACGTACAAGCAACATCTAGTGATGGGGAACCTGCCGCCCCACCACCCGCACCACCCACCCGGCCGCACAGACCAAGGACTCCTCATGCACTGGTTGCACCTCGCCGTCGCCGTCATCTTCGAGATCGCCGTCGCCATCGCCGCCGGCAAGGCCGAAGGCTTCAAGAACCGCAAGTGGACCGCCCTAACACTGATCAGCGGCGCCATCG